>DASUUC010000038.1:0-111983 GCA_036374335.1 Acidimicrobiia bacterium
GCCAGTCGTGCTACGTAACCCTATCAAGACCAGTCCCAAGGTCGAGTGGCGAACGATGAGGGTCGAATGACTCTAGCTGGCTCCCGATCAGAGAATAAGACTCAAAGAACAAGTGCGGAGAAGCGGCTCAGGTGAGTACCCGACAGAGAATTTCTCCGCCGAGAAGGAGATGTCATGAGAAAGCGCGTGTGGCCGGTCGCCGTGGCGCTTGGACTAGTAACTTCGCTCGTCGCCGGCCCTGGAATCGGCTTGGCGGCGGAAGAGGATGAGGGGGCAGGTAACAATCTCTCCACCCCTGTCATCTTTGCCGAAGGTTACGGTCTGAGCGGCATAGCGGTTGATCCGGCCGTTATAACCACCACGGGCCTACCGGGCCTACTCAAACCTGCTTGCAGCGGTGTTGAGTACTGGGGAGCGGGCTCGAACGCCGTTGCCTTCCCCATGAACGGCGACCTCTTCCAGTTGGAGATCGACAACACCGTCTACGCCGAGGCGGAGGGCCAGACTACGGCCACCGCAGGCGATTACTTCCTGCAGCCGTATTCGCTCGTGCCTCTGGCTGGCGGGACAGCAGACCAGTTCGGCAACGAGACCTGCTGGGAGGCGGACTGGGCCGACGGCTCGGCTATCGACACGGTGGATGTGAACTTCCTCGATGTCGGCGACAGCCTGGTGAGGGTCCTCCGCAAGGAAGGCAGTAGTCCCAACCGCGTCGAATTCGTGCTCTATCAGTCGACGGACACAGCGGGGACGTTCCAGGATGGGACAGAGCTCGATGGTTATCCGATGACTCAGCTGTGGCCACCGGGCTTCTCCGATGGCAAACCGCCGACAGTTGGCGGCGGTGATCGGCTCGAGGTTTGGGCGACTGCCGATTCCTCAGGCGCCGGGGCCAAGGTGCCGGCCGAGCTGGCGAGCGTTTACACCCGCAATGCCGACCTGAAGATCGACAAGCTGACCTGGTCGGTGGTGCCGGATAGCTTCACCGATCCGAGCCTGGACGGCTACCCGAGTGGTGTCATCCCCGACACTCTCGACGATGGCTACGAAAAGTGGGTCGACGATGTGATCTATGACGGTGGTTTCGCCGCCGAAGTCAACCAAGGTGGCACTGTCCTCTACGGATACAACTGGGGACTGGGCACAGGTGTCGAAGCGGGCTGGTATCGCATCACGATGAGCATCGACGGTGCCAACGCAGAGATCACCGGGCTCAACCCCACCGACACCACTGTTGGTGAGGAGGAGCTCGCCCTGGCTGCCCCGGGCGGAGGTGACACGTCGTCGGGAGCCTTCTTCCCTCCGACTCTGGTCGAGGACATCGACGGTAACTACGTCTACGTCGACGTCTACGTCGCGGAGTCCGGCACCACAGGCAAGGGGAAGATGACCGGAAAGGTCACCACCACCGGCGGAGCCTCACTCGCTGGCAGGGACGTGACGGTCTACCACCCGAATGGCGACCCTGCTGCGTTGGCAGTCACCGGGGCGGATGGGTCGTTCGAGATCGATCTGGCGACCGGAACGTACAACGTCGGCGTGAAAGATGCATCCGGCAACTACTGGAGTGAGTTCTACGACGACAGGGCGACTCTGGACACGGCCGACGACGTGGTCCTGGGGGACGGGGACACGGCCTACCTGGAGATTGCTCTCTCCAAGGTGGGTGTGGAGCCGCCTCCGGGCGTCGACGACGATGACGACACGGTGGCGCCCGGTCATTTCAAGGATGTCTACTGGAATAACATGTTCTATGCGGACATCGAGTGGATGTGGGCGGCCGGCATCACCAGGGGCTGTAACCCGCCTGACAACGACGAGTTCTGTCCCGTGCGTGCAGTCACCAGGGCGGAGATGGCTTCTTTCTTCGTGAGGGCTTTGGGTCTGACCGAAGGTGGAGACGTCGATCGGTTCGCCGATGACGACGGATCGACGCATGAGACCGACATCAACCGTCTGGCAGCAGCTGGCATCACCAAAGGCTGTAACCCCCCCGACAACGACGAATACTGCCCCGAGCGTGAAGTCTCGAGGGCGGAGATGGCGTCAATGATCGTGAGGGCTTTGGGATTGACCGAAGGAGGAGATGTCGATCGGTTCGTCGATGACGACGGATCGACGCATGAGACCGACATCAACCGTCTGGCAGCCTCCGGAATCACCAAAGGCTGTAACCCCTCCACGGAGAACGACCGGTTCTGCCCGGGAGACTCGGTGCTGCGTGAGCAGATGGCCGCCTTCTTCCACCGGGCCTCCCCCTGGTGGGAGTGAGTCGATGATCAGAGGAGGGCTCTCCAACAAGGGAGCCCTCCTCGTTCTTCAAGGGTGACCAAAAATGGAATTGGACTGGCTCCGCAGGGTGGTTTTGGGTGTGATCACCGTGCTGTCTCTACTCGGCAGCACTACACCGATCGCCTTGGGTGGCGAGCCTGAAGCCTCCGAGAGCGTCTCCCTAGCCGAAGAATCGTCCTCGACTGTCGAAGCGGGAGTTGAAGGGGCGACGACAGACGAACACCCGGATCAGGAGGAATCTCCGAGCCACGACGAGCCGGGCCACGAGGGTGGGCAACGGGCCGGATTCGCTTGTGTCGACCTCGACCCCACGTTCCGGCAACTGGCGATCACCGGCCATCCCGTCTCAGGGAACTACACCGTCAGCGATGGCTTCCGCACCGTCCAGTTCTCCGTTCAGGATGCCAGCTCGGGCGGCAAAGTGGTCAACTGGCAATCCGACGGCCCCATCGACGCAGTGATACTCCGCTCGGGCCAGGATGCCGCGGTCTACGAGTACGAACCGCCCACCCGATCCGACACCGGGCTGCTACCGCCACTTAAGGACCGCGAGGGGAGGAATCTCGCGGCCGTCCTCGCCTGCTACGACCCGGCGGATGCGGTAGTGGGCATCGAATTGTTCCTCGCCGATTCCGAGGATCCGGTCGACGTGGGCAGCCAGTTCGACTACGTCCTCTCCATAAACACGAATGCCCCGATCACCGACGCGGAGGTGACCATTGCGCTGCCCGCACAGGTCACTGCGATATCGGCCCCTGATTGCCTCGTCGAGGGAGCCTCGGTGCGATGCGCCCCTCCGATGGACGACGAGGCGTCCTGGGAGACCACGATCACCGTCTCCGCTGACACGGGCGGAAATGCCGTCGCTCGGGCCACACTGCGAGGATGGGCAGGCGACGAGGCACTCGAAGTGTCGGCAACCGAATTCACCCGAATCATCGCACCGCCCGGGCACGGAGGCGGTTGCGGCAAGCATGAAGACGAAGACGAGTGCGGAGACGACGGAGCGGGTTTGGTCGACGCCTGCCTTGCCATCGATCCCGACGCTTCGGTTGCCATACTCCCGGGCCCATTCGCCAATCGTCAATATCTGGTCAAGGGCGCCGGAAACGCCCGCATCTGGGTCACCATTAGTGAGGCGACCGGCCAACAGACGGCGTCTTGGGAGTCGAACATCCCTCTCGACGCCGTGTTCGCCCGCACCGGTCGGGCGATCGCCGACTATCGATACGATTTCGCCACGTTCGCCGGCACCGGCATCGTGGGGCCCCCAGGCGGATCTGGACAGCCCCGACCCATGGCCGACCTCGCCTTCTGTTACCTCGTGCGCTCCGCAGTGGACGTGACGCTATCCGATGCCTCGGTGCCACGGATGGTCGTGGGCAGGTCAGGTGTCTTCCAGGTCACCGTCACCAACCATGGGTACCTCGATGCTGAAGAAGTGACCATCGGCCTGAGCATGACCGAAAACGTGGCCCTTCGATCCTGCGACGCGACGCCGGCCGACGGGTCTAGCTGTCGGATAAGAGCCCTCGCCACCGGATCGACCGCAGGTCTGCAGTTCGAGTTGGCAGGGATCTCCGCGGGTGAGGCTGAGGTCATCCTCGACGTCCAGGCGTCTAACGAGAGCGCTGATGCCAGGACCAACAATTCCATGGAGCTCAGCTTCATCGTCGAAGCGGAAGTCGTGGCGCAGCCCCCGCCTAGCACGCCTACGGATCACGTCATCGCGGCACAACTCCCCTTGACAGGCCCCTTCATCGACACAACGCTGCTCGCGCTGGCCGGGTCCGTGCTGGTCACGGCCGGCGCCCTGTTGGTGTCGATACGGCTCCGGCGCAGGCGCGGCTTGCAGGGCGGATGCTGAAACCCAAGACCGTGGAAGGCTATCGGTTACTGCTCACTTCTCGAATCTTGCCAACACTGGGTGGTCAATCTCTCTCTGAGATAACCAGGGCAGATGTTCGGATCTGGGTCGCCGAGATGGTCGAGGAGGGTTTGTCGGCGTCTCGGATTGAGCAGGCGAGGTCGCTTCTCGCCTCGATCTTCCGTCAGGCCGAGGTCGCTTCTCGCCTCGATCTTCGGTCGGGCCGTCGATGACGGACTAGTTGGACGAAACCCGGCGGTGGAGGTGACGACGCCTCGGGAAAGCCACGCCGTCAACGATTTCTCACACCCGATCAGGTCGAGGACTTGGCAGCCGCCTGCGAGAGCTGTCAACCGGGAGCCGGTGATTTGGTTCGCTTCCCTGCTTGGTCTGGGCTCCGATGGGGCGAGGCAGTTGCGCTCCGATGGGAAGATGTAACCGTGGACCGGCGTCGGGTGCGCGTCCGCAGGTCGGCCACGGAAGTCGGTGGGAGGCTCGTTGAAGGTGAACCTAAGACTCACGAGCATCGCACGGTGTCGTTCCACGGAATGCCCTCCCGGAACAGCGACCGAAGCGCCGGGTGTTCAAGGCACCGAAGGTGGGACCCCTGAGGAGCGCCAGCTTCCGTAAGAAGGAATGGCTCGCTGCGGTCGCAGAGGCCGGACTCGGCGAAGTTAACGACCTGCGGGATACGGCGGCGAGTCTGGCGATGCTCGGGTGCGTCAGTCAAAGCCGTCCAACGTATGCTCGGCCAGGCGTCTGCGGCGATGACATTGGATGTCTACCGGGGACTCTGCAACGAGGATTCGGAGCGTCTGGCGGACCGCCTCGAAGAGCTCCACGACTCCCACTGCGGCCCACGTGCGGCCCAAACCGACTCTCCAAAGGTTGTGAGGCTTGAGGACTCGAGGCGTTTGCCCAGGTCACACCAGGTTTCGATGGTGGGTCCCGTGGGAATCGAACCCACAACCTTCGGGTTAAAAGCCCGCTGCTCTGCCAATTGAGCTAGAGACCCGGGGGTGCGCGAAGACTCTGAGAAAACGCGCGAGAGAAGGATACCGTCGCCGGTATCTCAGCTGAAGGTGGACTGAGAGCCGGTCAGCCGCCAAGTTCAAAGACCGGACCGCCGTCCGATCGAAGGTCTCCGTCGCTAGCCGGTTGGGTGGGTGCAACCCGCTCGACCAGGAAGAAGGTCCGCATCTGCCCTTTCCCTTTCACCTCGATCAGACCTCGACTCTCGAATGCATGTGACTCTCGTAAGAGGTCCCGGACGCGTTCGGTTACGTGGATCTTTCCCGGAACACCATGTGATTCCATCCGGCTTGCCGTATTCACCGCATCGCCCCATACGTCATAGGTGAACTTCTTGAGCCCGATTACTCCCGCGATCACCGGTCCGCTATCGATGCCGATTCTCAGTTCGAGGCTGTTGCCTGACAGGTCGGTGTAGGTGCGAATGGTCTCCAACATGTCCAAAGCGAGGTCAGCGGCTCTCCTCGCGGTGTTCGTGGCCGGCTCGGGGGCGCCGGCGACCGCCATGTACCCATCTCCAGCGGTCCTGATCTTCTCCATGTGATGTCTCTCGACGAGGCGGTCGAACTGCGCTACCACATCATCGAGCAGATCCACGATCTCGTCGGCGGGGCGGCTTTGCGTCGTGGGCGTGAACCCAACGAGGTCGGTGAACACGATTGTCACCTCGTCCAAGCGGTCGGCGATGGTTTGCTCGCCCTCCTTGAGGCGCTCCGCAATCGAAGCCGGCAGTACGTTGAGCAGGAGCGCCTCCGATCTCTCCTTCTCCTGTTCCAGTTCCCGGTTCGCAGCCTCGAGGCGACGTAAGAAGTCCCGGATGACCAAAACGACGGTTATGCCGACTCCGACCAGATTGAGGGCGAAGAAGGTACGTATGCCTTCGGCGGTCACCCCTGGGGCTGGCTCCAGCCCCGGCTCCGCCACCCAGCCAACCAAGAGCACCGCGACGAATCCTCCCGCCCACGCCACCGATTCGCGCGGGGAGACGAAGATGGAGCCAACCGGAGCTGCAAGGCTCCACAGGACGGCTGCACTACCGGATTCGAAGCCGCCAAGGGAGACTTGCAGCAGCAGAGGCAACACGAGCCATGCGAGGAGAATTGCTGTCCTCGAGATGGCGAATCGGTCGGTCACCCGATAGAAGAGCAACACGAGCGCGGCGAAGCCGACATACGAGAAGGGAATCATTGCGGGAATCGTCAGCCCCATGGCCATGTAGATGGATCCCCAGATGATCCCAAGCAGGCCGTAGACAACCGTGCCGAGTAGGAATGAGCGTCTCGCGGCTTGCGTTGGACTCGAGCCGACAGATCTCGGCTCGTCTCCCGGGGTGGTCCGCTTCATCGTCGCAGGCTATCGACCGTGCGAATGGACGGTCGGCGCTGCCTGGTCCACCTGAGCGTTTCCGTGGAATAGGTTTGGAAAGGACCCAGGAGGTGTCCCATGCTGGAGATTCGCCGCGATGAGGAGATCCACGAGGCCGGTGGCGGGTGGTTCAAGGCCCGCTGGCATTTCTCGTTCGACAGCTACCACGATCCGGAACAGATGGGAATTGGCCCGCTTCGGGTCTTCAACGACGACCGAATTGTCGCCGCCGCCGAGTGGCCGATGCATCCCCATCGAGACATCGAATCGCTCACTTATGTGGTCGAGGGCGCCTTCGAGCACGCAGATTCACTGGGCAACGGTGGTCGGCTCGGGCCCGGGTCCGCCCAGGTGATGCGTTTCTCCCATGAAGGAGCGCTCCACTCCGAGCGAAACGGCTCCGACGAGGAGGGGATGCGCTTCATCCAGTTCTGGATCCTGCCCAGCGACGAGGGGCTGGAGTCGTCGGTGCAGCAACGCCAGTACGGTATCGACGAGCGCACCGACCGGTGGCTGCAGATCATGGGCCCGGAGGGGGAGGACGGCCTCGACCTGTCACAGGATGCCCGGGTGATGGTGGGTCGTCACAGTCCCGGCGCGTCGATTTCACATCGCTTCTCGGATGGGCGTGGTGGATACGTCTATGTGATCGCCGGCGCAGGTGTGTTCGACGAGGAGAAGGTCGCCGCCGGAGACGCCGCCAAGGTGTTCGGGCCTCACGACCTCACCCTGGCAGCAGTCGAGCCGACCGAATTGATCCTGGTGGATGTCCCTCTCGAGTTTCGACCGGTGGGCGTCTGGGTCGGTCGGGTTTGACCACGCCGGCTCAGGCGGACAACCCTCGGGCAACCTCCAATTGCTCACTTAGACCCGTGCCTATCAAGCCGAGATCGACGGCAACCGAGGTCATTCGGAAACCCTCGACGACGGCTCGCGCCGAGCTGGCCCCGTTACCGCAATGGAGGCCGGGAACGATGCCGTTCGCATCGGCCGCCTCGATCACTCCGGTGAAGGCAGCAGCGAGTGGACCGGCATGCTCATGGACGCCATCCCAGACCTCGTTGACATCGGGAGCGGGGCTACCTCCCAATCCCAGACCCAGATCGGCGGGCCCGACGTATAGAGCGTCGACACCTTCCACGGCGGCGATGGCACCGATGTCGTTCAAGGCTCCTGCAGTCTCCACCTGGATGACGACGTATGGCTCCTCGTCAAAGGGACCGACCCGTCGGGTCTGCATTCCATAGGAGCGACCACCCAGAGGTGCGTGCCGGGTCGCATTCACCGCTTGGGCTGCATCATCGGCCGAGACGACCAGGGGCACGACGATCCCGGCGGCGCCCAGGTCGAGGGCCCGGCCGATCCGCCCGAGGTCTATGGCTTCCACCCTCACCAGCCCCGCCACGCCATATCCTGCCATCACCGTGAACAGGGAGGCGTCGACCTGACCCAGGTCGATCCCGTGTTGGGTGTCGACCACGATGAAATCAGGCCCTGCCGAGCAGGCCGTGTCGATCACCGCGTGGTTTCCAGTCACCGACCAGAAGCCATGGATCACCCGTTTCTGGCGCAAAGATTCGGCACTTGACATGGCAGTAGACCTTAAGACCCCCAACTCGATACGGCTGAAGAGCACTGAGCCTGGCAGGATTCGCTCGCATGACGACGCTGCGGTTTGGGATCTCAGAGCTGCCGCCTGATGACGGGGACGACGCCGAATTCCTCGACAAGCTGGTCGAGGAGGGTCACCGCGCCCTCGAGCTCCCATTCACCCAAGGTTTCCCATGGAAGGAGAAACGATGTGAGACCTTCGGGACCCTCGCCGCGGAGCGGGATATCCGCCTCTCCGCCCACGCGCCGTACTTCGTCGGGCTGACCATCCCCGAGGAGGACAAGGGGAAGCAATCGGCGCACGCCCTGGAGCACACTATGAAGCTGGGGAACTGGCTGGGCGCGCCGGTGATAGTCGCTCACTTCGGCGCGACCTACGACGAGGACCCGACCGTGCTCATGGACCGGGTCCGGGCCCGCATCGACATCATCGCCCCCAAGGTGGAATCCATGGGTGTCGGCTTGGGGCTGGAGACGGCGGGTAAGCGCAGCCAGTTCGGCAGTCTCGGTGACATCGCCCAGCTTGCTGCCGAGTACAACTTCGTGCGGCCGGTGGTCGACTGGGCCCACATCCATGCGATGACCAACGGTGGGCTCACCTCCAAATCCGCGTTCGTGTCGGTGCTCTCGTTCATAAAAGACAGCTTTCCCGGGTGGATGATCCAGCCCCTCCAGGTCCAGTTCTCAGACAACCAGTTCGGCGACGGCGGTGAGATCAGACACGTTGCATACGGTGAGGGCACACTGCGCGTCGGTCCCCTGGTGGAGGCCGTCGAAGAGGCGGGGATGTCGATGGTGCTCATCTCCGAGGCCAGAGACATGAAGAGTCACGGCCTCATCTGGGACGAAGTGAAACAGACCACGCCGACCAAGGCTGACTCCAAGAAGGGACGGAGCCTCGCCACAGTCGACGCCGGGTTCCCCTCACCGATCCACGTCGTCAAGGACGGAGAGCGGTTCGTCCCCGAAGGTGTCGATCGGCCCATCACGTTCTCGAATATCGACAAGGTGTTCTTCCCCGACGAGGGGTACACCAAAGGCGACCTCGTCCAGTACTACGCGTCGGTGGCGCCACTCCTGCTACCTCATCTGGCCGGCCGACCCATCTCGATGTCCCGGTTCCCCGATGGGATCACCGGGCCGTCGTTCTACGAAAAGCGGGCGCCGGGGCACCAACCCGACTGGATGCGGACTGTGCCGGTGGACTCCGACTCCCAGGGCGGGATCATCGATTTCCTCCTCGCCGACTCCCAGGAGGCCCTGATGTGGTTCGCCAACATGGGGTGCATCGAGTTCCACCCCTTCCATTCCATGGCACCCGATCTAGACAAACCGACCTATGCCATCTTCGACTTCGATCCGGCGGAGGGCTCGACCTGGGATCAGGTGACAGCCGGTGCCCGGCTTCTCCAACTGGCCCTGGAGAAGCTTGGCCTCGTGGGTTACCCCAAGTTGTCCGGATCACGCGGGCTCCATGTGTATGTGCCCCTCGATCCGGTGCACAGCCATTCCCGGGTGCGACGTTTCGTTGGTGAGGTCGGCGAGTATCTGGCCGCGGCCAACCCCGACGACATCACCATGGAGTGGGATAAGCCGAAGCGTAAGGGCAGGGTGTTCATCGACCACAACCGCAACGCTTTCGGCCAGACCGTGGCCGCGGTCTACTCGGTGCGACCCCGGCCGGGAGCCCCGGTGGCGGCTCCCCTCACCTGGGACGAAGTGGGATCGGTGGCCAACGGCGATCTGACCATCGTCAACGTCTGGGATCGGTTGCAGCGTTACGGAGACCTGTTCGCCCCCGTGGTCCGGGGCGGCCAAACCCTGCATACCGCAGAGGAGGCGCTTGGTATCAGCCCGAGCGGCGTATGAGGCGCCGAAACTCCCATATATGGGAGCCACAGCATTAGGAACGCGTCAGCTAAGTAAGGTATGGCAATGGACCTCTATGCCCGGGTGAATATCCTCGGTGGGCTGTCGGTCCGGCTCCCTCGTGGTGGACTGGACGACGCGATACCTCTGGACAACGACCCCATAGGGCGTGCCAAGAACTGGGTCCAGCAAGGCGTCGATTATCTCCATATCGTCGATCTCGACGCTGCCGCCTACGGCGATTACCGCAACCGCGACCTCATCCGCCAATTGGTCGGCGAGGTCGAGATCCCGGTCCAGGTTGCTGGGGGCATCCGCTCCGAGGGTGAAGGAGAGAAGCTCTTGGAGAGCGGCGCCTGGCGCATCGTCATGGGCACCGCCGCCATCGAAAACCAGATCATGGTCTGGGAGATGTGCCGCGAGCACCCCGACAAGATCGTGGTCTCCCTCGACGTGAGACCAAACGAAGAGGTAGCCACTCGGGGCTGGACTCAGAACAGCGGGCGCTTCCTCGAAGAGGTCCTCATCGAGATGTCCTCCGCGGGTGCCGTAGCGTTTCTCGTCGCCGAAGCGGGCCGGGATGCCCTCAGCGATCCGCCCAACCTCCAGATCCTCGCCGAGGCTCTAGCCACCGTCGAGGAGCCCGTCATCGCTGCCGGCGGGGTCCGGGATCTCGAGGATCTGCGCAAGTTGATGCTGCTCGAGACCTCTGGGAGGAGCCTCAGTGGTGTCATCGTCGGCCGGGAAGTAACGGCCGGTCGTTTCACCGTGGAAGAGGCCAAGCAGGCCCTCGCCGGAGGAGGTCCGAAACGGGCTCCCGGCGGGATCACGACCACACGCACCCCGGTCGGCGTCATGTCACTCCACACCTCGTTGGAGTTCTATCGAGACGTGCTCGGCTTCAACCAGGTGCGTTCCCCTTCGGAGGGAGTCATTGCCGCGGTGGTCGAAGCCGGACCCGGCCAGCAAATCGAATTGGTGGAAGGCGGTGCGGCGCGGCCCGACTCGTTGGTCTTTCGGGTAGAAGATCAGCAGCGATGGAAAGACCATCTGGCCGACCTCGGTGTCGCCGCCGAGGCCGACGACGCCAGACTGGTCGTCATCGATCCCGACGGGCTGAAAATCTACCTCGAGTAGCGGTGAGCGTGATGGCTGGAGTCTGCGATGCCGCCTCAGCCACTCACGCTTCTACTTGACCAGCGTCCGAGATTGCTCGCGCAGGAACTGACGCAGATACCAGGGGCCGCCGCCACCGGCACCCGAAGTGCCGGAGCCTTTCCATCCCCCGAATGACTGAATGTCGGGCCAGGCTCCCGTGGTGGCACCGGCGGCACGGTTGACATAGGTGACCCCGGCCTCGATGCCGTTGAACCACTTCTCGATCTCCTCGTCGTCACCAGAGAAGAGCCCGGCGGTCAGACCGAATGGGGTGTCGTTCGACAGTTTCAATCCCTCATCGAGGTCAGCAACCTTGGTCACGGCTAGGAGGGGGACGAACAACTCCTTGTCCCATATCCAGGACTCGAGTGGAACGGTCACCACCGTGGGGTCGACGTAGTTGCCGCGAGCGAAGTCGCCTTCTTCGCGCACCTCGCCCCCGACCAAGACCTCGCCGCCGTTCGCCTCGGCTTCTGCCACCGCTTCCTTGAACCGCTCGACGGCATCGCGATCGATGACCGGGCCGACGAAAACGCCATTTTCGACCGGCATACCGACCTTGAGGTCCTTGGTCCTGGTAACGAGCTTGTCGACGAACTCGTCGTAGACGTCATCCTCGACATACACACGTGAGGTTGCGGAACATTTCTGGCCGCTGAATCCAAACGCCCCACGAGCGATACCTTCGGCGGCCACATCCAGGTCTGCCGTCTTGGTGACTATCGCTGGGTTCTTTCCACCCATCTCTGCGGTTACCGGCTTGGGACGCCGCTCGTTGACCGTGCGATACAGGTACATCCCCACCTCATGGGAACCGGTGAAGGTCAAACCGTCGATGTCCTCGTGGTGGGCCAGATAGTCGCCGGCCTGGTCACCTCCGGTCACGATATGCAGCACACCTTTGGGCAGTCCGGCCTCGGCCATGATCCGGTAGAACTCGAGCGCCATCAGTGCCCCCGCGTTTGAAGGCTTCACCACCACGGAGTTGCCGGTGATCAGCGCTCCGATCGACGGGCCGCCGGACAGTGCCAATGGAAAGTTGAACGGGGAAATCACCGCCCACACCCCCCACGGCCGCAAAACGGAAGTGTTGTGCTCGTTGTCGCTCAAAGAGCCCAGCGGGCGCACGAAGCCTTCGTTGTCGGTCATTTGCTTCGAGTAGTAGCGGAGGAAGTCGATCGTCTCCTGGGCATCTCCCAGTGCCTCGAGACGGTTCTTGCCAACCTCGAAAGTGATCAAAGCCGCCAGGTCGAAGACCTGCTCCTGCATGACGTCGGCAGCGCGGACCATGAGGTCTCGTCTCGCCTCCCAACCCATTCCCTCCCACTCGGCTTGGAATGATTCGGCGGCCGCCACCGCATCGTCGATGTCTGCATGGGTCGCCTGGGCGTACCGGCCAACCAAGATGTCGGTGTCGATGGGCGAATGCTCCTCGAACATCTCGCGATCGGTTCGCATGTCGCCATCGACGATCACTCCGTGGGTCTGACCCAATCTCGATTCCGCGTCGGCCACGGCCTTCTCGTATGCGGAGTTCAGCTCCTCATTGTCAGCTGACATGGTGGCGTAAGTGATTCTCACAGCCATCTATGAATCCTCTCATGACATCGTTCTGCCTCTTCACCGACGATACAGATGCCTGAGGGGAATGAGTCGATAGACCGATTGTCCTCCAACGGGTCGCGGCCGATTCATCAATATGGCCAGTCGAGCTGTCCACACGCTCCTGGCGTCTCGCAATGGGCGCTATCGGCCCCATCGGGTAGTTGTCCGGGTCGGGGCCGCTGCCGCGTGGTTTGCGGCTGCGGCCTATCTCGCGGCCGGCGCCTTCACCAGCGACGAAAATCTGCTCGTCGCAGCGGTCGGTCCTGTGCTGGCCGCCAGTCTCATGACCATCCAGGTCTTGCTGGGTCGGGAGGACGGTGGGCTTGCCCTGTTCGGCTCCGGCTTGATCGTCGGCATCTGGCATACGATCTCCGGCTACGGAAGCACCCTGCTGCCCGCTGCCGTATCCCTGGTGCTGATTGCAGCCCTCGGAATGGTCTTCGTCAACCAGTACCGCACGGTGGTCGCCGCCACCCTCGCCGCGTCTCTCCTCGCCATTCCTCAACTGTGGGATCTCAGCGCCGAACAGCAGATGATCATTGGAGTGACCATGGCTCTCGGGTTCCTGGTTGCCCACTTGATCCTCGGGTCGATCCAGGACGCCTCGATCGAGGTGAGCCGGCGATATCAGATGCTCTTCGAGGAGTCGCCGGCAGCCGCTCTAGAGGAAGATTGGTCGGAGGCCATCGCCTATGTGTCGTCCGAGTACTCTGGTAAGCCCACCCGGATTCGCCAGTTCTTGCTTGCCTATCCTGAAGTGGTCCGACGCGCAGTCAGCAAAGCCAAAGTGGTTCGTGCCAACGAGGCGGCCCTGCACCTCCTCGATATTGGCGACCCGGCCCGCTTTCTTGGATATCGAGACCCCGATGCTGTCACCGACGAGAACATCGAAGCGTTCGTAAGCGCTTTGGTCACTCTCTATGAGGGAGGCAAGTCCTGGGAGAGGGAGATTCCAATACGGACCAGAGCCGGCGAGCGGAGATGGCTCCTCTATCGGACTGTCGACACCTCGAGTGAAGCACCGGGCTCATCGATCGTGGCCGGGTTGGCTGACATAACGCACATGAAGGCGCGCAACGAGGCGATGGCGCAGGCGGTCCGATCGAAGGACGAGTTCATCGCCAATATCAGTCACGAACTGCGCACCCCCTTGACTGTGATCCTGGGGATCACTTCCGAGTTGACCAGCGACGACTCACTTGCAGACGAAGAGAGATCCGAGTTGCTTCAACTCGTGTCGTGGCAGGCGTCCGAGATGGCGAACATCGTCGAAGACCTGCTCGTGGCGGCTCGAGCCGATGTCGGGACGGTCACGGTCCAATTGAGAACAGTCGATCTCGTCGCCGAACTCCTGGAGACGATCAACGGTCTGGGAGTATCGATCGAGATGCCTACCGAGACGCCTCCCCCCGTCCATGCCGATCCACACCGGGTCCGCCAGATCCTGCGGAACCTCCTTACCAACGCTCAACGCTATGGCGGGCCGCGTTGCCGCGTCGTCATTGGAGCCTTGCGTGACGCGGTCTGGCTCGAGGTCCGAGACAACGGAGACGGCATCCCCGATGAGGAATCCGAGCGCATCTTCGAGCCGTACGTGACATCTGGAGCCCGGGGATCCGTGGGATTGGGATTGTCGGTTTCCCGGCAGCTCGCCGAGCTGATGGGCGGAACTCTCCACTATGAGCGGAGTGCCGCGGAGAGTGTCTTCCGACTCCAGCTCCCCATTGCCGATCTGACTGAGCCTGTTCTGGCTTCGCACTCTGACGCCACATAGCTACCTTGTGCCTGCAATGTCGGTCGCCACGTCGCCCATCGTCTACTGGCCGCTGCTCTTGCTGGCGGCATACATCCTCGGCTCGATTCCTTTCGCCCAAGTACTGGGGTGGGTCAAGGGCGTCGACCTGCGTGCTGTGGGCACGGGCAACGTCGGTGCGGGCAATCTGACCAAGAGTGTCGGGGCCGGATGGGGCCTCGCCGCGGGCCTGCTCGACGGCTTGAAGGGCCTCGTTCCGGTCTGGCTCAGCCTCAAGAGTGGGCTCGGCCCGGGTGCTGCCGGGCTGGTGGGTCTGGCCGCCGTGCTCGGGCACAATTGGTCGATCTTCATGAAGGGGAGGTCAGGGCGCGGTCTCGCCACTGCGTTTGGCTTGATCGTGGCTCTTCACCCCCCGCTGGCGATCTGGACCACCGGGTGGGCGATCGCAGGCTGGAAGATCGGTGGGGGAATGGCCGGCTTCATCGGTTGGGGGCTTCTTCCCATCGTTAGCATCGCACTGGGTGCCCAAGCCACCGAGAGCATGCTGATTCTGCTGCTCGGGAGTGTTCTCATCGGTCGTCGCATGCAGGGGAACCCGGGGGACCTCATGGACCGTGGTTCCATGATGCGGCGGGCGGTCTATGACAGAGACCTCGTGAACGACGGATCCGTAGAAACGGCAGACGATCCCCTGACTCAGTGAGCCCCAAACAAGTCTTTTGGATCGCCGGAATCGCCGCGGTCCTCTACGTAGCTTTTGCATATTGGGTCGTCACCAACCCCGATTTCGATCTGCCTCCGGTTCAGGGTGCCGCCATCGCCATCATCGGCGCCGCCGTCCTCTGCCAGATCGCGGCGAAGTGGTTCTTTGGCCTGTTGTTCAAGGAGTCGATTCAGGAGATCGGATCGGACGTGAGCGCCTGGTCGGCGTTCAAGGCGGCGTTGGTGGGCGCAGGGGTGGCCCGTCTCATCCCTGCCGGGGGTGCCATCACGCCCGTTGCGATGTCGTGGACCGTACGTGACGAGGTGGCGGAGAACACGGCCGGGCCCGGGATCAGGACCGTCCTGCTCAACTATGCAGGCCTGCTCATCCTGGCCGGTGGTGGCATGCTCCTCGAGCAACCCGACGAGGCCATCCCAGTGTTTTCCACTTCCTTGGTCGTCGTCGCCCCGATCGTGTTGCTGATCGGGGTGGCGGTGATGTTCGGCTCCGGTCGGCTGGGGAGCATCGCCAAATATCTCCCCAGGTTCATCAGGGAAAAGATCGAGTCGTCGATGATCAACCATCTTCCAGGGTGGGAGTCCCAGATCTATATCTGGGCACGACTGGTTCTGGAGACGGCCGCCTTCTGGTTGGTGATGATGGCGTTTGGTATCGAAGTGACGGTGCTCCAAGCCGTTGCCACGTATGCCGCGTCCCAGTTGGTGGGGGGCCTGCCCGGGATGCCCGGCGGATTGGGCGTCACCGAAGGCTCCATTGCCCTGATCCTCGCCGCCTATGGATTCCCGGCATCGAACACCCTGGCGCCGATCATCGTCTTCCGGGTGGTGTCCTACTGGTTGCCCGCCGCTCTCAGCTTCCTTGCCGGTGGGTCGACCTTCCTCAAGTCCGACGAGGCCAAGGCAGCCGCCGAAAGGGGATAGCGACGGAGCGCTAGCCTGCTCCCATGGCCGACAGAGTCCAGTTCAACCTCCCCAATCAAGACGGTGAGTCAGTCTCCAGTGACGACTTCGCGGGGAAGAAGTACGTCATGTTCTTCTATCCAAGGGCGATGACGCCGGGATGTACGGCCGAGTCCTGTGACTTCCGGGACAGCTACTCGGAGTTCGCCGAGGCGGGCTATGAGGTGATCGGGGTGAGCCCCGATCCACCGTCACGGAACCTCAAATTCAAGGAGAAGGAAGGCCTCAACTTCGATCTCCTCTCCGACGAGGACCATCAGCTCGCCGAATCGCTCGGTGCGTGGGGCGAGAAGAAGCTCTACGGCAAGCTGTCGGAGGGGCTGATCCGATCCACCTTCGTCTTCGACGAGAACGGCGAGTTGGACAAGGCCTACCGCAACGTCCGGGCCAAGGGCCATGTCGCCCGGGTCAAAGAGGACCTCCTGGGGGTCTGAATACCGTTCTATGCGGGTTTACCGGGGCTCAGTCCACAAAGATCCGCACAGAACGGTGTCAGCTCCCCAATTGGTGACCGGTGAGATTCTCCAGAGCCTTGACGAGGGCGTGGTTGCCTTCGCTACCCAGACCGCGCTCCTGCAATGACCGGTAGAGCTGGTAGACGAGGGAGACGCCGGGCATGACCGCCCCCACCTCGTCGGCGGCTTCCAAGACGAGTCGTAGATCCTTCTGCTGGAGGTCGATGGTGAACCCAGGGCGCCAATCTCGTTCGATCATCTGTGGTCCCCGGTTGGAAAGCATCCAGGATCCCGCCGCACCTCCTTCGACAGCAGCCAGAGTCTTCTTCAGATCTAGCCCAGCGGCGTCTGCCAGCATCAGAGCCTCCGATGCAGCCAACTGGTTGAGGACGACCAGGGCCTGGTTCACCGCCTTGACCATCTGGCCCGAGCCCGGGTCCTCCCCGACGTGGACGATGGACGACGAATAGACCTCCATGAACGGCCTCACCCGCTCCACCGCAGTCGACGGACCACCGGCCATCACGGCGAGTGTGCCCTTCTCCGCACCTTCCGAGCCACCCGAGACCGGTGCGTCCACCCAGGAGACACCGAGCTCCCGAGCCTGCTGGGCGAACTCCCGTGTCGACACCGGCGAGATCGTCGAGTGATCGACGAGGACGTCCCCCTCAGTCATGCCGTGGATGACCCCGTAGTCACCGAACACCACCTCTTCGACGTCTGGGGTATCCGAGACACAGACGAACACCACGTCTGACTCCGGGCCCACCGCGGTCGCGTTCTCAACGACCTTGACGTCGAGCCCTTGGGCCTTGGCAGGCGTCCTGTTCCATACCGTGACCTGGTGCCCGGCATCGACGAGGTTGGCCGTCATCCCTCTACCCATGATCCCGAGACCGATGAATCCGAGACGTGTCATATCGGTGCACCCTATCGACCTGCTAAAGAGAGGCCATGCCCAGTAATCGACTCGACCAGACACTCGCCGCCGAGCTCGATGAGCTGGCGGAATCCGGCACCGACAAAGGCCAGGAATCCGTCGTGACCGAAGTCCTCCATCCCCGATCGGGCTTCGGTCCCCGCTACCGGCTCGCCGGCTCCGATCAAGAGTTTCTCCGGATGAACTCCAACAGCTACCTGGGGTTGTCCCAACATCCCGCCGTCATCGAAGCCGAGGAGAGCGCCACTCGCCAATTCGGCGCCGGTCCCGGCGCGGTTCGGTTCATCTCCGGCACCTACCAGCCACACGTGTCCCTCGAGGCCCGTCTCGCCGCGTTCCATGGCCGCGAGTCGGCGATCATCTACTCCTCCGCCTATGCGGCGGTGGTCTCGACTCTGGGTTCCCTGATCACCCAGGAGACCGTCGTCCTGTCAGACGAGCTCAATCACAACTGCATCATCAACGCGATCCGGATGAGCAGGCCTGCGGCGCGGGCTGTCTATTCCCACCTGGACATGGACGGTCTCGACCGTGAACTGAACGGGGCGGCGGAGTCAGGCAAGAGGGTCCTCATCGTGACCGATGGTGTGTTCTCCATGCGGGGCGACTACGCCGATCTCTCGGCGATAAATGAGGTCGCCGCCCGCTACGACGGCGCCTTCCCGGAGAATGTCGTGGTGGTTGTCGACGACTCACATGGGGTCGGCGCCTTCGGCGCCACCGGTCGCGGCACCGAGGAGATCACAGACGGGGTGGCCGACGTTCTCGTCGGAACGCTGGGCAAAGCGTTCGGGGTGAATGGCGGATACGTGGTGGGATCCTCGATTGTGACTACCTACCTGCGGGAGAAAGGCCCAATGTACGTCTACTCCAACCCGATCACCGTTGGAGAGGCAGCCGCTGCCGAGATATCGGTGTCGATCCTCGAGTCGTCGGAGGGTGCGGAGCTGCTGGCTCACCTCACCGCGATGACCGAAAAGTTCGAAACCGGATTGGTGGATGCCGGTTTCGAGACCATCCCCGGCCCCCACCCGGTGGTTCCCCTCATGGTGCGGGACACACAGAAGACCGCCGACCTGGTGGGTCATCTCTTCGACAATGGTGTGCTGGCAACCGGTCTCAACTACCCGGTCGTGCCCAAAGGGGACGAGGAGGTCCGCTTCCAGGTCAACGCCGACCACACCGAGGCCGACATCGATAACGCGCTGGACATCCTCCGTGGCTTCTAGATCCGTTCTGTGTCGATTTCGGGCCCAATAGGGGCCCGAAATCGACACAGAAGCGGTTCAGGTTCGCCGTTGGTAGGAGATGGTCCACAGATCGGACCAGGTCCCGCCACCGTCGGTGGACTTCTGCCACCGCCACTCGAGGGAGAAGGGGGTGATGTCGCTGAACACCATGCGGTTTACGACTGTAGAGTCACCGTCTGACACTGGTTCGGTTGACAGCACCATGTCGTTGCCCTTCCATTCCCCCGGCGAAGGACAGGTAGCCACCGGCACTGTCCACCCATGTCTGTCGCCACCTGGCTGCCTTCTCGTCGTAGACAGAAAGACTTCGGCCGAGAAACGTCCGGTCGCTGGTGGCAAAGTTCTCCTCGGTGACGCATGGGCCGAAGAGCTCGGTGATGTGGTTGCTCCCGGTCATCTGTTCTCCAGGCTTGCCTCCGGCCTGTTCCGCAGGCCAGATGAGATCCCATTCCCCCAGCCAGAAGTCGAATTGACGGGCCTCGGGAGAGGAACACGCTTCGTCGCCCATAGTCAGAGGGAAACTATCCGTCCTCGTGTTCGACGACTATCAGAATCGTGTCGGCTTCCACCTGATCGCCGGCTTCGCAGAGGACCGAGGAGACCATCCCGTCGTGTGGCGAGCGCAAAGTGTGCTCCATCTTCATGGCCTCCATGACAACCAGTACCTGACCTTCCGACACCTTCTCACCGACGCCGGCATCGACCCGGATCACCTTTCCTGGCATCGGAGCGTGCAACGAACCGGCATCCTCCTCTGCCAGTGACGGCGGGAAACGGGGCACCTCCATCAGCCGGGCGGGGCCGCGGTCGGAGTCCACATATCGAAGTTCTCCATATCGGGCGATCTCGAATTCGTGACTGGCTTCACCGACTAGGACGGTCACGCTCTCCGGTGAGGCGTGAACCACCGAGACCCGGCCAACTCCTTCAAGACTGAACGGGTGGGCCAGTGTGTAGCCGATGTCATGTTGCCCGTGGTCTCCGGTGTACCTCCGATGCTGCATTTGGCTGGGTGAGTTGCGCCACCCCGACGGGATGGTGCGAAGGACAGGGCTCGCCTGCCGCTCCAGAGCCTGATCCGACACGGCGATCGCAAGGGCGGCGAGGCGCTCTTCCGAAGCGTCGAGCAGGGGACGACCCATCTCCGCCACGTCGTGTCGGAGTAGGAAATGAGTGTCGGTGTCACCGGAAATGAACTCAGGGTGCTCCAGGATTCGAATCAGGAGCGCCCGGTTGGTGGTCGAGCCGTGGATCTGGGCCCGCCGCAAGGCGCCGGTAAGGATGGCGGCGGCCATTTCCCTGGTGGCGCCGTGGGCGATGACCTTGGCGATCATCGGGTCGTAGTGGACCGTCACCGAGGACCCGTCTTCGATCCCGGCATCCACCCGCAAACCCTCGACGTGGGGAAATCGAAACCGATGGAACTCACCCGACACGGGCAGATAGTCGTTGAGCGGGTCCTCGGCGTAGAGACGCGCTTCGATGGCATGTCCCTCCAACTGCGGCCCTTTGTCGGGAAGCCGTTCCCCGTCGGCGATCTCGATCTGAAGTCTGACCAGGTCGAGGCCGGTGACCATCTCGGTGACGGGGTGCTCCACTTGGAGGCGGGTATTCATCTCCAGGAAATAGAAGCGGCCTTCCTGATAGAGGAACTCGACAGTCCCCGCACCCATGTAGTCGACGGCTCGCGCTGCGTCGATCGCCGCCGCCCCCATGGCCTGCCGTGTTTCCGGGTCGACGACAGGTGACGGCGACTCCTCGATGATCTTTTGATGGCGGCGCTGGACGGAGCATTCTCTTTCATGGAGGGAGACGATTTGCCCGTGACTGTCGCCGAAGATCTGTATTTCGATGTGACGAGGTGCCGTCAGGTATTTCTCGAGAAAGACTGTCCCGTCACCGAACGCGCTCTCCGCCTCCCGCCGTGCCGAATCGATGGCGTCGAGGAGTTCAGCCGACTCCGACACCACTCGCATCCCCTTGCCTCCACCACCGGCTGACGCCTTGACCAGGACCGGGTAGCCAAAGGACATCGCAGCAACCTCCACTGAACCGCTGTCGTCGAGCGGGATCGAAGAGAGAATGGGTACACCGGCCTCCTCCATCAATCGTTTCGACTCGAGCTTGGAGCCCATGATCTCAATCGCTTCGGCCGAGGGCCCGATCCAGATGAGACCGGCCGAGATGACTGATCTCGCGAAGACGGCGTTCTCCGCCAGGAAGCCGTATCCGGGGTGGACCGCGTCGGAGCCGGTCTGTTTCGCCGCCGCGATGATGACATCGATATCGAGGTAGGTCTCGACCGCGGAGCTCCCCGGCAACGGGACGGCCTCATCGGCCTCACGCATGTGGGGCTCGCCTGCGTCGGAGTCGGAGTAGACGGCGACAGTGGAAATGCCCATGTCGCGGCATGTCCGGAAGATACGGCGGGCAATCTCACCCCGGTTGGCGACGAGAACCTTCGAGATCATCGGGAGGGGAGGCTAACCCCCACCCTCCCTGGAGGGAATCCGGCACTGGATCTGGTTTCGGTCCCAGATGGACTGTCGTGATGGACAACGAGCCAAGTCTCGTATCGGAGGTCCACGTCAGCCGGACTTCTGTCCGATTTTCCCTGGTTAAACCCTTGCACCGTCTTACGTCTGTAGGTTCTTACTTGTGCCGCGACACAAATGCGGCACAACGGTCGTAAGGGTGTTACCCGGTCCTCGCCCTTTTCGACCGATATAGGACCGAGACCGCCGATCAGGGGCGAACTCGAGCTCGCCTACCAACCTCGAAGCCGACCTCACTGGCGGCATGGACACTCCGGGGGGCTTTTCGACCGGACGTTGGACTAGGTTATCGCCACCTTGCTGCCGTACGCGGAGGAGGCGCCGGGCTGGTATCGGTGGACGGTCGGCTAAAAGCGCTCCCAACCCGGAGCATGAACAAACCCCCTCGCCGTCTCGCGTGGGGGGTTTTCCCTAATGAGTGGGCAGGAACGAGGCAGCGTCAGAGCTCGAGTAGATCTGCCCTTCTTCCATAGCCTGCTCGATCCCGTGGATCCGGCCAACCGAGTTCGGTCGTTGTGTAAGTAGGAGGATCGAACTCGCGAAAAAAATCTTCACTTGTCCCTGGCGCGATGCGTAGTTTTCGAGACGTAGCCGATATGAGGCGGGGAGGCCCATATGACGCGGGAGGCCGAGATATCCCTCAACTATTGGTGACGGCTACGTACAGGGGGAACCAAGGAGGCGAGAAACCGATGCGACGAGCATTGACGATTGTGCTGGCTGTGATGCTGGCCTCTGTGACACTGATGCCAGCTGCGTTCGCTGCAAGCGCACACTTCATCCGAGCCAGCGCCAGTCTGAACAATGACGGGAGCTTGGACGTCGACTTCAAGATTGCCGGCCTGGGCGACAGCGTCAACGTAGAAGTGACAGCGACCGCTGACTCCACAGCTACTTATGCGTGTGTCAACCGGGGTGGAAAGAACCCCAACGCCAGCAACAAGCAGGATGAGGCAGGTCCTCTGAGCGAAAGCGGCGACTTCGAATCAGGCAAGAATGGCCAAGTGACAGACAGCTTGACCTTAGGGCCGCTCGACACCACGTTGGAGTGCCCGGGCAACCAGCAACTGGTGCTGGTCAGAGTGAGCTACAGCAACGTGATGGTGTCGTTCGAGACGGAGACCGGCGAGACCGACACGATCGCTATCTCCGGAACCTTCTCAGACGACTGCCTACTCACCGGGCAACTGGCGAGCGTCTGCAACGAAGTGTGAGGGCAACGCCCGCCTGAATTGCGAAACCCCCCGGAAACGCTCCGGGGGGTTTCTCTGGTTTGCGCGGTCTCGGCTGATTCTCGGACCACCCGGGAATTCATGCCAAAGAGTCGTTCATCGGGCCGCTCGATCCGGTCGAGGTCGATCTTGTGCCCCCGCGGCGTCCGCATACTCGAGCTTCACCGGGCCGCCTTGAGCGCGGCCAGGTTCGCAGTCGGGGTAGTCGGTAGCCATGCGCCCCTACCCCGGACCGGTCGACCACCCTCAGAGAGAATCCGCCCGGGGCGAGACTCCAGGGGAGAATCGTGACCGGCGATTCTTTCCAACGCTCCAGGAAGCGGAGAGCTCCGCTCTTCACCTTTCTCTCCGGCTCGATTCTCCTATAGGTCCAACTCCTGCGGCTCGAGCGACCCGTCCCGTCCTTGCGCCGGCCGTGCCGGTCAGCTCCTGGGCCTCCTCCAGGTGGATACCCAAGGACCTCGAAGGGACCACCCTGGAGGAAGTGGGCCCGGGTCTTCGCCAACGCCTACGGGGGATACGAACCCCCCACCCCACGTTCGTCGTCGTTGGAGCGTTGCGCCGCAAACGTCTGCCGAGAGGAACCACGACCATGACTAAGAAAGCGACCATGAGCGGAGCCCGAGAACACCCCCTTCCCTCACACCCACGAACCAAGACGCCGGACGCAAAGCCGGAGTGGTATCCCGTCGACGACAAAGGTCATTACGAACGGGTTTGTACCTGCCGCAAAGAGGTTTCCGACCCGCCGTTGTGGTCGGCCCGACATTATCGCGACCCTGACGTGATGCAGCACGAAGCGAGCTGCTCGATCGCGGACAAGCCGGAACTTTTGAAACTGGCCGTCAAGGTGAAGAAAGAGTCGACCTACGACTTCGCCACCTGCGGCGTCTGCTCCCGCAACTGGTACGCCTTCGACCGGCCATCCGTCGAGGCTCAACGATGACCACCCGTCACAGACGGTGGAGCTACTCCGGGCGGGATGTTGTGGTTCGACTCCCGCCGCTCCACCTAGGAGGTTCAACAAATGAGTAACAAGTCAACGATTGTCTTGTGCGGGCGGGTCATGGGCTACGGCGGATGGTGGAGTGTCGGAGGGCAGTTGATGGCGAGGGACATGGTCGCCGGTCGCGTAGAAGTTCCGCTCGAATGCGATGACAGCCATCATTCCGACGTGGAGGGGCACTGGCTCTTCGAAGCTATCACGATGCCACTGAGAACGGTTAGACCCAGATCACGATCCCGCGTCGGTTTCAGACGCTGAACCCGCCAGCCCTCATATAGTCCCTAGCCGTGGGTCATATCCAGAAGATCGACCGGCCGGAACCGTGGCGGGCCCGATTCCGAGCCCCTGTCGGCCGGGAGCGGTCGAGGTCATTCCGGCGGAAGGTCGACGCCGAACGGTGGCTGAGAGACGAGGAGTCCAAAGCTGACCGGGGATTGTGGCTCGACCCGGACGCCGGCAAGGTCTCGCTAGCCGACTATGCAGAGTCGTGGTTGGCTGGCCGACAGCTCAAACCGAAGTCCGTCGCCACCTACAAGTCGCTTCTCGACTCCCGGATCCTCCCTAAGTTTGGAGACTGGCAGCTCCGCCAGATAACCCCCGACGCAGTGCGGGCGTGGGTGGCGGGAATGGTCGAGGAGGGGTTGTCGCCGTCGCGGGTGGGAGCGGCCCGTGAAGTGTTGGCGTCGATACTGAACCAGGCGGTCGAGGACGGGGTACTCGGCCGGAACGCGGCGGCGAAGGTAAAAACCCCGACGAAGAAACCGCGGCGTCAACGCTTCCTGACTCCCGACCAAGTCGCGAAACTTGCCGCTGCCTGTGAGAGGCGTCAGCAGGGCGCTGGCGCGTTCGAAACGTTCCTGGCCTGGTCCGGGTTGCGGTGGGGCGAAGCAATCGCTCTGAAGGCCTCTGATGTGGATCTCGACCGACGACGGGTCAAAGTCCATCGGGCTATCAGCGAGGTCAACGGGGAGCTCATTGAGAGGGCGCCGAAGACGCATGAGCATCGCACAGTGATTGTGCCGCGGCACGCGCTACCACCTTTTCCAAATGGAAAGCCTGACGAGCCTAAAACGTCAAATGCATGTGACGTCTTGGTGTTCACTGCTCCCCGCGGTGGACCGCTCCGCTCCGCTCACTTCCGCTCCCGGGTATGGCTTCCCGCGGTAGCCGAGACCGGTCTTGGGGATCTGGTGCCCCATGAACTGAGAGACACCGCGGCATCACTGGCAATCAGCTCCGGGGCGTCGGTGAAAGCCGTACAGAGAATGCTCGGCCACAAGGCCGCTGCGATGACCCTCGATGTGTACGGCGGTCTCTACGACGACGACCTCGAGGACCTGGCCGACCGGCTCGAGGAATTGCATGACGCCTACGATGCGGCGGACCTTCCGCGGCACAGAGGGGGCACAGGGTGAAGTATTGCCTAGGTAATAAGCGCCTGACCAGGGGTTTTCGTGGTTGAGGATCGGAATGACAACGAGACTAAGTCTCGGTTCCCCTCTGTCCTCGTAACCATCCTGGTTCTCGTCATCGGGTTGGGTCTGCTCACGTTTTGGGGAGTCCGAACCGTCATCTCGGCGATACCGACTCCAGGTGACATCGCAAATGTCTTCGAACCGGAGCCATACGAGGAGATCGGGCCGGTCACGATCACCGCGATCCGCGACCTCGCTCAGCTGACGACGGTCGAGACCGTGCAGTACACGATCGTCGAGAAAGGAACCGACGAAGGCTGGCTGGCTTGGGCACGCGGTGACTCGCTGCGCATGTTCGCCGTCGCCCGAATCGGGGCCGGTGTCGACCTCGCACAGGTGACAGTGCGTGATGTCACGGTCGACGAGAACGGCGTCGTGGAACTCCGCGTGCCGGCTGCGGTGATCCAGTATGTCGACCCCGACGAAGACGCCACCCAGGTGTTGGAGCGGGATGTTGGCATCTTCACCAGCGGCAACCCCGGCTTGGAGTCGGATGTGCGCCGAATCGCTGACGAGGTCCTCGTCGACAACGCCGTCGAAGAGGGGATTCTCGAGGAGGCAGAGGCCAACGCCCGATCGGTGCTCACCGACTTCCTGCTCAGCGTCGGCTACAACGACGTCGTCGTTGACTTCGACGAGCCCATCCCTACATCCTGAACACTCCGAACCGGTCGGTCCCCTTCACCGGCCCGGAGTGGATGGCGGACAAGGCGATTCCCAGGACGGTCCGGGTGTCCCTCGGGTCGATCAAACCGTCGTCTCTGACCCGTGCCGTGGAGAAGAATGCCTGCTCCTCTTCTTCCATCTGACGGGTGAGCTCCGCAGTGCGTTTGGCGTCGGCTTCCTCGTCGAAGTCGACCCCCCGTGACTCCGCGGATTGACGGGCGACGATCGACATCACGCCGGCAAGCTGTCTCGCCCCCATCACCGCCACCTTGTGGTTGGGGTACCCGAAGACGAAGCGAGGCTCGTAAGCCCGCCCAGACATCCCGTAATTGCCGGCGCCGTAGGACACTCCGGCCATCAATGAGATGTGAGGGACTTCGGAGTTGGCGACGGCGTTGATCATCTTGGCCCCGTCTTTGATGATCCCCCGCTGTTCGTACTCCTTACCCACCATGTAACCGGTGGTGTTGTGGATGAAGAGGATCGGAGTGTCGTAGCGGTTGCACAGCTGGATGAACTCGGTGGTCTTCTCTGCCTCTTCGCTGAAAATCACGCCTTGCTGGTTGGCGATGACCCCGATCGGGAAGCCGTGCAGCGATCCCCACCCGTTCAGGATCGATGTGCCATATGCGGCCTTGTACTCCTCGACCCGCGAGCCATCGAGGGTGCGGGCCAGGATCTCCCTCATATCGAATGGGACCCGCAGGTCGGTCGGGATCACGCCGAGGATCTCGTCGGGGTCGTGGATGGGCTCATCTGCCGGCTTGGTCGGCCCATAGCCCTGCTTCCGCCAGTTGAAGTGGTCGACGATGTCACGCCCCATCCGAATGGCCTCGTGCTCGTCGTCGGCGAAGTAGTCGCTGAGGCCGGAGACCTTGGAGTGCATCTCGGCCCCACCCAATTCTTCGTCTGTCGACTCCTCGCCTGTAGCCATTTTGACCAGGGGAGGCCCACCGAGGAATACCTTGGCCTGCTCCCGCACCATCACTGCGTAGTCACACATGGCGGGGAAATATGCGCCGCCCGCGGTGGAGCTGCCGAAGACGATGGCGACGGTGGGGATTCCCCGTTTCGACAGCCGGGTCAGGTTGCGGAACCACTTGCCGCCGACCAAGAACACATCGGCCTGATCGGGGAGATCGGCCCCGCCCGATTCCACCAGGTTGATGAGAGGTAGCCGGTTCTCCATCGCGATGTCCATGATGCGCAACGATTTGGCCAGCGTGTAGCGGTTGAACACGCCGGCCTGGCTGGTGGGGTCGTTGGCGAGGATGGCGCACTCCACGCCGTTGATCACACCGATTCCGGTGACGACGTTGGCGCCGAGCGGCTTGTCGGTCCCCCACGCGGCGAGCGTCGACAACTCGAGGAAGGGGGAGTCCCGGTCGATGAGAAGCTCGATGCGTTCCCGGGGGAGGAGCTTGCCCCGCTCCCGGTGACGCTGGATGTATTTCTCGCCACCACCCATCCGGGCCTCCGCCTGGAGCTTCTCGAACTCGGCGAGCTTCTCCTCCATGGCGCCCCGATTGGCCTGGTACTCCTCCGAGCGCGTGTCGAGGCGCGTCTTCAACACCTGCATCGTCCGGAAGGCTAGTTGGGGATGCTTGTGGTCAGCCGCTGTGGACAGCGGACTCCTGGTAGGGCTCGAGCATGATGCACTCGCCCGGGCACTCCTCGGCGGATTCGATCACGTCGTCGATGAGAGCGTCGGGGACACGAGCAAGACCGCGGGCTCCGTCGGGAGCGTCCTCACCATCGAATACGACGGTCCTGTCGAAGTGCTTGGACTCTTCCTTGACGACCCAAAGGCCATCGTCGCGACCCACGAATACGTCGGGGGTGATCTCCTCGCATATTCCGTCGCCGGTGCAGAGGTCTTGATCGATCCAAACCATTAGCTTGGTTGCGTCGGCCATACCCTCAAGTTAGATGGTCAGCGGCCACTACCCAATTCACAGGCAGGATCAGACATGCAGGACGTACTCGAAAGACTTCAATCCCGGGTCGGTCAGGAGATCGGCGTCAGCAACTGGTGGGAGATCACCCAGGAGCGCATCAACGCCTTCGCCGAAGCCACCGATGACCATCAGTTCATTCATGTCAACCCGGAGCTGGCGGCGCAGACTCCGTTCGGGGGGACCATCGCCCACGGTTTTCTGACGCTGTCGCTGACGGTGCCGATGAGCACCGAGGTCGACCTCGATGTCGGCAACCCGATGATGGCGATCAATTACGGCCTCGACAAGGTCAGGTTCCCCGCGCCGGTGCCGGTCGACTCCAGGATCCGGGTTCGGGTGACCCTCGACGAAGTATCCGAAGTCCCTGGCGGCATCCACATCAAGCAAACCCTGATCACCGAGGTCGAAGGCGAGGAAAAACCCGCCATGATCGCCGAACGCCTCTCCCGCTTCTACTACTGACCGCGAACCTAATGCTCTGGCTCCCACATATGGGAGTTACGGTGTCCCATTCGCACGATCAGCTCAGCTCAGGGAGCGGCCTCCCCCCACCACTAGAACGTGGCCGGTGATGTACGACGACAGGGGGGTGAGGAGGAACCAGACGACGTTGGCGATCTCCTCGGGCGTGCCCATCCGATCGAGGGGAATGGCAGAGATCATCTTGTCGAGAACGTCGTCGGGGATGGCCATGGCCATCTCGGTCCCGATCAGCCCCGGTGCGATGGCATTGACCCGGATATCTGGCGCCAAGGTGAGCGCCATGGCGCGGGTCAATCCCACCACGCCCCCTTTGGACGTCGAGTAGTTGAACTGACCGAAGTTGCCCAGGTACGCCCGGGAGGCGATGTTGACGATCGACCCGCCATCGGTCATCAGATCGGCAAGAGCGGTCGTCAGACGAAAAGCCGCCCCGAGGTTGACGTCGAGGACTGCCTCGAAGTCCTCATCGGTCATGTTGATCAGCCGGGCATCGCGGGTGATGCCAGCGTTGTTCACCAGGCCCAGGAGGGGAACACCGGCCGATTCCACGGCCTCCACGACCGCGGCCACGCCATCATCGGTGGTCAGATCGACCTGCACCGGGACGATGTCATCGTTGGCCAGCGCGAGCTCAGGAGCGAGATCGACCCCGATGACGGTGAATGAAGGGTTGGCGGCGAGACGCTCGGCAATGGCCCGTCCGATGCCCCGGGCGGCGCCGGTGACGACGATCGAGCCGTTCACGGGAGGGCCTTGCCGAGATGTGACGAACCAAGCCTGATCACCTCGCCGTTCACTCCGAGCGAGTCCTCGGCAAGACGTTCCGCCCAGCCCTCGACCAGCTGGAATTCGGCGTCGTCGTCGAAGGCAACGACGTTGGCGGTCCACCCCTTGCGTGACCCTTCGATCGCGGCAGTGCGCGCCGCCGAGAGGAGACCGGTGGCCACCATGGCATTGCCCGCACCCCGACGTCCCAGCAGGTCGTCGTGGTGGACCACGAACACGAAGTTCTCCTCTGCCCGAGCCGCCGCTCGCGCCATCTGGAACGCCCGAAAGAGCTCTGCTTTGACCTCCGGCCAGTAGTCACCCACCTCCCGGGCACGATGGATGTTCACGAGCTGACCGCCCTTCTCTCGCTGATCATGGCTTTGATGGTGTCGTCGTCGACACCCATCTCATGAAGCACCTCCCGGGTGTGCTGACCCAGGGTTGGGGGCAGCGATCCCGCCCGGGCCTGCTCACCCTCGAGGCGCACCGGAGAGCCGGTCGTGCGCACATGCCCCGCGATTGGGTGCTCGAACTCGACCAGCATGTCGTGATGACGCGCCTGAGGGTCGTCGAACGCCTCGGCAATGGTCAGGATCCGACCTGTCGGCAGACCGGCCTGGTCGAACAGCTCGATCCAGTGCTCCACTTTCTCCTCTTTGAAGACCCGGGACAGCTTGCGGATCAGAGAATCCCGATTCGTCATCCTGTCCTCGTTCGTCGGATAGTCCGCGGCCAGGTCCGCCCGCTCGATGGCGTCGCAGAGCAACTCGAAGTGCCGGTCGGAGACGATGGCGAGGGTGAAGTGACCGTCGGCCGCCTCGAACACCTGATTGGGGGCGAGGTAGGGACTGGCGGTTCCGGTCCGCTCGGGTTGTTGATGTGTGACGAAACTGAACGCGTTCCATCCCGACTGAACTGCCATGAGCCCGTCGCGCAAAGACACGTCGATGCGACGACCCCGCCGCGGGCGTTCGACGAGAGCAGCGGAGATGGCAAGCGCCATGTTGGTCCCGGCCACGTAGTCACCGATGGTGGTCGCTGTCTTCCGTGGCCCGTCCTTCGGATCGCCGGTGATCGAGATCATCCCAGACTCCCCCTGGAAGACGACGTCGATGCCTGGCCTCTTCGCATAGGGGCCGGTAGCTCCGAAGGCCGACACGACGGCGTAGATCAGCTTGGCATTGAGCTCACGACATCTCTCCTCGCCCAGCCCGAGACGCTCCATTGCCCCGTAGCGCAGGTTGTGCAGCACCACGTCCGCCCTGCGCACCAGGTTGTCGAGCACCCGTTTGGACACCCAGTCCTTCGTGTCGAGGGCGACGGACTCCTTTCCCCGGTTCACGGCCATGAAGAACGCCGATTCCCCCTTCTGATAAGGGCCGAATTGTCGACCGAGGTCACCGGAAGGTGGTTCGACCTTGATGACCCGTGCCCCCAGGTCGGCGAGCAGCATCCCGGCATAGGGTGCGGCGATGAGGTTGCCGAACTCGACGACGGTGACGCCGTCGAGGGGGCCTTCAGGGCCCATGAGGCTCAGACACGCTCGATGACCGTGCTGATGCCCTGGCCGACGCCGATGCACATCGTGGCCAGGCCATAGCGACCACCACGCCGGGTCAGCTCGTGGACCAGAGTCACCAGGAGCCGGGCCCCGGACGCTCCGAGAGGATGACCTATGGCGATGGCGCCACCATTGACGTTCACCTTCTCCGGATCGAGGTCGAGGAGACGGAGACTGGCCAGGCTCTGGGAGGCGAAGGCCTCGTTCAGCTCGATGAGGTCGAGGTCACCGGGTGTGATGCCGGCTCGATCCATCGCCTTCTCCGAGGCAGGGACCGGCCCGATGCCCATGACATCGGGGTGTACCCCGGCCGCGCCCGAGGAGACGATCCGAGCCATGGGCGTGAGATCGTGTCGTTTCAACCCGTCTTCGTTAGCAAGGAGGACGGCGGCGGCACCATCGTTCATCGGCGACGAATTCCCCGCGGTCACCGTCCCGCCTTCCTGGAATACCGGAGGCAGCTTGGCGAGCACCTCGAGGGAGGTGTCAGGTCGCGGCCCGTCGTCGTGGTCGATGGTGGTTGTCTTGCGGCGGCGCGGGTCAGTCGGAGCTTCGATCGGCTCGATCTCGTCTCCGAAGCGCCCCGCTTCCACGGCGGCGAGCGCCTTGCGATGGCTCTCGAGGGCGAAGGCGTCCTGTTCTTCCCGGCTCACGTCGTACTTCTCGGCGACTACCTCGGCGGTCATGCCCAGGGTGATCGGCGGGTACAGACGCTCCATCTCGGGATTGATGAGCCGCCACCCGAGCACGGTATCGGCGGAGTCGGGGAGGCCGGTGGCGAATCCTTTCTCCGGTTTGCTGATGACATACGGTGCCCGGCTCATCGACTCGGATCCCCCGGCGATCATCACGTCGCCCCATCCATCCTGGAGAGCGTGCGTCGCCGAGACCACCGCCTGCATGCCCGACCCGCAGAGACGGTTCACGGTGGCGCCGGGCACCTCGATGGGGAGACCGGCGAGAAGTCCTGCCATCCGGGCTACGTTGCGGTTGTCCTCCCCGGCCTGGTTGGCGGCACCCCACTGGATGTCCTCTATGCCCATCGGGTCGAGGTCGGGGTTGCGGGCCAGGAGACTCTTCACCGCATGGGCGGCGAGGTCGTCGGGTCGCACCAGGGCAAGCTGACCTCCGAGCTTGCCCATTGGGCTCCGCGCAGCGTCAACGATGTATACGTCCGTCATCTCAACCCCCAATCTTGGTCGATCAGCCACGGTTGCGGGAGACCCCCAACTTTCTGTGTCGGTTTCGGGCCCTGATACCGCCCGAAATCGACACAGAAGTGTTGTTGGTACCGTTGCGGACGATGGATAGACCCGATCAACTGCATTTCACCGAAGACGAAGCTGCCAACCAGTTGTTGGCCAACGACGGGCTTGCTTTGCTGACTGGCATGCTCCTCGACCAGCAATTCCCGATGGAACGGGCGTTCTACGGGCCCCAGCTCCTCAAAGAGAGACTGGGTGAGGATCTCGATGAGGAGCGGATTGCCAACTGGGACCCTGAGGAGCTGGCCGCCATCTTTCAGGGCCCACCTGCCATTCACCGCTACTGGTCTGCAATGGCGAAGCGGACTCAGGCTCTCTGCCAGGTCCTGGTCGAGCAGTACGACGGAAGGGCGGAGAACCTGTGGGAGACAGCCGACTCCGGAGCCGAATTGCTGAAGCGTCTCAAAGCCCTTCCCGGCTTTGGCGAAGGCAAATCCCGCATCTTCGTCGGGGTACTCGGAAAGCGTCTCGGGGTGCGTCCCAGCGGTTGGGCGGAGAAGGCCGCCGACTGGCCTAGCGTCGCCGATGTCGCCACATTCGACGACGTGGCTGTGCTCCGCGAACAGAAGAAGGCGATGAAGGCAGCGAAAAAGGACTGAAGTCGACTCAATCATCTGACGATCTCTGCCGATATCTAAATTCTCAGCGAGGGACGATGTTGGAAGGACGAAACCTTTCGGGACAACTTGCGGATTGGAGCATCAACGATCTGCTTCAGATCATGCAAGTGACAAAGAAGACGGGGTCGCTCGACGTCGAAGGTGAGCGCAGGGGCCGTATCCACTTCGTCGACGGCGCTGTCACCGGTGCCGAGCTATCCGGTGAGCGAGGCAGCTACAAGGGTTCCGATCGTGGTGCCATCGCCGACATCCTCTACGTCCTCTCTTCTCTCGAATCCGGTTCGTTTGGCGTGGGGCCCGCCGACGGTCCCGATGGCGATGGGCTCGCCGTCGAGGACATCATGGGGGAAGTCACGGCGCTGCGTTCGCTGGAGGGTGAGGTCATTGACGCAGGTCTGTTCGAGGCGGCCGGAGTCCGGCTGATCAACGACCTCGAGGAGCCGATCACGTTGGAGCCTGACGACTGGCAGGCAATCGTGTCTCTCGTCCAACCTTTCACATTCGACTTCCTCGAATCTCAGGTCGGTCGTGGCGGTGCGGTCAGGATCCTGCACACTCTCCATCGACTGGGAGTCATGCAGACAATCGAGGCCGAGGACGAGTCGGAGTGGCTCGACCGGTTGGCCGGTGGTCTCTCCGCTGCGTCGTCTGAGCCGACGTGGCTGGAGCAGGCGAACACAGAGACGACGCTGAAGGCTGAGGAGTCCGCTCCGAAACACGTGGCGCCGGAAGCAGATGTCGTTCTCGCCGAAGCCGAACCAGAGCCGGAGGCGGAGGCCGAGGCGGAACCGGAGAGCGAACTCGAGCCGAAGCCGACTCGGGCTCCAATCGAGGTGCGTGGTGTCGCTGCCCACGCTTCCACCACTCTCACCGACGGTGTCTACGACGAGATCCGTCGTCTGCGGAGCAAGGTCGCCGACGGCAAGTAACCGTCTGGGAAGTCGCCTGCCGGACTCCTAACCTCGCTCGCTATGCCGGAGCGGAGTCCCTGGAAACCGGATCGGCCCCTGTTCATCGGGCTCGCCGGCGGGTCAGGGTCGGGCAAGACGACCATCGCCGAGGAGGTCGTCGACCGTCTCCAGGGCCGGGTGGCACTGCTCCACCACGATGCCTACTACCGAAACATGGTCGAGCTCACATTCGAGGAGCGGACAAAAGTCAACTACGACCATCCCGGCTCTCTCGAGACCGAACTGCTCGTCAAGCATCTGGAGGGTCTCCGTTCAGGCGTCGCCATCGAACACCCGGTGTACGACTTTGCCAACCACCTCCGCTCCCCGGAGACCTTCCGGGTAGAGCCGGCGCGCGTGGTGGTCGTCGAGGGGATTCTCGTCCTATCCGACGCCCAACTTCGCTCAGAGCTCGATCTGAAGATCTTCGTCGACACCGACCCCGACTTACGTCTCGCCCGTCGTCTCGAGCGGGACATCGCCGAGCGTGGCCGCTCGGTGGAGTCAGTGATCACCCAGTACTTCGCCACCGTTCGGCCGATGCATCTCGAGTTCGTCGAGCCTTCCCGCCGCTATGCCGACTTGATCATCCCGGAGGGCTAGAACCCGGCCGCGGTGGCCACCGTGGTGGAGTTGATCAGGTCACGTCTGCACTGAAACCGCGAATCAAACGCACAAACTCCCACATATGGGAGCCACAGCATTAGGAACGCCCGCTATTCGATTAGCCAGAGGTCTTGTTGACGCCCGTCGAGAAACTGCACCCCGTTCACGCCGAGATAGGCGTCCTCTTCGAGCATGATCTTGGCCGGTTGTCCCTCCCACTCCTCGACGTCGATCTCGACTGCCAGCTCGATCGACCAGCCGGTGCTGAGGGAGATGGGATAATCCCCTTGACCCTCCACCAAGACCTGATTGTCCCAGAGACCTATCGTCGAGCCTGCTGCATGACCATGGAAGCCGATGGGGTGGGTGTAGATGATCGGCCGGATGCCCTCGGCCCTCGCGGTGGTGAGGGCAGAGGCGAGCACTTCGTTCCCACTCCGTCCGGGTGCCATCTCGCCCATGAGGATGTCCTGGAGTCGATTCCCTTGCTTCAAGCCGCGGACAAACGACTCTGGTGGGCCGGCACCATCTTCAGCGAGGACGTAACCGTGCTGCTGTTGGTCGGTGTGATAACCGTTGCGGACGATGCCGAAGTCGATGTGAATGAAGTCGGCACGTTCGATGACCCGGTCATTGATGCCATCCACCGGCGTCGACGGGTCCTCTCCTCGCCTTTGCACGGTAACTCCAGGGTGGAACCAGGTGCGATGGCCCGAGTCGTGGGCAGTCTGCGTCAGCCACCACGCCACATCCTCGGTGGTGGTCTCTCCAGGAGCGATCACCTCGTTCGACAGAGCCCGACCAAGCAGCTCATGGGCGATGTGACAGGCCTCAGCCATCAGCGGCATCTCGTCGTCGAGACGAGTCTCCAGCCATCCGATCGCCAGATTCTCCGCCGACTCGAGATGATGTTCGCCGAGAGCGCGCACCAGTGCGACGTGCTCGGTGGAACTGAGACCGTCGGCGAGGGGGAAGACTCCGGATATGTTTATCCCGATTGTTCCCTCGACGCCGGTGACGTATCGCGCCAGCGCCGACCATTGATCGGGCTCGGTCTCCGGGTCCCATACGGATGGGAAAGGACCCACCGGATAGCGGGAGATGGCGCCGCGCTCTCGACCGTGATCCCGGAAGACGAGGATGGTCCTTCTCCGTGCGGTGTCGAGCCAGGTGGCCGGCAGCATGGTCCTGGCCACCGGATCCTCGTTGTATTCGCGAGCGTCGACAACCCAAGCTTCGAAGCCGTGGCGCTGCATCAATGCAGGGACGATCCTGTCGAGTCTTCGGCTCAGGAGACGGTCGCGCTCGTTTGCAGCGATCCTCACATCCATTTCGGGAGAAGGTAGTGGTGTGCAACTCGGATAGGGACCTGCCATTCTTCGCGCGGCGATCTACCGGCACCGCTCCTTAGAATTGCCACCGTGACCAAGCGATCGACCGTTGCCGTGATCGGAGTGGGAGCGATGGGCGAGGCTCTCGTCTCCGGGTTGCTCGGCGCCGGCTGGAGCCCTGACGACCTCACGCTCTGCGTTCGACGCATGGATCGCGCCGACGAGTTGGCCCACAAGACCGGGTGTGTGGTGGGTCTCGACCCCGTCGAGACGATCAAGGGGCGTGACGTGGTGGTGGTGGCGGTGAAACCCCGTGACGTCCTCGATCTCTTGAAGACCCTGGCTGGAGAGGTGGCGCCGGACCAGACAGTGGTCTCGCTGGCCGCCGGGGTCACAACCCAGTCGTATGAGTCACAGCTGGGTGCGGTCCCCGTGGTCAGAGCGATGCCCAACACCCCGGCATTGGTGAGAGAGGGCGTCACCGGGATCGCTCCCGGTAGTCATGCCGACCCGACTCATCTCGACGTCGCCCGTGAGGTGCTCGGGGCAGTCGGGACGGTGCGTGTCATGGAAGAGTCACTTCTCGACGCGGTGACTGCCGTCTCCGGCACCGGTCCCGCATATGTGTTCCTGCTCGCCGAGGCCCTTACCGAAGCGGCCATGCGGGAAGGGCTCCCCCGCGATGTTGCCGAAGGGTTTGTCCATCAGACGATCCGTGGGGCCGGTCACCTGCTCACCAACACCGGAAAGAGCCCGGCACGGCTGCGGTATGAGGTGACCTCTCCGGGCGGGACCACGGCGGCGGCGATGCACGTCCTCGAAGAGAAGGGATTTCGTGCCGTGGTCGAGGACGCCGTGCGTGCTGCGGCGATCCGCGCCCGGGAGCTGGGGGGCAACGCCTGAGTCTGTTCTCGAGGGTCACGATGGCTGTGGCCGGCGCTGCACCAGTCGAGAAGCTCGTGACCGGGACGGGGCCCGGACGCGCCCTGGCGGAGCGATTCGTGGCAGGCGACACTCTCAACGACGCGGTCCGCGTGGCGAGAACCCTGAATGCCGAGGGCTTTCTGGTGTCCCTCGACCTCCTCGGTGAAGAAGTCCACGATCGCGACTCGGCCTTGGCGGCGACCGCGCAGTATCTCGAGAGTCTCGACCGCATCGGCAGCGACGGGCTCGATGCCAACATCTCGGTGAAGCCGACCCAACTCGGGTTGGCCATCGACGAAGCCATGGCGATGACCGCCATCGAGACGCTGGGCGAACGGGCTGCCTCGAGGGGGACGACTGTCACGATCGACATGGAGGATTCGCGGTATACCGAGGCCACGATCCGGCTCTTTGAGAAGGGCCAGGCTTCTCAAGGCAATCTCGGGATCGCGGTCCAATCGTGCATGCGGCGGACTCCCTCCGATCTGGAACGAATCATGCCCATTGGAGGTCACATCCGTCTGTGCAAGGGGGCGTATGTCGAGCCTCCCGAGGTCGCCTACACATCCAAAGCCGAAGTGGACGAGGCCTACGCCGCCCAACTCCGGACTCTGATGGAGTCTCCGTCGACAAAGCCCGCCATCGCCACTCACGACGAGGAGCTGATAGGTCTGACTCGACAGCTCGCCGCCACCCGTCGAGGGCCCTTCGAGTTCCAAATGCTCTACGGCGTTCGCACTGAGCTGCAGCGTGAGCTCGTCGACGCCGGATTCCCCCTACGCATCTACCTGCCGTTCGGATCGCAGTGGTATCCGTACCTCACCCGCAGGATCGCGGAACGGCCCGCCAACGCGATGTTCTTTGCCAAAGCCCTTTTCAAGGGGTGAGATCCCATTCTGTGCGGATCTACGGGCCGTCACGGCGGACTAACCCGCACAGAAACGATGGAAGGACTGCAGACGCCGTACGATCACGACGTGCCGGACCAGAAGTCTGACTTCGAGACACTGATCGGCCCCGATCGGCGGCCTATCAGGCGACCACGCGGGCTCGGGGCATTGATGACTGTCATCGCCGGGCTGGTCTTGTTTGGTCTCGTCGCGCTGTGGCCCACCCAGAGAAGTGACCTGGATCTGTCCCTTTTCGGATTCGCCGATCACGTGGTGCGATCTGAAGTGGTCAGCGCGTCTGTAGAGCCGTGTTCGTACGCCCAGGAGCTCGACTGTCGTACTTACGAGTTCTCGCTGCTCGAAGCGTCCGTCGGCGAGAGGGTGCCGTTGGAGTTCCCCGACGAGTCAGGACAACCCGATCTCGCCGCAGGAGATGTGGTCTATCTGTCCGTGGTCAACCTCGATGAAGGAGTGATGGACTACCAGTATGCAGACCAGGACCGAGGGCTGGTCCTCGTCGCACTCGGGTTGGTCTTCGCGGCGGCAGTCGTTGCCTTGGGGCGGCTACGCGGTGTAGCTGCGTTGCTCGGGCTGGTTCTCAGCATCGCTGTCCTTCTCTGGTTCATCCTTCCCGCGATCATCTCCGGCGAGGACGCCGTGCTCGTCGCTCTCGTCGGCGGAGGAGCGATCGCTCTCATCTCTTTGTATCTCGCCCACGGGTACAACCCCCTCACCCATGTGGCGGCGCTAGGTGCCTTCTCAGCCCTCGTCCTCACCACAGCCCTGTCATGGCTGGTCCTGGCGGTGGCCAACTTCTCGGGTGTGGCCACCGAAGAGGCCTTCTTCCTCCTGGCGCTTCCCGACGTGGACCTCAACGGTCTCCTCCTCGCAGGAATCGTGCTTGGAGCCATCGGTGCGCTCGACGATGTGACGGTGACCCAGGCGTCCGCGGTTTGGGAGGTCCATGGAGCCAATCCGTCACTCGATGTTTCGGAGCTGTATGCGTCAGGCCTCCGGGTGGGCCGCGACCACATCGTCTCCACGGTGAACACTCTCCTTCTGGCATACGCGGGAGCCTCCCTGCCGCTCCTAATCCTCTTCACCCTCGCCGGTCAGTCCCTTGGGTTCGTGGCCAGCTCGGAGATCGTGGCGGTGGAGATCGTCCGCACCCTTGTTGGATCGACTGGCCTGGTGGCGGCGGTGCCGATGACCACCTGGTTGAGCTCTCGCGTGGTCAAGCGGGTCGCCCCAAAGGTCAGAAAGCCTCCGGCCCGGACCTCCCCCTAGGAGCAGGAAGATCCCAGGACCGGCGCCGCCGGCGCAGATTGTTGGAGGGCCACCCGTACGGAGGAAGAGGAACTCCAGGGCCTATCCGGCGAGGCGTCTCAGGTGCCGTGGCGGGGCGAGCTTCCCGCGACCACTGCGGCTGAGACCCCTACACTCGCCGGCCATGGTCGGTGTTCGGCGTCCCCCGGTAGCCCGGGTCCTCGAAGTGATCGGGGCCCTTCTCGCATTGGGCACGCTGGCTCTAGGTTTTCTGGGAACACTCCCCGAGCATCCTCACTTCCCAGTCGGTCGCGAGGTCTTCGGGAACGTGCCCGACGCTGTGGTGCTCGTTTTCTATGTTGGCCTGGCCGCCTTCCTGTGGCTCACCCTTCATCTCTTTGCGCAACGAGCAGTCGGCTGGGAGCAGGGCGGTCCTGAGAAGCGCACCGGTCACTGGAGAGCGCGTCTCGCCCGGCTTTACGACGGTCTCTCCATGAAGACGCTGCTGAGAGATCGTCGCTACGGCACGATGCACTCGATGCTCTATTTCAGCTTCGTGGTTCTGTTTCTGGGCACGGTGACCCTGGAGATCGACCATCTCATGCCGGGCGATCTCAAGTTTCTGCAGGGCAGGTTCTATCTCGGTTACTCGGCAGTATTGGACCTCGCCGGTGTCGTGTTCCTCGCGGGTTTGGCATTGGCATTTGTCGGCCGATATGTCATCCCCGTTTGGCGTATCAGGTCGAAGACCAAACCACAGGATGCGCTGATCCTTTCGGTTTTGGCCCTGATTGGGGTCACCGGTCTCCTGATCGAGGCGGCGAGAATCTCTCTGGCCGGACGTCCTGACTTCGAGGTCTGGTCGTTCATCGGATACCCGCTGTCCTACCTATTCGATCCAGTAGATGCTGCGGATTGGCATCGGTTCTTGTGGGTGAGCCACTCGGCTCTGTTCGTGGGGTTCCTGGTGATCCTCCCCGTGACCAAGCTGCGTCACATGTTCACCTCGCCGGCCAATCTCTATCTCTCGGCGCGGGACCGACCGAAAGGCGCCATGCGGGAGATGCCGAACCTGATGGAGGCCGAGGACATCGAGACGATTGGTGCCAGCGTCGCCACCGACCTCACCTGGAAGCAGATCTTCGACACTGACGCGTGCACCATTTGTGGTCGCTGCACCTCTGTCTGTCCGGCGAACATCACCGGAAAACCTCTGGACCCACGGGAAATGGTTCTGAAGTCGGGCGAAGTGGCTTCCGCGCTTGCAGGCGTGGCTCCTCCTGTTTCGACGACTGCCGTCCTGGATGAGGCCGGATCGCTCTTCGATCGCATCCGACCCGAGGAGGTATTTGCCTGTACCACCTGCAGGGCGTGTGATGAGATCTGCCCGGTCGACATCGAGATCCTCGATCGGATCCTCGACATGCGTCGTTATCTGACGTTGATGGAATCGGAGTTTCCCACCGAGCTGGGCAAGGCGTTCGTTGCCATGGAGAACCAGTCCAATCCGTGGGGGATGAGTCAACAGGCGCGCGGCGACTGGACATCCGAACTCGACTTTCCCGTGCCTGTGTTCGGCCAGGACGGGAAGAACGCGGCCGACTATCTGTGGTTCGTCGGATGCGCCGGCTCGTTTGACGACCGCAACACCGCAACGTCGGTGGCCCTGGCTCGTCTGCTCAACAAGGCGGGGATCGACTACGCAATCCTGGGCCAACGGGAGCTGTGCAACGGTGATCCGGCACGGCGCGCCGGCAACGAGTTCGTCTTCCAGCAACTCGCGCTGCAGAACGTGGAGACGTTCGAGGAGCTGGGGGTGAAAAAGATCATCACCCAATGCGCCCACTGCTTCAACACTCTGGGCAACGAGTATCCCCAATTCGGGGGGAACTACGAAGTGGTGCATCACAGCCAGCTTCTCGCCGAGCTACTTGCCCAGGGGAGACTCCCTGAGCCGACCAAAGCGAATGGCGAGAACAAGAAGATTGCCTACCACGACGCGTGTTATCTCGGTCGGCACAACGACGTCTACCTGGCCCCCCGTCAGGTTGTCGGTGGCTCGGGAAACGATGTCATCGAGATGCCCCGACATGGCACCCGGGGGCTCTGCTGCGGCGCCGGCGGCGCTCGATTCTGGATGGAGGAGCACACCGGCAAGAAAGTCAACAACGAGCGTGCCGAGGAAGCGTTGGCCACCGAGGCCGATGAGATCGCTGTTGCCTGCCCGTTTTGTTTTGTGATGCTCGACGACGGGGTCAAAGAGCTGGGTCGCGACGATGTGCCGGTGCGGGACATAGCGATGATCCTCGCCGACGGTCTCTAGTGGCTCCATCGTGGGACGAGGTGTCTCGGCGACCGCGAAGACCATCATTCCAGCCATGGCCATCCTCGTGTCGGGGTGCATCGCGGGTGCCGATGGGCCCTCGCCCACTGATCCCCACGGATTCACGACAACCACCACGATTCCCGTGACCGTCACCACAGCCACGGTCGAAGAGAGTCTCGGCTCCTTCAGAGAATGTCTCCGCGAGCGCGGGGTCGGGGTCGGTCGAATCCGGTTGGACGTCTTCGGTCGCCCCCGACTGGCGGAAGCACTCAGAGGGCTCGATCTCACTGATCGCGATGTGCTCGATGCCCTCGCGTCGTGCGGCCAGCACCTCAGAGCCGGTGCATTGGATCTCAGTTCCGACCCTGACCTACGTGAACTGGTGCAGGACACCCTGGTAGAACTCGCCGACTGTCTCCGGTCGTGGGGCGTCGAGGGCTTCCCGGATCCGGTGCCCGGATTCGACGGCGTCGGGTCGCCGTTCCCCGATGCCCGAATTCCGTGGACCGATCCCGATCTTCCCGATGCGGTGGCTGCATGTCGGGACATGTCGACAGACTCTTAGAGTTGTATAAGAGAAGAAGGATGTCTTAGCTGAAACCGCGCAGCGACTGATGCCAGCCCAACCAACCCCAGTCATAGTCCCGGACGCGGACGAGAGACTCGATGTCGACAAGCCCTGGCAGGTTGTCGTGTGGAACGACCCGGTCAACACCATGTCGTATGTCGTCTACGTGTTTCGCAAGCTCTTCGGTTACGACGAGATCAAGGCGACAGACCTGATGCTTCAAGTTCACCACGAGGGTCGGGCCATCGTCTCGGACGGACCACGTGAGCAGGCCGAGCTCGATTGCTTCCGGCTCCACAACCACGGTCTTTGGGCAACGGTCGAGCAGTGAGTCATTTCCACACCACCGCCGAGGGGATCCGTGTCGACCTGAGCCCTGAGGAGCGTCTCTTCCTCGGCGATGTGCTTCCTCTCCTCGCCGAGATCGGTGCTCGCGGCTCAGATCCTGCAGCAGATCGCCTCCATGTCCCGGTCTACCTCGACGATCCCGATGCCAACGAGGAGTGGTGGCGGCTGATGGGCCAGGATCTGGATGCAGCCCGCCGAGCCGATCGCACCGTGTTCCAAAAGGTGGTGTCCAGTGATGAGCCAGTCACGCTCTCGGTGGAGGACGCGGACGCCATGCTGCGCGTGCTCAACCAGGCGCGACTGGCTTTGGGGGCACGTCTCGGGATCGATGTCGAGGGTGACCACGACTCGCTGCCGGAGGACAGTCGCCAGGTGATGGACTATCTCGGCTGGATCCAAGAAGAGCTCACTGTTGAGCTCACCGGCGCACTGTGACGACCTCAGCACGGATGTGTAGGTTCGAAGGCGGAAGCGACCAACCCTGACCAGGAAGCGGGGACGGAGGTTCTTTTGGAAGGTGATCGCATAGCCGACCTGAGAAGCCACAGCGGCTCGCTCATCTCCCTGTACGCGGCTCGTCCCAGCCCGGGCGGCTTTGGCGCTCTGCTCTCCGATCTCACCAAGCACATCCGCGAGCGAGCGACAGAGTTGGAGCGCTCGGTGCAGAAGAGTGTTCGTAATGATGCCGAGCGAATCCACCGTCTTGCCGATCAACTGGAATTCGACTCGGCGCCGGGATACGCCGTGTTTGCCTCGGATTTGGACGGGACCTTTGTCATCGAGCCGCTGGGCTATCCGACGCCAAATGTCTCGACCATCGGGCCCCGGCCGTATATGAGGCCCCTTCGAGCGGCGCCGCGCGCCATACGAAGCGGAATACTCCTCGCCAACAACACTTTGGCGAGGACGTTCACGGCTATGGAGGGAATCGTCGATGAGATCAACCCTCCAATCGGCGTCGACATCGGCAACCGAAGCTGGGGCGGGTTCTCGGGTTATGAGGAGCACACGGTGAGGTCGCGGGCCGAGGTGGTGACCACCAAGCTCTGGCGGGAGGCGGGGGAGCGACTGCTCGACAGCCACATGGACAAGCCATTCGACTACCTGGCGATCGGCGGCCACGACGAGACTCTCGACGAGATCGCCAGACCCCTGCATCCCTACCTGACTCGTCTGCCTCGCGCCACCTTCAACGTCAACCCGCAGGTGATCAGTCTTCCCGGTCTTCGTGCTGAGGTGGCCACGATGGACAAACAGATGCGACAGCACCGACAGAGTGCTCTAGCCGGGAGAGTCTGCGACACGGCCTGGAGCGGTGGCAATGCCCTTCTCGGACTTCAGGAGGCACTCGATGCCGCCAATGCCCAGGCGATCGACACCCTTGTCGTCGCCGGGCCCTTCCGCCGTCCCGGTGCGATCTGTGACGCATGTGGTCACCTGGTGCGTGATGGTGAGAACTGTCCGATCTGTGGTGCTCCACTCTTCGCGGTCGACGACATCGTGGGGGCGGTCATGGAGTCGGTGGTGGGCGCCGGCGGTGTCGTGTCGCAGATCTCGGTTGCTTCGCCCCTCGACCGCCACGGGGTCGGAGCGTTGACCCGGTTCCCGGTGGCTGTCCACTCCTGACCGAACGGCGGTCGGGAAACCGGGACACTAGATTCCAGATCATGTCGACTGCCGCCGTCGTGCTGGCCGCCGGAGGCTCGAGACGCCTCGGTCGGACCAAGCAACTGGAGCAATGGGGGGAGTCGAATCTCCTTGGCCATGTGGTTGCACGTACCCGTGATTTCCCGGTGGACGAGGTGTGGGTGGTGCTCGGCCACGACGCCGACCAGATCCTCGCCGAGACCGACCTCGGAGATGTCTACATCATCGAGAACTTCGAATGGGAAGAGGGGATCGCGTCCTCGCTACGGGTTGCCTTGGATGCATTGACCCGGCTCTCCCGTTGCGATCGTGCCCTGGTTGTCATTGGTGACCAACCCGAGGTGCCACTCGAAGTGGTCACCGAGCTTCTCGATTCTCATGCCCGGTCCGGTAAGCCGGTGACGGTTCCCAAGTACCGCTACAGCTGGGGCAACCCGGTGGTGGTCGATCGGTCGCTTTGGGCCCGTTTGATGTCCCTGGAGGGCGATGAGGGGGCGAAGCGGTTGTGGCAGGCACATCCGGAATGGGTGAACGAGGTCTGGTTCTCCGAGACGGCCCCGCGTGACGTCGACACAGAGGCTGACATCGACGAGTTGAAGCCTCGCCATCCGGCCTGAGTTTGGGTGGTTTCGTTTGTCTATATTCGGGTAGTGGATCAACCTCGGTGAAGAGAAGGGTGAGATGGCGCGGATCGACCAAGTAGCTGGCATCGGTCACCGGGAAGCAACAAAACTGCGGAAAGCCGGAGTTCGTACCAGCAAATCCCTCGCCGAATTTGCCTCGACCCGCCGTGGCCGTACTGAGCTAGCGAAGAAGACCGGACTCACTCCGAAAGACCTCCAGCTCTGGGTTCACCACGCGGATCTCTTGCGGGTGCGCGGAGTAGGCGCCGAATACGCCACTCTCTTGGTTCAGGCTGGAGTCGACACCCTCCGCGACCTGAGGAGACGGAACCCGACTGCGTTGCTTGCCAAGATCATCGGCATGAACGGCTCGAAGAAGGTCGTGGACAGGCTACCGACCGAGGCCATGGTGGAAGGCTGGATCAGCGATGCCGCCGACCTGGACCCCGCCATCAACCCATGACGCGTTCCTAATGCTGTGACTCCCATATATGGGAGTCACAGCGTCTCGTTCAGGATCATCGAGCCCTCGGGTCCTCAGCTGACCCCGAGGACCGGGAGGAGTTGGGGTCTATTGGACCACTGTTCACCGTGAGCGAGCACTTCGGTCCACCAGACCTGGATCAGGCGTCGGAGTCGTGCGTCCTTCCAATAGAAAAGGGGTCCCGAAACGGGACCCCTTTTCCGTGTGAGGAGGAGTGAGCTCAGGAAGCCGACTTGGCCTTGGAGGCAGTCGACTTCGCCGAACTCGTCTTCGCAGCCGTGGACGACTTAGTCGTCTTGGCAGCAGAAGCCTTGGCCGCCGGCTTCTTCGTAGCCGGCTTCTTGGCTGTGGTCTTGGCAGCGGGCTTGCTCGGGGCGGGCTTGTCAGCGGGCTTGCTCGCGGCGGGCCTGTCCGTTGCGGTCTCGTCCGCCTTCTCGGGTCGGAAGGAGTGTCGCCAGGTGGCGAGCATGTCCTCGAGTTGATCGCGCAGCTTGCTCACCTGCTCCTTGGCCTGGTCGAAATCCACCTTCTGGGATATCTCCTCGACGACCTTGCCCTCGCGAATACCGGAGACGACCTTCTCGCCTTCGGTGGCCCACTCGTCGATCGTCTTGTTGGCGGCCTTGGTGTAGTTGGTCGTCTCCTCGGAGAAGCGGCCTTTGAGCGTGCTCACCTGGTCACTGACCTTTCGGGCGGCAACCACGGGGGCGCCAACTGCTGCGTACAGAACGTTTTTCGCCTGCATCATTACTCCTGTTCTCGAACTGAATCTGTTCCATTGGACCGGACCAGGGCCCGGTACATGTCGAGCAAAACTCGCTTCTGCTCACCGGTGAGCTTTTCATCGCCGTCGATTGCCTCGAACACCGACACCGGTGGCATCTCCTCATCGATCAGTCCTGCCCTGCTGTACAGGGAATTGGACGAGATCTCGAGGGCACGAGCAAGATTTTTGAGAATCTCGGCCGAGGGTCTGCGAATCCCTCGTTCGATCTGGCTCAGATACGGGTTCGATATTCCCGCGCTCTCAGCCAGCCGTCGGAGGGAAAGATTCGCTCGCTCTCGCTGGGCTCTGATGAATCCACCCAGGTCGCCGTGCTTGCTCTCGTTCACCTTCTGTGAGCATACAGCAAGCTGCTTGCTTTTGCAAGCGTAAGTTAGCAGAGCCAGATTCGTGAACGTGGCTACTCTCGACCGCGCGCCCATGATCATTGTCATGCACTCAGACGCGACCCGGGATGAGATCGCCGAAGTGGTCGAAAGATTGCGAGCCTCGGGGGCCGCAGCCAGCGTGTCGACACAGGACGGCCGGACGGTCGTGGAAGGTTCTGTGGATGCCCGTCTCTATGAGGAGGCACCGTGGGATTCGTTCCCTGGGGTGGAAAGCGTCTATCCCTCGATCCGGGGTGGTCGTCAGGTGGGCAGGGAGTTCAAGTCAGAGGACACGGTCGTGGCGGTAGGCGGTGAGGTTTCGATCGGCGACGGTTCGTTGGTGGTGGCAGCCGGGCCCTGTGCGGTGGAGAGCCGGGACCAGATGATCGGGACTGCCCGAGCCGTCAAGGAATCCGGTGCTCGAATTCTCCGTGGCGATGCCTTCAAGCCGAGGACCTCCCCGTACACCTTTCAGGGCCTGGGAAAGGCGGGACTCGAGATCCTGGCCGAGGCGAGAGAGATCACGGGGCTCCCATTCGTGGCCGAGGTACTCGACCCTCGTGATGTCGACCTGGTTGCGTCCTACGCGGACATGTTGCGGATCGGCACCCGCAACATGTCCAACTACGCCCTTCTCCGTGAAGTAGGACTCTCTGAGAAGCCGGTCCTGCTCAAGCGTGGTCGAGGTTCAACCATTGAGGAGTGGATCGACGCCGCCGAGTACATCCATAGCGCGGGCAATCCCAACATCGTCCTCGTCGAGCGCGGTGTGCGAGGTTTTGACAGCTCGGTGCGCAACACCCTCGACTTGGCTGCAGTTCCTGTTGCGAAGAGACTCACCCATCTCCCGGTGATGGTCGATCCGTCGCATGCATCGGGGCGGAGAGACCTCGTGGCCCCCCTGGCCCGAGCAGCTATCGCGGTCGGTGCCGACGGAGTACTCATCGACGTCCACCCATCACCGGAGACGGCGCTGGTGGACGGAGCACAGGCCCTCCTGCCAACCGAGTTCGACGAGCTGATGGTCACCCTCCGGACCGTGGCAGAGGCCGTCAAGAATCCTTTCCAGACCTCCTGACTCCCGTATATGGGAGCTACAGCATTAGGAACGCGATAGCCCGATCAGCGCGGTGACCCCGGCGTGGATGGCGAAGGGGAGGGCGGATTCGTTGAAGGCGAAGCTGGCGGAGTGGAGGTCGCCGCCTCCCGAGGCGGCTCCGAGACGCAGTAGGGCTCCCCTGGTCACCGTCAAGTAGCTGGAGAAGTCCTCGCCCCCCATCGAGGTCCCGGTATCGACGACTGTGTCGGCTCCCAGTGCCGACCGGATCGCTTTGGTTGCGGCATTGACGATCGGCCCGTCGTTGACCACGGGAGCTATTCCCTGTCGGTAGTCGAGGGTGTAGCCGGCCCCGCTGAGAGCCAGGATGGATCCCAGCGTCTTGTCGACCAGAGAAGGGAGCACATCCCACAGTCCGGGGTCCAGCGTCCGCACCGTTCCTTTCAATACCACTTCAGTGGGGATCACGTTTGCGGCATCGCCACCGTGGATAGAGCCGAACGCGGTGACGATCGCAGAGCGGGCGTCGATCGAGGTGCGAATCGCGTTTGGCAGTTCCGCCGCAACCCGCGCCGCGGCTCCTATCAGGTCGACGGTTTTATGAGGTCGAGACGTGTGGCCACCTGGTCCGTGGATCACGATCGTCAACGCGTCGGCCCCGGCTGTTATCGCCCCGACCCGACTTCCTATCCTGCCGACCCGCAGAGCGGGGTCGACGTGGAAGGCGAGCAGGGCTGCGAGTCCGTCGACCACTCCCTCATCGACCAGTTCGACTGCCCCTCCGGGAAACGCCTCTTCGGCAGGTTGGAAGATGATGCGGAATCCGGCATCGAGGTCGAGCCTGGCCAACACCACCGCGATGCCGGCGGCGATCGCGGCGTGGGCATCGTGACCACAGGCGTGCATCCAGCCCTCGGTCTCGGACCGGGGTGAGTTCTCCTCGGGCTCCCTGATGGGGAGAGCGTCGATGTCGGCGCGGAACCCCACCGCTCTCGGCTCGTTGCCGATGTCAACCCAGCCTCCGGTCTTCGGGTGTCTGTCGTAGAACTGGAGGCCACGGGTCTCGAGGAACCGTCCGATCAGCTCCGTTGTCCTGTGTTCTCGCTGTGCCGGCTCGGGATATCGATGGAGAAGACGGCGTAGCTCGAGCGCCTCTTGAGCGATCTCCTCTACGAGCCCCGCCAGCTCCTCAGGGCCAGGCATCCGTCGAGATTAGTGGGCCGTCGCGACTGCTCACTCATAGAAGAGGGACTCGAAGGTACGTCTCGCTCGTCTGGTGTAGCGGCGATATTGCTCGCGCAGCTCCCCGGTGCGATCGAATCCCAAGGAGACGGCGAGTCTCGCAGTGGCGTCAACATCGGTGGGCAGCGAGTCCGAGTAGTGCCCGCTCTGCAGGTGAAGTCGGAGTCGAGCCCGGGTGCAGAAGAGATAGGCATCGTGCAGGGCGTTGTAGTCATCGCTGCCGAGTAGCTCGGCGTGGTGCAGAGCGCGCAATGCTGGAAACGTGCCCGTCACCCGTAGCTCGGGGATGGCGTTTCCGTGTCTCAGCTGCAGCAATTGAACCAAGAACTCGACGTCGCTCAGTCCTCCCGGGCCCAACTTGAGGTGGAAGTCAGGATCTTCATCGGTGGGGATTCGCTCCGACTCGATCCGGGCTTTGATCGTGCGGATCCCCCGGACGATCGACTCGTCGAGCTCCTCTCTCCACACGACCGGTTCGAGGATCTCGAAATAACCTCGAAGCAGCATGTCGTCGCCACCGGCCGGTCTTGCTTTCACCAATGCCAGTAGCTCCCAAGGCTCGACCCACTCCTCGTAGTAGCGCTGGTAAGAGTCGAGTGAGCGGGAAAGGGGGCCTTTCTTACCCTCCGGTCGCAGGCCGGCATCCAGCTCGTAGGCGTCACCGTGACGATTGGGCAGGGCAAGCACCCTCTCCAGCGCAACGGCCAATTGTGCGCCTCGCTCCGCGGTCGCGCTGCCGTGGACGTAGAGAAGATCGATGTCCGAGCCATATGACAGCTCCTGACCGCCCCACTTGCCCATTGCGATGACCGCAATCCGATCGTCCGGTTCGGAGATCATGTGAAGCGCAGCTGCCACCGCCGCATCAGCGCTGTCCGACAACGCGTGGAGGGTCGATTCGGGAGCCGAACCGCCCAGGATGTCGCGAGCCGCGATCCGCAGTTTCCGTCGACGAACGAAACGGCGGATGGTTCCAATCTTCGCCTCCTCCTGAGCTCGGCTGTCGAGGACACCGATGAGGCGCGCCGTCGCATCCTCCCGATCGCGGATGTGGTCGATCGCCTCGTCGTCGGCGAGCCGCGGGATGAACTCGGGAATCCTGTCGATGAGATCACCCAGGAGCTTGCCCGTGCCCAACAGTTTGCATAATCGTTCTCCGGCCACGGGGTTGTTCTGGAGAATCGTGATCAGTGCGGCGTGGTCCCTGGTATGAGCCATTAGCAGTCTCAACTGGCCGAGACCCAGGTCCGGGTCGGGTGATTGCGACAGCCAGTCCAGCATCAACGGGAGCACCTGGTGCATCACCCGGGAGCGACGGCTCAGGCCCGATGTGAGTTCGCTGACGGCTCTCGTCGCGCCGACGACGTCCCGGTAGCCGAGGGCCTCGAGTCGGATTGCGGCGGTCGCCGGGTCGAGGCGAGCGTCCTCCAAACCGACGAGCGACTCGAGGATCGGCCGGAAATAGAGGCGCTCATGGAGGTTCCGAGCCGACTCACGTACCTCCGCCAGCCGCCGGTCCAGCTCCTCGGCGGGGTTGGCGGTGAAGCCGAGGGCCCGTCCCAGCCAGTTGCGGTCCGCCTCAGATGCCGGAAGGGTATGGGTCTGTTTCAGCTCACGAAGCTGGAGCCTGTGCTCCACGTCTCTGAGGAATCGATATGCATCTGTGAGCCTCCCCGCCTCGTCGTCTTCGATGTAACCGTGACGGTTCAACGCCTCGATCGCTGCGATGGTCGAGGGGACACGCAAGTCGACGTCGAAGCGGCCGTGAACCAACTGGAGCAACTGAACCGCGAATTCGATATCGCGGATTCCTCCTCGTGATCTCTTGATATCGACTGGCCTGGCTCCGTCTTCCGCCCGGGCCTTGAGGGCGCGGATGCTGCGGAGCGCGTCTACGTCGAGCCCTTCGTCCCAGATGATGCGGTCACACATTGCCCGGAAACGCTTCCCCAACTCGACGTCTCCGACTGCCGGCCTCGCCTTGAGCAATGCCTGCAGCTCCCACGCCTCGCTCCATCGGTCGTAGTAGCCCGAGTAGCCCTCGAGACTCCGCGAAAGAGGACCCATCGTTCCCTCCGGACGCAGGTCGGCGTCGACATTGAGAGTGGGACCGTCAAAGGTGGGCGCCGTCAAGGTCGAGATCAGCCGGCTTGCGATGCCCTGAGCGGCGGCGCGACTGTCCGCATCCTGTCCAGGGACCGGCTCGTGGACGAACACGAGGTCGATGTCGGAGTAGTAGTTGAGCTCCTTCGCCCCCCATTTGCCCATGGCGATGACGGCAAACCCGATATCCCGGGCGATGGGATGGCGATCTGCCACTTGCTCGACCGCGGCGCTCAGCGCTTCGGATACGAGCGCGTCCATGGCGTCGGAGAACCGGGCAGTGGTGGCCACGAGATCCCATCGTCCCTGGATGTCGGCAAGGGCGACTTCGATGAGAATCGCCTGCAGACGCAGGCTGATGGAGTCCTCCTGGCGCGGACCTTCGAGGAGACGGGGTCTCCGCAGCAATGCGTCGGCCAGCGGCGGGCTGACCTTTCTCAGAGTCTCGGCTGCGCTCTCGACCTCAATCACCGGGCCCAGGCTATGGGGTCGGCTCCAGGAATGTGGATCGACGGCGTATCGTGACGGCATGGCCCTGAGAGTCGCCGGAGCCCAGTTGAATCTGACCGTTGGGGACATCTGCGGGAACGAGGAGAAGATCGCTGCCGCAATGACGAGGGCGGCCGACGCGGGAGCGGATGTCCTCATGGTGCCTGAACTGGCCATCCCCGGCTATCCCCCGGAGGATCTCGTGCTGCGGCGAGACTTCGTGGAGGCCAACATCGCAGCCCTGAGACGTCTCGCACGGGCATCGGGGACGATGACCACCATCGTTGGATTCGTCGATTTCGCCACTGGTCGGGGCCGGGGCGCCGCCGACGCCGAGCCGAGGGGTGTGGCCAACGCCGCCGCGGTGATCTCCGATGGCCAGGTCCGCGGGGTGTACCACAAGGTGTTGCTGCCCAACTACGGCGTTTTCGATGAGGATCGGTACTTCGTGGAGGGAGCCCATCCCGACCGCACCTGGGAAATCGAAGGTGTCCCGGTGGGTGTTTCGGTGTGCGAGGACATATGGCTCCCGGATGGGCCGCCGACGCTCCAGGCAGCCAACGGTGCCCGTGTCCTTCTCAACATCAACGCCTCCCCGTTCCATCGTGGGAAGGCAGCCGAGAGAGAGGAGATGCTCGCAGCCAGGGCCCGGGCCAATGGGGCGTCCGTCATCTATCTCAATCTGGTCGGGGGCCAGGATGAGCTCGTCTTCGACGGCGCCTCAGTCGTCATCGGAAGAGACGGGGAGGTGCTGCATCGATCCCCCCAATTCGAGGAGGACTTCTTCGTCGTGGACGTCCCGCTGGGTGATGAGGCCGTGGCTGGGGGCAGCATCGCCCCCCTACTCGAGCCGACCGAGGAGATCTATCGCGCTCTGACCGTGGGTTTGCGCGACTATTGCCGGAAGAACCACTTCGACGAGGTCGTCATCCAATTGTCGGGGGGCATTGATTCGGCAGTGACCGCCACCATCGCCCACGACGCGCTGGGTGCCGACGCGGTGTGGTCGATTGGGATGCCTTCGATGTTTTCGTCTGAGCACTCGGTTGAAGATGCCCGCATCCTTGCCGAGAATCTCGGCATCCGTTTCGATCTGGTGTTCATCGAGGGCATCTTCGCCGCCTATACCGAAGCATTGGAGGAGATCTTCGCAGGGACGGAGTTCGGCGTTGCCGAGGAGAATCTCCAGGCGCGAGCCCGGGGGACGATAGCCATGGCCGTATCCAACAAGTTCGGGCCCATGGTCCTGGCCACCGGGAACAAGTCGGAGATGGCGGTCGGTTACGCCACTCTCTATGGCGACATGGTCGGGGGCTATTCGGTCTTGAAGGATATCTTCAAGGGTGTCGTCTACGAGCTCGCTCGGTGGCGGAACAAGACCGGTCAGGTGATTCCCCAGAACATCATCGACAAGCCTCCGTCGGCCGAACTGAGACCAGGGCAGAAGGATTCCGACTCTCTTCCGCCCTACGAGTTGCTCGACGCGATCTTGGAGCGCTACATCGAAGACGACATGGGGGTGACCGAGATCATCGCCGACGGATACGACGCGGAAACCGTGCACCGGGTCGCCCGTCTCGTCGATGCCAACGAATACAAGCGACGCCAGTCGGCCCCCGGAGTGAAAATCACGACCAAGGCTTTCGGCAAGGATCGTCGCCTCCCCATCACCAACCATTACCGACCTCCCTCTCCGTGATCACCGAAATCCTCATCAACGGTGCTCCGTCGGACGGCAAGATCCCGGTCACCGACTCGTCGGTGCTGCGCGGTGACGGTTGTTTCGAAGTCCTCGCCAGCTACGGCGGTCGTCCCTTCGCTCCAGAGGAGCATCTGGGCCGCCTGGAACGCAGTGCTGCTGCGCTGGCCATCGAGCTGCCGCCTCGATCCGAGCTCCTCGGCTGGATCGAAAAGGCCTCTTCCGACGTCGGCGATGGCTACGTTCGTGTCGTGGTCACCCGGGGTTCGAGCGTTCCGGGTCTCGACGAGCCTTCGATGGTGATCGTCTTCGCCCACAGCCTGGAACGAGACGATGAGCCTGGGCGACTGTTTCCGGTGGAGGCACCCTGGCATGCCGCCGGGGTCGAGTGGGATCTGGCCGGGGCCAAGTCGATCTCTTATGCGCCAAACATGGCGGCGACCCGCAAGGCCCAGGCCGAAGGGTTCGACGACGCTCTGCTCCTCACCACCGATGGAGTGGTCCTGGAGGGACCTACCTTCTCGGTCGGCTGGGTGGTGGATGGGGGCCTGGAGACACCAAGTCTGGAGCTGGGCATCCTCGATTCGATCACGAGACGGGTCGTCCTCGAACTGGCCTCGGGACTGGAGATGCGAGTGGTGGAAGGACGTTGGCGGTTGGATCGGCTCGACTCGGCTTCTGAGGTGACCGCATGGTCGACAGTGCGGGAAGTGCAACCGGTGGTGGCGGTTGGCAGCCGAACCTGGAAGCCGGGACCGGTCACCAAACAGCTCGGTCTCGTGTTTGCCGATCGCATTGGCAGGCACCACTAGGGAACCGAAGCGCACTAGCGTTTCGTTTCCTGATCATGAGAAATCGATGGATATCCGTTTTGGCCGTGCTGGCACTCTTTGTCGCTGCCTGCGACGGCGACGACCCGGAGCTGTCCACAGAGTCCACCATCGTCACCGGATCCACCACCGTCCCGGCACCCGGTGATGGCAGCACAACCACCACTCCCGAAGGCGAGGGAAATTCCCCGCCGACGACCCTTGCCGGGGAGCAGGTTTCGGATTACCAGGTGGTCACCGAGATCGAGAACGACAATGGCGTCGAACAGCACGTCGTCATTCCCAACGGCGCGTACACCGATGTCGATCTCGAGAACTTCGTCATTGACCTCATCGAGGAGAACCCAGATCTGTATGGCGCCCAGATCTTCGACGATGCTGCCGCTGCTGAAGCCTTCCTCGTCCCGCAGGCGGAGCGCACCGAGGCGGAAGAGGAACTGCTCGAACGGCATTGGTTCGTGACCCTCACCGGGCGCGCCCGCATCGATTTCCGAGGCCCGTTCTCCGAGTTCACCGGCGGAGCTATCGGGAGCTGACGCCCGAAACTCGACACCAACACGCTCAGAGCAGCGCAGATGCCAACAGCAGGGATCCGCCGAAGCCAACTGTGTCGGTGATGAGGGTCAGGAAAATCGACGAGGCGAGTGCGGGGTCGAGACCGAAAGTCCGAAGGAGGACCGGGATGCCACTGCCCGCGAGCGACCCAACGATCAAGACGCCACATGCTGAAACTCCGACGACCGTGGCGACACGAAGAGGCTCCCCGGACTGGAACACGCGACCCTCGATCAGAAGCCAGCAGACCACACCGGAGAGAATCCCGATGGCCAACCCGTTGAGAACACCGACACCGGTTTGCCTGACCAGAATCCGACGTACCTGAGCACTCGGGACGTCGTCCGAGGCCAGGGAGCGGATCATCACCGCCAGACTCTGGTTTCCCCCATTCCCTCCCAGAAGCGCCACGATCGGCATCAGGGCGGCCAGCACCGGCTCATTGCTGATGATGCCTGTCTGGGCCTCGATCACCAGTGCCACGACCAGTGCGAGCAAGAGGTTCACTCCGAGCCACGGCATCCGCATCCGGAACGACATCGTCACATTCGTGTAGACGGTCTCGGCGATACCCGCACCCACCGCGACCGCGAAGTCCTCGGTTGCTTCGTCCTGGACCGCCTCGATCACTGCGTCGGTCGTGACCATGCCCACCAGGTGGTTGTGGTCGTCGACCACAGGGATGCCGAAGAGGTGGTAGCGCTGGGTTATGTCGGCCACCTCTTCCCGGTCGGTGAGGGTGCCTACCGAGATCGGGTCAGCAACCATCACATCGGCGAGAGGTGCTCCCGGACGGCGGAAGACGAGATCCCGGAACGAGATGACACCTTTCAGGCGGTCCTGGTCGTCCACCACGTAGACATAGGAGAGGTCTTCGTACACCTCGCGTAGCTGGCGGATTCTCTCGATCGCCTCGCCGGTCGTGAGACCCAGGGGGAGGGCCGCGATCTCGGTCGTCATCAGACCACCAGCCGTGTCCGGAGGGTAGGTCAGCAGGTCCCGGACGTCGTCTTCGGCCTCGTCCGACATGGCCGCAAGGACGTCTTCTGTCACTTCTTCGTCGAGCTCGCCGATGAGGTCGGCGGCGGCCTCGCTGGGCATTTCGTTGAGTGCGGCGGCCAGCTCGGCCAGGGGATACTGCTCCAGCAACTCAACCGCCAGCTCTGGGGCTATCTCCTCGAGGATCTCCGCGGCTTGAAAGGGTGGGAGATGGGAGAGAAGCTGGGCGGCATCGGTCGCATCGAGCTGCTCGATGATGTCGGCGGCGTCGCCCGGGGTGGCGTGAGCCAGCGCCTCCCACGCCTCGCGGTTGGCGTCGAGGAAGTCGGCAACCTGCTCGTGGTCGCGGCGCGCCACCGTGAGCAGTTGCCTGGCAAGTTGGCGGGGGCTTCTAAGTCGAAGTCTCACTGTGACCCCGGATGTGATGGACCGGGGCCAGGCTACATCGGGAAACGGCCCGCGGCGCGACCGAAGCAATGGGTCGAGTGTGCACACCAGCGCGGCGTACGCGCACTACTGCACTGGTTCACGGTGACGGGTTGAGTGTGCACACGTGCGCGAGTCGGCCGCGCACCACTGCACACTCGATCGCCTCCCCGGTGTGTCAGATCAACCGCTCAGCGGGAAGCGGCGACCGTCGGTCAGGCGCCATAGGGGCGAACTGACGTGACTCGAACGGTCATGGTCCCTGCCGGAGCTTGATATTCGACCTCGTCGTCAACCGATCGTCCCAACAGGGCGGCACCGAGCGGGCTTTCCGGAGAGGCGAGAAGGAGGCCGGCGGCCTTGTTCTCCTGAGAGGCAACGAAATACTCCATCTCGTCACCGTCGGAGTCGACCACGGTGACCACACAACCGACCTCGACTCTCCCGGTGTCCTCGACCACGCGCACCTCGGAGGTGTTGATGAGATGCTCCAGCTTGCGTATGCGCGCTTCCATGAGCCCCTGATCGTTCTTCGCCGCGTCGTAATCGGCGTTCTCACGCAGATCGCCGTGTGATCGCGCCTCGGCGATACGGTCCTCGATCTCTCTTCGGGCCTCCGTCTTCAGCTGCTCGAGCTCATCCTGGAGCTTCTCGAGCGCGGCTGGCGTCAGAAATGTTCGTTGCTCGGTCATGGGAACGCGAAAGGATAAGCAGAAGCGGTATCTACCCGAATCCCTGACATGTCCAACCGGTCGGGCCGAAGGGCACCGACAATGGGCCATTGGTCCCTTCGGTGCCGGCGTCACACTTCGTACTTTGATGGATATGACAGCTATTGCGACGCGCGCTTGGGCGACCGTCGACGGGAACGAGGCCGCGGCCAGGATCGCTCATCTCCTCAGCGAGGTTATCGCCATCTACCCGATCACCCCTGCTTCGCCAATGGGCGAGCTCGCCGACGCCTGGTCACACCAGGGCAAGCCCAACCTGTGGGGTGTCGTCCCCGACGTCGTCGAAATGCAGAGCGAAGCCGGGGCAGCCGGCGCCATCCACGGCGCATTGACCGCCGGTGCCCTCAGCACGACCTTCACGGCCTCCCAGGGTCTCCTTCTCATGCTCCCCAACATGTACAAGATCGCTGGAGAGCTGACCCCTTCGGTCATCCATGTCGCGGCCCGATCCGTGGCGACCCACGCACTGTCCATCTTCGGGGATCACTCCGACGTGATGGGGGCGAGACAGACTGGTTTCGCCATGTTGGCCTCTGCCTCTGTGCAGGAAGCTCAGGACCTGGCGCTCATCTCCCACCTCGCCACCCTGGAATCGAGGATTCCGTTCCTCCATTTCTTCGACGGTTTCCGAACTTCCCACGAAGTCGCCAAGATCGAGCTGGTCGACGAGGCGACGATTCGTGACCTCGTCGACGAGGACCTCATCGCCGAACATCGACTACGGGCGCTGAATCCCAACAACCCGTCGCTGCGGGGCACTGCACAGAACCCCGATGTCTTTTTCCAGGCCCGTGAAGCAATCAACCTCTTCTACGACGCCGTTCCCGAGACCGTTTCACGGGCGATGGACCGATTCTCCGAGGTGACAGGTCGCTCCTACAGCCCGTTCCAGTATTACGGAGCACCTGACGCCGAGACCGTGGCGGTGATCATGGGGTCCGGTGTCGGTGCTGCCCGCGAGGCCGTGGCCCGACTGGTCGAGAGTGGCGAGAGAGTCGGTCTGGTCCAGGTGCGGTTATACCGGCCCTTCGACGTAGCTGGCTTCGTGTCCGAACTCCCGCCAACTGTCAAGCGCATCGTGGCGATGGACCGTACCAAGGAGCCAGGTGCCGTCGGGGAACCCCTCTATCTCGATGTAGTGGCGGCGCTGGCCGAAAACGATCTCGATGTGGACGTCATAGGCGGTCGCTACGGGCTTTCGTCGAAGGAATTCACCCCGGCGATGGTGGCCGGCGTGTTCGCCGAAGCCGATACCGAAGATCCGCGGCGTCACTTCACCGTTGGCATCGTCGACGACGTGAGCGGGCTCTCCATCGACTACGACCCCGGGTGGTGGGCCGAACCCGACGACGTGACCCGGGCAGTGTTTCACGGCCTCGGTTCCGACGGCACCGTGGGGGCAAACAAGAACTCGGTGAAGATCATCGGGGAGTCCACCGACCTCTATGCCCAGGGATACTTCGTCTACGACTCGAAAAAGTCAGGCTCGCGCACCGTCTCCCATTTGAGGGTGTCGCCCCGCCCCATCGACTCGACCTATCTGGTCAACGAGGCGGATTTCGTGGCGGTGCACCAGTTCGATTTCCTGGAAGACATCGATGCCCTCGACATCGCCCGACCTGGAGGGACGGTGCTCCTCAACAGCCCGTTCCCACAAGGGACGATTTGGGAGAAGCTACCCATCGAGGCCCAGCAAGCGATTGTCAGCAAGGACTTGAACGTCTGGGCGGTCGACGCCGCCACCATCGCCATCCAGGCCGGGCTCGGTGGGAGGATCAACACGGTTCTCCAGACCTGTTTCTTCCATCTCACCGATTTCCTGTCAACCGAAGACTCGATGGTCGCCATAAAGGAGCACATTCGGAAGAGTTACGGAAAACGGGGCCAGGCCGTGGTGAAACGAAACGAGGAAGCCGTTGATCGGGCCCTGGAGGGCCTGTATCAGGTGGAACCTGGACCAGTGGACAGTGACAGAAGGATCACCGACCCGGTGCCCGACGTTGCCTCCGACTTCGTGAAGCGAGTGACCTCGATGATGATCGCCGGCAAAGGCGATCTCCTGCCCGTCTCGGCCCTTCCCGTGGACGGGGCTTTCCCCACCGGCACCGCCATGTGGGAGAAGCGCTCCATAGCCACCGAGATCCCGATCTGGGACCCGGATATCTGCATCGACTGCGGCCGGTGCGCTCTGGTGTGTCCGCACGCCGCCATTCGCTTCAAGGCGTTTGCCGCCGACGTCCCGATTCCCGACGGCTTTGTCTGGAAGGAATCGACGGGCAAGGACCTGCGAGGGTTGCGGATCGCCGTCCAGGTAGCCCCCGACGACTGCACTGGTTGCGGGATCTGTGTCGAGATCTGTCCGGCCAAATCGAAAGAAGTCGCCCGTCACAAGGCGATTGACATGGAACCCAAGGACATCCACCTCGAGCGGGAGCGACGCAATTTCGAGTACTTCCTGGAGATCCCCGAAATGGATCGCTCCCAGGTGAATGCCGCATCGGTGAAGGGATCACAGCTCCTCCAGCCATTGTTTGAGTTCTCAGGGGCCTGCGCCGGCTGTGGCGAGACCCCCTATCTCAAGCTGATCACCCAGATGATGGGTGACCGGATGATCGTGGCCAACGCCACGGGCTGTTCGTCGATCTATGGAGGGAACCTGCCCACAACCCCCTGGACGACGAATGGAGCCGGCCAAGGGCCGGCGTGGTCTAACAGTCTCTTCGAGGACAATGCCGAATTCGGCCTCGGCATGCGTCTGGCTCTCGAAGCCCAGCGCGACGACGCCGAGCTGCTGGTCACCGCACTCGCACCCGAGCTTGGCGGACTGGCCGTCGAGATTCTCGATGTGATCGAGAACCCCGATCACTCCGATCAGGATGCGCTGGTGGGACGTCAGCGGAGTCAGGTGGCCCAGCTCAAGGAGCGGTTGGCCGGCATGGAAGGCCCACTGCCGCGCAGGCTCGAAGGTGTAGCCGATGCTTTGGTGGACAGCAGCATCTGGATCGTCGGTGGTGATGGCTGGGCCTACGACATCGGGTTCGGCGGACTCGATCATGTACTGGCTTCGGGACGGGACATCAACATCCTGGTCCTCGACACCGAGGTCTACTCCAACACCGGTGGTCAGGCATCCAAAGCCACACCGCGGGCTGCCATCGCCAAGTTTGCAGCTGGAGGCAAGACCACCGGCAAGAAGGACCTCGGTCAGATCGCCATGTCCTACGGCAACGTGTACGTCGGCCAGATCGCCATGGGCGCCAATCCGACCCAGACCGTGAGGGCCATCGCCGAGGCCGAAGCGCATCGGGGAGTCTCGTTGATCCTCGCCTACAGCCCCTGCATTGCACATGGATACGACATGACCCATCAACTCGACCACCAGAAGGCCGCCACCGACGCGGGCTATTGGCCCTTGTACAGGTACGACCCGGCCCGTGAGGCAGCCGGCGAGCCGGGGCTGCGTTTGGACAGCAGGAAGCCGACCATCCCCTTCAAGGAGTTCGCCTCGACCGAGTCCAGGTTTGCCATGTTGGGTCGTTCCGATCCCGAGAGCGCAGAGAGGCTCATGCAACAGGCTCAGCAGGACATCGACGATCGCTGGTTTCTCTATGAGCAGATGGTGAACCTGCACCGGACGGCCGAATATGTGGAGGTGGAGGAATGAGTGTCGATCTGTCGAGCCGCTATCTGGGGTTGGACCTCGCTCACCCGGTGATGCCGTCGGCCTCACCACTCACCGGTGACGTCGATCACATCCACGCCCTGGTCGCGGCCGGAGCCCCCGCCGTTGTGCTCCCCAGTCTGTTCGAGGAGCAGATCGAGCACGACGCGATGGCGGTCCACTACAGCCTGGAGATGGGAGCGGACGGCTTCGGCGAGGCCGCCGATGGCTTCTTTCCGCAGCTCGACGATTACAACACCGGTCCCGAGGACTATCTCGATCTCATTCGCCGTGCCAAGAGAGAGGTCCGGGTCCCGGTTGTGGCCAGTCTCAACGGTGTCTCGACCGGAGGGTGGACGATGTATTCACAGATTCTCGCGGACGAGGGCGTGGATGCGCTCGAGCTCAACGTCTACCGCCTACCTGCCGACATGACACAGAGCTCGAGCGATGTCGAACTGGCGTACATCCGTCTCGTGGAGAAGGTGAAGAACTCGGTTGAGCTTCCCCTTGCGGTGAAAGTCGGCCCCTACTTCTCCTCGATCCCGGACATGGCCAGGAGGTTGAGCGATGCCGGCGCCGATGCACTGGTGATGTTCAATCGCTTCTATCAGCCGGATATCGACCTGGAGACTCTCGAGGTCATTCCGAACTTGGTGCTTTCCAGCCCGGTCGAGCTGAGACTCGTGCTGCGCTGGTTGGCCATCCTCCATGGACGGGTGGGCTGTGACATGGCAGCCACCTCGGGAGTCCACGAGGCCGACGATGCGATCAAGGCAATTCTGGCTGGAGCCACTGTCACTATGATGGCGTCGGCTCTGTTGAGACATGGTCCGTCGCGGTTGACCGAAGTGCGTGACGGGGTCGGAACCTGGCTGGCCGATCATGGCTATGAGTCCGTCGCCCAAGCTCGGGGCAGTCTCAGCTATTTGACGGCGCCCGATCCCGAGGTGTTCGAGCGGGCCGGTTACATGAAGACACTGACTTCTTATGTACCTACCTGGTGAGCCTGCAAGACTGAAGTCTCCAACACGACCTCAGAGCGGATGGATCGCCCGATCAGGCAGACCTTCTCAGCCTTGTCCAAGAGACGTATCGCCCGGTCGACGTCCGAGTCCGCCGAGATGAGCACGTTCGGCCTCAGCATGATCCGGTCTATCGAGTAGAGGCCCTTCTCGTCACGTTGCAAGTGCCCCGTCGAGTCGTCGGTGTACTCCAGGACCTCTACGCCCGAGTTGCCGGCGATCGACAGAAATGTCGTCATCAGGCAAGACGCCACGGCGGCCACAAAGAGGTGCTCCGGACTCCAGACGTGTTCCGGGCCGCCGAACTCGGGTGGAGACGAGAACTGCAATTGCGGCAGCTCATCCAGGGGCGCTTCCAACACGCCGCTCTTGGGGTCGGTGGCCCTGACTCTCACGTGATAGTCGTGTGCTTCGATCACGGTTTTCCTTTCGTCAAGCCAATGATCGGACCGTGGTGGCTCGGCGACCATCCGCAATGGTCACCATGTCTTGGGACGTTGGTCCCTGTTGCCCTGCAGATAGCGGTCGTAGCTTCGTGGAGGTTCACCGATCAAAGGAGATTTCTTGCCTCCCTATCACTTCAGTGTGACGGTCCATGAGGACTTCTCTTCGGCCGTCGCCAAGACAAAACAAGCCCTCTCAGACCATGGATTTGGCATCGTCTGCGAGGTCGACATGGCGCAGATATTCAGTGAGCAGCTGGGGGTGGAGCGTCCGCCACACCTGATTCTCGGCGCCTGCAGTCCGGCGTTCGCCAAGAAGGTCGTTGATGTCGACCCATCCATCTCGGTGCTTCTTCCCTGTCACGTTGTGGTGCGTAGCACCGATGGAGATGGCGTGGTGGTCGACTTCATCGATCCCGCCGTTCTCGTCGAGCTCGCCGGCGAGCCCGGTGTCCGAGACATCGCCGACGAGGTGAGAACCAGGTTCGAGATGGTGCGGGACACGGTGGCGACTGTGAGGGAAGCAGTGGCATAGCGGCAGGTCATGCCGCTCGTCACCACGGTCTCGCCACCCGACATCCCTGCTTAACCTGAGCGTCGTGACCGAGACACGTCTCACCAAGTACAGCCACGGGGCCGGTTGAGCCTGCAAACTCAGCGCGACTGAGTTGGCCCAGGTCCTGGGTCCCGTACAAGACCATGCCGCGGTCTCGCACCCCGACCTGATCGTCGGCATCGGGACCAGTGACGACGCCGGCGTTTACGCGCTGGGAGACGGTCGCGTCCTCATTCAGACCGTGGACATCTTCACTCCTCTGGTCGACTCCCCACGAGACTGGGGCCGAATCGCCGCCGCCAATGCCCTCTCCGACATCTATGCCATGGCCGCAACTCCGCTGACGGCACTCCAGTATCTGGCGTGGCCCCGTGACGTGTTGTCATTCGATCTCGCTGCCGAGGTCGTCGGCGGTGGCATGGATGTCATGGTCGACGCCGGCTGCACCGTCGTCGGCGGCCACTCCATCGACGGTCCCGAGCCGACTTTCGGATTCGCCGTCACTGGCGTGTCCGACGTTGACGCCTTCGTCACCAACTCCGGAGCAAGACCCGGAGACGTACTGGTGCTGACCAAGCCTTTGGGGGTCGGGATCATCACAACGGCGATCAAGAGGGAGGCTTGCCCGCCCGAGGTGGCCCACGGCGCGGTCGAACAGATGGCGGCTCTCAATGATGTCGCCGGTGCCGCGCTCATACCACACCACGCATCGGCCGCCACCGACGTCACCGGTTTTGGCCTGCTGGGCCACCTGCGGGAGCTTTGTCTGGCGTCCGGTGTGGGCGCGACGATCGACGTCGACTCGGTCCCCGTTCTCCCTGGCGCCCGTGACTTACTCGCCCGGGGGATGTGGGCCGGCGGATCGCAACGGAACCTGAAATCGATCGAGCCAGACGTGGTCACCGAACGGGATGTGGAGGATTGGAAGGTTCTCGTCGACGCGCAGACCTCGGGAGGCTTGCTCGTCGCGTTGTCGGAGGATGAAGTCTCCGGCTATGTCAGCGACGTGCCGGGATCATTGCCGGTCGGGCATGTCACCGCGGAGCTGCCCATCGAGCTGACTTAACCTGTTGAAGTGAAACCCGAGGACCGGCTCACCCAGATCGCCGAGGCTCTCTCGATTCCGAGGGTGCAGCGTCACATCTTTCTCTGTGCCGATCAGACCAATCCGAGGTGCGCACCCCGCGAGGTGACCAATGACCTGTGGCGTCATTTGAAGACACGCCTCAAGGAGTTGGATGCGGCCTCGGCTCCCCCCAATTGGCAGGGGGACATGGGCTACGACCCCGACCCGGTCGACCCTGGGACGGGGAGCGTGCTGCGTACCAAGGCGGACTGTCTCCGCATATGCGAGCAGGGGTGTATTGCCGTGGTCTATCCCGAAGGCACATGGTATGCCGGGCTCGACACCGACAAGCTCGATCGCATCATCGATGAGCATCTCATTGGCGGGGAGCCGGTGGGGGAGTTGGTATTCGCCGTCGGGAAGCTGGGCCCATGAAGAAATGGCTCAAATGGGCTCTGATGGGAGCCATCCTGTGGAGGATGTTAGGCCCCCGTCTCCAACCGGACTTCAAGCCACCCCAGCAGCATCCCCTCCGGGTCCCGGGTCGGACGGTATTCGTTGGTGATGAGGAATATCTCGTCCGAGAGTTGGGTCCCGACAACGGGACTCCCATCCTCCTGATCCACGGGTTGGCCGGGTCGTCGCTCACCGAGTGGTATCAGGTGGCGCCCAGGCTGGCCGCGGACCGCCGGGTGATAATGGTCGACCACCGTGGTCACGGTCTCTCCGCGCGAGGTGATCTCCGCTTTGAGGTCGCCGACGACGCCGATGACCTCGTCGGGGTGCTCGATGCGATCGGAGTGAGCCAGGTCGACGTGGTGGGATACTCCATGGGAGGAGTGATCGCACAGGCCCTGGCACAGCGCAATCCTGGTCGTGTCCGCAAACTGGTTCTGATCGCTACCTTCGCCACCCATTCCAGGGGCTACAAGCTCTTGCGCTGGATCGGCGTCGTTGTTGCCCGGGCAGGGGAGCGTCTCACCGGCTATGGGTCGCCGGAGGTCCGTAGTGGCTATCTCATCGCGCGGGGCGCCGTCCGGCCGGAGCATTCCCGGTGGATGTGGCGTGAGACTCTGCGCAACGACGTGGAAAGCGGATCCCAGGCCACGTTCGCCCTACTCCGCTTCGATTCTCGCGACTGGGTGGGAAAACTCGATGTCGACACGATGGTGGTCATCCCCACCTCCGATTTCTTGGTTCCAACCAAATGGCAGTACGAATTGGCCGCGGCCATTCCGGCTGCCAAGGTCGTGGAGGTTCAAGACGCCGGCCACGAGCTGGTGTGGACCCATGCCGATCGGGTGGCGGACGAGCTGAGAGCTTTTTTGTAGGCGTTGCCATAGACATCGGATCTCGGAAACCGCCACCTCTTGCTGCAGCAACGCAGGATGTACCCGAGCGAGGCCACGGGGAATTGAGCGTTTGCGGGAGTCGCTTTACCGTCGGCTCTCATGTTCAAGTCGGTGATCGTTCTCGCCGTCATGGTGCTCGTCGTCTCTTGTCAGTCGGATCAGTCGTCTTCTACGACCACCTCGAGTGGCCCTCAACAGGAGACCACGACGACTCTCGGGGACACCACCCCAACCACCAACCTTTCGACGATTACGACGATGAGCCCCGAGATCACCACCACGACTCTGGTCCAGATCGACGTGGAGATCGCCGATGGAGACGTGCAAGGGCCCGGTACCTTCGAGGTCAGCCTCGGAGAGACAGTGGACATATGGATACTCTCCGATGTCGACGATGAGATCCATGTCCATGGCAATGACCTCCGCTTCGACCTCCCTGTCGGCGTCCCGTTCCATCTCACTTTCGAGGCCGATGTGCCCGGAGTCTTCGAGGTGGAGACGCACGGCCTCCAGGAGCCTCTCTTCGAGATCGAGGTGACCGGTTGATCATCGCCCATGGGATCGGGGGGCGTTCGGATCTGCCCATTCCACTGCCCGTGGTCTTGATCGGGGCCGCCGGGGTTCTCGTCATCACCTTTCTCGCCCTCGGATTCCTCTGGACTCGGCCCGTTCTTCAGGACGGTCCCGATTACGACGCACCGGGTACTGTTGTCCCGGTCAGAGGGGTCCTGGCCGCACTCGGCGTCCTCGGCCTCGCTCTCGTCGGCGCCCAAGTCATTCCCCCGTTGATGGGAGTGGAGCGGGAAGCGGTCCGGCCCAGCATCGCCCTGGTGTTGGTCTGGGTGGTGATCTGGCTGATAGTCCCTTTCGTCGGCGCTCTGGCCGGCAACTGGTATACCGATCTCAACCCGTGGCGGACACTGGCTCGCGGTTTCGGATTCGGGAAGATGGAGAGGATCGGGATTCCCGCGCGGGTCGGGCTGTGGCCGGCGGCGGTCGTTTTCATCGTCTTCACCTGGTTCGAGTTGGTCAGCCCTCGTTCGGGTGATCCCACTGCACTGGGGATCGGCGCCCTCGGCTACACGGTCTTTCTGATCATTGCGATGGCTGCCGTTGGGCGGGAGACCGGACTGGCGACGTTCGACTTCTTCACTCCGTACAACCGCCTCATCTCGTCGATCTCACCGCTCGGACGCAATGAGCAGGGAAGAGTCGTCTGGCGTGGCTGGCTGGCTTCCCTGGCGGTGATCCCGGAGTGGCCGGGGCTGTGGTTCTTCGTCGTGATCATGATCGGCACCGTCTCCTATGACGGCGCGTCCGGGACCGACTGGTTTGGTGCGATCACAGGCGGCGTGGGTGACACCACGCTCGGTCAGACGGTCCTGTTGCTGGCGGCGGTATTCGTCGTCGCCGTTGCCTACTACGGCGCCTCGGCGCTGGCGGCAACACTGTCGCGGGGCCAATGGAGCACCCGCCGGGTTGCCCAGCGATTCGCCCATACCCTGGTGCCGATCGGGCTTGCCTACGCCGTCGCCCATTACTTCACCTTGATCCTGTTCGAAGGTCAGCAACTGATCGCAGCCATATCCGACCCGTTCGGCGTGGGTTGGAACCTCTTTGGAACCGCCGACTATCGGGTGGACTTCTTCGTCAGATCATCGACGCCTGTCTGGTTGGCCCAGGTGGCGTTTATCGTCGGGGGGCATCTCGTCGGGGTCGTACTGGCTCATGACCGGTCGTTGCAGGACTTCGGTCGGGACGCGGTTCGATCGCAATACGCGATGCTTGTCCTGATGATCGCCTTGACCAGCCTGGGCCTATTGATTCTCTCCGGATGACTGAACTCCACCACCAAGCAGCAATCGAAGTCTCGCCCGGAACGCGAGGCCGGGTTGCCGCCTACATCGCCCTCACCAAGCCTCGCATCATCGAGCTGCTTCTGATCACCACCCTTCCCTCGATGGTCCTGGCCGCGGGGAGGTGGCCCGGGCTGTGGCTGGTTGCCGCCACCCTCATCGGCGGCAGCCTGTCAGCGGGCGGGGCCAACGCCCTCAATATGTATTACGACCGCGACATCGACGAAGTGATGCGACGCACCCGATCCCGGCCGTTGGCTCGCCATGAAGTCTCTCCGCGGAATGCCTTGGTCTTTGGGGTGGTGCTGGGTGTCGCCGGGTTCGTCTGGCTGTGGTTGTTCACCACGTTGCTCGCGGCCGCGATAGCCACCGCCGCCCTCCTGTTCTATGTCTTCGTCTACACGATGAGGCTCAAGCGGTCATCGGTGCAGAACATCGTGATCGGCGGGACGGCAGGGGCCGCTCCGGCGCTGGTCGGATGGGCCGCGGTGACCGGGTCCGTGGGTCTGCCTGCCTGGGGTCTCTTCCTGATCGTGTTCTACTGGACCCCCCCTCATTTCTGGGCGTTGGCCCTCCGCTACAAGGATGACTACGCCGCGGCGGGCGTTCCCATGCTTCCGGTGGTGGCCGGCGTGGAGGCGACGACCCGGAGGATGCTGCTCTACACGGGTCTGATGGTCGCAGTGTCACTCTTGCTCGTACCGCTCGCTGGGATGTCGTGGATCTACCTGGTGGCCGCCTTGGTTCTGGGTGGGTGGTTCCTGGGAGACACATGGCGGGTAGTGGTTCATCCCGAGCAGGCCATGAGGCTGTTCACCACCTCGACCATGTATCTGTCGGCACTGTTTGCTTCCGTCATGTTGGACGTCTTGCTGTGAGACGGATAGCCCTGGTTCTCATGGTCGGATTGCTGGCCGCCGCCTGCTCCGATGACACCAACGCCGTGGGCCGTCTCGCCACTAGTCCGGGGTCCATCGGCACCGGCGAGCAACGAATCCTGGTCGCGGTCACCGATCTGTCCACCGGTGAGATGATCGCAACACCTGATGTGACTCCCGTGGCGGTGCTCCGTGACGACATTGGATCACCTTTGGGTGAGTATGAGGGCGAGTTCGTATGGACGATTCCCGACGTCGTCGGGGTCTACGCCTTCGATGTCGACATTCCCGGCCCGGCCACTTATCAGTTGACGATCGACGGGGATGAATTCGGTGAGTTGGCTCCGATCGGTTTCGTCGCTGCCGAAGACCCGCTGCAGGTAGCGGTCGGGGAGGAGGCGCCCCGATCCGAGTCCAGGACTCTCGACGAGGCCCCGCTGGAGGACCTGACCTCGGACCCTACCCCGGAAGAGGCGTTCTACGAGATGACCGTTGCCGAGGCGGTCGAGTCGGGACCGTCGGTCATCGTGTTCGCCACCCCGGCCTGGTGCACTTCCCAGTCCTGCGGGCCGATGCTCGATCAGGTCCAGGAGGTGAAGCCTGACTTCCCGGACCTGAACTATGTCCACGTCGAGGTTTACGAGAACATCCATGTCACCAACCGCGAGGACCTCGTCCTGGTCCCTGCCGTGGAGGAGTGGGGTCTGCCCTCCGAGCCCTGGTTGTATGTCACCGATGACATCGGAATCGTGACGGCTGCCTTCGAGGGCGCCGTCTCCGACGAGGAGCTGCGCGCCGCGTTGGACGCGGTTGCCGGTTGAGTCCAGCCTCGTCGAGTAGGCACTAGAGCGCGCATGGTTGCTCACTCGATCGCCGAGTTCCCTTTCGGCTAGCCCAGTCCCAGCTGCAGCCGGATCATCTCCACCGTTTCGCTCATCAATTCGTCGACCAGCTCGGCGCGGGTGTCGGTCGGGTCGGCCTCGAGCACTCTTTGTAGATCGAAGGACTGAAGGCCGGCGAGCTGCGCGAGCTGGTAGATCGCCTGAATGGGGTCCTCGGAGAGCTCAGGGGCATCGGCTTCCAGCTCCGGATTGAGCTCGGCAGCTACCGCGAGCAGTCCCGGTAGCCGGTTGGCCGCCGACTCGAGATATTGCATGCCCTCCTCCGAAAGCGGGTCGTCGGCCAAGTCCTCGACGACCGCTCGCGGGTAAGGGTCGGAGTCCTGCCACTCGACGATTCGCAAACGGTGCCGACCCAGAGCGATGATCGCGATGGTCCCGTCCTCGTGTAGACCAGAGCCGACGATGTAAGCGAGGCAGCCCACGTCATAGGTGGTGTTGGCATCACTCGACTCGATCCCCCGCTCGATCAGCACGACTCCAAACTCGCGCTCTCTGTCGATGATGTCGGAGTACATCTGCAGATAGCGGGGCTCGAAGAGGCGGAGCGGGAGGGCCATGCCGGGCATCAAAGTCAGGCCCAGCGGGAACATGGGGAGGAGGCGGGTAACGCTCAAGACGACGCCCAGCATGTCGGACTACTGGCCCCTGAGTCAAACAGCTCAGCTCCGGGCGGGGTGAACTGTTGCCCTCCCGATGAAGTTGGTCGGTACTTCTGAATCTCCGTATGATGCCGTCCCGATGGCCCTGATCCGCCGAAGACTGACACGCCTTGCCGCCCTGGTCGGTTCGGCCCTCACTCTCAGCGCCTGCTCGATCATCGAGCTGGAGGACAACCCGCTCACCACCTTCGAGCCGGCCGGGCCGTTCGCCGACAAGATCGACGGCCTCTTCTGGATGGTTTTCTGGATAGCCACCGGCGTTTTCGTCTTCGTCATGGGTGCCCTCATCGTGATCATGTTCGTGTTCCGGGATCGCGGGAGAGAAGACCAAAAGCAGCCAAGACAGCTTCACGGCAGCCCCAAGCTCGAAGTGCTGTGGACCGTGATCCCTGCCCTGATCCTCGCCGCGATCGCGGTGCCCACCGTGTCGGCCACCTTCGATTTGACCGAGTGCAGCCCCGACGCCATGGAGGTAGAGGTCATCGGGCATCAGTGGTGGTTCGAATACCACTACCCGGATGCCGACATCTACTCCGCCAATGTGTTGGTGATGCCCGCCGGTGAGGAGGTCTGTGCCCAGATGACCTCCGTTGATGTGATCCACAGCTTCTGGATTCCAGCACTCAATGGCAAACGCGACGTTGTCCCCGGCCAGACCACGACCCTTCGGCTCCAGGCCGACGAGCCCGGTGATTACTGGGGCCATTGCGCCGAGTTCTGCGGCTTGTCTCACTCGCTGATGCGGACCCGGGTCCAGGTGGTGTCTTCATCTGAGTTCGATCAGTGGCTGCAGAATCAGCAAGGACCGGCCACCCTTCCTCAGGACGGAGACCCGACCTACGACGGCTATCAGGTGTATCTGAACAAACAGTGCATCCAGTGTCACACAGTGCGTTTCGACGACCCTGACGCTTCCAACATCATTCCACCAGGAGCCTTCAACGGACCCGAGTTGACCCACTTCGCCTCACGCAACGTCTTCGCCGGCGCCATCCTCCCCGAAGAGAATGAGACGCGCAGCGAGGCGCTCAAGGAGTGGTTGGCCAATCCCCCGCAGGTCAAGCCGGGGAGTTTCATGCCCGATCTCGCCTTGACTGAACAGGAGATCGACGCGCTTATTGTCTGGTTGGAGAGTCTGGAATGACAGCGACAGCCGAACGCCCCGCCACCACAATCTTCCGGCGCCCCAAGTCGAAGACCGGATTGTGGGGATGGATCACCACCGTCGACCACAAGAAGATCGGCATCATGTACGGCTATGCAGCCTTCACCTTCTTCGTCATCGGCGGTGTCGAGGCGCTTCTTCTCCGCATCCAGCTGGCGCAGGCCAACGCCGAGTTTCTGACTGCCGGCGCCTACAACGCGCTGTTCACCATGCACGGGACGACGATGATCTTCCTGTTCGTGATGCCGGTGTCGGCGGCGTTCATGAACTACATGCTCCCCCTGCTCATCGGAGCGCGCGACGTTGCCTTCCCTCGTCTGAATGCCCTCTCCTGGTGGATATTCTTCTTCGGGGGGATCTTCCTCTACAGCACGTTCATCTTCGGGACGTCGGTTCCCCCGGTTGGCCCCGACGGCATCACCGGGAACCTGGCGGCCGGGGGCGGACCGGGCACATTCAACTTCTTGGCAAGCTCACCTGACGGGGGATGGTTCTGCTACCAGCCCAACTGCGGTCCGCTCTATTCACCAGGCACCGCCATGGACTACTGGGCACTCGGTGTGCAGATGCTGGGCTTGGCTTCGCTGGTCTCCGCGGTGAACTTCATCGTGACCGTCTTCAACATGCGGGCGAAGGGGATGCGACTGCTGCGCATGCCGGTGTTCGCCTGGATGTCCACGGTCGTCGCCTTCCTGCTCTTGTTCTCCCTGCCGATCATCGCAGTCGCCCTGTTCATGGTCACCTTCGACCGTCAATTCGGATCGTTGTTCTTCGCCGCCGATCTCGGTGGCGACCCGATCCTCTGGCAACATCTCTTCTGGCTGTTCGGTCATCCCGAGGTGTACATCCTGATCCTGCCTGCAATGGGCATCGTCTCCGAGGTGTTGCCTGTCTTCAGCCGCAAGCCGTTGTTCGGCTATTCGGCCGTGGTCTTCGCCGGGGCCGCCATAGCCTTCCTCGGCTTCGGGGTGTGGGCCCATCACATGTTCGCGTCGGGCATCACGCCGGTGGCCCAGGCCGCGTTCGGATTGGCGACGATGACCATCGCCATCCCGACCGGCATAAAGATCTTCAACTGGCTGGGGACCATGTGGGGAGGCAAGGTGTGGTTGTCCACGCCGATGCTCTTCGCCATGGGTTTCGTGGCCATGTTCACCATCGGTGGCCTCTCCGGAGTCACCCACTCGATCGTCCCCTCCGACTGGCAGCAGACGGACACCTACTACATCGTGGCCCACTTCCACTACGTCTTGTTCGGAGGTGCAGTGTTCGGGATCTTCGCCGGTCTCTACTACTGGTTCCCCAAGCTCACCGGCCGCGTGATGAGCGACCGTCTCGGCAAGACCCATTTCTGGCTGATGTTCACCGGGTTCAACTTGACCTTCGCTCCCATGCACTGGCTGGGTTTGCAGGGGATGGTCCGTCGCACCTGGAAATACGCGCCAGAGGCCGGGCTTGAGTTCTGGAACCTCATGGAGACGATCGGCGCCTTCATCATCGCGCTGTCGATCGCCATCTTCATGTACAACTGGTATCACAGCCGCCGTCGAGGCGAGATCTCCGGGCTCGACCCCTGGGATGCCCGGACCATCGAGTGGACCATCCCAAATCCGACACCGGAGTACAACTTCGCCCAGGCACCAAGGGTCACTCGCCTCGACCACTTCTGGCATATGAAATACGACGAGGATGAGGAAGGCCGCGCAGTGCGGAGGCCCGAGGCCGATGAGATGCTCACCCGGCTCGAGTACGACGGGCTCAACCCGGCCCGGCCGATCCATCTTCCAGCACCGTCGTATTTCCCGTTCGTGATGGCTCTCGGGATCCCGATCATCTTCTACGGGATCATCTATCACACGACGGTGTTCGGTAAGGCGCTCATCGCCATCGGGGCGGTCCTGAGCTTGTCCGCTCTCATCGGGTGGGCCATCGAGCCGCTCGAGGAACCGATGGACCACGACGAAGAGGCTGAGCCCGGGGATGAGTCCGGCGGCGTCGAGATAGAGAGGGCCGACTTCCTCACCGACGACGAGACAGCAGAGGAGGTGGTGCCTGATGAGTGACCTCGCTCATGGCGAAGTGGTCGACGCCCACTACGAGGAGCACGAGTCCACCGGCATCGAAAGCCGCAAGTTGGGGATGTGGGTGTTTCTCAGCTCGGAGTTCCTCTTCTTCGGCGCCCTCATCAGCAACTACTTGCTCTACTCGCACAGGGGTGGTTTCGAGGGGGTCTACCCGGCCGAGATCTATGACATCCCCTTCACGTCGGTCAGCTCATTCGTGCTGCTGATGTCTTCGCTGACCATGGTTCTGGCCCACAATGCCCTCTCCCGCAACGATCAGAACGGGTCCCGGACCTGGCTGTTCGCCACCGCCGCTCTCGGCTCGATCTTCCTCGGCGGGCAAGTCTTCGAGTTCTTCGAGTTCATCACCGTCTCCGACATGACATTGTCCACCAACCCGGCTGCATCCGCGTTCTACCTGCTCACCGGGTTCCACGGGACCCACGTCGCCATCGGAGTGATCATGCTCCTTTCACTCTGGGGCATCTCCAGACGGCGGAACGGGCTCAGCGAGAAGCACGGGCTCAATCTGGAGCTGGTGGGTCTGTACTGGCACTTCGTCGACATCATCTGGATCGTCATCTTCACGGTTGTCTATCTGCTCTCCGTTCCGCCGGCATGACCTCAGAGCACCACAGCCATCCCACTCCGGGCCAGTATTGGAAGATCGCGGCGTTCCTCGCGGTGGTCACGGCCATCGAGGTGGCCATGTATTACATCGACCGGGAGCTGGGGTTGGGTTTTCTCAACGCAGCCGTACTGCTCAGTCTCTCCGCGGTCAAGTTCCTCGTTGTGGTCGGCTGGTTCATGCATGTCAGGTTTGAGAAACCGATGATCAGCCGGTTCTTCACCGCCGGCTTCGTCCTGGCCTGCGCCCTCTACCTGGTGGTCCTCGCCGCGCTGGGAGTCGTGGTCATCCGGGGGTGAGCGAACGAATCCTCCGCCTTCGTCATCGGGGCCGACCCTGGTAAAACATTCGCGATGACACGCCCCCTGGAACCGGGCCGGTTCTTCCTGCCCGGCCCCACCGAAGTCCACCCGGACGTGCTCGCTGCCCAAGATGGACCGATGATCGGTCACCGCGGGCAAGCCATCCAGGATCTGTTCGCCTCGATCGAAAAAGGCCTCAAACCTGTTTTCCAGACCGATCGTCCGGTCATCGTGTCGACCTCCTCGGCATCGGGGCTGATGGAGGCGGCAGTCCGCAACGGAGTGGTCGACGGCAAGGTCCTCAGCCTCGTCAACGGTGCCTTCTCCGATCGGTTCGCCAAGATCGCCATGTCCTGCGGGCTCGACGTCGAGAAGTTGGAGGTCGAGTGGGGCCAGGTCCACGACCCCGGCGCGGTGGCGGAGCGATTGGCGAACCGGGGGTACGACGCGGTCACCATGTCGCATTCGGAGACGTCCACCGGTGCGTTGCAGGATCTGGAGGCAATCGCTGGAGTCGTAAATCAGCATGAGGACACTCTTCTCCTGGTCGACTCCGTGACCGGGATCGGCGGTGCCGAGACCCACACCGACAGGTGGGGCATCGATTTCATCCTCACCGGCTCCCAGAAGGCATTGGCCCTGCCACCGGGTCTCGCCTTCGGAGTTGCCAACGAAGTCATGCTGGAACGGTCGGCAAAAGCTCCGGCGAAGGGCTGGTATTTCGACCTCGCGGTCCTCCACGACCAGATCACGAACCACCAGACCCCGGCGACACCGGCCATCTCTCTTCTCTACGCGCTGGACTTCCAGCTCGAGCGGATCGCCGAGGAGACCATGGAAGGCCGCTGGCGACGGCACGCCGCCATGCAACAGAGAATGTTCCGGTGGGTCGAGGAGATGAGAGACAGAGGTCTCGACATGGATGTCTTCGCCGAGGAAGGGCACCGCTCACCCACAGTCACCTGCATCGCCACAGACAGGGCCCGTCCGGTCGTCGCCGATCTTCTCGATCGGGGATGGGTGATCGGAGGTGGCTACGGAAAACTCAAAGAGACGACGATCCGCATCGGTCACATGGGTGACCACACCCTGGAGGAGCTCGAAGCACTGCTCGAAGTTCTCACCGACGTGATGACATGACCCATCGGGTCCTCGTCACCGACGCGGTCGCCTTCTCAGGGCTGGGTCCACTCGTGGGCAGCGAGGCTTTCGAAGTGGTCTCCATCGACGACTCGTCTTCGGAGGACTTCGTGTCCGCCCTGCCCGCCGCCGAAGCCCTGATCGTGCGCAGCGGCACCAAGGTCACCCGGGATCTGCTGTCGCTGGCACCGAACCTGAAGGCAGTGGGCCGGGCGGGGACGGGGGTGGACAACGTCGACATTCCAGCCGCGTCGGAGATGGGAATCGCGGTCTTCAACGCCCCCGGGGGGAACACCATCGCCGCGGCGGAGCTGACCATGGCCCTCCTCATCTCGGTGGCCCGCAGGATCCCGGCGGCGGAGGCGTCTCTGCGCAGCGGTCACTGGGATCGGGCGGGCTTCGAGGGTGTAGAACTACGGGGGAAGACACTTGGCCTCATCGGAGCCGGCCGCATCGGCGGCGAGGTGGGCATTCGCTGCAAGGCATTCGAGATGGATGTGATCGCATACGACCCCTACCTGTCACCCACGCGCGCCGACGAACTTGGCATCGAGATGGTGGGATTGGAGGAGGTCCTCCAGCGTGGTGACTTCATCTCGACTCACGTCCCTCTGACCGACGAGACCATGGGGATCATCGGTCCCGAGGCTCTGAGTCAGATGAAGCCAACGGCATTCTTGGTGAATGCGTCCCGGGGCGGGGTGGTGGACGAATCTGGCCTGGCCAAGGCCCTCCACAACGGTGACATCGCGGGTGCCGCCCTCGACGTATATGAGAGCGAGCCGCTCCCGTCTGATTCGCCGCTGCGAGATGCGCCCAATCTCGTTCTCACGCCACACCTGGGAGCATCGACTGCCGAGGCACAGGTCGGGGTGGCTACGGAGGTTGCACACAAGATCAGGCTGTTGTTGGAGACCGGCAACCGAGCCGACGCGATCAACGCCGCGGACCTTGGCTGATGAAGTGGGCCAAGCTGCGATACGAGTTCGCGCCCACTCGACCAAGCCAGCGCAAGGTATTGATCGATCGGATCAGGTCCACCTGGGGTGATGTCGTCGCCCGAGGTTCGTAGGCGTCATCGGAGGACCTGGCTCAGAACAACTGGACGATTGCAGTCTCTTCCTGGGCAGGCTCCTCGGCATGCTCATCGCCCTGGGTGGCGAACAGCACGGAGATGATGATCAGCAAGACGATGCCGATTCCGATCACGGCCACCACCAAATCGCCGAAAGAAATCCTCATCTCGGGTCGGGACCCCGCCAACGCTGAGAAGCCGAGAACCCCACCGGCGGCGATGACCGCAACGATCGCCCCCCCGGCTCCCGGAGCGAAATGGTTCGACTCGATCAGCGCAAACGCAAAGGGAATCACGAGGAGCACCAGCAACAGGAGCCCTGCGACGGGAATACTGACGGCGTGGCGAAGCCGGCTCTTGACCGCCTCGACCTCTTCGCTATCCGAGTCGTCGACTGCCACGGGCACGCCCAGCAGCTGTGGCACCAGGGCAGTCAGCGCGCCCAGAATCGCTCCACCGATGATCATGACGAACAGCGTGGCGAGAACAGGAAGCTGAACCAAGGCAGGGTCGGATCCCTCGACCGGCGTCCCGAACCCGTTGAGCATGGCACCACCAACCACACCGAGGATCAATCCGAGCCCAGCTCCGAGCCAGGCCGTGGCGCCCCTCGATGACGAGAGCTGCATGGCAGGGTTGGTCCAGGCTGTGGCGGCCCGTGACATCGCGGCAACAATCGCTCCGAAGACCACGCTCACCAGCGCAATGGCGACGATGACACTATTCGGGCTGACCTCAACCACGGGACCAGCTTCGGGGAGTGCGGTGGTGGTTGGGGCCCAAAAGGCACTGGAGACGAGGAACCCGACCACGCCGAGAGCGGCGCCGGTCCAGGCGCCGATGCGAACCGCGGTCTTGATCCGAATCGCGAGGGGAACGGGCTCTAGGGCTTCCTCGGGCTCAGGCTCATAGTCGACGGTGGGTTGTTCCGGGGCGGGTGACGATTCCTCGATGACTGCTACCGGAGCCGCTTCCGGTTCAGCCGCAGCTTCGGTTTCCTGCTCAGGCTCCGGTTGGGGAGCCTCAGTCGCCGGCTCTGGCTCGTCGGCTGCCGCTGCGGGTGGTGGCGCATCCCCGGCCCAGGCGGCGAGGATGTCTTCGACGGAGGTCCCGTTGGCCGCAGCTCGAGCGGCCGCCGAGCGTTGCACCAGCTCGCGTGGGGTACCCAACACATCACTGGCCGCCTCGAGAAGATCACTCACGGTCGCGCACTTTAGCCAGCCACCGTGCAGTCAAACAGCCTGCTACCCGGCGTTGCGCTCATCCCGCCAGGCGAGCCAGTCGGCCACCGGGGAGAGGTCGTACCCGCTTCTGCCGTCGAAGCCCAGTGTGATCACCCTTGCTCCGGCCTCGACCAACTGGTCTCCAGTCTCCACCCGGGTGGGACTGGCGCCGCACGACCTGGCGATCTCCGAAGGATCACGGCCGACATGGGCACAGTGCTGGTCGAGGATCTGGTTCTTGCGCCGAATGACATCGGCGTTGCCGAATCCGTGCCAGATGTCGGCGTACTCGGCGGTGTACCTGAGTGTCTTCTTCTCGCCGCCTCCTCCAATGAGAATCGGGATTTCCCTCTTCGGTTGCGGATTCAACCTCGAGAGCCTGTCCTTGATCCTGGGCAGTGAGTTCCTCAGGTCGGCCAGTCTCGAGCCGGCCGTCCCGAATTCGTACCCGTATTCGTCATAGTCCTTCTCGAACCAACCGGCACCGATGCCGAGAATGAGCCTGCCGCTCGAAGCATGGTCCACGGTGCGCGCCATGTCGGCGAGAAGCTCTGGGTTGCGGTAGCTGTTGCAGGTGACCAGGGCTCCGATCTCGACCTGCTCGGTCACTTCGGCCCACGTCCCGAGCATCGTCCAGCACTCGAAGTGCTTTCCATCCGGTTCCCCGGACAGAGGGAAGAAGTGGTCCCAGTTGAAGACGACGTCGACACCCATCTCCTCTCCACGGATAACAGCACTGCGAATCTCGGAGAACTCGGCGTGTTGTGGCTGCAACTGGAGGGCGACGCGAATGGGATGCTTCATTGAAAGGCTCCTGGAACGGGACCGCTCAGACCTTAGAGGCCGGCTGGCCGATCCATCGCGCCCGAGCCATCACACCTCGATCCCATAGAGGGTGTCGACGATCAGCTCATCAACGACAGCCTGAAGCGCTTCCCGTTCGTCGGCACCACCGGTGATTGCTTTTTCGTAGGCGGCGATCTGGCGCTGGGCGCTGGTCCCGTCGCGGAGAATGTCCCGGGCGTGTCTGATCTCGTCTCTCACGTCGAATTCGATGGCATCCTGGGAGACCAGCTCGATGATCTCTTCGACCAGGTCGGGGAATGGCACCAGCGTTCCCTTGCCGAAGTCTACGAGCGAGCCTGTTGTCCCGTAGCGTTGCGCCCGCCATACGTTCTCCTCGATGATGCCGGGTGCGTAAGTCCTCCACTTCTGGTTGTTGCGGCGGAGCCGGTACAGGAACCCGAGCAATGCCTGATACAACGCCGCGATGGTCATGGCATCGTCGAGCCGTGTGCACACGTCGCTGACACGCATCTCCAGCGTCGGGTACTTCGCCGATGGGCGGATGTCCCACCAAAGCTTGGAAGCGTCTTCGATGAGCCCGGCATCGACCAGGATCTCCACGTATCGCTCGTATTCGGCGTAGGAGATGAACTCCTCGGGAATGCCGGTGCGGGGCATGTTCTGGAAGATCACCAGACGGTACGCATGCAGCCCGGTTACCACCCCGTCCCAGAACGGAGACGAGGTCGACAACGCGAGCAGGTGGGGGAGGAAGTACTTGACCTGGTTCATCAGGTCGATGCGGAGATGGTCATCGGCTATGCCCACGTGGACGTGCATCCCGCAGATGACTAGTTGTCTGGCCACCTGCTGGTAGTCGGCACGGAGACGCATGTAACGGGGTTCCTCGGTGGTCTCCTGCTGCGCCCAGTTGGCAAACGGGTGAGTCGACGAGGCGATGATCGCCGCTCCGTATTCGCTGACCACCTTGGAGAGGTCCCGTCGCAGCGTGGCCAGGTCTTCTCGCGCCTCGGAGACCTTGGCGCACACTTTGGTACCGACCTCGATCTGGGCCTGAAGGAATTCCTGGGTGACCTGTCCGCCCAGAACCTGGCCCAGGGCGTCCCACATCTCCTTGGGGGGCTTGGTGAACAGGTCGCGGGTTGCCCGATCGACCACGAGATACTCCTCTTCGATGCCGATGGTGAATTCGGGTCGCTCGATCACATCGCAGAGATTAGAGACCGACGTTCCGTGGCACGGACCTCACGGACATGGCACCCTTCGAGATGGTCGTTGACCAAACCCATGGCCTGCATGAAGGCGTGCACTGTGGTCGGGCCGACGAACGTCCATCCTCTTCGCTTCAAGTCCTTCGATAGCGCTGTGGAGATGTCGGTCGTGGCCACGATCGCCTTCGGGGCGGGGGTCTCCGGACCCGCCCATGACCAGAAGTACTCACTCAGCGAGCCCTGCTCGTCGATCAGCTCGAGAGCTCGGTCCGCGTTGTTGATCGTGGAGCGGATCTTGCCTTCATGGCGGACGATCCCTTCATTCGACAAGAGGCGTGAGATGTCTGCTTCGTCGAATTTGGCCACTGCAATGGGGTCGAAGCCCGCGAACGCCACCCTGAAGTGCTCCCTCTTGCGGAGGATGGTCAGCCAAGAGAGGCCGGCCTGGAACCCTTCGAGACAGACCTTTTCATACAGCCGGTGGTCGTCCGTTGTTGGTCGTCCCCACTCGTCGTCGTGGTACATCCGGTAGATCTCGGGTTCGGACCCCCACCAGCAGCGGGGCAGATCATCGACGCCAACGACGAGCTCCATCACTGGAAGGCGGGAATCACTTCTTTGGCGAATAGCTCGAGGCCGGAGCGGTCGTAGGCTGCGTCTGCGAAATAGACGATGGCGTAGCCCATCCCCGCGTCTTCGTAGCCCTTGAGCCACTCGACCACCTGTTCTGGCGTTCCCGATGCTCCATCGTGCAGGCGTGCCGTTCGCTCGGCAGCCTCCGCCGGGACGTACTGCTTCAGGTGCGCGAGGAGCCGGTCCTTCTTCTCCTGGACTCCGGCCTCGGTCTCAGCGCACAGGATGTTGAAGTTGGCCGACCTGGTGATCGACTCGAAGTCGGTACCGACGTCTTCGCAGTGCCCTTTCAGGATTTCCGACTTCGTCTTGAATCCGTCCAGAGCGTCACCCCCGAAATTGGTGTACTGGGCATAGCGAGCGGCGATGTTCAGGGTCACCTTCTCGCCGCCACCGGCGATCCACAAGGGTATGTGGGGCTCCTGAACCGGTTTGGGTTGACAGATCGCTCCCTGCATGTCGTAGTACTCGCCGTCGTAGTCGACCACCTCCTCGGTCCACATCGCCTTCATGATCTCCACACCTTCTCGAAGCATGCCGAGACGACCGCCCGGAGAGCGAAACTCATAGCCATAGCCGTCGTGTTCGTGCTCGTACCATCCTGCTCCAATCCCCATCTCCAATCGACCGTCCGAGATCACGTCGATGGACGCCGCCACCTTGGCCAGATAGGAAGGGGGTCGATAGGTGTTGCAGGTGCACATCTGCCCGAGACGCACCGAGTCGGTCGTCGCGGCGAGGGCGGCCATGAGAGTCCACGCTTCGTACGTCACCTCCTGCGTGGGCTCGGGGACGGTGTGGAAGTGGTCGTAGACCCACAACGAGTCGAATCCGAGCGACTCGATGTCCTTGGCCACTGCGAGCAGCGTCGGCCAGTGCCCTTCTCGGGGGATGCCGGCGAGGTCGATACGCCAGCCTTGGGGTACGAACGCTCCGAATCTCATGACGCGAGCGTAGACAGAACGGCTTTAACCCTGGTTAGCGGGCCCTCTTCTAGGTTCAGCATGGTGCAGTCGACCCGTCTCCGTGATCTGATGTCCGGTGCCCTGTCCGCGGGACTGGCCCTCGGGGTGTCGGAGCTGTTGGCCGGGCTGATCGCCAGTGCCCCCTCTCTCGTGGAGAGTCTGGGTAATTGGGTGATCGACAACGTGCCGCAGACCGTCAAGGAATGGGCGATTGCCACCTTTGGCACCGCGGACAAACCCATCTTGCTGGCCGGCATCATCGTTGTGACCCTCATGATCGGTGGAGCGGTCGGATTGTTCTCCCGGGAGCGGTTCTGGATCGCAGGAACCGTGTTCTTGGCTTTCGGTGTCATCGCCGCCGCCGCAGCTTCAGTTGACCCTGACGTGTCCCTCGGCGTCGCCACCATCCCTGCGGGTGCCGCGGTAATCGCCGGTTTGGCAACCCTCCGCATGCTGTACAACGTGGCAGCGCCGAAGTCGGTGAGCTCCATCGATACCACCAAAAGAGACTTCCTCATCGGCGCCGTCACCGTGCTCGGGGTTGCCGCACTCGCCGGCACATTTGGCCGGGTTCTCATCGAGAGGGCGAAGCGGGCCGTCGCCGGCAGAGACGACGTGACGCTTCCCACCGCCGCCGAGTCACTTCCCCCGGTCTCCGATGCGGCCAAGTTCGAGATCCAAGGTCTCGAAGATATCCTCGTCCCCAACGAGGACTTCTATCGGATCGACACCGCACTCTCTGTGCCCCGTGTGGATCTCCAGGAATGGACGCTCGACATCGCCGGCATGGTCGATCGCCCCTACACCATCGATTTCTCCGATCTTCTCGACATGCGCATGGTCGAGCGCGACGTCACCCTCTCCTGTGTGTCCAATCAGGTCGGTGGGCGCCTGGTTGGCAATGCGCGCTGGCTTGGAGTCCCGCTGACCGAGATCCTCGATCGCGCCGGCGTCCAGGATGGCGCGGAGCAAATCGTCGGCAGGTCGGTCGATGAGTTCACCGTCGGTTTCCCGGTGGCGGCGGCATACGACGGGCGGGAGGCCCTCGTTGCTGTAGGGATGAATGGTGAGCCTCTGCCCTTCGAGCACGGATTCCCGGCGCGGTTGGTGGTCGCCGGGCTCTATGGCTATGTCTCGGCGACCAAGTGGCTTTCGGAGATCGAGTTGACCACATGGGACGGCTTCGATGCCTACTGGGTGCCGCGCGGCTGGGCCAAGGAAGCCCCGATCAAGACCCAGTCCCGCATCGACACCCCGGCGCAGAGCGCACAGCTCACGGCGGGACCCCAGGTCGTTGCCGGGGTGGCTTGGGCTCCCACCCTGGGAATATCCAAGGTTGAAGTCCAGCTGGGTGCGGACCAACCCTGGGTCGAAGCCGAGCTGAGCGAGCCGCTGTCGGAAAGCGCCTGGGTCCAGTGGCGTGTCGACTGGGACGTCGCGGCGGAGGGAGGCCACGAGCTCCGCTGCCGGGCCACCGATGGTGAGGGCAACCTCCAGACCGAGGAGATCAATCCGCCGGCACCCGACGGGGCGACCGGCTGGCACACCCGTCGAGTGTTCGTGAGCGGCGCATGACCGGGGTTGCTAATTGCGTCAGGTCTCGGATACCACGACCTGATGCAACAGCAGCCCGGGTCATTCCTGGTTGGCGGCGTCGACGGCGGAGATGGCCCAGGCCAGCCCCGAGTCACGGTCTTCGATAGCGAGGCGCAGCTCCCATCCCGTGCCCGGTGACCCGTCGTCGAACCATTGGAAATCGAGGCCTTGCAGAGCCTCTCTCATTCGTTCCGGATCGGGCGGCCAGTCGAGATCACACAGGGTGGCGATCGTCCACCAAGCGCCGTAGCGGCCGGCAGCTGCGCCGCGACGACGCCCATGGGCGCCACCCGAGGCGCCTGCCCACGCCATCCAGCGAATGGCCTCCGGTTTGTCCAATGCCCCGACCCGCGCCCCGGTGAGCCCCAGAGCCCTGATGGCGTGTAATGCGGTTCCCTCCACCGCCGATGTCTCGTAGCGACCATTCGACTCGGTAACCCAAGGTTGGACGAGGTCGAAGAGCGCCCCCTCCGACTGAGGGTCGTCGATGGCGGTGAACCCGTCAGGCAACTCCCGCGTCTCAACCGTCGGCGGAGGCGGGGAGGGTGCATCGACCTTGTCGGACTTGTAAGTCGCCACCGAGTACTCCGGCTCCCAATCGAGGAGACCGTTGGGAAGGTCGGCTATCGGTTCGGGGTCCGGGTCTCCGCGCACCACTCGCTCTGCAGCCGTGACCGCCCGCCATGGCCCCTCGTCGAGATACTCGTCAAGCTCCGCCCAGGTCTTGGTCGAGGCCGCAACCTCAGGGAGGGGCCCGAGGGTGAACCGGGACACGCCTTCGTTGACGGCCGGTCCCGCCCACTTGCCGGGAGCCTCGAGGGCGAGCCGATAGCGGATGTGCTCCTCCACTCCCCAGAGCTGTTTCCCCCGACTCACCGCTTCGCGGCATCGTTCCTTGAGCTCCACGAGCTGATCCCAGTTCTCGTTCGCGCACGATCCGTCTACGACGCGCAGCAGCTCGTCGGTGTCTGAATGCTCGATTGCTTCGATTGCCCTCTGACTGATCACGGGTTGGGGCCTGTAGCTACCGGGAGGTCGAGTCGCGACCACTCCGAGAAGGAGCCGACATAAACGTCGGGCATATCGTGCCCGGCGACCATCATCGCGAGTGCGTCATGACACGAGGTCACGCCACTGCCACAGTAGACCACCGTGTTGGAGGGCAGCGAGGAGTAGATCTCGGAGAGTTCGGACGGTTTACGAAACCTGCCGTTACCGGTGAGGTTGTCGGATGTCGGGATGTTGATCGCTCCGGGAATGTGACCCGATTTGGGGTCCACTGGCTCACTCTCCCCGCGATAGCGCTCTCTCTCCCGAGCGTCGACCAAGGTGCGGCCGTCGAGCCGTTCACGGATGACCACACCTCGGAACCCGGCCGGGACCGGATAGACGACCGAGGGCGGGATGACCGTGGTGACCTCAGAATCGTGGCCGGCGGCGACCCACGCTTGATACCCGCCATCCAGGACCTGAGCCTTCTCGTGGCCGATCGAGAGCAACATCCACCACATGCGGGCTGCGATGCGTCCGCTGTCGTCGTCGTAGACGACAACGTGAGACTCGGGTGCGATTCCCAGCTTGCCGAGTGTCGCGGCAAACTCGGTGACATCTGGGAGTGGATGCCGACCGCGGATGCCCGGAGGAGCGGCCAGGTCGCGGTCGAGGTCGACGAACACGGCCCCTGGGATGTGGCCCGATTCGTAGGTGGCCCGGCCCTTTTCGGGATCGGTCAGGTCCCAGCGAAGGTCACAGACACGGAGGTTTTCGAGAGACCCGGCGAGATCCTCGACGCTGATCAGGGGCGGCACCGCGCCCGTCATTCCTCTTCACCCAAGCTGTTCTCAGGTGCGGTCGGTCTTTCGGGTTCGGTGAGCTCTGTGGCGAGATCGCCGATGGTGGTCCCGACGGCGGCAGCGAACGAGCCGGCGGCAGCCTTCAACTCCTGGCGGACCTCTGGATCTTGCAGAGCGGTCGAGACCGACTCCGCAAGTTGACCCCAGGTGCCGAGGAGAGTGCCGAAGGCATCCTTGATCTCTTCCTCCGAGGGCCCCCCTTCCGTCGCCACCCTCCGGTAGGTGTCCTTGAGGCGCTCCCCGAGGCCGCTGAACTCGTCATGCAGTCTGTTCCAGGGATCTCGGGCCTCATCTCTCGTAGGATCGTTCCCATGCGTCTCCATCTCTTGGATGGTACCTACGAGCTGTTTCGCGCCCATTACGGCCGCAGGGACACGGTCATCGCGCCCGATGGCCACGACATCAGAGCCACCCTCGGCATCCTCGAGTCGACCCTGGCACTGCTGAGGGAGCCCCGTGTGACCCACCTCGCCGCCAGCTTCGACACTGTGATCGAGTCGTTCCGCAATGAGATGTTCCCCACGTACAAGTCGTCGGCAGGGATGGACGAGGAGTTGCTGCGCCAGTTCCCATTTGCCGAGGATGCTCTCGAGGCGATCGGTGTCGTCGTCTGGCGGAACATCGAATTCGAAGCAGACGATGCTCTGGCCGCCGCCGCCGTGAAATGGGTCGACGATGTGGAGCAGGTAGTGATCTGCAGTCCCGACAAAGACATGACCCAGGTCGTAGTGGGTGATCGCATTGTCACCTACAACAGACGTGAGCAGAGGATCATCAACGAGGATGGCGTCGTCGAGAAGTTTGGGATCCATCCCGAGTCGATACCGGACTACCTGGCACTCGTGGGCGACACCGCCGACGGGGTACCCGGTCTCCCCGGCTGGGGTGCAAGATCGGCCTCGACCGTTCTTGCCAGGTTTCCCCGGCTGGAGCTCATCCCAGCCGATCCCATGGACTGGGGTCTGAGCGTTCGGGGCGCCACCAAGCTGGCGGCGACGTTGGCCGCGAATCAGGAGGCCGTCTACCTCTTCCGCGAGCTGACCACGCTCCGTCTCGATGCCCCGATAGAGGAGTCCTTGGAGGATCTGGAATGGAAGGGTGTCCCCAGAGACCGTTTCCACGAGTTCTGCACGGCCATGGGCTTCGATCCGGACACCATCAGCGTGCACCGGTGGGTTGACTGACACCGTTCCGCACAGAACGGTGTCAGTCCTCGTCGTCCCCTTCCCAGATGAGGTCGAAGCGCTCCATGCAGTCGGCGCAGCGGTAAGCGATCGGGTGTCCTTCGTCGAGTGGCTCGTCGGCGGGGAGATAGCTGATGAGGTGTGCGGTCCCCCCGCAGTCCACACAAACGATCGTGGCCGGTGGGTCGGACATCACTGATCCCGCCGCGGTGTCCGGCTGAGGATGATCGAGCCTATGGTCCCCGCCACCAGGGACCCGGAGAAGATCCCGACCTTCGCCAGGTCGGCCAGTCCGGGTTCGTCGAAAGCCAGGCCGGCAACGAAGAGCGACACGGTGAACCCGATTCCGGCGACGGCCGACAGACCCACGACATGTTGCCAATTGGTGCCCGGCGGGAGCTTGCCCAACTTGAACCGAACCGCGCCGTACGAAGCCGCCGAGATCCCGACGATCTTGCCGATGACGAGACCGGCCGCCACTCCAAGTGCAACTGGATCGGTGATGGCTTGGCTGAGTCTCACGTTACGGAAATCCACACCGGCGTTGGCCAGGGCAAACAGGGGCACGATGATGAAGGAGCTCCATGCCACCAGCTTGTGCTCCATGCGGGTGAGCGGGGACACCGCCTCACTGGCGATGTCGGAGAGGAGGAGCACTTCGTGGTCGGCATGCTCCTGTGACACAGGTTCCTCGCCGTCCTCCACCGGATACGCGTTGAGTATGGCTCGAGCTCTCGCGTCGAACTCCGGTGGCGTGTAGTAGGGCCGGGCGGGGGTGAGGAAGCCGAGGGCGACACCGGCGAGGGTGGCGTGGACCCCGGACTCCAGGGTGAGATACCACACGATGAGTGCCATCGGCACGTAGAACCACATCGCCCTCACGTGCACCTTGCTGGCGATCCAGACGAGGATGAGCCCGACCACGGCAGCGGCGAAGTACCCGGGGCTGAGATCAGATGTGTAGAAGATGGCTATGACCGCGATCGCTCCGATATCGTCGGCGATGGCAACTGCGAGCAGAAAGAGCTTTGCCCCGGCGGGAATCCTGGAGCCGAGGAGCGCCACGACCCCGATCGCGAAGGCGATGTCGGTCGCCATGGGGATCCCCCAGCCGGAGGAGGCCGCCGTTCCGGCGTTGAGCCCGAAGTAGATCAACGCGGGGAGGACCATCCCGCCCAGAGCGGCCATGACCGGCAGAGCCGCGGCTTTCGGGTCGCGGAGGTCCCCCAGCACCAGCTCCCGCTTGATCTCGAGGCCAACGACGAAGAAGAAGACAGCCATCAAACCATCGTTGATCAGGTAGAGCACGGACTCGTCGAGATGGAACCCGAAGAACTCGAGACTCAGGTGCTCCTCGAGCAACGAGAAGTAACTATCTGCCCAGGGACTGTTGGCCCATATCAGCGCAGCGATCGCCGCGATCAGCAGAATGATGCCTGAGGAGGCCTCGATCTGGCTGAAGCGAACAAACGGGCGGATGAATGTCTTGGGGACAAACCGCTCGGATGTCGCCCAAGTTCGATGTCTCGAGTCCATCTCAGCCGATCGTATTACCGGCTGACTTGAGCGTCTGGCAGGCCTCGATGACCCGTTGCGACATGCCGGCCTCGGCCTTCTTCATGTAGGAGCGAGGGTCGTAGACCTTCTTGTTCCCGACGTCGCCGTCGACCTTGAGCACTCCTTCGTAGTTGGTGTACATGTGATCCACGATGGGGCGGGTGTAGGCGTATTGGCAGTCGGTATCGATGTTCATCTTGATGACCCCGTAGCCGAGCGTCTCATGGATCTCGTCCAGAGTCGACCCACTTCCACCGTGGAACACCAGGTAATGACGAGCCTCAGGGCCAAATCGGTCGGCGACGGCGTTTTGGCCGTCCCGGAGGATCGTCGGGTCCAGCTTGACCGAACCCGGCTTGTAAACCCCGTGGACGTTGCCGAACACCGCCGCCAGCAGATACCTACCGCGTTCGAACGTACCCAGGACCTCGGAGACCCGGACCATGTCGGCGGGTGAGGTGTACAGCTTGGACCGGTCCACGTCCGTGTGGTCGGTGGCATCCTCCACTCCGCCGACGATCCCGATCTCCAGCTCGAGGACGATGTCCAGGGCGGCGCACTCGTCCAGCAGCTCGTCTGCGAGAGCCAGGTTCTCCTCCATCGGGAGTGACGAGGCATCGAGCATGTGACTTTGGAATATAGGACCGTCTCCTGCCGCCACCGACTCCCCGCTGGCCGCCAGCAGCGGGCGGATGAATCCGTCGATCCGTTCAGGTGGGCAGTGGTCAGTGTGCAGAGCGATGTTTACCGGGTACGGGTCGGCGACCACTCGGGCGAATTCCGCCAGGGCGCGGGCGCCCAAGGCCATGTTCTTGTTGGATTGCCCGGAGGCAAACTCACCAGCACCGTAAGAGAACTGCATGATCCCGTCCGACTCCGCTCCGGAGAAGCCTTCGAGAGCGGCGAGGATGGTCGATGACGAAGTCGTGTTGATTGCCGGGAGGGCATAATGGCCCGCTTTGGCGGCGTCCAGCATCTCCCGGTATTTCTCAGGTGTGGCGATTGGCACCCGTTTTCTCCCTGTTGGTTTGCTATACGCGAAGGTAGTCGCTCCACTTTGCCGACTCGCCGTCGGGATCGATCGCAGATACTTTCGACGTTGATGGCTCACCCCGTCCAGTCCCGCGCGCCACGCAAAGCTCGCAGCCCTCTGGTCCGTGCCCTTCTCTTCGTGCTGGGGCTGATCTGTCTCGCCCTCATCCCGGTGAGCTATCTCCCCGGCATCCCGACATTCGACCTGATCCTGTTAGCTGCTTTCTTCTTCTCGATGTCCTCGGACAAGATGTATGGCTGGATGGTCAACCATCGATACTTCGGAAGGGTGATTCGGGGTTATCGCGATCACGGATTGACCATGCGCATGAAGTGGACTGCCGCTGCAGGTATAACCGGCTCTCTGCTTCTCTCCGGGGTTTTTCTCACCGACAACGTCTGGATCCGGCTGATCCTGGCGGCTGTCGGGGTCTACGCCCTGTGGTTTGTCTTCTCCAGGCCCACGAGGGATCCGGGGAGCTAAGACAGATCTCAGGAGGGCACAACCCGGTTACCGTCCCGTCGATGCGGCCATTCTCAAAGCCAGGTCTCGGTGCGGTCACTGCGGCCACGATGGCCACCGCCACATTCGCGATCATCGTGGCCAGCGTGTTGGCCGCTCAGCTGATCGAGGAATTCGATATCACCCGAGCACAGGTCGGCGCCCTGGTCTTCGCCAATGGCGTCGTCGGGGCTCTCGCCTCACCGCTCTTCGGCAGGATCACTGATTGGCTTGGCTCGGTACGGTCCGTCGTAGGCGCTTTGTCTATTGGTTCGCTCACGCTGGCGGCCTGGGCGCTGAGCCCCACCTATGCGGTGCTGGTGACTGCCGCTCTCGTCACCGGTCTGTCCAATGCCTGGGGCAACCCTGCCACCAACGCCCTGATCGTCGACAACGTACGAGCGGGTGAGAGGGGAGTAGTCACAGGTGTGAAACAATCGGGAGTCCAGATCGGGACCTTCCTAGGGGGACTTCTCTTGCCACTATTCACGGCCTGGTGGTCGTGGCGGGTGGCGGTCCTGATCTTCCTGGCCATGCCCCTGAGTGGGCTCTTGGGGATGATCGGCAGACGTGACCCCCACCGACATGTGTCGAGACGTCGTAGAAGCCGCGAACCACTGCCCGTCTCGGTTCGTTGGATCGCTGGTTACGGGTTCGTCTCGGGATTGGCGACCTCCGCCATGATCAGTTTCATTCCTCTCTTCGCCAATGAAGGCCTCGGCTGGTCCGAATCGGCGGCAGGTACGCTGATCGCCGTCACCGGGCTCGCCGGAATCGGAGCGCGGATGTTTTGGCCCCGTGTCTCGGAGCGCTCGCTCGGCCATGGACGCACCTTGCGAATCCTGGCAAGCATGTCGACTGTCACCGCGATTCTTCTGGCACTAGCCAGCACCGATGTGATCGGGGGATGGGTTCTCTATCCGGCTGCCCTGATGCTTGGCGGAGGCGCAATAGCCTGGAATGCCGTCGGAATGCTCGCCGTCATGGACTTCTCTCCGGAGGGCGCCGTTGGCAAGGGGACCGGGTTGGTTCTCCTCGGCTTCTTGTTGGGTCTCGCCTTTGGGGCTCCACTCATGGGATTCTCCGTCGACCAGTTGGGCTCCTATACCGCCGGCTGGACCGGCACCGCCGTGTTGCTTCTGGTGTCGGGGCTCGTCTCGTTCCGAATCCCCCGGGGCACCACCGTCACCATCGGAGATCGCGTGTGAGACTCGTCATCGCCCGTTGCACCGTCGACTACTCGGGCCGTCTCACCGCGCACCTGCCGGAGGCGACGAGGCTGATCATGGTGAAGGCCGATGGCACGCTGGCGGTTCACTCCGACGGGAACGCTTCGAAACCTTTGAACTGGATGGTCGCCCCCAATGTCCTCGAGATCCACGAGGACCGATGGGAGGTCACCAACTCGAAGGGAGAGAAGCTCCAGATCTGGATCCACGAGGTCATCGAGGACGTGACCCATGCCCTCGGCCACGATCCGGGTTTGGTGAAAGACGGGGTGGAGGCCCATCTCCAGGAGCTTCTTGCGGCCACCCCAGACTTCCTCGAGGAAGGGCTCACCCTCATCAGGAGGGAGTATCCGACCGATATCGGCCCCGTCGATCTCCTGTGTGCCGACAGCAATGAGGCCACCGTCGCCATCGAGATCAAGAGACGTGGAGAGATCGACGGAGTCGAACAGCTCGTCAGGTACATCGAGCGTCTCAACATCGATGTGCGTCTCGCTCCGGTGAGAGGGATATTCGCCGCTCAGTCGATCGCTCCCCAGGCCAGGGTCATGGCCGAGTCGCGGGGCATCGAGGCAATCGAGGTCGATTACGAAGGCCTCCGGGAGGCGGAGGACACAGAGCTGCGTCTGTTCGACCCAAGAGCCCGTTGATGTTCGACACCTGATGTTCGAGATCGTCTTCTACACACCGGAGATACCGCCGAACACGGGTAATGCAATGCGTCTGGCCGCGGTCACCGGCTGCCGTCTCCACCTCATCGAGCCACTCGGGTTCGAGATGGACGATGCCAGGCTCCGGCGGGCGGGGATGGATTACCGGGACAGGTCGGTTGTCGAAGTGCACCCCGATGTCACGTCGTGGCGGGCCGACACGGAGCCCGATCGGGTGTTTGCCTTCACGGTTGACGGCGAGGCCCTTTACACCGATGAGAGCTATCGGGAAGGTGACTCCTTTCTCTTCGGTCCCGAGTCGGTGGGTCTTGCCGATGATGTGCGCGATCAGTCGTGGGTCACTCGACGCCTCCGGCTCCCCATGGTCCCGGGGGTCCGTTCCATCAACCTCTCCAACTCGGCCGCCATCGTCGTCTACGAGGCCTGGCGCCAGTTGGGCTTCCCGGGCTCCCGCTAACGGCTGCAATTCCGTTCTGTGAACGCCACGCGTGGATAGTTCTCGCGCTGCGTTCACAGAACGGATTCAGGAGGCGCGTTCCGCCAGCAGCCGCAACGCGATGGCCTCCGCCAGGGTGACCCTCTCCAGGTCGCCGAGGTCCTGGCTCTCATTGGGGGCGTGGAAGGCACTGGTCGGGTCGGCGGCACCCACCACCAGGATCGGTGCGTCGGGATAGAGCTCGGCAAAGGTGGCAATGAAGGGGATGGACCCACCGGCGCCCATCTCCACCGCGTCCTTTCCGAACGCCTCCTGGAACGCCTCTCGCCAGACCTCGACAGCGAAGTTGTCGGAGCCGATGACCGTGGCGTCACCCGACTCCTCGTAGAGAAAGTCGAGCTGAGCTCCCCAAGGCACATTGGCCTCCAGATGCGCCTTCAGCGCGTCCAGTGCCGCCTTGGTGTCCTGACCGGGTGGGATGCGCATGCTCACCTTCGCCCTCGCCACCGGGACCAGTTGGCCGATCGCCTCCGCGACCGGAGGCGCGTCGATGGCCAGCACGGAGATTGCCGGCTTCGTCCAAAGGCGCGACGGGATCGAACCCTCTCCAATCAGATCCAACCCCGCAACGGCACCGGTTTGCGCCCTCACCAATTGCTCGGGCATGTCGAGTGATTTCTCGATCTCTCTGGAGACGAGACCTCCGACCGCCACGTTTCCGGCGTCGTCGTGCAGGGTGGCCAGCATTCGGGAAAGGGCCGTCAACGCATCAGGGACCACGCCGCCGTACTGACCGGAGTGGACGGCCGACTCCAGGGTGCGAAGCTCCAGTTTGACCCCCACGATTCCTCGCAATGAAGAGATGAATGCGGGAGTCCCCACCTCCCAGTTGGCCCCATCACCGATGACGATCACATCCGGGTCGAGTAGATCGGAATGCTTGTCGAGGATCTCAGGGAGACCTTTTGAGCCCGCCTCTTCCTCTCCTTCGAAGAAGAGCTCGACTCCAACCGGGAGCCCATCGCCATGCGCGGCGATGGCGCCGAGATGCATAACGATGCCCGCCTTGTCGTCGGCGGCGCCACGGCCATAGAGTCGACCGTTCCTCTCCACGGGATCGAATGGCCCGGTCTCCCACTCTTCGATCGGGCCCGGAGGCTGCACGTCATAGTGGGCATAGAGGAGGACGGTGGGGGCGGCCTCGGGCCCAGGAATCTCGGCGAACACGGCAGGGTGGCCACTGGACGACTCCAGAAGTCGGGCATTGTCGAACCCGGCTTCGTCGAGCATCGACACGATCGTCTCTCCGGCCTCCCGAACTCGTGCTGGGTCGTATCCGTCGGCTGACACCGACTTCATGCGGATCAGAGTGGCGAGAAGCTCCTTCAGGCGGGGCATGTCTTCGGCAACTGCCGACTTCAGGTCATCGTGCATTCACAGCAGCGTACCGCTGCCAAGATGGTCGTCGTGCTCAGGTTCCGTCTGTTCAACATGCCCGTCACCGTCCGCGGCTCCTTCCTTTTGATCGCGGCTCTTATCGGGTTCGCAGGTGCCCGCGACTTCAGCAGTTCTACTGATGTCGCCAGGGCCGTCGCCTGGGTTTCCATAATCTTCGCCTCCATCCTCGTCCACGAACTGGGGCACGCCTTCACGGCTCGGATGTTTGGCTCCCAGGTGGCGATCGAGCTGAACGGGCTAGGGGGACTCACACGGTGGACGGCACCCGGCGGGGAACTGACCCCCGGACGTCGTGCTCTGGTTGCCGCCGCCGGGTCCGCCACCGGCCTCCTCTTCGGCGGGCTGGTGTGGCTAGTGGCCGCCCAATTCGGTCCGTACCCGCCATTGACCGCCTTCATCCTGGAGAGCCTGATCTATGTGAACGTCTTTTGGGGGCTACTCAACTGGTTGCCGATACGGCCGCTCGACGGGGGCCATCTCCTCGAGTCGTTTCTGGATAGATTCGTCCCTCAGCGAGCCGAGTTGATTGCCCGGATCGTGTTCACCGGCACGGCAGCAGCCGCTGTGGCCTTTGCCATATGGCAGGACCGGCTGTTCATCGCGGTGCTGGCCGGGTGGCTCCTGCTGTCCGAGCTCAGTGTCGGCCGGGAACCACGGCCGAGAGCCGGGTTGCCCACTCTCTCCTATGACGAGACGCCAGAGCCCGGTCATGTGGAGGATGTCGTGGCCGAGCCCACAGACAGCACCGATTTCGACGAGCCGGATCGCTAGCGTCTCCGTCAATGGACTTCTCTTACAGCGATCGCGTCGAGGATTATCGAGGTCGCCTCCTCCAGTTCATGGACAGCCACATCTATCCGGCTGAGCCGATCTATCGACGACAGATGGAGGAGTCGGGAGACCCGCATCATCACCCGGCGATTCTGGAGGACCTGAAGAAGGAGGCGAGGAGCCGGAGCCTGTGGAATCTCTTTCTTCCAGACCCGGTCGACGGGGGAGGTCTCTCTGTTCTCGAATACGCTCCATTGGCCGAGATCACGGGACGTAGCGTCTCGATTGCTCCCGAGGCCCTGAACTGCTCGGCACCGGACACCGGGAACATGGAGATCCTCCACATGTTCGGGACACCAGAGCAGAAGGAGTTCTGGCTTCATCCACTACTGGAGGGCGAGATCAGGTCATGTTTCTCCATGACCGAACCCGACGTGGCCAGCTCGGATGCCACCAACATTCGGACCCGAATCGAACGTGACGGGGACCAGTACGTGATCACCGGCCGAAAGTGGTTCAGTTCCGGAGCAGCCTCGCAGCGCTGCCAATTCTCAATCGTCATGGGAGTCACCAACCCCGAAGCCGACCGTCACCGAATGCAGTCCATGGTCATCGTCCCAATGGACACTCCAGGACTCGAGATCGAACGTGAGCCCACGGTCTTCGGATACCAGGACCGCGGCGGGCATCCCCAGATCCATTTCGACGGTGTCCGTGTGCCCGTTTCGAACTTACTCGGGGAGGAGGGCGGAGGCTTCGCCATCGCCCAGGCCAGGTTGGGGCCGGGCCGGGTCCATCACTGTATGCGCGCAATTGGGGCGGCGGAGCGCTGCCTCGACTTGATGATCCAGCGCTCCCAATCTCGGGTTGCGTTCGGTAGACCGCTGGCCGACCAGGGTGTGGTCCGCGAGTGGATCGCCGATGCCCGCATCCAGATCGAGCAAGTCAGGCTGCTGGTCCTCAAGACCGCGTGGATGATCGACAACGTGGGCACCAAGGGTGCCCGGACTGAGATCGCTGCAATCAAGGTCGCCGCACCCAACTTGTTGACCTCGATCGCGGACAACGCCATGCAGCTCTTCGGCGCAGCCGGGTTCACCGAGGATTGGCCCATTGCCAGCCTCTACTCCATGGGACGCTGGCTCCGGATCGCCGACGGTCCGGACGAAGTGCACCGCCGGTCGGTGGCCCGCGCCGAGCTGGGGCGTCTCGAGCCTGGGGCCGTGCCCGAGCCATTTCAGGAATAGGCGAACCGCGCGCCGTTCTGATTCGAATATGTCAATGAGCCACGTCTCGATGCAAGTTTCGTGAAGGTGGCCCTGCCTGCGAGCAGGGAACGAAAATCGTTGATTCTGCGTTTACATGTGCCCGATGATGATGGGGCGAGCAGTGATTGATCTGACAGTGACACCGTGGAGGGAAGCAGCGGCCTGTCTCGATGTTGAAGGACAGGTCACCTTCTTTCCTGACAAAGAAGACTTGGGGGCGATCGTCAAGGCGAAGGCGATCTGTGCGACCTGCCCCGTGGCGGACATCTGCCTGACCTGGGCCCTCGAGACCAACCAGTCCGAGGGCATCTGGGGCGGGCACACCGCCAAGGAGCGCCGCAAGCTCCGCCGTCGCTGGATGGAGGAGACCCAGAAGGCGAGCTAGTCCTATTCTTCGCCGCGCTGCTCGGCTGGTTCATCGCGATCCGGGCCCCCCTCGGCGGCGATGTGAACCAGGGAGTCGCCCGAGTTGACCAGCGGACGTAGCGACTGGGCGATCACCCACCCGGTTTCGGCCGCCTTGACCTGGGTGGGACGCATCCCGAAGGCGTCCGATATCGATGCCACTGATTGACCCTTGACCACATGCTCGCCGAGACCGACCTGGATGTCGACGATCCCTCCCCGACGCGCCCGAACCCATCGGGTCCTTCGGACCAGCCGGGTGGGGCGGGCCAGGGGCAAACGGGCGTCGATCATGCCGAGAGACCGCAGCACCCGCAGCACCCCGACCACCCCGGTCTCGATGGCTTCGTCGTCGAAACGGTGGGCCTGTCCGGCTTCGTAGAGAAGCACTGTCTTCTCCCGCTCGGAGGCCGCCTGGCGCAGCGAGCCATCGCGTAGCCGGGCATGGATCGAGAATGGGGCGCCAAACGCCCTGGCCAGCCTCAAGGTGGCCTGATCATCCAGGTCAGCTCTGATTTGAGGAAGGTTCATCCGGTGATTGGTGGCGGTATGTAAGTCGATCCCCACAGTGCAGTGGTCCACGACTTGTTCCATGAACAGGTGAGCGAGACGAGAGGCCGTCGAGCCCCGCGCCGAGCCCGGAAAGGACCGATTCAGATCGCGTCTGTCAGGGAGGTAGCGAGACTGGGTGATGAAACCGAGAGGATTCACGATGGGGACGGCGATGACCGCCCCACGCAAGTTCTTGGCGTCCAGGTCCCTGATGACCCGGCGGATGATCTGGATCCCGTTGAGCTCGTCACCGTGGATCGCAGCAGACAACCAGATGTTCGGGCCTGCCGATCGTCCATTGATCACCTTTACCGGTAGTGATTCGGTGGCACCGGTCACCACCCTGGCGAAGGGCAGTTCGATCTGCACCTTTCTGCCGGGTCTCACCGTCACCTGGCCCACGGTTATGGGCTCGTTGATCTTGGTGTCAAGCGCCAACGTTGTCTTCGATGTACTCGACGATCTGGTCGGCGATGTCGACGCCGCTGACGGTCTCGATTCCTTCGAGACCAGGCGAGGAGTTGACCTCGAGGACTATCGGCCCCTCTTCGGATTGAAGCAGGTCGACACCGGCGACGTTCAGCCCCAAGCTCTTGGCAGCCCGAACCGCAGTCGATCGTTCTGAAGGGCTCAGCTTGATGACCTCGGCTCTTCCACCCCGATGCAGGTTGGAGCGGAAGTCCCCTGGTGCCCCCTGACGTCGCATCGCCGCCACCACCTTGCCTCCGACGACGAAAGCCCTGATATCTGTGCCTCCCGCTTCCTTGATGAACTGCTGCACCAGGATGTTGGCGTCGAGCTGCCGGAATGCTCCGATCACCGACTCGGCCGCTTTCTTGGTCTCGGCGAGCACCACCCCGAGTCCCTGCGTGCCTTCGAGCAATTTGACCACGACCGGGGTCCCACCCACCACCTCGAGAAGCCCGTTGATGTCCTGGATGGAATGGGCGAAGCTGGTGGTGGGGAGCCCAACTCCCGACCTGGAGAGGATTTGAAGTGACCGCAGCTTGTCGCGGGACCGACTGATCCCGTCGGAGCTGTTCAAGGTGAAGACATCGGCCATCTCGAATTGGCGAACCACCGCGGTGCCGTAGAAGGTGTATGAGGCACCAATCCGGGGGATGATGGCGTGAGGTTGCACTTCCTCTCCCTTGTAGAGGACCTTGGGGCGACGTGCCGTGATGTCCATGTAGCAGCGGAGATAGTCGACGACCGACACTTCGTGACCGCGGGCGATGGCAGCCTCTCGGAGACGGGCGGTCGAATACAGGGTCGCGCCTCTGGAGAGGACCGCGATCTTCACGCGTCCGACTCTCTGGTCGGGCGGCCACCGATGTAGCTGCGACCCGGGTCGACCAGGAAGCGATTCCTCACCGTCCTGCGACCCAGGAGCATGCGGAACGTCATCTCGTCTCTCGTGGTCAGGTTCACCAATGCGTCGAGCTCCTCTCCGGCGAGTACCAGCTTGGTCCGAATCACCGGTCGAAGCTCAGAGCGGCCACCCGGGTTCTTCACCTTACGCTCCCCAACGACCGGGGTAACACAGTCGATACTCGGCTTGCGCTTCCTCTGCCGAGGATGGATCTCGAAACGAACCATCTCCACCCCGTCTTCGGAGAAGCGTTCGATGTCGAAGGCATGAAGCGAGGAGTTGTCGGCTCCGGTGTCGACCTTTGCCTTGACCTCCACGATCCCGAGGTCAGGCATTGCGACCCATTCCCGCCAGCCGATCGTCTTTCGCCTGCTCGTTTCCACGGGAACGCAGACTAGGAGGATCCCGGTCGTTGCGACGGCCCGGACTCGTACTCCTCAGCCTCTGGGCTACGATGAACAAATCTGATATTTGACATATCAGATTTAGTCATGCATAATGAACTAGTAATCGTAGTGATGTTTGCACAAAGGAGGACATTCAACATGCTTATGAGATTCGACCCATTCGGTGATTTCGACCGTCTCAGCCGTCAAGTCTGGGGTAACACGCGCAGCAACTTCATGCCTGCCGATGCCTATCGTCAGGATGACAAGTTCTATCTGCACATCGATCTCCCAGGAGTCGACCCCGAATCCATCGATGTGACGGTGGAGAAGAACAATCTCACCGTCTCGGCCGAGCGCAAGTGGGAGCGTGGTGACGAGCAGGTATTGCTCAACGAACGGCCCTCGGGCATGTTCTCGAGGCAGTTCTTCCTCGGCGAGAACCTCGACACGGATGCGATCGAGGCCGGATATGACCACGGTGTCCTCACCCTGGCCATCCCCGTTGCCGAGACCGCCAAGGCCCGCAAGATCGCGGTGAGCTCAACCCACGAGGCACTCACCGGCTGAGCGGATACCAACCAGAAATTCGAGGCCCCGGCCGCCACCGAGAGATCGGCGGCCGGGGTTTCTTTCGAGTAGATACCCCCGGGTTGGGTACTCTGCTGTCGCATGAGCCAGCAAGCAACGTCCTACAAGATGGCCCTGGCCCAACTCGCCAGTGACGAGCGGTACTCGGAGGTACTCCGCCATGGCGGGCTCACTGCAGGCATCTATGCGCCTCACGAGAGCGACGAAGCGGAGACCTATCCCGAACACAAGATCTACGTGATCCTCAACGGATCGGGCTTCTTCAACGTGGCAGGGGACCGGCAACCGTTCGGTCCGGGTGATCTGCTCTTCGCGGAATCCGGGCTGGTGCACCACTTCGAGGACTTCACCCCGGACTTCGCGGTCTGGGCGATCTCCTGCTCCAGCGGGAACTGAGCACCCTACGGGTCCGCAGCGAATGGCGCAGCACAGGAAGAGGATGCCGGCATGGGCCCTGGGCCTGATCATCGCCGTCGCCGTGTCACTTGTGGCGTTGTTTGTGTTCTCGGCACTCGGCTTCGGTGACGACCCGGTGGTCGATGGCCTTGCTGCCTTGTCCCGATGAGCTAGATGGCGACGAACATGCCAACTGCCGAGGTGGAGGTCACCACCGGGATCGTTCGCTCGTTGCTTCGCTCGCAACGTCCCGATCTGGCTCATCTCGAAGTGAGGGTCCTGGCGAATGGATGGGACAACTCGTCGTTCCGTGTCGGGGTCGAGCTGGTGGCTCGATTCCCCCGAAGGGCCATCGCCGCCGGCCTGATCGAGAATGAGGCCCGGTGGTTGCCGGAGTTGGCACCACACCTGACTCTCCCCGTTCCCGCGCCCCTCTTCCTCGGTCGCCCCGAAGCAGGCTATCCCTGGAGATGGGCGCTGGCCCCTTACATTTCTGGTGACGCGGTAGCCGGGTTGGAGGATCTCGACTTGCCCCAAGCCGCCGAGGATCTCGGCCAGTTCCTCCGCAGCCTGCACTCTCCGGCGCCCCCCGACGCGCCCGAGAATCCCTATCGGGGGATCCCGCTGGCGCTCCGCGACCGCGCCACCCGGGAACGGATCGACCAATTGGATCCGACGGTCGACCCTCGTTCGCTGTTGGGAATCTGGGATGCTGCTATGACCGTGCCAGAGTTCGATGACCAGCCGGTGTGGCTCCACGGTGACCTACACCCCAACAACATGCTCGCCTCGGGCGGGAACATCACGGGCATCGTCGACTTCGGCGACATCACCTCAGGTGATCCGGCAACCGACCTCTCTGTTGCCTGGATGCTTTTCCCAGCTGATATCCATCCGAGGTTCCGCGCCGCCTACGGAGAGGTCGAGGACGAAACCTGGGAGCGGGCTCGGGGGTGGGCCCTCTCCTTGGCCGTCTCTTATTTGGCCCACTCTGCAGACAATCCCACGATGGGCCGGATCGGGTCGAAGACCATCGACCGACTGCTACCGGGGGTCTGACTCAGGTTCGGGGTGGTGGGATCCGGTTGCCGTTGCAGTCGATGCCTTCGGCGGGACGGTAGTTGGCCTCGATCGTGTCCACCACCACGCGGCCATCGGGATAGGTCCTTTGTCGATCGATCTCACTGTGCCGGCACTGGTTCCGGAACGTGACCCGTTGGTCCAACTCCACCACATCGATGTGCCTGGTGGAGTAGAGAGTGACGGTGATCGAGGTCGAGTCATAGGTCGGCCAGATCAGGGCGGGGTACTCGGTGCTGTTGGTCAAGACGAGATTGGGCCCCGGAATCGACAGAGTCGCCTCCCTTCCGAACGGATAGCGGGAGAAATAGACCGAATGGCTCTGATACTCGTCGAGATCGAGGCCCGCGAAGAACGCCGCGTTGAACATCGTCGTGACGAATTGGGAGACACCTCCTCCCACCTCGTCGGTCATGTGCCCGCCCCTGATCGCGCCGGCGGCCACATATCCCTTTTCCCCGGTTCTCGGCCCGATGTATTCGTTGAAGGACAGGGTCTCTCCAGGAAGCAGGTAATAGCCACGGACCGCGTCAGCCATGGTCTGGATGTTGGTGACCCGGTTCTCACAGCACGCGTGATAAGTGGTGAATTCGGCCACGGCCTCGATCACGTCCGAGCCTTTCGCCCAGGCAATCATCCGCTCGTCGTCATTGGGGCGTGTCGCCAGTTCGTAACGTGGAGACCCGCCATTCAGGAAGTCGTCGGCTGCGGCCTGGACCGATTCCGGTGAACAGCACACCGGAGGCGGAGTGCCCTCTTCGATCACCTCTACCTCGCCGTCGACCACCTCGAGGACCGGTTTCTCCATCTCACCGTGCGGGGCGGGGAAAAGGCGTTCGATCGTTTGCTGAAAGCCCTCGATGTCGAGGGAAACGGTCAGCTCGCCCTGTTCGACGACGCCGGACAAGTGACGACGAATCCGCTCCGGGTTGAGATACCTGCTCAGTCCCTCGACTTCTATTACCAGGCCGTTCTCGGTCAGCTCGTTCAGCTGGCTTGCTACGGCCCCCGCATCGGCGTCGCTGACATCAGGGGGCAGGGCAACCGTTCTGGCGTTGATTTCGACAGGTCCTGTCGCGACGTCAGCCTCGCGCAGGCTCGCGATGAGATGGTCGACGTCGATGCCCAGCCCGTGGCCACCGGGGACAACGGTGATTCGCCCATCCGCGGGGACCAGGCCGGGCTCGACCGGGTCTTCGAGAACGAGGTCGTCACGGGCCAGCCTCTCTCTCGCCATCTCATCGTCGAGGGTGTATTCGTCGGTGACTTTCACCGGCTGGAAAGGAGTGCTCACCCAGGAGGCGAACTCCTCCCAAGGTGTTGGCTCATGCCGTGCGGAGATGAGTGCTTTGACGGTGTCGGTGTACAGGTAGTCGAAGCCGATATCACCCGCGGTGACGGTCACTTGCTCATCACCGAGGTGGATGGTGATCAGCGTCTCGAGAAACGCCGTCTCCCTCCAACCCACGTGTGCAGAGGCCACGTCGAGGGAGAGACCGGACATGTCGACATCGGCGAACATGACATTCGGGGCGATCGTCTCACCCTCGCTCGCCACGTGACCTGCCCAGGCGACACCCGAGATCGCGAGGGGAATGGCGAGTGAGGGAAGGACCCACAGCCAGCGGCTGACGTGCTCTCGATGCCTGGCCATGACCGTGGGCATGCTAAGGGCCGCTCCCGCCAATACCGGTGAATCGGTGGTGCGGATCGGATGTGGATGATCGAGTGACGCAATTCCGACGTGGCTCCTGAGTTCCTGACGGCGCGTTGGCACGATCTGAAACGCGCCTCAAACCTTGACGGGTTTCGCGGGTGTGCATAGAGTGACCCAGGAGTCGGAAGACTCCGGGCCGCCCTCCTCGGGTGATCGAGAAGGGTGGCTGAACAAACGAGTTTTCCTTTTGGGGACATGTTCGCGCGTGTGTTAACATGTCCTTTCTTGCGTTATCCCCCTAGTATCCACCACCTCAAGGAGGCACCCCTTGGCTTCGCGCGTGGCTGAGCGCTTTTCGTTCGGGAAGATCCCCGAAGTCCTACCCCTGCCCAATCTGCTGGCCGTCCAACATGAGTCCTTCCAGTGGTTCCTCGACGAGGGTCTCCGTGAGATCTTCGAAGAGATCAGTCCGATCGAGGACTTCACCGGGTCGCTTGCTCTCGAGCTGACCGACCATCGCTTCGGCGATCCCCAGATGACTCTGGAGGAAGCCCAGGAGCGGGACGCCAACTATGCCCGACCCCTCTTCGTAACCGCCCGGTTCATGAACCGGGGCACCGGGGAGATCAAAGAACAACAAGTCTTCCTCGGCGACTTCCCGATCATGACCGACAAGGGCGTGTTCGTGATCAACGGCACCGAGCGTGTCATCGTCTCCCAATTGGTCCGCTCGCCGGGCATCTACTACGACGTCAACAAGGACAAGACGTCGGACAAGATGATCTACACCGGGAAGGTCATCCCCGGACGCGGCGCCTGGCTCGAGTTCGACACCGACAAGAAGGACACCATCGGAGTCCGTGTCGACCGTAAGCGTCGCCAGTACGTGACGGCGTTTCTCAAGGCACTCGGAATCGCTGAGACCGACGAGGAGATCCTCGAGCTGTTCGGTCACTCCGAGTCGATCAAGAACACGATCGAGAGAGACACCAACGCCGACAAGGAAGAGGCGCTGCTCGATTTGTACCGCAAGCTCCGCCCGGGCGAGCCCACCACGGTGGAGTCGGCCCGCGGGCTGATCCAGACGCTCTTCCGCAACCCCAAGCGCTACGACCTGACCCGCGTCGGCCGTTACAAGATCGCCCAGAAATTCGGCGAGGACTCGCCCAAGGACTACCGGTCCGAGGGTCTGCAGATGCTGCGTGACGAAGACATCGTCGATGCCATCAAGTACCTGGTCGCCCTCCATGCCGGCGAGACCAGCATGGCCACCCATCTGGGCAACGAGATCAGCATCTCCACCGACGACATCGATCACTTCGGCAATCGCCGTATCCGCACTGTCGGTGAGCTCGTTCAGAACCAGGTGCGTGTCGGTCTCACCCGTCTCGAGCGGGTGGTCCGGGAGCGGATGACAACCCAGGATCCCGACGCGATCACACCGCAGAGCCTGATCAACATCAGACCCGTGACCGCGGCCATCAAGGAGTTCTTCGGGACCAGCCAGCTGAGTCAGTTCATGGATCAGCCCAATCCGCTGGCGGGCCTCACCCATCGCCGTCGGCTCTCAGCCCTGGGACCGGGTGGTCTCAGCCGAGAGCGAGCCGGGTTCGAAGTCCGTGACGTCCATCCCTCTCACTACGGACGGATGTGCCCCATCGAGACTCCCGAAGGCCCGAATATCGGTCTGATCGGGTCCCTGGCCTCTTACGCCCGGGTCAATGACTTCGGGTTCATCGAGACGCCCTACCGCAAGGTGGAGAACGGTGTGGTCACCGAGAAGGTCGACTATCTGACCGCCACCGAGGAGGAGCGATACGTCATTGCACAGGCCAACGCACCACTCGAGGACGACGGGTCGTTCAAGAACAAACGGGTGCTGGTGCGCCGCGCCGGTGGCGAAGTGGAGTTCGTCGAATCCAACAAGGTGGACTACATGGATGTGTCCCCGAAGCAGATCGTCTCGGTGTCCACCTCTCTCATCCCCTTCCTCGAGCACGACGACGCCAATCGGGCGCTGATGGGCTCGAACATGCAGCGGCAGGCTGTTCCGCTGCTCACCGCCGAGTCGCCGCTGGTTGGCACCGGTGTCGAGGGCCGCGCCGCCCAAGACTCGGGTGACATGATCGTTTCCCCGATCGAGGGTGAAGTGGTCGAGGTCACCGGAGACGAGATCGTCGTGAAGGAGAAGGGCACCAACAAGAAGCACACCTTCCCACTAGACAAGTTCAAGCGCTCGAACCAGGGAACTTGCATGAACCAAAAGCCGGTCGTTGCCGAAGGCGACAAGGTCGAGGTTGGAGACGTCCTCGCCGACGGCCCCTCGACCGAGGCTGGTGAGCTCGCGCTCGGGCGCAACCTATTGGTGGCTTTCATGCCCTGGCAAGGCCACAACTTCGAGGACGCGATCGTCATCAGCGAGCGCCTCGTCAAAGACGACGTGCTCACCTCGATCCACATCGAGGAACACGAGATCGACGCTCGTGACACCAAGCTCGGCGCAGAGGAGATCACAAGAGACATTCCCAACGTTCCCGAGGAGGTCCTCGCCAACCTGGACGACGAGGGAATCATCCGTGTCGGCGCCGAAGTCGGACCCGGCGACTATCTCGTCGGAAAAGTCACACCAAAGGGAGAGACCGAGCTGACCCCCGAAGAGCGTCTGCTCCGTGCCATCTTCGGTGAGAAGGCGCGTGAGGTCCGTGACACCTCGCTCAAGGTGCCCCACGGAGAGGCGGGCAAGGTCATCGCAGTCAAGGTGTTCAAGCGGGAGGACGGTTTCGATCTCTCCCCGGGGGTCAACGAGTTGGTCCGCATCTATGTCGCCACCCAACGCAAGATCTCTGAAGGCGACAAGCTGGCCGGACGCCACGGAAACAAAGGAGTCATCTCCAAGGTGCTTCCCGAAGAGGAGATGCCCTTCCTCGCCGACGGAACTCCTGTCGACATCATCCTCTCTCCGCTCGGGGTGCCCTCCCGAATGAACCTCGGCCAGGTGCTGGAGACCCATCTCGGATGGGCCGCAGCCCAAGGCTGGGAGCCGTTCGATGGTGAGTCGCCGGCAACCGTGGGGGCCGAGCCGTGGACCAAGACGGCTACGCCGGTCTTCGACGGTGCGCGCGAGGACGAGATAATGCATGTCATAGCCCACGCTCATCCCAACCGGGACGGCGACCGTCTCGTGCAAGAGGACGGCAAGGCCATTCTCTACGACGGGCGCTCCGGTGAGCCCTTCGACACCGCGGTCACCGTCGGGTTCATCTACATGCTGAAACTGGTGCACCTCGTGGACGAGAAGATCCACGCTCGGTCGACCGGTCCCTACAGCATGATCACACAGCAACCCCTCGGTGGTAAGGCGCAATTCGGTGGCCAGCGCTTCGGCGAGATGGAGGTGTGGGCCCTCGAGGCCTACGGTGCCGCCTACGCCCTCCAGGAGCTCCTGACCATCAAGTCCGACGACGTCCAGGGCCGGGTCAAGGTCTACGAGGCGATCGTCAAAGGCGACAACATCCCAGAGCCAGGAATACCGGAGTCGTTCCGGGTGCTGGTCAAGGAGATGCAGAGCCTGGGTCTCAACGTCGAGATGCTCTCCGCCGGTGAGGAAGTCGAGCTGCGCGAACTCGAAGAAGACACCTACCGATCGGTGGAGACCCTGGGCATCGATCTCAGCCGCCCCGAGAGGCCCGATAGCGAGTGACAACTGGAACACGCGGCGCAAGCTCCGGCGGACAGGCGTCTGTTTGGCCGCCCGATCGGCTGGAGCCCCAGATGAATGAGTCTGACCTCCGGAACATGGCGGCGGTAGTCGGGAGGAGACTCCCGGCCAGAGCCCGCCGCCAATTCACTCGGAATAGCTATTCGTTTCAAGTAGTGCCCCATCTAAGGACTGTCACGGGGCGGAAGCCTCGGCGGACCGGCGTCTGTTTGGCCGACGGATCATCCGTCTTCGACAGTTGCTCAATTGATCCCCTGAAGGAGAGAACGGTGGACGAGAGGAGACTCTCGGCCAAAGTCCGCCGGCAATAGATATGGCTCAGCAGATATTCGATGAACTGAGAATCGGACTCGCCTCCAACGACCAGGTGCGCGCCTGGTCGTACGGAGAGGTGAAGAAACCGGAAACGATCAACTACAGGACCCTTCGCCCGGAGAAGGAGGGTCTCTTCGACGAGCGCATATTCGGTCCGCAACGGGACTGGGAGTGCTACTGCGGCAAGTACAAGAGGATCCGCTACAAGGGGATCATCTGTGAACGCTGTGGTGTCGAAGTCACCCGGTCCAAGGTGCGTCGCGAGCGCATGGGCCACATCGAGCTGGCGGCTCCCGTCACCCACATCTGGTTCTTCAAGGGTGTGCCCAGTCGTCTCGGCTACCTCCTCGACATGTCCCCGAAGGAGCTGGAGAAGGTCATCTACTTCGCCAGCTATATCGTCACCTCGGTCAACGACGAGAGCCGGCAGAAGGATCTGCCCGAGCTCGAGGCCGCCATGGGCGACGAGATCGAGGTCGTCAAGAACGAGTTCAAGGAGTGGCACGAAGTTCGTCTCGAGGCACTCGAGGACGAGCTGGAGCGCATGGAAGAAGGCGGGGCGAAGACCCAGGAGATCAACGCCCGGCGCAAGGAAGTCGAGAAGGAGATCAAAGAGCGCGAGGAGCGAACCGATCGCGAGATCGAGCTGATCGAAGAAGCCTTCTCCACATTCCGCACCATGGGCCCGAAGCAGCTCATCGAGTCCGAGCAGCTCTGGCGGGAGATCTACTTCCGCTACGCCGACTACTTCGAGGGCGGCATGGGAGCCGAGGCGGTGAAGACCCTCCTCATGACCCTCGACCTCGACGCGGAGATGGACCGGCTCGAGGAGGATCTCAACGGTTCCTCACAGCAGCGCCGCCAGCGCTCCACCCAGCGGATGAAGGTTGTCAAGCCCTTCTGGGAGGGCAACAACCGTCCCGAGGACATGATTCTCGAGACCGTGCCGGTCATCCCACCTGATCTGCGTCCCATGGTCCAGCTCGACGGTGGTCGTTTCGCCACGTCCGATCTCAACGATCTCTACCGACGGGTGATCAACCGGAACAACCGTCTCAAGAGACTGTTGGACCTGGGTGCTCCCGAGATCATCGTCAACAACGAGAAGCGAATGCTCCAGGAGGCGGTCGACGCCCTGTTCGACAATGGCCGTCGCGGTCGTGCGGTGACCGGCCCGGGCAACCGTGCCCTGAAGTCGCTCTCCGACATGCTCAAGGGGAAGCAGGGTCGTTTCCGTCAGAACCTCCTGGGAAAGCGCGTCGACTATTCGGGACGTTCCGTCATCGTGGTCGGGCCTCAGCTCAAGCTGCATCAGTGTGGGTTGCCCAAGATCATGGCGCTCGAGCTGTTCAAGCCGTTTGTGATGAAGCGTCTCGTCGATCTCGATTTGGCCCAGAACATCAAGGCGGCCAAGCGCATGGTGGAGCGGCAGCGTCCCCAGGTCTGGGATGTGCTGAGCGACGTGATCCAGGAACATCCCGTGCTCCTCAACCGCGCTCCGACGCTGCACCGTCTCGGGATCCAGGCGTTCGAGCCGGTCCTGGTCGAGGGCAAGGCGATCCAGATTCACCCGCTGGTGTGTGAGGCGTTCAACGCCGACTTCGACGGTGACCAGATGGCGGTCCATTTGCCTCTCTCGGCCGAGGCTCAGGCCGAGGCTCGGATCTTGATGCTGTCGAGCAACAACGTGTTGTCGCCGGCATCGGGTCGTCCCATCGTGACCCCGTCCCAGGACATGGTCATCGGGATCTACTACCTGTCCGAGTTGGTCGAGGACGCGCCTGGAGCGGGTCGAAACTTCTCCGACATGGACGAGGCGATGATGGCCTACGAGGTGGGCGAGCTCTCGCTCCATGCCCCGGTCAAGATCCGTCTCGGCGAGCTTGCCGGCGACCCCGACGTCCATACCGACCTGAGGCAGACGCTCAAGGACCTCGTGGATGAGGAGCCGGTCGACGCCAAGGCGCTCACCGAGACCACTCTCGGCCGTGCCCTTTTGAACACCGCGTTCCCGGCTGGGTTCCCCTACATCAACTCAGTGGTGATCAAGGGTGACATCAAGCTGCTGATCGAGACGTTGATCGAGCGTTACCCGCGTTCGGAGGTGGCCTCCGCTCTGGACGGGATCAAGGATCTCGGTTTCCGATTCGCCACCCGCGCCGGTCTGACCATCGCTCTCGATGACGTGCGCACTCCGGCGGACAAGGCTGAGATCCTCGCCGAATACGAGGAGCGCGCCGAAAAGGTGCAGAACCTGTTCGCCAAGGGTGTCGTCACCGATGACGAGCGGCGTCAGGAGCTGATCGAGATCTGGACCGAGGCCACCGAGAAGGTGACCGACGCCATGAAGTCCGGGTTGAAGACCGAGCAGTTCAACTCGCTCGACATGATGGTGGGCTCGGGTGCACGCGGAAACATGATGCAGGTGCGTCAGATCGCCGGCATGCGTGGTCTCGTGGCCAATCCCAAGGGTGACATCATTCCGCGCCCGATCATCTCGAACTTCCGCGAAGGTTTGTCGGTGCTCGAGTATTTCATCTCGACGCACGGAGCCCGAAAGGGTCTGGCCGACACGGCACTCCGTACTGCAGACTCCGGGTATCTGACCCGTCGCCTCGTCGACGTCTCCCAGGAGGTGATCGTCACCGAGGAGGACTGCGAGACCGACCGCGGGATAGTCATCCGCGTGGTGGACGATCGCGGCAACAAGATCAGGAACCTCCGCTCCCGCGTCTACGGGCGGGCCCTCGCAGATGATCTCAAAGAGGGTCGCTCGCTGGTGGCCACCGAAGACGACGAGAAGCTCCGGGCCGGCACCATCATCGGCACCAAGGAACTGCATGCCATCGAGGATGCAGACATCGAGTCGATTCGGGTGCGCTCACCGCTCACCTGTGACACCCGTGGAGGGGTTTGTCAGGCTTGTTACGGGCTGTCACTCGCCACCGGACGCATCGTGGAGACGGCGGAAGCCGTCGGAATCATGGCCGCCCAGTCGATCGGTGAGCCGGGAACCCAGCTGACGATGCGGACCTTCCATACCGGCGGTGTCGCCGGTGAGGACATCACCCACGGTCTGCCCCGCGTGGTGGAGCTCTTCGAAGCTCGCACGCCAAAGGGCAAGGCCGTGCTCAGCGAGATCTCAGGTGTTGCTCGCATTCTCGACGACGAGGAGGGCCGTCGCATCATCGTCACCGGGGGTGACGAGGAGGTGGTCTACCCAATCTCCCGTTTCGCCAAGCTCCGCATTCAGGACGGAGCCGAGGTCGATGCCGGGTCACAGCTGACAGAAGGTCCGCTCGACCCCAAAGAGGTTCTCATCATTCGCGGAGTGCGTGCCACCCAGCAGTACCTGGTCGATCAGGTGCAGGAGGTCTATCGCTCCCAGGGTGTGGAGATCCACGACAAGCACATCGAGATGATCGTGCGCCAGATGCTGCGTCGGGTCCGGGTCGTTGCTCCCAACGACTCCGACTTCCTTCCCGCCGCTCTGATCGACGACCAGACCTTCCGCGACACCAACCGGGAACTGGTCGGCGAAGGAAAGAAGCCGGCGGAGGGTCGTCCCGAGCTCATGGGTATCACCAAGGCATCCCTGGCTACCGACTCGTGGTTGTCGGCGGCTTCGTTCCAGGAGACCACCAAGGTGCTGACCGATGCGGCGATTCAGAGCCGCTCGGACTTCATGAGAGGTCTCAAGGAGAACGTCATCATCGGCAAGCTGATACCGGCCGGCACCGGCGCCGCTCAATACCAGGCGTTGCAACCTTCGCTGCCGGGTGCGACCACGGTGGCCAGCCTGGGCATCCTGGGCGACGGTGGCGGCGGCCCTCCATCCGAGGACGAGGGGCTTCCCGAGGACCCGGCCGAGTGGCTGGCATCTCTCGGCGGGGCCGAAATTCCCGACGACGAAGAGGAATAGCCGGTTCCTAATGCTGTAGCTCCCATATATGGGAGCTACAGCGCCTTGTTCAGACCAGGGGGCCGCCCACATGGGCGGCCCCCTTCTTGATGAGCCCGGCCCGCCTCGGCCCAGCGGGGTCACTCACGTGCACAACGTGTCGCCAGGCGACACGTTGTGCGCACCGACGAGGCCAACGTGGAGACTCGCACGCAATGTCGGCCGACCATCAAGCCGCGTGTCAGCTGTCGGGCTGGGGGTGGCGGGCGCGGTAGCTGTCGGCCGACCGGCGTCTGTTTGCGTGGTGATCTCCCCATTGGGGGCACCGTCGTGAGGGTGGACCCCAGCGACCAGAGGACATATGGGCGGTCGGAGATCCGCACGCAAAGTCGGCCGACCATCAAGAGGTCGTTGACTTGGCTCCTCGAAGACCGTAACTTCCGCCGGGGCGCGGCAGCTGGACGAAAGGGATCTGCCCGTTGCCCCACCCAACCGGTCCGCGAAGACCGAGCCCCGAAGAGCTGGCCAAACGAATCGCGGCGCGGCTGGCAGAGGGGGGCCAGCCCAACACGAAGCGTTCCTCGTTGCGGGACAGTGTCCTGGTCGCTCGGCTCGTGTCGGGCGTGATCGTCCTCAGCACGGCCGCGGTCCTGGTCCTGGGGATCTTCGCCGGTGTCGACCTGCTTGTCGACAACGCCGCGCTCGAACCTCCGCAGGTGCTTTCCTTGGAGACATCACGAGAGGACAACCCGACTACCACCCAAGCTGTCCCAACCACTCGGGACCTCGAAGACCTCACTGGTGTCTTAGTCGAGAACCCAACCGAGACAACCGGGCTGGCTCTGGTGACCACCACGATTCCGGGTGCCGTGGGGATCGGTGTGCCCATGCCAGCGGCCCCGACCACGCCGACAACGGCTCCACGGATCCCCTCATCGACGGCTGTGGGCTCGAACACCACCTTTCCGCCCCTGGCGACCACCACCCAGCCCTCTACTACCAGCAGCTCGGGTGGCTCGATGACCACCACGTCGACCTCGACGAGCACCGTCCCCAAGCCGACGATCCCCGGTTCCACGACGACCGTCACGATCCCGACGACAGCCCCTACGACGACTGTCACGATCCCGACGACGACAGCCCCCACGACAACGACCATCCCGACAACGACGAGCACCGAAGTCACCACGACCACCCTCGTCGAAGACACCACGACCACGTGCCGTAAGAAGGGCGGCGGCCAAGGCAAGTGCTGAAACTACCTGGTCGTAAGGAAGAACGAGTGTTAACCTCCGATCAGTCGGCCAGTTCACTGGTCGATTTGGTACGCGTGCCGGCAGATACGTAGAATCTGCCCTGGCTCCCGACTGCACGTTCAAGTGGGGTCGTTCGGGGAGTCAGTCGGACGCACAGGCTGCGCCCGATACGCAAGTTTTCACAACAGGAATGGCGTTTGGCCTGCGCCCCACGCCTTCCCTGCCGGAGGAAAAATGCCGACGATGGAGCAACTTGTCCGCGAGGGCAGGAAGCCAAAAAAGAAGAAGACCAAGACCGCCGGTCTGGCCGGTGCCCCGCAACGCCGCGGCGTCTGCACCCGCGTCTACACGGTCACCCCGAAGAAGCCGAACTCGGCGCTTCGCAAGGTTTGCCGTGTCCGACTCTCCTCCGGAGTCGAGGTGACCGCGTACATCCCAGGTGAAGGCCACAACCTCCAAGAGCACAGCATGGTCCTGATCCGTGGTGGTCGTGTTCGCGACCTTCCCGGTGTTCGCTACAAGGTCATCCGCGGTGCACTCGATGCCGCCGGTGTGAGCGACCGCAAGCAGGCGCGCAGTCGCTACGGATCGAAGAAGGACTCCTGATGCGACGGGCCCCCGCCCAGAAGCGGAGCATCGAGCCAGATCCGGTATTCCGGAGCGCGCTGGTCAGCCAGGTCATCAACAAGGTCCTTCTCAAAGGGAAGAAAGACCTGGCCCGCACGATCGTATACGACGCGCTGGAGACCATCGAGCAGCGAACCAGTCAAGACCCGACCGTCGTGCTGAAGCGAGCCGTCGACAACATTCGTCCATCTGTCGAGGTGCGCTCCCGGCGGGTCGGTGGAAGCTCCTATCAAGTTCCCGTGGAAGTCAACCCCCGCCGTCAGAACAGCCTGGCCATTCGCTGGTTGGTCAACTACGCCCGCCAGCGGAGGGAGCCCACTATGTCGCTTCGTCTGGCCAACGAGGTTCTCGACGCCTCCAACAACACCGGGGCGGCCGTCAAGCGCAAAGAAGACGTCCACAAGATGGCGGAATCCAACAAGGCCTTCGCCCACTACCGCTGGTGAGCCCGGCGGACAACTGACAAGACCTACCCGAACGTTCCAGTAGGCAGGCTCGAAAACTCCAAGCCTGAACCACCGGACGAGGGACGTTCACAACTTCATATCGAGCTGGAGTAGTAGAAGAAAAATGAGCAACGACAACGCGCTGCATCACCTTCGCGAGGTGCCGCTGAGCCGTACCCGGAACATCGGGATCATGGCTCATATCGACGCGGGCAAAACCACCTTGACCGAGCGCATCCTCTACTACACCGGCCGTAACTACAAGATCGGTGAGGTCCACGAGGGTGCCGCCACCATGGACTGGATGCAACAGGAGCAGGAACGGGGCATCACCATCACCTCTGCTGCCACCACATGCATCTGGCACGAGCACCTGATCAACATCATCGACACCCCGGGTCATGTCGACTTCACCGTCGAGGTAGAGCGTGCCCTCCGTGTGCTCGACGGGGCCGTCGCCGTGTTCGACGGTGTCGCTGGAGTGGAGCCACAGTCTGAGACGGTGTGGCGTCAAGCCGACCGCTATCACGTCCCACGAATCTGTTTTATCAACAAGCTCGACCGGACCGGAGCCGACTTCTACTTCGACGTCGACTCCATCGTCGAGCGTCTCGGTGCCAAGCCGCTCGTCATGCAACTGCCCATCGGCAAGGAGGCCGACTTCATGGGCGTTGTCGACCTCGTCGAGATGAAGGGTCATATCTGGAAAGGTGACGACGGCAAGGTCTGGGAGACGGTGGACATCCCCGATGACCTGCAGGACCAGGCCGCCGCCTACCGGGAGACGCTGCTCGAGACCGTGGCCGAGACCTCCGAGGAGCTGCTCGAAGCCTATCTCGAGAACGGTGATCTCACCGCGAAGGAGATTCACCAGGGTGTCCGCAACGGCACCATCGGCAACGTCTTCACGCCCGTTTTCTGCGGTTCAGCGTTCAAGAACAAAGGTGTGCAGCTTCTCCTCGACGCCATCGTTGCCTACTTGCCCGGCCCCGACGATCTCCCGGAGACCAAAGGGTTCAAGCCCGGCGACGAGGAAGTAGTGCTCACCCGCAGCAACAGCGACGCCGACCCCTTCTCCGCGCTCGCCTTCAAGATCATGAGCGATCCCCATGTGGGCAAGCTCACTTATTTCCGTGTCTATTCGGGCCATCTCGCCAAGGGCGACACGGTGCTCAACACCACCACCGGACAGAAGGAGCGCATCGGGCGAATCCTTCGCATGCACGCCAACCACCGCGAGGACGTCGATGATGTGTTCGCCGGCGACATCGTCGCAGGCATCGGATTCAAGAACACCACCACCGGCGACACTCTCTCCGCGGAGAGCGCACCGATTCAGCTGGAGTCGATGGAGTTCCCCGCTCCCGTGATTTCGGTTGCCATCGAACCCAAGACCAAGTCGGATGAGGAGAAGCTTTCCGCCTCCTTGCACCGTCTTGCCGAAGAGGACCCAACCTTCCTCGTCCGGGGTGACGAGGAGACTGGCCAGACCATCATCTCCGGCATGGGCGAGCTTCACCTGGAGATCCTCGTCGACCGTTTGCTCCGCGAGTTCAAGGTGGACGCATCGGTCGGCACGCCTCAGGTCGCTTATCGGGAGACCATCCGCAAGGGCATCGAGAAGATCCAGTACAAGCATGTCAAGCAAACGGGCGGCAAGGGCCAATACGCCGACGTGGTGATCAACCTCGAGCCCACCGGCCCCGGTGGCGGCTACGAGTTCGTCGACCAGATCAAGGGTGGCTCGGTGCCTCGTGAGTTCATCCCGTCGGTGGACGCCGGCATCGAAGAGGCACTGGACCAGGGAATCCTCGCCGGATATCCCCTCGTCGACGTGCGCGCCATCCTCGTCGACGGCTCGTCGCACGATGTCGACTCATCGGAGATGGCATTCAAGATCGCCGGGTCGATGGTGCTGCAGCAGGCGGCACGTAAGGCAGGGGTCAAGCTCCTCGAACCGGTGATGGACGTCGAGGTGACTACCCCCGAGGAATACATGGGCGACGTGATCGGCGACCTCAATTCCCGTCGCGGCAAGGTCGAGGGCATGAATCAGCGGGGCAACAGCCAGGTGATCAGGGCCCAGGTGCCGATGTCGGAAATGTTCGGCTACGCCACCGACCTGCGTTCCAAGACGCAAGGGCGTGCTACCTACTCGATGCAATTCAACTCATATCAGGACGTACCAGATTCGATCGCCGAGGAAATCGTGGCGCATCGTCGTGGTGAGGCCTGAGGACAACTAGGAGAGAGACGGAATGGCCAAGGCAAGGTTTGAGCGTACGAAGCCTCATGTGAATGTGGGGACGATGGGTCATATTGATCATGGGAAGACGACGTTGACGGCTGCGATTACGAAGACGTTGGCGGAGCGTGTGGGTGGGGATAACACGTTTACC
>DASUUC010000039.1:0-3050 GCA_036374335.1 Acidimicrobiia bacterium
CGGGCCGGGCGCCGGCACGATCGGAAGCCCGGCGTCGGTACCCTGGATCACCGCCGTCGGTGCCAGCCATCACGATCGAATGTTCCAGGGCTCGGTTGAGCTCGGCAACGGGGATGAGTACTTCGGTGCTTCTGTGACCCATGGAGTCGGCACGGCCGAACTGGTCGATGCCGCACTGTTGAAGAACGAGACCTGCAACCCCGACGTCAGGTTCAAACCGGCACCCAAGGACAAGATCGTCCTTTGCAAAGGCGCCGTGCAACGAGCCGCGAAGAGCCGTGCCGTGATGGAACAAGGCGGTATCGGTGTGATCGTCTACAACGACGTCGCTCATCAGACGCTGCCTTCGGACAACCACTACCTGCCGGCGGTCCACGTGACCAACTCCGATGGTCTCGCCATCAAGGCGTATATCGCCGAGGTTTTGGGGGGCCCAGGCAACGCGCAACCCACTGCGATCATCAATCAGGGCGAGGCTGTATCGAGAGACGGCTCGTTCATGGCGTACTTCTCGTCACGGGGACCTGTAGGAAGCCCGGCCTCAGCTGACATAATCAAGCCGGACGTGACGGCTCCGGGCGTGCAGATCCTGGCGGGGAACTCACCCGCAGCCGGTTTCGACGCACCGGGCCAACTGTTCCAGGCCATCCAAGGGACGTCGATGTCGAGCCCGCATGTCGCCGGGCTGTTCGCGTTGATCAAGCAGGCGCATCCTGAGTGGTCAGCGGCAGCAGCCAAGTCGGCGCTGATGACGACGGCTCGCCAAGACGTGCTCAAGGAGGACCAATCGACAGCGGCGGACCCGTTCGACATGGGCGCCGGACATGTCGATCCCAGTGGTCCTGCGACCGCTCCCGGCTCGACGTTCAACCCGGGCATCGTCTACGACGCCGGATTCAACGAGTACCTGGGGTTCCTGTGTGACGCAGCCCCCGACGTGTTCGCCAACCCTGCTGCCACGTGTGCGGCATTGGCTTCGGCGGGTATTCCGACCACATCGGAGGACCTGAACTACCCCTCGATCGGGGTATCAGAGGTGCCTGGCACCAGGACCGTGCAACGATCCGTGACCAATGTCACCGGGTCTGCACTCAACATAAGTGCGAGTGTGGAGGAACCAGCCGGGTTCGACGTCACGGTCTCGCCTTCGACTCTCGTCGTCCCGCCGGGCCAATCCCGGACCTTCGAGGTGACCTTCGACAACGTCGGCGCTCCTCTGGACGAGTGGCGTTTCGGCTCGTTGACCTGGACTGGTGACGGATACTCCGCTCGAAGCCCGATAGCAGTCGCAGGTGCGCAGTTCGATGCACCCGACTCGGTCACTGGAACTGGGACCCAAGGGCAGGCCAGCTTCGACGTGACGTTTGGGTATACCGGCGAGTACGACGCCGCGGCGCACGGGTTGGCTCCCAACGTTCCGATCGTGGGAACGGTGACACAGGATGCCGACCAGTCGTTCAGCCCGAGCGACGTGGGCAATGGCGCCACCGCACACGACATCACGCTGAATGGCAGTGCCTTCTTCAGGATCACACTGGCCACTGGCGATCTGACACCACCCGACCCGGCCATCGACCTCGACCTGTTCCTCTACAAGGACGGTCAGCAGGTGGCCTTGTCAGGAGCGGGCAGCACCGATGAGCTCATCGAGCTGGTTTCGCCAGAGGATGGGGCTTATACGCTGTATGTCCATGGCTGGCAGACCACTGGTTTGGAGGTCGGCTACTCGGTCAATACCTGGGATGTCTCTGCGGCCGCGGACAGTGGATCGCTCAGCATCCTCGGCGAGCCTGAGGACGCCACGGCGCAGACCACGGAGACCATCACTGTCGGGTGGTCTGGCCTCGCTGCGGGTGAGCAATACCTCGGAGCGGTCTCCCATCACGATGCCGACAGCATGATCGGGCTGACCCTCGTGGAGGTCAGCACCGAGTAAACCAGAGGAGATGATCGGGAGAAAGGCGCCCTCTCGGGCGCCTTTCTCCTTTCACGGCATTCCGGGCGGAGGGAGGAACTCGTATCCGCCGTCCTTCTCATCCGACGGGCAGAGGAAAGGCGCTCCGTCGGAGCCGGCGTGATAGTCGTAGATCCGCTCGTTGGCACCGAGCAGCACCTGGGTCCCGTCGACGACGGCTTGGGTGTACATCTTCCCCTCCTCGGGACAGCCGAGGGCACCGTCGGGCCACTGGACTTCCCTGACTTCTACGACCTCGATGTCGGCCTGGGGAACGTCGAGCCGGGCCGCCAGATCCCGGATCGCCTCTTGGACCACCTCTTCTTCGTTCATCTGATTCTCCGATGTCGGTTTCGTCTCGGTTGTGGTGGACGTGGTCGGGCTGGATGTCGACGTCGATGTCGTTTCGTCAGACCCGGTGTCGTCGCCGGCCACGCCACATGCGGCCAGGAGCAGTCCCGTCACAACAAACATGAGTCGGGCAGACATCTTCATGAGGTTATGACGAACCGGCCCGGTCAGTGGGTTCCTGGTGCTTCTCGATCTCGAGGACTCTGAAGTCGCCCAGCCCCCGGGGGTGGAGCAGGGTCTCCGCCTCGGTCTTGACGGTCCGCAGTTCCAGTCGTTTGGAGTCATCTCCCGCTCTCGCCGCCTCCAGCTCCTCACGACGCAGCTCAGAGAGACGGTCCCGGAGGCCAAGCGAGGTGAGGAAGTCGTCCTGGCGGTGCAGCGTGGCGCTCGGGTGAAGATCGAGGAGAGCGGTGAAGTTCACGTCGGCAGTGATGTCGGTTTCCCCCGGCTCGCCCAATGGGTGTGGGCCGAGATGGTGGGATCGATAGGTGCGCAGAGTCCCGTCCCGACGCCGCGGCAGCAGGTTGTCGGCGGTGTCGCCATAGTCGATGAGCAGCAGCGAACCGGCCTCGAGACTGGTTACCGCCCGGGTCACCCAATCGCGGGCCGCGAGTTGGACCTCGACCCATCCTCCATCCGGCACAGGTCCGGCGTAGGCGTCGAGCCAGGCGATCACCTCCTGCCGTGGCAGGGCGTCGACAAAGGTGAGGCCGTCGTCATCGGTCCCGACCCAGCGTTCTCGCCA
>DASUUC010000040.1:0-5145 GCA_036374335.1 Acidimicrobiia bacterium
GAAGTGGCCACCTCGAACGCCTCGACCACGTCCTTCCGGGTGTGCTCGTCTCCCAGTGCCCAGAGCAGTGAGACCGACTTGTCGGCTGAGAAGGTGACATCCCAGGCTGCTACCCCGTCCTTTCGCAGCCGTCGGCCCAGCCGCTTGCCGCTGCCGGGATGCTCACCGTCGAACAATCTCATCAGACCTTCAGCGGAGACCGTTCCTCGCAGTTCCAGTTCGGCGGCGCCACTACCCACCCAGCGGCCGGCCGCGGTACCACCTCGGAGGTAGTAGTCCTCACGAGGGGACATCTCCCCCAGCTTCTGCAAGTAGTAGTCCTTCGCGGCCTTCGCCAGGCTCAGCATCTGCCACCTCCTGGAGCAACTGGTTGCAGATGCGTGTGTCGTGGGCTGTCGAGAATCTGGTAGCGCCAAATGCTGCTGAGACGTTGGGGCTCGGTGACCGTCTGGTGACCTATGAAGGAGGCAGCGGATGGGACCTCGGGCCTTGGGCCTGACAGTGGGTCTAGCTGTCGAAACGGTCTTTGCGGTGCAAAGGCAGAAGGGAAGCATTCCCAGCACCGTCCTCCGCCTGTCGTGCCCGTCTGCCTGGTGGGCGACCGGTTTTCAATGCTCATGGCCACCCAGAAGACCGGACGAGTGTCGCAACAGTCTCTCAACAGTCTCCCATGAACCGCGAAAGTCCTGGTCAAAACCGTGATCGAATCCGGGATTGATGTCACGATCGACCACTGACAATTCCCGTTTTGCGAGACCGTTGCGACACCTCTGAGAGGGTTCTCATGCAGGATTCGCATCATGGAGTCCTCAATCCAGCTCTCAGTGACGAGGATCTCGTCGGCCGTCTCCGGAAGCCGCGGTGAGTCAGACCGACACCAGTGGTCCCCCGGGAGAGCACCTGAAATACGCGACATGAGACGAGACATGGCTTCATGCCGCGAGGTGACCGCGTCACCCTGTCAGCAGAGTGTCACAAACCCTGTCGAGAACCCTGTCATGCCGGCTTTCGAGTCGAATGACATCGAGTCGACAGGGTCCTGCTGATGATCGACGGCATGGAACACCGGGACCGGCTCCTCACCGTCCAAGAGCTTGCCGAGTATCTCGGCGTACCCGTCGCCACCCTCTACCAGTGGCGCCACCGCCGAGAAGGGCCTCCTGGTTTCCGAGTGGGCCGACATGTCCGCTATCGGTGGAGCGACGTACAGGAGTGGATCGAACGCCAGGTCGGGACCTCGTCCTCGCACTTCGCGTCCCACGTCGGAGGTACGGTCGTCGAGCGGGGCCGTTAGAGATCGCGAGCAACTCGACATTCAGAAAGGAGTAGCGATGGCGCACATCAGGCGAACAGATGCCGGGGGCTGGCAGGTTCGATATCGAGACCCGGCTGGCAGAGAGCGAGCCCGCAACTTCAGACGCAAGACCGACGCCGAGAGGTTCTCGGTAACGGTTGAGACCGACAAGATCCGGGGAATGTGGGCCGATCCACGACTCGCAAGGATCACCGTGAGCGAGTGGCTCCCCTCCTGGCAGGCCAGCCGGGTACATCTGCGGCCATCGACTCGGGCCTTGTCGGAGTCTCTGCTGAGAAACCACGTACTCCCCTACTTCGGTGATCGGCGTCTCGGCTCGGTAACTCCGACCGATGTCCAGGGTTTCGTGGCCCACATCGAGGAGAAGGGTCTCGCGGCGTCGACGGTCCGACAGTGCTACCTACTCGCGGCCGGCCTGTTCTCCTCGGCACTGGATTCGGACATCATCGTGCGCTCCCCGTGTCGCGGCATCAACCTGCCACAGGATGCCAAGACGGAGATGCGATTCCTCACCGCAGACGAGGTGAGCGACCTCGCGGGCGTCGTCGATCAGCGGTATCGCGCCCTGGTGCTGACTGCTGCCTACGCCGGGTGCCGATTCGGTGAGCTTGCCGGTCTGAAGGCTCACCGGCTCGACCTGCTCAGAAGGTCTCTCACCGTCGCTGAATCCCTCTCAGAGGTACGCGGGCAGGTGAGGCTGGCTCAACCGAAGACCGCAGCAGCTCGACGCCAGGTGGCGTTGCCTAAGTTCCTCGCCGACGAGCTGGCGAGCCATTTGGCTCAGTGGCCGCCCGGCGGCGACGGGTTCGTGTTCACCGCACCACAAGGAGGACCATTGCTTCGACGTAACTTCCGCAGACGCGCATGGTTGCCGGCAGTAAGGGCCTCGGTCGGTGAGCCCATGCGTTTCCATGATCTCCGCCACTCTCATGCGGCAATACTGATCGCCCAAGGCGAACATCCGAAGGTCATCCAGAACCGGCTCGGCCACTCCTCGATCAAGATCACCCTCGACACCTACGGACACCTTTTCGAGGGTCTCGACGAAGCGGCTGCGGAGCGCCTGGATGTGACCTACACGCAGATTCCCGCGGGCCGGGCGGCGAGTGCCAGCCTGAGTCGAGTACTGACTCTGTCCCCGTGACCGCGCTACGCCGGCTCGCTCGTTGAGCCATGTCTCATGCGCGCCCGGCAGGCTGCGGGTGCCGCGAGATCGTGATTGAGCTGATCGATGCCAGGGCCATAACGACGGCGGCAAAGGTGAAAACGGCGAGTGGACTGACCAGCGTCCAGAGGAGGCCGGCGATACCGGAGGCGGCGAGGTTGCCGAAGCTCTGGATGGCGACCAGGAGCCCAAAGGCGGAGCCGCGAATCTCCTCAGGGGCAGCTTCGGTCACCGCCCCTTGCTCTCCCGTCTCCACGATCCCGATGGTGACCCCGGCCAGGACAAATGCCAGGGTGACCGTGCCGAGTGCGGCACTGCTGAGCCCGAAAAGAAGGTAAGCAGCCAGTCCGGTGAGGAACCCGATCGTCAACACCGGGCGATGGCCCCGCCGGTCGGCTACCTTCCCGGCCGGGATCGACACCAGAGTGGCCGCCACGTTGTGGCCGGCTTCACCTTCAACATCAGCGACAACACCGAGACCGCCGAGGGGTTCGAGGCGGAGCGTGAATGGGCCCGTGCCTACTGGTCGGCGCTTGCGCCCATCACACAAGTGTCTATGTCAACTTCCTGATGGATGAGGGCGAGGACCGGATAAGGGAAGCCTACGGGCCCGAAAAGTACGACAGGCTAGAGACTCTCAAACGCCGATACGACCCAACGAACCTATTCCGGCTCAACCAGAACATCGCACCCAAATGAGCGAGTTGAGCACGGCAGCATGATGCTCCCGGCCGAATTCCATTCCTGGGGGTTTCGCCAAGCCGATGCTTATCCGCTGTGACACAGGATGTACGCGGAGACCACGTTCGGGTCGGTGTAAGACAGGTGACCAACATCCTTCAGGGGGTCTACCGGGTCTCCGCGGAGTGCCGCCAGGCGTGTGACTATCTGGTGAAATATCAGGCGAGACTGGGTGCCATGGGCGAACCGGAAATCGACGTTGCTCCCGCGAAATTCCGGTTCGTTGAGCGACTCCCCTGTCATGTGGATGTCTTCGCGGATAAGGGCTTCAGCGTTTTCGGCGGTACGTCGGTCGTACCACTCCTTTCCCTCGGGAGCGGCAGGGGCGCCACGAGAGTCAGGGTCGCTCGTTCCCGCCGCCCACCGGAAGTATCCCGGCTCGAAGATCAGTGCTCTATGGACGCGATTGGGATGGCGAAGGGCGAGTTGGAGGGCAACGATGCCTCCAGCGCTGGCGCCGAACACAACCGCCGCATCTATCTTCAGCGCCCGAAGTAGGCCGGCGGCATCATCTGCGTGCTGCGCGGATCCGCCACCAGGCCAATCGTCCCCACCCGACCGCCGGGTTCCTCTCCGGTCGTAGGTCACAACGGTTCGACCGGGCAGACGCTCGGCGACAGGTCGCCACATCTCGGCGATCCTCGTCCGCGGCACCGATCAGTAGCACCGCTGGCCCCGATCCGCGCATCTCGACATACAGTCGGGTTCCATTGACTGGGTAATGACCGATGCTCGGACGCGGAGCATCCGCCAAGGCATCCGGGTTGTCCCCACCGTTCATCAGCCCGAGCCTATCGGCGGGTCCCCGATCGAAGTCGCCCTTGGTTCCGGCCCCACGAAGCCTCGCAGACGCTCTCATTCCTAGCCACAACCCCTCGATCAAAGGTGGCGGTCGCCAGATTTCGATTGAGAAGCCTGTCCGTAAACCGAGCCTTCGTGGGGTCGCCTCCCCGCGGCTTCCCGCCTTCCCCGCCTTCCCGCGGGTGTTCTGTTTCGCGTCATTTCTCGTTCTTGACCGTCCCATCGCACCCTCTCGCGCGATATACGCGCGATGGCCCTTGAAGGAGCACCGGCTGCACGCTGCCAGATCCCCGAGGGGACGCCGTGGTGCCACCACTGTGTTGGGTCATGTCACCGCACGAATACGAGGCCGCCCATCCACCCGCCCCTCGCTAACTCGCGTTGCGCTAATACACCGTCTGATTGCAGGGCCCAGTCGTGCCGGAACCGAGCTCCGACAGCTCGTGGTCCACGAGCTCACCTCCGGACGCTCAAGCGCCTCCCTAGGCTGTCGTAGCTCATCTGGAAGCGACCCACCAGTTGATCAACTTTCTGGAGGAGCGTCGTATGCCCACCCAGGCAGGGTCCGTCTCCCAGGAGTAGCACTGGCTCCTCGCGTGTCCAGGAGAACTATTTGTTCGCGGGTGTGAGGAAGCCCTCGACGACGCCGTAGCCGGTGACCTGGGTCCCATCGGGGAACACCACGTCGTAGTCAAAAGGACAAGACTCTATCCGACCGTCCTTTGGTCCGGCATTACCGCCACCCTTGACCGATGGAGGCCGATCTTCGACGAATACCATCGTGTCTGCATCCCCGTCCCCATTGGTGTCAACCCAGACCTCCAGATGGAACTCGGAGAACCCGGTGACGATGTGCTGGCTGTTGTTTCCGATTACGTGGCCGGCTCCGAAGGGACCATTGCCCTGGTCGATGATGTCGAAGTCACCAGTTTCCGGACAATGCACGTGCACGGGACCGAACCCCGGTGGATCGCCACCCAGCGCCAGGGCCGATGTCCCTCCGGCCAAAGCCAGCGCGCTCCCCAGACACAAGGCCAGTACGACTCTTCTCACCGAAACCCTCTCTCTCTCCTCTCGACCGCGAGCCTTGGCTGCGGCGGTCGGACAAGGATGACTGTTGTTC
>DASUUC010000041.1:0-22371 GCA_036374335.1 Acidimicrobiia bacterium
CTGTCAGGCCCAAGGCCCGAGGTCCCATCCGCTGCCTCCTTCATAGGTCACCAGACGGTCACCGAGCCCCAACGTCTCAGCAGCATTTGGCGCTACCAGATTCTCGACAGCCCACGACACACGCATCTGCAACCAGTTGCCGACAGGAGCCGAGGATGTTGAGTCTGGCGAAGGCGGCGAAGGATTACTACCTGCAGAAACTGGGGGAGGTATCCCCTCGTGAGGACTACTACCTGCGAGGTGGCACCGCGGCGGGCCGTTGGGTGGGTAGCGGCGCCGCCGAACTGGCCCTGCGCGGGACTGTCTCTGCCAAGGGTCTTGTGAGGTTGTTCGACGGTGAGGATCCCGTTACCGGCAAGCGGCTTGGTCGACGGCTACGCAAGGATGGGGTGGCGGCCTGGGACGTGACTTTCTCGGCGGACAAGTCGGTGTCCCTGCTCTGGGCACTGGGAGACGAGGAGACTCGGAAGGAGGTGGTCGAGGCGTTCGACGAGGCCACCTCCCAGGCTCTCGGCTATCTCGAGTCGGTCGCATCCGCCACCCGAGGCGCCAGCAAGCGGATCGTGGTCGACGAGGACGGGAATCGGAAATGTCAGGTGAAGACCTGGCCCATCCCGACGTCCGGCTATGTGGCGGCGGCGTTCACTGAATACACCTCCCGCGCCGACGATCCTCAACTTCACACCCATGTGGTGATCGCCAACAAGGTCCGAGGCGAGGACGGCGTGTGGAGGACCCTCGACGGCAGACTCCTCTACCGACACCAGCTCGCCGCCGGGTATCTCCACGAAGCCGTTCTCCGGAAGGAGTTGACCGAGCGGCTGGGAGTTACTTGGCAGCCGGTCCGAAACGGGATGGCCGACATCGAAGGATTCACGCGAACCCAGATCGAGACCTTCTCTCGGCGACGGGAACAGCTGGAAGCCTGGCGGGAGGAACAGAACCTGCCGGACACACCAGCGGCCCGTCAGATCGCAGTAGTGGCCACACGTGAGGCGAAACGGGATCATCCCCTCGACAACCTTGAGGTCGAATGGCGGCAAAGGGCAGCCGAAGTTGGACTCACCCCCGAACAAATCGACCGGATGCTCGACCGGAGCCGTCGGGTCACCACTCCAGATCGGACTCGTCTGTTCGCCCGGCTGGCATCTTCTGAAGGCCTTACCAAGAAGGCGGCGACCTTCGGACGCTCCGAAGCCGTCAAAGAGATCGCCGCGTTGCTACCGGAGGGAGGAGACCGACATGACATCGAGGCTCTCGCGGATCAGATCCTCGCCGACGATCAGGTCGTGACCCTTGCCAGAGGATCTGGCGAGGATCTCCAGTACACAACAACCGAGCTACTGGCGGCCGAGCAGCGGATCATCGACCGCGCAGACAACCGGGCTCCAATCGCTTGGCGAGCTCCCCGACGCTTGGTCGAAGCGGCGTTGCGTCGTCGACCACACCTCACCCAGGACCAAAGAGAGATGGTCCGTCGCCTCGCCACCTCAGGAGCCGGGATCGACGTCGGTGTAGGACCCGCAGGGTCAGGCAAGACATCGGTGATGGCCGTGGTCGCCCACCTCGCCCGACTCACAGGCACACCGATCATGGGAACAGCTCTGGCCGCTCGCACCGCGGTCGGACTCCAAGAAGCAACCCGGATCTCCTCGTCGAGCCTCACAGCTCTCAACCATCGCGCTACGACCGAGGGTGGACTGCCTGATGGGGTGGTCGTCGTGGTCGACGAGGCGTCCATGGTCGGCACTCGCCAACTCGCCACTCTCTCTGACCACGTCAACAAGGCGGGTGGCAAGCTGATCCTCCTCGGCGACCCTCACCAGTTGCCAGAGATCGAAGCCGGAGGCCTCTTCCACACCCTGGTCGACCGCCTCCCAGCCGTCGAGCTACACCAGAACATCCGTCAAGACCAGTCTTGGGAGCGGAGCGCCCTCGAAGAGCTACGCAACGGGTCGGTAGCTGACGCCGTGACCTCCTACCGGAAGAACCGACGGCTGACCATCGGCCGGAGTAGAGACGAAACGCTCGTGAGAGCTGTCGACGACTGGTACCAGCATGTCACCACCGCAGGGGACCTTGCCGGTTCTTTGCTGCTCGCAAGGAACAATGAGACGGTCAAGCAGCTCAATGCCCTGGCACGCGGCCACCTCGCCAACGCCGGGCACATCTCAGGACCAACCCTGGAAGCAGACGGGCGTGAATACCAGCGAGGCGACCGCGTGATCTGCCTCAAGAACGATCCTCGACTTGGGGTCCTCAACGGTGACCTCGCCACCGCAATCCACGTCGACCCCAAGACAGGAACGCTCACCATCCGACTTGACCGTGACCCCGAACCCAGAAGCCTCCCGGACCGGTACCTCGACGAGGGCAACATCGAGCACGGATACGCCCTCACCGGCCACAAAGCCCAAGGAATCACTGTCGACCGCACGTTCGCTGTCCTCGGAGGTGGTACCAGCCGGGAGTGGGCTTACGTCGCCATGAGCCGCGGGCGTGAGTCCAACCGCGCCTACCTGCCATGTCCCGATAGCCACGAACAATGCACTCACCTCTCCCATCAAGGCAGGGGCGATCCGCTTGACAGGGCGATTTCGAGTCTGAAGCGTCGGGAGAGACAAAGAGCGGCAGTCGAACTCGGCATCGGTCTGTGACCTCCTCAGGCGGACCGCTCCTAGCCCCGCACAGCGACCATCGTCATACATGAGCGCCATCTCGAGGGATGATGAAGACCATGGAGCTCACCACCCGCACCTACCGATTCGTGATCACCGTCGAGGTCGAGCCGGGGCACCCTGCCTATGACGATCCTGAGTGGGCAGCGGATGCCGCTCACGGGGCACTGACCAACGAATACGGCGTCCGAACGACATACTCAGACATCACTGAGATTGATGACTCAGGTGGACGGAGCAACCCATCGGGCCATTAGCTTGAACTTCTAGAAGGTAGACCTTATACTACTCGCGTGTGGGAAGTCGAGTACACCGACGAGTTCTATCAGTGGTGGCGCACGCTCACCGAAGAGCAGCAGGAAGCACCGGACGATCGGGTGATGCTTCTGGCCGAGCATGGACCCGCCATCAAGCGGCCCGTGGTAGGCGAAATTGCGTCATCGCGACATCACAACATGAAGGAGCTCCGGGCGTCGAAAGGTGGGGCATTGCGGGTCTTGTTTGCCTTCGACCCCCGACGCCATGCCATCCTCCTGCTGGGCGGGGACAAGACCGGGCAGTGGGAGGACTGGTACCGATGGGCGATTCCCGCAGCGGACGTTCTCTACGACACCTATCTGCAGGAGCTGCGAGACGGAGGTCTCTTGGAGGATTGACTGGATCGACTGGACAGGAGAAGAACTGATGCCCGCAACGAAGAACTACCGCGAACTCCACGAGCAGGTGGCCTCTCGCCCCGGTGCCGCGGAACGACTCGCTGCACTTCGAAGCGAGACCCTGGCCGAGATCGGACTCTACGAGTTGCGTCGTGCCCTGGATCGCTCCCAGACCGACCTGGCCGCCGAGCTCGGGATCAGTCAATCGGCCATATCCCAATTGGAACGCGGCGAGGACCTAAAGCTGTCAACCCTGCGTAACTATCTCGCGCACCTCGGGGCCCGTCTTGAGCTGCTTGCAGTCTTCGAGGACGACGACAGTGAGCATGTGGTACCGATCCGCATCGGCGACAGGGTCGCCTGACGATCGGCCATTGATATTCTCGGCTATATCACTCCTTCTGTTGCAAGGATGGCCACAGCGAAAGAGTCGCATGGTCGCGAAAAACAGATAAGAGTTAGGTTTCACCGCCTCCTGAGTGAAAACCCAAGTGCGACAGGGAAAAACAAGTAGCAGGTCGCGAAAATCAAGGACCGTCAGTAACTGGATTCTGTCAAGGGCGCGTGCCAACGTTGGGCATGTCCAGGCGGGTGACGACCACCTGGACGGCCAGGAAGCCCGACTACCGGGACCCGCTACAGCCAGTGGCGTAATCCGGGGAATCGGGCTTCCCTCGCGTTCGGCACCCTAGCGCAACCCCCGTCGACACTAGCCGACATGTTTTCCGGGCCACCATGCCAGCGCCCGTCAGCGAGGCGTCCAGGCACCCAACAGAGCTGTCCGAGGCCCACGCCCATTGGGCTCAAGAGCCATAATGCTGGACCGTCATGGCCGATCAACACGAAGTCACCATCGCTCTGGTCTACGGCGATACAGGCGTGGCCTTCGAGAGGGACGCCAAGAGACCATATTCGGAACGACCGAAGGTGTCGCTCATGGTGGCGGAGTCGTCGTCTCTGGCAGAGATTCTGGCCGACGCCACCTCCATGTTCGAAAGGTCGTACCCGGGCGACTACACCGATGCTGGCCGCACCATCGACTTTTACCGTGGTGACCCAAGTGAGGGCGTGCGGTTGGCGCTCCCGACGACAAAGACCGTGACAATAACGTCGCCCGACGGTCTTGCCGTTTGGCATGTGCCGCTCCACGAAGCATCGCTCGGCGACCTGATTCTGGCCGACCGACGCAAGGTCCTTGCGGGAGACCCACGCCGGCCGTACCTCCTCGTTGATCCGTCCTGGAAGATGGGAGGCCCAAGCCCCGGCGGTTGGGACGCGTTCATCGACATATGGACCCTTCTACTGGCACTTCGAGGCAGCTGGGACCTGGTCAGGGCCACAGTTCGTGTTTCGCGCAAGGGGCTGGAGTTCCTCAATCGCGCGGCAGACGCCTGGGAGCGCCACCGCAACGCAGCGTTGTACACGCGCCAACTGTTCGAAAGCCGAGGGGCGAGCATCATGGACGTGATCGAAACCGCTCGGGCGGCGGCGACGTATCAGATCGCAGACTTAATGGCCTGGACCGGAATCGACGATCCTCAAATTGCAGTGGATGTTGCAGGGTGGGCGGGATATGAACTCGGCAGTGACTCCCAGACGTTTTCTCTGAGCGTCGAGGAAGAGATGGTCGAGCTGACCAGAGACCTGCCAATCAACCTAACGACCTATCCCATCGAACCCGAGCGCGATGACTCTCTTCGGGAGGTGGCTGCGGCCCTTGGTGAACTCCTCCGCACGACGAACCTGGCGGATGCGCACGAACTAGGAGGCACGGATGAGACGTAACAGTGGTCATTCTCACTTGGCTCGGTGCCGTGGTCGGGTGACTTCGGCCGCGCCCACCTTCTACTGGCGGTGGCGCACCCTGAGTTCGCCGCTCCATCTTGGAGTGCAGATTCTCGAGGCTTTCTTGCCACCCGTGTCCTCGGACAACCCGGTGGCCTCCTCGCGTTTCAATTGATCGATCCGGACGAACTGGGCCAGGATCTCCAATAGGCTGGACTGATCCCCCGGAGAGCCGCTCGCGGAACGGCTCTACAGCTCGCTACATCCCAATGGTCCGCGCCACTTTGGCATATGACGTAGCCTCGGCTTGTGGCAACCGATCACCCGTTGTACGAGGCGTTCTGGGACGCTCAGAGACTTGGTGAACTCAGAACCAGTCCATATTCGCTCGCAATCGAATTCGCCTGGGGTGTCCCAGAGTCTGATTGGGCCGAGTTGCGCTCTGACTTCGATCCAAATGAGTTTGACGGCCAAAGAAGAGAGCAGGTTCTCGCGGTCGGCGAACCAGTCCTCGAGCTGGCGAGAGGGTGGGTCGACGATGGCGTGGACATCGAGCTTCGTCCCACAGATGTCGGACGAGGATTCTCCGGCGAGGGCATGGTGCTGATCATTGCGGCGCTCTGGGCGACGGTCACCGCTCTGTCCAACATCGAGGGGTTCCTTGCCTTTTGCTCGAGGGTGAGAGAGCTTTACAACTCCCTTTTTACGGCGGAGACCTCGACCGGCAACAAGCTTGGCGATCCCATGATCTCGCTGGGCACCGCTATAGCCCTGTGCATTGCAGACCTTGCCGATCGAATAGGCGGCGTTTCTTCAGTCCAGTTGCTGAGTGCAATCGTTCATCCCGGTCCCGGTGCTGAGCCAGCGCACTCTGGTCACGATTTCTTTTCAGTCGTCTTCGTGCGCGGCGATACATCATGGGCCTATCTCATGGACTCGGACGGACGTGTGCTGTCTTTCGTCGAGGGGGAGGCACCTATTACGTGGAGGCTGTACTAATGGATGACTACGGATCGATTGATGGCCAGCCGAGAGGCCGGAGCCAGCCTAGGGTCGATTACGAGAGTCCGCGAAAAGTCCGCGGGAGAATGAAAAACGGTGGAAAACGCCGAGAACCAACGCGAGACAAACGCCCTGTTCAGACGCCTGTTTTCTAGGTTCTCCCAGGTGGTCGAAACCCCCTGATCCTGTCTGGCAGTCAAGGGGTCAGGGGTTCAAATCCCCTCAGCTCCACTCAAAGGACATGGTCACCGGGTACCGTTCCAGGTTCTGGGTCGTGGGGATTTCGGGTCATTCCACTGCCGGAAGCGGGGTTCTGGTCGTTGTCTCTAGAATCGATTGGCCATGATCAGGGTCCGTTTCGATCACGTAGGCAGCCTGCTCCGACCGCCCCAGCTGCTGCAGGCCCGAGAGGAGCTGGCCGCAGGCAAGATCGAGCCGGCCGAGTTCAAAGCCGTCGAGGACGCTGCGGTCGACGAGGTGGTGGCGCTTCAAGAGGCCGCCGGATGCGAGGTTGTCACCGACGGTGAGTTTCGGCGCCTCTCCTTCCAAAGCCAGATCGCCGACAGCGTTGAGGGTTTCGGTGCCTGGGACATCGAGTCGTTCCTATGGGGAGACTGGTATGGGGACGACATCGAGGATTGGCACCGTCCCCGTCCCGATGGCATCGGCGTGACCAGCAAGCTCGTCCGCAGAAGGCACCTGTCGGCTGAGGAGTTCACCTACCTCCGTGGTCGCACCGGCCGGGTGGCTAAGGTGACACTCCCCAGCCCGAGTCTCCTGGCCAACTTCTGGTCTTCGGAACTGTCACGGAACATCTACCCAACGCTGGATGACTTCCTGATCGACGTCACCGAGATCCTCAGGCAAGAGGTACTCGAACTGGAGAGGCTGGGCTGTCGCTACATCCAGCTCGACGCTCCGCACTATCCCCTGCTGATCGATGAAGAAACACGCCGGTTCTACGAAAGCCAGGGGTGGAGTCTCCAAGCATGGCTGGGGCGAGGCATCGAATTGGACAACACTCTGATTGATGCGACGGATAAGGTCACCTTCGGCTTCCACCTGTGCCGGGGAAACCAGGGCAGTCGCTACCTCGCGTCCGGCGGTTACGAGCCGATCGCCCAGCAGATCTTCCAAGGCGTTCACGCAGATCGCCTCCTGCTCGAATATGACGATGAACGTTCCGGCGACTTCCAGCCACTCCGCCACGTGCCCGACGACAAGATGGTGGTACTCGGCATCATGACCACCAAAAGTCCCAGGCTCGAGACACACGCCGAGCTCAAGGGACGGGTGCGTGAGGCGGCCATGGTAATCGACCTCGAACAGCTGGCGATTAGCCCGCAGTGCGGATTCTCGACGTCGATCATTGGCAACGCCCTGAACGCGGACGATCAGGTCGCCAAGCTTCAACGTCTCGCCGAGACCGCCGCCGAGATCTGGGGCTAGGCGCCTCATTGCTGTCCGTCATTGGTACCGCCAGTTCTGAGTGAATCGCTCGTCACCGTGAGTAGGGGTCTGCGGCGATGACGACGGGCAGATTCGATGGACCCAACACCAAGAGCCACAGCATCACTGCGAGGGCCACCCAAATCGTCGCTATCAGCCACAAGGGTGCTTTGCGATTGATCATGCGACCAAGGTCGGACCAGGCGACAGAGCCGGCGCAAATGAGTGTCAAAGAAAGGCAAACACCCGATTAATCGCCGATTAACCGAGCTCGCGTAGCCTCCGCACAGGAGGAGACGGATGGCTCACAGAGCGGAGGTCGTGGCGCTGTCAGGGCACGGCCACCAGACGACCGATATTCAGATCGCCTTGCTCGGGCCCCTGGTTGTAACCCGTGACGGCCAGTCCATAGAGGTGACCGGCCCTAAGAGACGCGCGCTTCTCACGTTTCTCGCCTTGCACCTGGACAGGCCGGTTGGGAGAGATGAGATCATCGAGGCTATCTGGCCGAGAAGACAGACGGGTCGGGAGGAGTCGACGCTGAGAGTCCATGTCTCTCATCTCCGGGACGAGCTCGAACCTGACCGTTCTGAGGAGCCCAAGGTTCTTCTCACCCGGGGCCAGGCCTATCTGCTTTCGGGTCACACCGTTGAGCTCGATACGAGAAGGTTCGATGATCTCGTCTCCGAGGCGAGGTCGCATCTGGAGAGCCGTCCCGATGTGGCGCTCGAGCTGTTAGACGAGGCTCTGGCGATCTGGCGTGGCCGTCCCCTTCAGGATGTCGAGTATGAGGATTTCGCTCAGGAGTCGATCAGGAGCCTGGAGCAAGCACGGGTCGACGCTATCGAGGATCGAGCCGAGGCTCTGATCGCGGTGGGTGAAGACATCGCCGCCGTGCAGGATCTAGAGCCGCTGGTTAGAAACGATGCAACCCGGGAGCGTCCCACGTCGCTGTTGATGCTCGCCCTCTACCGCCTGGGACGTCAGTCCGACGCGCTTCGCACGACTAAACGCCATGCCCGCCACCTGTCCCAGCAGGGCCTCGAGCCCTCTCCCAGGATCGGCCTTCTCGAGGAGCGGATACTCAACCATGATCCAACACTTCTCCCCGAAGAGACCATCACCCCCGAGACGATCCGACCCGGTCGCTCGATCCGCGGCTACGAACTGCGAGAGGAGGCGGGCCGGGGTTCGATTGGCGTCGTCTATCGGGCATACCAGCCGGCGGTTGGCCGCGAGGTGGCGATGAAAGTGATCAACCCCGATGTTGCCGCGAGCCCTGACTTCGTGAGACGGTTCGTAGAGGAGGCCCGGGTCATCGCATCATTGGAGCATCCTCACATCGTTCCTCTCCATGACTTCTGGCGGGAGCCGAATGGCGCCTTCCTTGTGATGCGTTGGATGGACGGCGGCAGCCTGGCCGACCGCCTCGGGACTTCATGGGAACCGAAGACCCTGGCCCGTACCTTCGATCAGATAGGCAGTGCATTGGGTCATGCCCACAGCCGTGGCGTGGTCCATCGTGACGTCAAGCCGGCAAACGTGCTCTTCGATGCAGGGGGCAACGCATACCTCTGCGACTTCGGTTTGGCGGTGGCAAGAATCGAATTTGGTGCGGCCGGCGCCGGGCTCGCCAGGACGATCGAGCCGCCGTATGCCTCCCCCGAGTTGACCAGGGGTGAAGGGCCTACGGTGGCGTCGGACATCTTCGGTCTTGGAGTCCTCCTCGCCGAGGCGGCGTCTGGAAGGGGATTCCCGGAGACGATGACGTCTCTTCCCGACTCGCTGTGGGAGACGGTCAGCATTGCCACCGCCGCCAACCCGGCGGATCGTTTCCCGGACCTCGCCGCTTTTCGTCTCTCACTGGCAGAGGCAGTGGGAGGGTTGCCGTCACCGGCTCCGAGGACAGTCCGGCGCAATCCCTACAAGGGTCTGGAACCCTTCGACGAAACCGACACCGCCGACTTCTATGGGCGAGACGACGTGGTCGACTCTCTTCTCGGGGCAGTCGCCTCCAGAGGTTTGGTGGCGGTGGTAGGAGCGTCGGGATCAGGTAAGTCGTCAGTGGTCAGGGCCGGATTGGTTCCGGCCCTTCGTGATGGAGCGATAGCCGGCTCGGAGGAATGGTTCATCGTCACCATGGTTCCGGGAACCGATCCCTTCGACGAGTTCCACATCGGATTGCGTGACGCGGCCGTAGGGTCGACCGAAGCCTCGACACGCGAGGGCTCCCGTGAGTTGCGTGACGCCTTCACCACCGCCCTCGACAGTCCCAACAGCCGGGCCCTGTTGATCATCGACCAATTCGAAGAGCTCTTCTCGGCCGAGGTGGGCGATGAGATACGCGAGCGATTTTTCGAGAACGTGGCCGACCTGGTCATGGACCGTGCGCACCGGATGAAGGTGATTGTCACGATGAGAGCCGACTTTTCGGATCGGCCCCTGGCTCATCCCGGCTTTGGGGAGCTGTTCGCCAGATCGTCCTACTTGTTGGCCCCGATGCGACCCGAGCAGGTGGAAGAGGTGATTCGTGGTCCTGCGGGCAGGGTCGGCGTCCAGGTCGAGCCGGGTCTCATCTCAGAGACCATCCGGGACATCGCCGACGCTCCCGCTTATCTCCCCTTGCTGCAATACATTCTCTCCGAACTTTTCGAACGGAGGACCGAGGACCGGCTCACGGTGCAGGCATATCGGTCTCTGGGCGGTGTCGATGGGGTGCTGGAGCGACGGGCGGAGGCAACCTATTCGTCACTGAGTGAACGAGCCAAGGGGGCGTGTCGGCAGCTGTTCCTGCGCATGGTGCATCTCGGCGATCATGGCGAGCAGACCCGACAACGGTTGCCTCTCACCGAGGTTTCCGGATTGGGGGATAGAGGTGACGTCGACGAAGCCCTAGAAGCGTTCTCCACGGCACGCCTGCTGACCTATGACCGCGACCCGGTGAGCCGGACGCCGACCGTCGAGGTCGCCCACGAGACCGTCATCGACCGCTGGACCCGCTACCGGGTGTGGATCGACGAGGCTCGCTCCGATCTCCTCGCCCATCGCCGCCTGTCTTCAGCGGCAGAGACCTGGGTCCAGTCAGGGGAGGATCCCTCATACCTGCTGACCGGAGGACCGCTGACAGCGGCGCTCGACGTTGCAGTGTCGGAGCGGGTCCTGCTGAACGAGAGCGAATCTCGGTTTGTCGAGGAGAGTCGGGAGTCTGAGGAGACGCACCGACAGACGGAGGAACAGCGACGGCGAAAGGAAGCTGCCCTACAACAGAGATCACGCCGGCGTTTGATGATCGGTTTGGGTACGGCGGTCATCGCCGTTGTGGTGGGCGCCTTGGCCGTCTTCGCTTTCTTGCAGCGACAGCGCGCCGACGATCTTGCAGCGGCCCAGGAGCGTCAGAGTCTGGCTCGTGAGCTGGCCACCTTGTCTGGGAACAACCTGACATCGGAGGATCCCGACCTGAGTCTGCTTCTGGCAATCGCCGCTGCCGAACTGGGTGTCGGGACCGAGGAGGGAATGGTATCCGAAGCCATCGACGCCATGCATCGAGCTCTGATCAACCCCAGGCCGAGCCAAATTGTGGAGGGTGCTACGCGTCAAGGCGGGAGCCAGTCCGTCGATTACTCGGGGGACGGAACCATTCTGGTATCCCTGGCTGAGGATGGTGGCGCAATGGTCATCGACCCGGTCGTGGGCGCTGAGATCGGTCGTATTCCGGCTATGGATCCGCCCGCGACGGGTGTCGCGTTCCATCCCGATGGAAAGAGAGTGATGACTATCCACGAGGATGAGGTTCGAGTATGGGACTGGCGGTCCCAAAGGATACTCGCCGAAATCCCGGTCCTTGGAGGGACAGCAGTCACCACAGCCATCTACTCCAACGACGGGTCCATGACCGCGGTTGGCACAGATGACGGAGTGATTCGTGTCTACGTCACCGTGTCCATGCGACGGATCGCGACCCTCGAGGATCCCGATCTTGAAGCACCGGAAGACCAGGCGCCTGAGATCCTCAGTCTTGCCTTCAGCCCGGACGGGTCCCTGCTGGCATCAAGCACACGTGACAACTCAGAGAACGGGAGAGTGGTGGTCTGGCATGTCGGCTCTGGTCAGATAGCGTCGGTCGTCGATTCGTATCCGATAGCACCGACCATTGACATGGCCTGGCAGTCACAACAAGGGGGCGCCCTGGTTGTGGGAGCGACTGTTAACAGCGAGATGTGGTCTTTCAACGGGTACACCGGCGGGCAATACACGTTCTATGGTCTGGCAGATTCGCCAGTCGACGCAGTGTCAATCGGCGCCTTCGGAAGCCTCACGTTCGCGGCTGGCGGTGATGGAGTTGTCCGTGGCTACGGGACCTATTACCCGGGACAATGGGTCGAGTTGCCGAGCGGGGGTGTTCCTCTTCGGGATGTGGACGTGGCGTCTTTTCCCAACTTTGCGGTTGCGGCGGTTGGCGCAGACGGCCAATTGCGTATCTGGCCGGACCTGATGTTTTCCGAGCTACCGGCACAGCTCTCGACTTTCCGCAGCCCCAAAATGGCGTCAACACCCGATGGGAGCAGATACGTCGTCTCGGGATCTCAGTTCTGGGTTGGTTTGGACGCCGCCCCCTCACTAATCGTTTACGACAGCCAGACCCGCGACTCACTTCTGACAGTTCCCACTCTTGAGTCGATCCTCCCCCCGGTGCCTGCCATATCAGCCGACGGCTCAGTTGTCGCGTTTGTCAGTCCAGATCGGGACATCGAATTGGCAGATATCGACAACGGATCGACGATCGGAGTCATCGTTCCTCACCAGGAGATCGGCTGGGAGTCGCCCACCCATGCCGAGCGTGGGCTCCCCGGTCTGCGTCTCGCTCTCAACGAGGACGGCTCACTGTTGGCATGGTCGGGTCCCCCGGATGGGATCATCCGACTGTGGGATACGGAGGAGCAGATCGAGGTAGGTCAGCTCATAGGGCATGGAGATCGGATTCCGTCCGGCAGCGCCGGTCCTGGCGATCGGACACGCATCGAGCGATTCGTGTTTCGACCCGGGTCCCGGGAGCTTGCGTCGGTTGGGCACGATGGCACCTTAAGAGTGTGGGACGTGGTTTCGGGGGAGGGCGAGGTATACAAAGGATTCGACTACGAGGCACATTCGCTGGCCTACACGGTCGACGGCAGCCTGATCGCTGTGTCAGATCGAACCGGGCTCGTTGAGGTTCTGGACGCCGACACTGGCAATTCGGTCATGACCCTTGAATCGGTGTCCGGTCCGACTTGGCTCCGTTTTTCCCCGGATGGACGGTACCTCGCCGGCGCTGCTCCTGGGCCCTATGTACATCTGTGGGATTTGGAGACCGGGTTCATCTCACGTCGACTCGAGGGCGCTGTCTACTGGCCCCAGGATATGGTGTTCATCAACGAGGGACGACAGATTCTCGTCATGTCCACCGAAGGCATCATGCGTGGCTATCACCTCGATCCAGACGGCCTGTTGGACGCAGCCCGTGACCAGGTCGGCCGGGAGATGACCGAGAAGGAGTGTCAGCGGTATCTACGTCGCGCTTGCGACGGCTGACATTCTCCCAGTACTCTTTCGAAGGTAACCATGGTGGACAAGTCCTCATGGGGCGAATCGGATTGGGACCAGGGGAGCGAACTGAGAGGTTCGTGGCGGTCGAGATGGCTCTGTGGGTCCACGCCACCTCGATCGGCTTCCTTTTCGAGCTCCCCGTTGCCAGCGGAAAGGGATAATCCGACCACGATCACCGCCCATACCGCTCGTTGCAGGGGCGGTCTTCGAGGCCGAACGTCGGTGCCTTCTCACTCTGTCTGATTCCAACTCACCCTTCGGATCAGTCCGCTCGACGTAATCCACAGCCGAGTCACGGTGTTGACAAGACGGTGGAGCAGCGCGGCTGCAATCACCCGTCGTGTCCCGTGGCCGCTGGTGTCCACTCGGCGAGGGTTACCGGTTGGTCCCACCGCCTGACGGAGCTTTTCCTCCTGGAAGGCAACGGCGGATCTGTAATGCAGCATCGTGGTTCCTTTCCGGTTCCTTGACCGAAGTGTCCCGGTCTTGGTGTGAGGATCGCCCCGAGCCGTCCAGGCTTGGTCAAGAAGGAGTCCAGGTCTGGTCAAGAGCATGTTGAAGTGGAATCACCTGCACCATGCGTGCCCGTTTGCAAGGGGTGTGAATGGCGATGACGTGAGGCGAGCCGCTCCCTCGCCGTCCCCCATGGGTGCTTTTGGCGGCGTCGAATCGGTAGGCTTGAGTGATTCTTGACCTCGCGCCGTCATAACTGGGGGAGGAGAACCAGGGCATGAGCGCCATGACGACGACCGGTCTGAGGATCGAGATGTTGGGAACGCTTCGAGCCGAGCGGGACGGTACCCAGGCAGAGCTCGGAGGCCCGAAACAGCGCGCAGTGCTGGCGATGATCGTGTCCGAAGCGACAGGGTCGATTGGACGGGATCGGATCATCGAAGGTGTGTGGGGAGAAGATGCATCCGACGAGAACCGACATGCCTTCTACACGTATCTCTCCAATCTGCGGAGAGTCCTGGGTGACGTCATTGTCCGTACGGGGGACACCTACAGCCTGGCGATTGAGCCGAACAGTATCGATCACCTGTTGTTTATCGCTGGTGTCGATGAAGCCCGTCGTGTCTTAGCCACCGACCCTGGGACCGCGGCTCTGACCCTGCGCGAGGCGCTGGGATTGTGGCGGGGGTTGTGCCAGCCACGTGAGAAACCCCTATCGGCCTTCACGCATGGGCGGGCGTGGACCGGATCTCCTCGCCAGCCGACTGTCGGGTGGTCAGACGGTAGAGAGGGGGAGGTACCAGGGCCTGCCACAGCAGGAAGATGACCATCGTCAACGTCCCTCGGTCGGTGTAGAAGCCGATGACATCGCCGGTCGCTTTGGTCCCGTTAGTAGCAGTCGTGGACAGCCACCTCGGCTGCCTCAGCGCTCCGATCCGACAAAGAGATAGGCGGGGACCTTGCGTCCTCTCAAGTCGACGATTCCGGCGGGCTCGAAGTGAAAACTCTCTCTCGCTCGCAGGTACACCGCCTCGGTGGTCTGTACTGGCCACGGCTCTGCATCCGGCTGGCCAGGTTGACCGTATCGCCCCAGAGGTCATATGAGAACCGGGATTCCCCGATCACCCCGGCTACCACCGGACCGGTGTTCAACCCGATCCTGAGCCGGAAATCGGAGCCCTGCTCGGCATTGAGCTTGCCGATCGTCTCCTGCATCTCGAGCGCGAGCTGACACATGGTGGTGACGTGATCTGGCCGGGGCTCCGGAGCTCCGGCGATCACCAAATAGCCGTCACCGATCGTCTTGATCTTTTCGGCACCCCGGTGGCCGACCAACTCGTCGAAGCGAGAGAAGATCAGGTTGAGCACGGCCACCAGCCGCTCGGGCGCTACGGTCGCCGCGTACTCGGTGAACCCGACCAGGTCGGCGAAGAGCACGGTGCAGTCCTCGAAGCTGTCGGCGATGACCCCAGGTGACTCCTTGAGACGGTCGGCGATGACTTTCGGCAGCACGTTCAACAACAGTGAATTGGCCCGGACCTGCTCTCTCACCATCTGTCCCACCAGGATCACGATGGTGGGGATGAGGATCATCAGGCTGGCCACGAACATGTCCATTGCCACGACCGTGGTCAGCTCCACGGCGGGCTGCTGGCGCGACGCCTGCAGATTGGGCTCGAAGAAAGCCAGGATCACGGCAGCGAGCAGGTAGCTCCCACCGAGGGCGGCGGTGTGACGCCGGGAAAGGACCAAGGCAGACGTGCCGGTGATGAGCACCCCCCAGGCCAGGGCTCCTCCCGACCAGGCGAACCCACCGATGACGACATGGAAGGCGACGTTGTTGACGAAGCTCACCCACAGGATCACCGTGACGAAGACCTCGAGCTTCCCGCTGGCGATATAGAAGATCGTGAGAGTGAGATAAATCGCGGCCATCGAAAGCGCGACCCAGCCCGAGGGGACCTCACCGTACCCAAGGGACAAACCACCATTGCCACGCCGTTCAACCCTGCCGCCAACCGGCGAAAACCGGGATCCGGGCGGCGATCGCCCGGTTCTTGAGGATCAGGGTGGTCCCCTCCGGCTAAAATCGCCTCTCGATCCCGGCCCAGAAGCCCGAGTCGGGTGCATGGTTCACCACGGGTGAGTCAAGCAGGAGTCGTCCCTCCAGGCCTTTCAGCTAACCACGACCTCGCTGACCCTTTGACTCTGCTGCGGCATGGACAGAAGTACCAGCCCGGTCGTCCTCAACGCAACGCCACTCACCATCACCTCACCGTCGACCTGAACCAGTTCGGTGCGATGCCTCTTCACCACCACGAGGATAACGCCCTGGAGCGGGCCGAGACCCGGATGAAAGCAAATCACTTGGAAGGGCGATTGATTCGCGACTGTGGATGACTCGACGTCACTGCCAGTCGAAACGCCTTCGTCCCAGCCAGTCACGTCCCGTCACCCCCAGTCCACGAATCGGCCTCTCTGCTGCGGATGGTCCGTCGTGGTGCGAGGAAACCTTCTTATGAAGGGCACTTGATTGGTCGGCTCGTCCCACCCATCGAGCTGGGCGACCTTCCATCGCCTCACTGCCACGGTGTCCCGATCGAGGTCGACGTCCGCCGCAACGCCGCAGACTTTGAGTCCCTTCTCGATCAGTCTGCCATCGACCTCCCCTCGGGCCTGTCTCACCGACAGCACCGCAGCGTCAAGGTCGATGTAGTCGCAGACAGGTGAGATATCTTCTTGCACTGTCCACCTCAGGGTTCTTCCCACGCTGCCACCTTCCACGTGTCGCCCCGGACCATTCAGCCGGTCAGGGCCGCCCCGACTTCTTGGAGGAATGCGGCGGCAGGGGCACCGTCGACAAAGACGTGGTCGAAGGTCAGGGACAACACCATCTGGTTGCGTGTGGCGATCTCACCGTTGTCGTCGACGACGGGAACCTGTCGGATGGTCCCGATCCCGAGTATTGCTACCTGGGGAAGGTTGATGATGGGGGTGAATCCGTCGATCCCATAAGGGCCCAGGTTGGTCACCGTGAAGGTTCCGCCCTCATAGTCCCCGGCGGTGAGCGTCTTGGCGGCGGCACGCTCCGCCAGGCTGGTTATCGTTTCTGCGATCTCCTTCACCGACCAGGAGGCGGTGTTGCGTACGACTGGGGCGACAAGTCCTTCGTCGGTCTGGATGGCCACCGCCACATGGGCAACGTCGGCGGGAACGAATCTGTCGCCGTCCCGATGCCCGTTGAGTTGGGGATGATTGGCCAGGGTTTCGGCGACCGTCTTCACCACTGTCGCCGTGACCTGGGATGGCGCCTGTGCTCCTAGATCGACGGTGGAGTGCAATGTCACCGCGGCGGTCTCGGTGTGGGATCGGAGCATGTTGCGAGCGATGACGGCCCGCAGGCCCGACGCCGCGGCTGGACGGGTTTCGGAGGCGGCTTTGACGTCGGCTTCGGTGACCCGCCCGTCCGGCCCGGTTCCGGTGAGAGCGGAAAGGTCCACTCCCAGTTCTTTGGCCAACCTCCTGGCGGCGGGAGAGGCGACCACTCTCGGTGGGGGGGTCTTTTCTCCCGTTGCCGGAGGGGCCGATGGACGGGTGGTGGGCTTCTCCACAGACTCGACGATCCGGCAGATGGGGTCGCCTTGTGGGACCGGGTCGTTCACCTCGACCCGGTCGACGATGTAGCCCGCACCCGGGGCGTTCACTTCGGCGGCGACTTTCTCCGCCTGCACCTCGGCGATCAGTTTTCCTTGGGTGCAGGCCTCACCTTCGTCGACGAACCAGGCCGTCACCACCGCCTCCTCACCGGAGGCGGTGATGACGGGCATCGGGACCTCGAGGGCCATCTATACCTCAGCCGGCGACGAGGAGGCTCGAACTTGCTTCAACGATCCGCTCCACCGAGGGAAGCGCCCACTCTTCGAGTGGGTGGCTGTAGGGAATGGGGATGTCCGGTGTGGTCACCCGAACCGGCGGAGCATCCAGATAGTCAAAGGCGCCCTCGACAGCGGTGGTAGCTATTTCGGCTGACATGCCAAAGCTGTGGTAGTCCTCGTCGACGACCAACAGCCGGTGTGTCTTTTCGACACTTGTGAGGATCCCCTCACGGTCGAGTGGCACCAGCGACCGTAGGTCGAGGACCTCGGCCGACACACCCTTCTCCGTCAAAGCTTCGGCGGCGTCGAGAGCCTTGTGTACCGACAGCCCGACGGTGGCGATGGTGAGGTCATTGCCCTCCCGTGCCACGTTTAGCTTGCCGATTGGCACCTCGTAGGGCTCCTCGGGAACGACTCCAGTCGCTCTCGGGTTGTTGGTCATCCAGCCCAGTCCGAGCACGCCCTTGTGGAACATGTAGACAACTGGGTTGTCGTCTCGAATCGCCGAGATCATCAAACCCTTAGCGTCGTGGGGGTTGGAGGGGATCACCACCTTCATCCCGGGCAAATGCGCAAACGTTCCCCACAGGGTCTGGGAATGCTGACCGGCGTCGGAGTATCCACCACCGACGGCAGTGGTCAAGACCACCGGGACGTTGATGTTCCCGCCGCTGAAGTAGTGGATCTTGGCCATGTTGTTGTAGATCTGGTCCATACAGACACCGAAGAAGTCGACGAACATCAACTCCACGATCGGACGCATGCCGTTGACGGCCGCCCCGATGGCGGCTCCGATGAACCCGGTTTCCGAGATCGGGGTGTCGATGACCCGCTCCGTGCCGAACTCGGCGAGCAGCCCTTCGGTGGCACCGAATATGCCTCCGTAGGTGCCGATGTCCTCGCCCATCACGAACACCGAGCCGTCGTCTCTCATCTCGGTGGCGATCGCCTCGGCGATGGCCTTCTGAGTGGTGAGCTTGCGCTCCGTCTTGGTCGTCATAGCTTCACCGTCCTTTCTGCGAACACATGCTCCAGGGCGGCTTCGGGCTCCGGATACGGGCTGTCCTGGGCGAACTGGAGTGCTTCTTCCACCTCGTCGTAGACGGCCTGTTGGATCGAGGCGATGTCGGACTCGTTGAGGATCCCCTCGTCGGTCAACCGCTTGGCGTACGTGTCGAGCGGATCGTGCTCCATCATCTCTGTCTTGAACTCGTCGCTCCGGTAGGCGTCGGCGTCGCCCTCGAAATGCCCCCACATCCGGTCGGTCTTGATCTCGACCAGACTGGGCCCTTCACCCCGGCGAGCCCGGGCGATTGCCTCACCCATCACCTCATATACGGCAATCGGATCATTCTCTGCCACCAGCACCCCCGGAATCCCATAGGCGGCGGCTCGGTCGCTGTTGTCGGCGATGGCAGTCGAGGCAGTCTTCGGCACCGAGATGGCATAGGCGTTGTCCTCACAGACAAACACCACCGGCAGGTTCCACAGCGCCGCCAGGTTCAGCGACTCGTGGAACGAACCCTGATTGGCCGCTCCCTCACCGAAAAAGGAGAGAGCGACATTGTCGGTTCCTTTGTGGCGTAGGGCCATGGCGGCCCCAACGGCCACCGGTATCCCCTCACCGATGATCCCCGAGCACCCGAAGTTGGGTTCCACCGAATACAGGTGCATGTGACCCCCCTTCCCATGGCCCAGGCCGGTGTCACGCCCGAAGATCTCAGCAGTCATCTTCTTCAGATCCACTCCCTGGGCGATGGCAACGTGGTGAGGGCGGTGGGTGGCGGTGATCGCGTCACCCTTCTTCAGGTGGGGGCGCATGCCTACGGCAACCGGCTCCTGACCGGCGGCCAGGTGCATTTCCCCTGGGATCAGCCCCGCGGCGATATCGAACGCGGGGAGCTTGTCGGCCAGATAGATCTCCCTTATCCGTTCCTCGAACCGGCGGATCTTGACCATCGTCTCGTACATATCGACCAGATGTTCTCTGGGAATGTCCACGATCGCGCCTCCTTTCTCCGGGTTCTCACCCGGACTGTGACCGCCTTTCGCTAACGCCGACCGTACCCCACCACCTCAGGCACTGTTAAGGGTCAAAAGACCCTGAACGCCCTCTCTAGATCGATTACCCCAGGCCCCTCCACCACCCGGACCAGACCCTGGCGCGAGGGGAAACGACGCTCACCATCGAGAGCGACCATGCCCGCACCCTCGACCAGACACACCTCGGCGCCCAAGGGCAGGTCCTCATGGTCTTCGACCGGGATGTCGAGTACGAGACCCGGCCCGAATACTGCCCGGACGGACCGGCCACCACCGAAGTGGAGGTGACGGGCGTGGCCGGGCTCGAGCGGCCCGAAAGAAGCGCTGACCGAGGCAATGCCCACTGCGGTGCGCCGCGAAGACGTGACCAGTCCCTCCACCAGTTCCGCCGGCTCCCAGATCGCACCCGAGCCCACCCAGCGTCCCCGCACCACCACCGCATCAATGACAGCCAGGGCCCAGCCCTTGGTGGTCTCGACCTCCACTGCGGTGGTGGGAGTGAACGCATCGGATCCTCTGGTGACGGCCAGGGCAACAGCCAGCCCGACCACAGTGGGCTCCTCGGTGAGAGCGAAGGCGTTGTTGGTGCCCGCAGCAAGCGGAACCAGCGGCGCCCGCGGCCACCCCTCCGCAGCGGCCCGCACTGTCCCATCGCCCCCCACCGTGACCAGAGCAGCAGCTCCAACCTCGGCGAGATGAATCGCAGCTTCCCGGGTGTCACCCTCAGTACCCCTGACCTCGATCGGCAGATAGTGGACCGGTGCCCCGGCAACACCGGCCAACGCAACCGCCCGGCGAACCAGACCAGATCGGTCATCGACAGCCAACACTTCGACGCCCTTCTCCGAGCCCAACCCCACCAGAAACCTGGCTACAATATTGGCCTTCTCCTCAACATCGACCACCCGAGCCAGAGTTGTGAAACGCCGGATGTCTTTCGATGATCCCGGATTGGCGACCAGGCCGACAAACATGAGTCGACCCTACGTCACCGATCCCCCTCAACACTGTGATCGAGCCAACCGTCGAGGCCGGGAGCTCCTCCCGCCTTGATCAGCGGGGGATCGAAGCCCACGCCGTCGTCTCCTACTTCGACCGTCAGGAATCCGTCCGACAGGGACCAACCTGCCCAGTCCCGAGTCTCTACCTTCGCTGCTTTCTCTTTAGGAGAGGACACGCACCGATGGAGTCTCCCCGGCCCATGGACCGGTGTCCGTTCAAGGGTGTGGTAGCCCAGCGGCGAGCTGAGGCGATATGTGACGACGATGGGTGAGTTAGGCCGACTAGCGGCAACGGCAGCGCATCCCCTCCGCGGCGCACCGGTGCACGGCCTGTGGTAAGTGTTGACGCTTGTGTGATGCAGGCCCGCCCACCCAGCCGCCAGAGCCGTATTCCTATGGGATGAAGGCCCCCGCCAGTGTGACGGTGCCCCAGGGGAGGGGTGGGTGCACTCCACGCGAGTAAATGGCGGCTCAGGTGCTGGGAAGCGGAGGTAGTAGGAGTCTTCTCCGTCGATGCTGAAGCTCATCACCTTGAAGACACGGCCATCCGTGCCCGTCACGACGAGTGCCGGACTCTCGCCGCTGCGGTCGCTGGCGACGAAGTTCACCCAAATCGTGACCGTACTCCCGTCACAGGTCAGATCGACAGTTCCACCATTCTCGTTAGTCTCGGCGGGCGGAGCCGCGCCGGCGGCAGTTGGTAGGAGCGGCATCAGTACCGCTGCGGTACATGCCAAAACCACGCGCCTGCTTCGCATGATTCTCACGTCCTCGGTCTAGTCGGCTGCCCGGGCCCGAGTCGCGAGAGCCCCCGAAGTCGGATTCCCCGCCCTCGTCTGCGAACAGCCGAAGATAGGCGATGACCGAGCCTTCGGGCCTGTCCCCATAGCGGTCAGGTTTCGGATTCGATCAGAGACTTGATGTTGGAGGCGCTCCGTTCCATCATCGGCCGGATGTTCTCCTCCATCGAATCATCCATTCCCGGGAACTCGCCGCCGAGGATGACTCTCGTCTCGTTGGCTCCCAGGGTTTCGAACAGCACCCACCCATTTATCTTCGTGGGTCCGTCCTGGGTTCTGACCCGCATCGCCTTCTCGGGTTCGAACTCGGTGACTTCCATGGTTCCTTCGGTGGTATTGCCGAAGCGGGTAGCTCGCCTCTTGATGACGGTTCCTACACCGATGGGGTCGTCCGACGTGGCTTCCAATTCCAGGCTGGGGTCCCAACGCGGATGATTTTCGACGTGGTGAACCGCATACCAGTCCCATACAGTCGAAACAGGACGGTTGATCACCGTGGAGACCTGGATTTCCACTTTTCCTCCCTCCGAGGAATCGGGAACCCTACACGTTCAGGGTCTCTCGCGACCGACCGGTGTCGCCTCACTCATAACGACAGGATTGTGCGCTCCGTTGTCCGCACAGCGCTGGCCTGATCTTGGGTTAGCGAGGATGCCTTCCGTAGCCTTCGTGGATGAGGATCGCGGTCACCGGAGCTACCGGGTACGTCGGTGGGCGTCTCGTCCCGAAGCTGGTCGAGGCCGGCCACCAGGTGGTGTGCCTGGCACGTAGTCCTGACAGGCTCTCGAACCGTCCTTGGCGTGCTGCTGTCGACGTGCGGGAGTGCGACGTGCTGGATGCAGGCCAGGTGCGTTCCGCCCTCGCCGGGTGTGACGTGGCCTACTACCTGATCCATTCGATGGGTGATCACGCCGATTTCGCGGACGCTGATCGCAGAGCCGCCGAGAACTTCGCCCGGGCAGCCGAGGCGAATCAGCTCGCTCGCATCGTGTACTTGGGTGGGATCGTCCATGATGACGACCTGTCCGATCATCTCGCCAGCAGAC
>DASUUC010000042.1:0-19168 GCA_036374335.1 Acidimicrobiia bacterium
GAACTCGCTGTCCCAGACGACATCCGAGCCCGACGACGCGGTCACACCCGCAGAGGACGCCTAAACCCGGCCTGACCGGCACAACAACCAGCGCTCGACCCCTCCACACCGGGCACTCCGGTCGACTCGACGCGCCCACACGCAGTGAACACCAGCCCCTTGACAACCGTTAGGAAATCAGGTCAGAGAGGTTTGACCACATTTTTCGCAACGAGGGGGTCAGGGGTTCAAATCCCCTCAGCTCCACTGAAACCCCTGGTCAGAGCCGTTTCTGGCCGCGCCCAGCTCGGCGATTTCGGTCATGTCCGAGTGTCGCGCTCCACACACGGCCCACAAGGTTCCCGCTGTCACCCCTCATTTTGGTCGAGGTGCTTTGTCGCTACTCCATGAAGCCAGCCGACGGCCGACCGTATTTGGCCGACGTCGCCGATTCGCGGTGCCAGGTTCCGTGGGACGGATGTCTACGGAGCATCTGCACGTCTGACGTATTCGGGTCCGAGCCCGTCGAGAGTGGTGCAACCGATCAGGGCCATCGTCCGCTCCATTTCTGAGCGGAGGTTGGAGAGCACATGATCGACCCCTGCCTCGCCAGCGGCGCCCAGTCCGTACAGGTAGGGACGGCCGACCATCACCGCGTCGGCTCCCAAAGCGACTGCTTTGACGATGTCGCTGCCGCGACGCACGCCTCCATCACAGATGATTTCTATCCGGTCTCCGACTACGTCGGCGATCGAGGGCAGCAGGTCTAGGGTGGCCGGCGCGGAGTCGAGTTGACGGCCGCCGTGGTTGGAGATGGCGATCGCATCGACTCCGCGGTCGGCGGCGATCTTGGCATCCTCGACGGACTGAATCCCCTTTAGGACCAGTGGCCCGTCCCAACGATCCCGGAACCAGTCGACGTCGTCCCAGGAGAGGGCCGGGTCGAACTGGTCGCCGACGTACTCGGCGAGTGAGATGGCGTCGGTCCCGTCTCCGACCGCAGTGTTGCCGGCGACGTTGGCGAAGACGATGGGCTCCGACGTCATGAACGACCAGGACCAACCGGGATGGACGATCCCGTCGAGCAGGGTCGACAGGCCGATCTTCGGCGGCAGCGTGAAGCCTCTCCTGACGTCGCGTTCCCTTCTGCCCAGCACTGCCGTGTCGACGGTCAAGCACAATGCTTCGTATCCCGAATCGGCCGCTCGCTTGACGAGGTCGGCGACGAGATCGCGGTCCTTCCAGGTGTAGATCTGGAACCACAGACGATCCCATCCGACGTCGGCTACCTCTTCGATCGATCTGGTCCCGAGCGTGGAGAGCGCATAGGGGAGCCGGGCTCTCTTGGCGGCACGAGCCACGGCGAGCTCTCCCTGAGGGTCTGCGATCCTGGTGAACCCGGTGGGGGCGAGTACGAGCGGATAGGCGAGCGGTCGCCCGAGCAGGGAGGAGGAAACGTTGACCTCGCTCACGTCCCGCAGCACGCGAGGCGAGAAGGTCAGCCTGCGATACGCGTGGGAGTTAGCTGCCATCGTCAGCTCGTCCTCGGCCCCACCGTCGATGTAATCGAACACGCCTCGAGGAAGTCGTCTCTTCGCGATGCGGCGCAGGTCCTCGACGGTGGCTGATCTAGCTAACCGACGCTTCCGGAGACTGAGCTCCGGAAGTCGGAACTGAGCCACGCCGAGTGGCCCAAGAAGCCTGCGTAACCAACTCACGAAGGAACTCCTCGACAGCGTGTGAGTTCGTGTGATATGTTACACATTCGAACGCCAGTCTGACAATGCTGACGGTTGTGAGGAGGAATCTTGTGGTGACCGCTCCCCGGCGGCTGCTGCGACACACCGGGTTGCACCGACCCGGTGGGCTCTGGCAGGCCGATGACTGATACCCGGCCAATACTCGAGATCGAGGGTGTATCCAAGCGTTTCGACGCTACCCAGGCTCTCAAGGACGTGTCGATGACCCTCCTGCCGGGCGAGGTGCACGGGTTGGTCGGGGAGAACGGAGCCGGCAAGTCGACACTCATCAAGATCATGACCGGCATCCACAATGCCGACGAGGGGACGATGACTCTCGATGGGGAAGCCTTCGTCCCCCAGGATGCGGCTGACGCTCAGCTCCATGGCGTCGCAGCCATCTATCAGGAACCCTCGATCTTCCCGGATCTGACGGTAGCCGAGAACATATTTGTCGGCCACCAGGACCGGGGTTGGCTGGTCAACTGGAAAACGATGATGTCAGATGCCGAGGGGATTCTCGCCACACTGGATATCGACACAGATCCCGCGATGCCGGCCGCTGGACTCACCGTGGCCGGCCAACAGGCCGTGGAGATCGCCAAGGCGATCTCGTTGGACACCCGAGTGCTGATCATGGACGAGCCGACGGCCGCACTTTCGGCGCACGAGGTTCAGCGTCTCTTCAACCAGGTGCGGAGGCTCAAAGAGTCGGGTGTTGCCGTTTTGTTCATCACCCACCGGCTCGAAGAGCTCTTCGAGGTTTGTGATCGACTCTCCGTTTTCAGAGATGGCCAACACATCTCGACCCGACCGATGTCGGAAGCCACCGAGGAGTCGATCGTTCGAGAGATGGTCGGTCGAGACCCCAGCGACTTCTTCTCTCGCGGCGAGCATCCCGAAGGCGAGGTAATGCTCCGAGTCGACTCGCTCGACGTCGCCGGAAAGTTCGCGGACGTGACTTTCGAAGTGCGCCGTGGCGAAGTCTTCGGGTTGGCTGGTCTGGTCGGCGCAGGGCGTACCGAGGTTGCCCTCGCTCTATTCGGGATCACCCCGGCCGAGAGGGGGACGATCGAGCTAGAGGGTCGGCGAATCTCCGTCCAATCACCCAACGAGGCCCTGGCCCACGGAATCGCCTATCTGTCGGAAGACCGCAGGAGCCTGGGTTTGTCCCTCGATCAGTCGGTTTCGGCCAACATCACTCTGGCCACCCTCGATCGCTACACGACTTCGCTCGGGATGGTCGATCGAACCGCAGAGCTGGAAGACGCGAGAGCTCTCAGGGAGCAGCTCGACATCAAGACACCCGACCTCGACACGCCAGTAGGGAATCTCTCGGGCGGCAATCAGCAGAAGACGATGCTCGCCAAGTGGCTCAACACCGAGCCGAAGGTTCTCATCCTCGACGAGCCCACGCGCGGTATCGACGTGGGAGCCAAGGCGGACGTACACGGCTTCATCGATGATCTGGCACGGTCGGGCATAGCCATCATCTTGATCTCCTCAGATCTGCCGGAGGTCCTGGCCATGAGCGATCGAGTCGCCGTTATGAAAGAAGGCATCCTGACGGTGATCCTCGACAAGAGCCAGGCCACGCAGGAGCGCGTGATGGAAGCTGCGGTGGGGGTCTCGTGATGGCCCGCGCCGAGCGTCCCGTGAGGCGGCTGTCGCCAGACCGTATCAAGGAGCTGATCCTCGTGGGAATCATCGCCGGATCGGTGGTGATTTTCGGCTTCATCGTCGATGGGTACCTGAGCGGCCGTTTCTTCAACCGGGTGACGACCAGCGTCGTGATCGTCGGCATCCTCGCCGCCGCCCAGGCGCTGGTGATATTCAGCAGGAACATCGATCTGTCTGTCGGCTCGACCGTGGGAGTAGCCGCCTATCTGACAGCCGACTTCCTCGCCTCCAATGCCTGGGCGAACCCGGTTGTGGCGATGCTCGTGGCGATGGCGGTCGGCGCGGTGTTGGGTGCGTTCAACGGAGTTCTCGTCGCCTATGGGAAGGTGCCGGCGATCATCGTGACGCTCGGCACGCTCGCCCTGTTCCGCACCTTGATCAGCCTTTACTCGGGCGGAGCCAATGTGACTGCCGCCGAGCTCCCTGACTGGGTCCTCGACTTCAACAACATCACCGTGTTCAGCGTTGGGGGATTCGACTTACGACTCGTGTTCCTGATCCTCGTCGGAGTCGTCGTCGTGTTGCAATGGGCCCTGCGCCGGCTTCGCGCCGGTAGGCGCCTCTACGCCATCGGTTCGAACCCAGACGCCGCCCAGCAGGCTGGTCTGGCGGCACCTCGGCTCATCTGGCTTTCGTTTGTCGGTGCCGGGACGCTGGCAGGCCTGGCCGGCTTCATGTTCATGATCCGGGCCGGGACGATCAGTGCCACAGCCGGAGCCGGCCTTGAACTCGAGGCCGTGGCTGCGGCGGTGGTCGGAGGGGTGAGCATCTTCGGGGGATCAGGGACCATGTTCGGAGCATTCCTGGGTGCGGTCTTGATCGACACACTCGAGCTGAGCCTGGTCCGGGTCCCGGAGGTCAGTGAATTCTGGCGGGACGCAGCGCTCGGCATCTTGATCCTCCTGGCGGTGATCCTCGACGCCACTCTCCAAAAGCGGTTCAACCGCCGGCTCAAACGTGACATACGACCACCGCAGCAGGACACCGAGGCCCGCGCCATGACCGTGTCGGCAGCAGAAGGAGGTGTGGCCGATGCGTAGATGGGCAGCATCACATCGCTGGGAGGTATTCCTGATGGTGGCGCTGGCGATCACGATCGTCATCAACGCCCTCCTCTCACCCTTCTATCTCGGGGTCGACAACTTCGTCAATCTGTTCTGGTTGTCGAACGAGAAGATCATCGTCGCCGTGATCATGACCTTCGTGATCATCAGCGGCGAGATCGATCTCTCGGTTGCGTCAGTGATGGGTTTCTCCGCCGCTGTGATGGCGACATTCCACGAGGCGACAACTCTTCCGTTCGTGGTCGCCATCCTGGCCGGTCTCGCCGCGGGAGCTCTCGCCGGGCTGATCCAAGGCATGGTCATCACACGCTTCGGGCTACCGAGCCTGGTGGTGACCCTGGCCGGCCTCATCGGATTCAGAGGCGGGGCGCGAGTGCTGATGGAAGACGAGTCGATCGGTGATTTTCCCGTCTGGTTCGATCAGTTGGGCCAGCAGACCCTTCTGGGCCCGTTTCCTCTCGCGTTACTCATCTTCTTCGTGGGTTTGGCCGTTGCCTGGGTGATCCTCGAGAGGGGAGCCCTCGGTCGCCGCGTCTACGTCATCGGGAACAACGCCGAGGTAGCACGATTCTCTGGCGTGGCCGTCGACCGTGTGAAGCTGCGTCTCTTCATCACGTCGGGATTGGTCGCCGGTCTCGCCGGAGTCCTCTTCGCGGCCCGTCTCGGATCGGTGCGGGGAAGCCTCGCCGAGTTCTACGAGTTGGACATCATCACCATGGTCCTTCTGGGTGGGGTCAGCATCTTTGGGGGCAAAGGCAGCATGCTCGGCGTGACTCTCGCCTTGTTCACCGTCCTGAACATCCGCAATGGACTCGGCCTCGCCAACGTCGACGGAATCATCCAGACCGGCGTCATCGGCGCCCTGCTGATCTTGTCAGTTCTCATCCCCAACATCACGGAGAGACTCGGGAAGGGATCCGCCCGTCGCGAGGCGACGGCGCAGGCCCCGCCATGAGATGCAAGAAATGGAGGTAACGAAAACGAGGCCAATATCCCAGACAGACACCCAACGAAAGAGGAGGAGTAAGGAACTGTGAATTCAGTGAAGAAGAGAACGCGACTGCTGGCGCTGCTTGCAGCCCTGGCCATGGTGGTCGCCGCATGTGGCGGCGACGATGGTGAAGAGACCACCAGCACCGCCGACACAGGTGACACGACGACCACCGCAGCCGAGGAAACGACCACGACGGAAGCAATGGATACGACGACCACAGAGGCCACCGGGACCACCGAGGCCTCCGCTGACGGTCCTGTGGTGATCGAGTCCGACGGGTCGATTACTGCGACATTCTTGCCGAAGTGCACGAACATCGCTGTGTTCCCACAGGCAAACGAGGGCGCCGAGGAAGCCGCGTCCGAGCTCGGCTCGGATCCCGCAGAGTTCGTCGGGCCCGCCGACTGTGGTGACGCCACCGGCCAGATCGAGTTCATGACGAACGCCGTGACCCAGGGTGTCGACGCCATCATGGTGTCCAACAACGCCGGTGATGAGCTCGCACCATCGGCTCAGTCCGCAGCAGATGCCGGTATCCCCGTCGTCAGTTGGGACTCGCCAATCCCCTCAGCTGAGGGCGAGAGTGTGTTCATCGCACAAGTCGATTTCGACGAGACCGGCCAGGTCATGGCTGACATGGCGGTGAGCATCCTCGGCGATGACGGTGGCCAGTTCGCCATCCTGTCGGCAACTCCCGAAGCGGCGAACCAGAACGCCTGGATCGCCGCGATGGAAGAGGTCATCCAGGGTGACGATTACGCCAGCCTGGAGCTCGTCGACACGGTCTATGGCAACGATGTCTTCGAGGACTCGGTGAACCAAGCCCTGGCCCTGGTCGACCAGTACCCGGACCTGGAGCTGATCATGGCTCCCACCACCGTGGGAATCGTGGCGGCTGCACAGGCCATGACACAGGAAGGCCTCTGTGAGGAGGTCAAGGTGTCGGGGCTTGGTCTGCCGGATGAGATGGCCGAGTACACGTTGAGCGGCTGCGCCCCCGAGTTTGCGCTCTGGAGCTTCGTCGATCTCGGCTACCTGGCCTACTACACGGCATACGGCATTGCCACCGGTCAGATCGAAGCGGCCGAGGGCCAGCAGTTCACGGCCGGGCGGATGGGTGATTACACCATCGAAGTCGACCCAACTCGTGATGCGGGACTCCGCGTCCTGATGGGTCCCTTCACCGTCTACGACGAGTCCAACGTCGAAGGCTGATAGCAACGGTTTGCCGGGCTCGGGTCGATCGCCCGAGCCCGGCGAATCCCCAGCCGGCAAATTGAAAGACAAAGTGCGAGCAGTTGATAGGTGTCAATGGCACGGGCACCGAGAGAAGTGAGAAGACATGAGCGACAAACCGGTGCCCGAAATCGTCGACGAACTGATCGAGCGATCCAATCGGCTCGGCGCAGATAGGAGAAACACGAACTACGGCGGCGGCAACACGTCGGCCAAAGGCTCGATGACCGACCCAACTTCGGGCGATGACGTCGAAGTGATGTGGGTCAAGGGATCGGGTGGGGACCTCGGGACGCTGAAGCCGTCAGGTCTGTCCACGCTCCGGCTCGAGATGATCCGTTCCCTGAAGCACGTCTATCGCGGAGTCGAGCAAGAAGACGAGATGCAACAGATGCTCGACTACTGCGTCTTCGGCCCCGCAGGGGCCGCTCCGAGCATCGACACGTCGATGCATGGTCTAATCGAGGAGAATCACGTCGACCATCTTCATCCCGATTCGGTGATCGCGATCGCCGCTTCAGCGGACGGCGAGGAGTTGACGAAGAGATGCTTTGGTGACGATCTCGGGTGGGTTCAGTGGCGACGTCCGGGATTCGAGCTCGCCCTCGAGATCGAGGAGCTCCGTCGGGCGAACCCGAGCCTGCGTGGAGTGGTCATGGGTGGCCACGGGCTCACCACATGGGGAGAGACATCGGACGAGTGTGAGGCGACGTCGCTCGAGATGATCAAGAGAGCGGCCGACTTCCTCGACGGCGAAGGCGACCCCGAACCTCTGGGGGCCATCCGCGACGGCTTCGGCCCGCTCGATCCTGATGAGCGGAAGGCAGCGGCAGCCGCGCTCGCTCCCTTCATTCGCGGGTTGGCCAGCACCGACAACAGGGTGGTGGGCCACTGGTTCGACGACGACCTCGTCACCGACTTCATCGGCCGCGAGGCGGCGCCACGAGTCGTGCCGCTCGGAACGTCGTGTCCGGACCACTTCATAAGGACGAAGGTCCGTCCACTCCTCCTGGACTTGCCGTCGTCGGCGTCAAGCGACGACAAGAAGCAGAGACTCTCCGAGCTCCATGAGGAGTACCGAAGCGAGTACAGGGCCTACTACGAGAGCCATGCCGACGACGACACACCTGCGATGCGCGGCGCCGATCCAGCCATCTTCCTCATCCCCGGTGTCGGCATGTTCAGCTTCGGCTCCGACAGCCAGACCGCGCGAGTTGCCGGTGAGTTCTACATCAACGCCATCAATGTCATCCGGGGGGCCGAGTCCGTATCCACTTATGACCCCGTCCCGGAGGCTGAGAAGTTCAAGGTCGAGTACTGGATGCTCGAAGAGCTCAAGCTCCGACGTCGCCCGGCTCCCAAGCCGTTGACAGGCAAGGTCGCTTTTGTCACCGGTGCCGGCTCAGGCATCGGTCGCGCGACTGCTCTGCGACTCAAAGAGCAAGGAGCCGTCGTGGCTGTGGTCGACATCGACATAGAAGCAGCCCGCTCGGTTGCCGACGAGATCGGCAGCGAAGATGTGGCAATCGCGTTGCAGGCCGATGTCACCTCCGATTCTGATATCGCCGATGCCTTTGCTGACACGATCCGCAGCTGGGGCGGAGTCGACATCTTGATCAACAATGCCGGGCTCTCCCTGTCGAAGGGCCTGATGGAGACCACCGAAGAAGACTGGGATCTGCAGCACGACGTCATGTCGAAGGGCTCATTCCTGGCATCGAAGCACGCGGCGATGGCGATGGTCGCTCAAGACACAGGCGGAGACATCATCTACATCGTCAGCAAGAACGCGGTCGTGGCTGGCCCGAATAACCTCGCGTACGGGTCAGCCAAGGCCAGCCAGGCACACCAGGTGCGTCTACTAGCAGCGGAGCTCGGAGAGCACGGGATAAGGGTGAACGGCATCAACCCCGATGGTGTCGTCCAGGGTTCGGGGATCTTCGCCGGCGGGTGGGGCGCCGAACGCGCCAAGGTCTACGGTGTTCCCGAGGAGAAGCTCGGTGAGTTCTATGCCGGAAGGACCCTCCTCAAAGAAGAAGTGCTACCCGAACACGTTGCCGACGCTGTCTTCGCGCTTGTTGGCGGGGAACTGAGTCAGACGACCGGCCTGATCGTCCCGGTGGACAGTGGCGTCGTCCCCGCATTCTTGAGATAGGAGGAACCGATGATCGACAGAGAACAGATAGGGAAGCTCAACGAAAATCTCGAGTCTTCTCTCCGCGTGGAGGTCGAGAACCTGGCTGGAAGTCTGGACCGAATTGGCGCGGCGCCTGCCTCCGACATCCTCGAAGCCCTAACCGCGTTCTCGGTGGCTGCGCCCTCATGGGCAGTAGGGACTGGCGGTACTCGCTTCGGCAGGTTCCCGATCGGAGGTGAGCCCCGCACCACCGAGGAGAAGATCGACGATGTAGCGACGCTGAACGCCTTCACGGCCAGCAACCAGTCGATCTCGCTCCATGTTCCCTGGGACGATCCCGATGACCCCGAGGGCCTCAAACAGTATGCCGACGAACGTGGCATTTGGTTCGACGCGATGAACTCGAACACGTTCCAGGACAATCCCTCGACGACCGCCGACGGCAAGCTGACCTACAAGTTCGGGAGTCTCGCCAATTCGGACCGGGCAGTTCGCGAAGTCGCCATCGAGCACAACCAGCAGGTGATCGATCTCGGCGTCAAGCTCGGATCGAAGGCTCTCACCGTCTGGCTGGCCGATGGCATCAACCATCCTGGCCAGGCTGACCATCGCACCCAGTTCGAGCGAGTGGCGGAGGGTCTCAGGGCGATCCACGACCATCTGCCCGAGGATTGGCAGATGTACACAGAGCACAAGCCCTACGAGCCCGCGTTCTACGCCACGGTGAACTTCGACTGGGGTAGCTCGCTTCAGCTGTCTCAAGCCGCCGGGCCGAAGTCGTCTTGCCTCGTGGATCTCGGGCATCACCTGCCAAACGCCAACATCGAGCAGATCGTGAGCCGGCTGGCCATGGTCGATCGTCTCGGCGGGTTTCACTTCAACGACTCGAAGTATGGAGACGACGACCTGACCACCGGGTCGATCAAGCCGTTCCAGCTCTTCTTGATCTTCTGTGAGCTAATAAGAGCCGGCGACGGAGCTCTGCCTGATCTGGCCTACATGATCGATCAGTCGCACAACGTCAAGGACCCCCTGGAGGACCTGATCCAATCGACAGAGGCGGTGATGATCGCCTACGCACAGGCGCTGTTGATGGATAGGGGGGCACTGGTCGACGCTCAGGAAGCCGACGATGCAGCTCGGGCGCAGGAGATACTTCAGTCTGCCTTCCGCACCGACGTCAGGCCTTTGATCGCTGAGGCGAGGCGGCGTGCCGGCGGTGCCATCGACCCGCTCACCGCCTACCGCCAGTCTGGATATCGGGCGAGGAAGATCGAAGAACGCGGCTCTGAATCTGTGGCCACAGGTCTGTGACCTCCAGAGTTCTCGCCGTCGATCTAGGAGCTTCCTCAGTCAGAGTCGCGGCGGTAGACCTCGCCGGCGAGCCGCCGACGGTCGAAGTACTCCACCGCTGGCGACATTCGCCCGTGGCCGACGAGGGGGGCTCGCTTCGTTGGGACTGGGAAGGAATCGTTCGGGAGGTCGAAAAGGGACTCACCGTCGGCATTGACTCCGGGCCAGTGGAGTCGATTGGCGTGGATGGCTGGGGAGTCGACTATGGCCTCATCGATGGTGACGGCAGGTTGGTCGATCCACCATTCGCCTATCGCGATGACCGCATCGACGGTTGGGAGGCAGTCGCCAAGGGGATCGGTGTCGAGAGGCTCTATGAGATCACCGGTGTGCAGCTGATGGGGATCAACACCATCTTCCAGCTCGCGGCCGAAGAAGAGGACAAGCTCAGCGAAGCCGACAAGATCCTTCTACTCCCCGATCTGCTCGTGAACCATCTCACCGGGTGGGTTGGCGTGGAGCGTTCCAACCTGTCGACGACAGGTCTCATGGACGTCCGCACCGGGATGTGGTCCGATGAGTTGATAGGCGCGATCGGCATCCCACGGACGCTGTTTCCCGAGCCGGCGGCAGCGGGCACCGCCGTCGGGCAGTGGCGAGATATGCCTGTTCACCTCGTCGGCAGCCACGACACGGCTTCCGCCTTCCTGGGGATGCCTGGAGCCGACGAGAGCACGGCATTCGTGTCCACCGGCAGCTGGGTGATCGTGGGACTCGAACGTCCCGAGCCAGACACGTCTCGTGCTGCCCTCGAGGCCAACTTCTCCAATGAAGCCGGGGCCCTGGGCGGGGTCAGATTCCTCAAGAACGTCGTCGGATTCTGGATCCTCGAGCAATGCCGCAGCGCATGGGGACACCCCCCGATCGAGGATCTGATCGAAGCGTGTGCCGATGTCGATGAAGCGGTACCCAGGTTCGACGCCTCCAGCCACCGATTCATAAGTCCTGATGACATGCTCACTGAGGTCAGAGAGGCATCCGGCCTGGATGTCGACGCCCCACGGGCAATCGTCGTGCGAAGCGTGATCGAGTCGATCGTGGACGGTGTGGTCGGCGTGGTTGGCGAGATCGAGGCCACGGCTGGCGTGCCCGTCCATCGTCTTGCCCTTGTGGGCGGTGGCTCGCGGATCCCCCTCGTCGCCGAGCTCCTGAACTCGCGAACAGGTCTGGAAGTCGTCGTCGGCTCACCGGAGGCCACGGCTCTGGGCAACGCCGTCGCCCAGGGGATAGCACTGGGCCGGTTCGGCGATTTGGAGCAGGCCCGCAATTGGCTGGCCACCGGCGCCGTGGCAGCCTGAGGTTCGGCGTGAGTCAACGAGTATCCAAGAGCCCCGAAGAACGTCTCGGAGAAATGCGAGGGCTGATCGCCGAGCACGGCGCCGTCCGCATCGACCAGCTGGCAGCGGACTTCGGTGTGAGCGAGATGACGATCAGGCGCGATCTCGATGAGCTCGAGACGCTTGGATTGGCACGCAGGGTCCGGGGAGGGGCGATCGCCCTTGGCCCCGAGGCTTGGGAGCAGCGGCACCAGGAGAATGCTCGGGCCAAGGCAAGGATCGCTGAGAAGCTCCTCCCACTCGTCCCGACGAGCGGGACCGTGGCCTTCGACGCCTCGACCACCATCTATCGGCTGGCGGCTGCGATCGAGACTGCACGCGATCTCGTCGTCGTTACCAACGGTTGGGACACTTTTCACTCGATGCGCAACACACCGGGGGTCACTGCGACTCTGACAGGGGGCTCAGAGGAGCCGCGAACCGGCAGCCTCGTCGGGCCGATGGCGGTCCGAGCCGCTCAAGACTTCCTGTACGACACGTTCTTCAGCTCGGCCGCAGCAGTCGATCTCGAGCTGGGCTCGTCGGAGGCGGCACTTGCCGAGTCAGAGGTCAAGCGAGCTTTCAGCCAGACGGCGAACCGGATTGTGCTCGCCGTCGATCACAGCAAACTGAACACCCGCGCTCAAGCTCGTGTTTTTGACTTCGAGGACGTCGATCTCTTAGTGACAGACTTGGAGCCGTCGGACCCGCGTCTCGATCCCTATCGCGATCTGGTCGACATCGCCTGAGGAGGAGCCTATGCAGAGAGTCGGATTCATCCTGAAGGTCAAAGAGGACTTGATTGATGAGTACAAGCGTCGTCACGAGAATGTGTGGCCGGAGATGCAGGAGGCGCTTCGTCGTAACGGCTGGCACAACTACAGCCTGTTCATGCGGGCGGACGGAACTCTCCTCGGCTACTTCGAAACTCCGGACAGCTTCCAGGCGGCGTTGGACGGCATGGAGCAGGAAGACATCAACGAGCGCTGGCAGCAAGAGATGGCTCCATTCTTCGAGGGAACCGGACTACATGCGGACCAGATGATGGAGGAGCTGGTCGAGGTCTTCCACCTCGACTGACTGCAGCGGGCCCTCAAGAGCCGGCGTGGCGATCTACCTGTCTGAACGAGTCGATGCCCTGCAGGTTTCTCACGACGTCTCACTTTGTCTCACGTCGCTCGGCCCACAGCCGCCCCACAGGACGCCGAGAGAAGTCGAATCTCCTGGTCAGAGCGGTTTGACCACATCTTTCGCAACGAGGGGGTCACGGGTTCAAATCCCGTCAGCTCCACCATTTGCCCTGGTCAGGGCGTTGTCGGCTCGTCCGTAAGTCCGCCGTTAGTTCACGATCTGTCATGCGCCGCGCCACAGGGGTGCCACAGGAACCGAGCGCTTAGAGCACCTCGTAGGATGCGAGGTGCTTTCTTACTCAGTCTTTCATCAGTCAACTTCGAGATCGCCTCGAGCCGATCTCAAGGAGTTCCACGAATGGAGGGCCGGCACCGCAGATTGACGACGAGTCCGCTCGTACCGGAAGTCCTCTTGAGTACGTCACGTATAGCGAGGATCACGAGTGCAGGTGAACACGCTCAAAGCCGTATTCAGAGGCGGCTTCGAATGAGGAGAACAACACCGGTTGGTGTGTCCTCGAAAAGTCACCGACCTCCTCAAGCGGTATTTCGACGTCGTCGAAGTGCGACTCTCCTTTGTCGTCGGCGAGCAGGCGCACAAGATTCATCGTTGGGAAACCTACCTTCGCCACTCCTGTCCAGCCGGGCGCGGACTGGCACACCCAGGTGCCGGTCGCGCGCACGTTCTGAAATTTCTTGTTATCCGTTCAGAATGGTGTGATCGTAGGAGTGATATCAGGTTTGACTCTCTTACCTGAGCGCATTCATCTGAAGGACCCGGGCTGTAACTCGGCGAGGTCACCGGGAGCCGGGAAGTCGCAGCAAGCGGAGCATTCTCCTTTTTCCCTCGAGCCGGTCGGTGAAACATTTCGTGAACTGTGAGTTGATCAGGTGCCACGAATGCCACCATCCAAAACACCCCGTGGTTTAGTGGTATTCGATCCCATCCTCACAAACCTCGACTGCTAAACGAACCCGAAACACCTATGCCTTGCGTAACTAAATCCATGGCACCATCGCCACTCCTCGACCGTCTTCCGGCAAGGATATGGAATGCCCAGCCAGCCTCTGCACCAACCCCATTTGCGTACGATGACAAGCTCGCGCACAGGCATGGATGCCTCCTTGAAGGGGCCATCACATTAATGACTGGGTGATTCCGCACCGAGCTCCAGTGGGTGCGTCCTGACCAGACGGCCTCAGCCTGAGCCGATCGTCAAAACAAAGACATCGATCGGCTCGCTCTTGCCCTTGACTTGCAGTCGCCGCGGGTGGGCGGTGTCGTCGGAAATGGCCGCTTCAGCCCACGCCGACGCCCCGATCAAGATCTCACCGCTGCTGGCCAGAGAAGCGAGCCGGGCGGTGACGTTGACCACATCGCCCATCGCCGTAAAGTCGGTCCGCCCGTCGGGGGTGCCGACCGATCCGATGAAAGCGACCCCGGTGTTCACCCCCACCCCCACCGGAAGCCACGGCCCTTCCGGGGCTTGGTGACCGGTGGCGATCAACAACTCCTTGGCGGCCTGCACCGCGAGGCGGGATTTGCCGCCGCCCAGGTAGGGCATGTAGAAGCTGACTACCTCGTCGCCCACCAGCTTATCGATATAGGCATCACTGCCGATCAGAACCCGATTGGCGGCGCTGAAGAACTGGTTCATATTCTCGGTGAACTGGGTTGGGCTCACCCTTTCTGCCATCGAGGCGGAGCCCCGTACGTCGGCGAAGAGAAAGGCCATCTCCACTTCCACGCCGCCGGGATGCTCACGGACGAACAGCTCGCAGTTGTTGCAGAAGTTGGGGTTCCCGTCGGACGGTCGCAGCCCTCGCAACCGAAACGCCCACGCCAGGGGACCGCCCAACGGGAGGTAACACTGTTTGCAGCGAGGGGAGCCCGGAAACCGCTTGTTGCGGCGGCGGACGTTGGCGAGCACCGAGCTGGTGCCACTCACCATCCCTCGCCAGATCTCCTCGTTGGGAATTGTCCCAGGCATCTCGCTCTGCCACCGAATCTAGCGCTTCGCTGCCAATCCACTCGCTCCCCGCACCAGGGGCCACGAGGAAGTTTCGCCGAGAACGGGCTACGGTCATCAGAGCACGCATTTTGACCACGCCTTGGGATTCCGAAGCACCTTATTGCGTGCGAGGCGCTCTCGGGGTTGGCAGCCGCCCTGCGGCCCACCACGGGATCCCTTCTTGCTGGAACGGGGCCGCGAATTGGCTAGGACGAGGCAAGCGTTTGGTGGTGCGTCCGGCTACTCGTCGAGGTAGGGCTCGCCGAGGGGAGTGGTTCCTGCTGCTTGGGCGATGGCCTCGTCGACCTGGTGGAAGTCGATTAGCTCTTCGCGTCCGCCTTCGCCGGAGACGCCGAACACCAGGACTGGACCGACGCCTCGTGCGTACAGCTTGTATTCGAGCACGTCGGGTTCGATGGTGATGGTGTCTTTGGTGAGGATGGCGTCTTCGTAATGACCGGCCGGGACTTCGGCCTGCTCGTGGATGCTGAGAATTTCGCCGTTGTCCTCGGCCTCTCCCTGGTAGTACTCCTGGCGGTATCGCATCTCATCGGCCGGTTTCGCCGGCATGATGATGCCGGGTAGAGCCCCGTCGGCGCCGGCTTCGAACGACCCTGCGGTGCTAGTGATTTCGCCGTCTTCGAACTCGGCGGTGTCCTCGCCGAGGTACCAGATCGCTCCCGCCGAGTCCTGGGCGTACCAGTCGAATGTGTCTTCGATCAGCTCTCCATCTTCGGTGACTGTGTCTCGGACTACTCGGGCGGTGACCCCGTTGGCGATCTCTTTGGTATCCGCGGTGACGGTCACGACGACCTCCAATGCGTTCCCGTCTTCGTCGATTTCTCGATATACCCACTGCGACCCGGGTTCCATCGGCCAGTAGGGATTGTCGATCTCGACTGTGAACTCGGAGGGTTCGAGATCGACTGTCTCGTCGCCTTGTGGCAGGCCGTAGTCCGAGCCTGCACCGCTCAGAATGGTTGTCGAGGTTTCCGGCGCGGCACTTTCGTTGGCTGGATTGGGTCCACAGGAGACCGTGATGAGCCCGAGGACGACGAGGACGACAACGATGCGGCAGGTCTGGCGCAAGTCTCTCATCCCCTCGATTTTCGACCCGCATCCTGACTTCCCGCTGACCCTGATGGGGTGAAAGATGGCGGGCTTGCTGCAGCCAACTGTCGATGCCGGATGTGTCGCGACCTTTGTCAGCTGCGGTTCAGGCTGGAGTCAGCTCGTGGTGGTAGCAATTGGAGGGATGAAGGTTCTGTTGGTCGAGGATGACAAGAGGATCTCCTCGCTAGTGAGGAGGGGACTCGAGGCCGAGAGTTTCACGGTGGATGTCGCTCTGAACGGGAAGGATGGCCTGTGGCTGGCGACCGAGGGGTCCTATGACGTGATCGTTCTCGACATCATGCTGCCGGACCGAAATGGCTACCAGATCTGTGCCGATCTTCGAGAGGCAGGGGATTGGACTCCGATCCTGATGCTCACCGCCAAGGACGGCGAGTACGACGAGGCTGAGGCCTTGGACACAGGAGCCGACGACTATCTGACCAAGCCGTTCTCGTTTGTGGTGCTGGTGGCCCGGATTCGTGTTCTCCTTCGGCGATCGTCGGGGAGAGGTCCGGTTTCGCTGGAAGCCGGGGATCTCCGTTTGGACCCGGCCCAGCGTCGGGTGTGGCGTGGTGATGTGGAAGTTGGTTTGACGGCACGACAGTTCGACGTGTTGGAGTTCCTGATGCGACGCCAAGACCAGGTCGTCTCCAAGTTGGAGGTCCTAGACGGTGTGTGGGAGTTCGGGTTCGAGGGAGATCCCAACATCGTCGAGGTGTACATCCGCCGCCTCCGGACCCGGATCGACGAACCGTTCGACCGTGGTGCCATCGAGACGGTGCGTGGTGCTGGCTACCGTCTCCGGGCCGACGGCGGATGAGATCATTCAGGCGGGGGATCCGTTTCAGAGTGACGGCGGTCGCGGTGGGTGTTCTCACCCTGATCCTGGTTCTGGGCGGTGTCGTCTTGGTTGCTCTGCAACGTTCTTCTCTCACCGCGACGATCGACCAGGCTCTGATCCAGAGGGCCAACGACTTGACCGCCCTGGTTGCGGGCGCCGACTTCGATGGCTCGTTCCCGGCGGAGGCTGGTGACGGCTTTGCGCAATTGGTCGCAGCCGACGGGAGCGTGGTGGCCTCGACAACCAACCTCTCGGGAGCGGATTCGTTGCCCGTGGGGCTTCCTGATGGTGACTCGGATCTGATTCGCACCATCTCGGATCTCGGGGGAGACGATGACTCGTTTCGGGTGCTCAGCCGACCGGCAGATGAAGACGCTGTCCTTCACGTCGGGACCGAATTCGAAGTGGTAGCCGAGGCCGCTGAATCCCTGATCGGCCTCCTCGCAGTCGTCCTCCCGCTTCTGATCCTGGCCTCGGCCGGGCTGATCTGGTCGATGGTGGGCAGAACACTCACTCCTGTCGAGCGGATCCGCGCCGAGGTAGCCGAGATCAAACCAAACGAACTTCAGCGACGAGTACCCGAGCCAGGAACCGGCGACGAGATCGACCGTCTCGCCGAGACCATGAACGAGATGCTCTCCCGCCTCGAAAGCTCCACCGAGAGACAGAGGAGGTTCGTCGCTGACGCATCTCACGAGCTGCGCAGCCCACTAACACGCATTCGTACCGCTCTCGAGCTGGAAACCCGCACCCGGAAACCGGTCCCGGCCGGCGAAGACAAGGATCTGCTCCAGGATGTGATCGAGATGCAGCGGCTCGTCGAGGACTTGTTGTATCTGGCCCGTGCCGACGAGGACGCGGCCGAGCCCGTCCTACAAGCGTTGGATCTCGACGATCTGATCATCGGCGAGGTCCAGCGGATCCGGGCAGAGAACCGAGTGGAGGTTGATATGGGCGGGGTTTCAGGCGCGCATGTCGATGCTGATCCTGTTCAGCTCCGCCGCGCCGTCCGCAACCTCTTGGAGAACGCCCAACGCCACGCCAACCAACACGTATCCGTCGCGCTGGCCGAACAAGCAGGCGAAGCTGTGCTCACCGTGGCAGACGACGGCCCCGGAATCCCCGAATCCGACTCCGAGCGCATATTCGACCGGTTCACCCGTCTCGACGACTCACGTACCTTGGAGACCGGAGGGTCCGGTCTCGGACTGGCGATCGCACGCCAAATCGTCCACAACCACGGCGGCAGCCTGAGACTGGCAACTTCCGAGACCGCCGGAGCTGTCTTCGAACTTCGTCTCCCACTCTCCCAATGAGGGCAGGGAGGCTGTGGATAGGCGGAGTCAGGCTGGAGTCAGCCTCCGTGTGAGACGATCGGGCTGTCGGGACTTCAAGCATTGCTGTCTACCAAGGGGCAATCGTGAAACCAAAAAGCAGGATGTTGGTGGCCGCTGGGGCGATCGCAGTTCTGGCTGTGTTCGGCGGAGTGGCGATGGCCGGCGGTGACGACAGCACCGAGGACGCAGCCGAAAGACCGGACGTGGCCATCACCGGAAACGCATACGATGCCGCTTCCCAGGCTGCACTCGACCACCTCGGACAAGGGCAGGTCACCGACACCGAAGTCGGAGACGAGGAGAGCTACTACGAGGTGGAAGTCACCCGCGACGACGGAAGTCAGGTCGACGTCCAACTAGACGAGGACTTCAACGTCGTCGGCGACGAACAAGAGAACGAAACCGAAGAGAACGACGCCGAAGACGAGGCAGATCGCCCAGAGGCCAATGCCGACGAGGATGAAGGCGCCGACGACGCCGCCGAGGACCAGAGCGAAGGCCCCGACGTCGCCATCACTGGCGAACAGCTAGCCAAGGCGTCCGCAACGGCACTCGAAGTTGTTGAACAGGAGCTAGGTCAGAGCGGCAGGGTCACCGCCACGGAAGTCGGTGACGAGGAGAGCTACTACGAGGTAGAGGTCACCCTCGAGGCCGGAAGCCAGGTCGACGTCCAACTTGACGAGAACTTCAGCTTCGTCGGCTTCGACTGATCGGAAGCCGATTCAACTCCCGGCGCCGCCGGGGTTGCCTCGCCCGTTTTGTGGCCTGGTCGAGATGCTCGAACTCACGTCGACTGAGAGGGGGGTTCGCGACGGCGGCGGACTGGAATGAGGGGAGTCCGTCGGACTCGTGATCGGGATACGCCCAAGGGAACGCGTTCGGGACGGGTGGATGGCCTCGATAGGATGTGCTGCGATGACTGAGGCCGCCCACCCCATCGCATGCTCGCTACCGGCGCGGGAATCGAGAGACCAGATTGGCGAATGGACAGCTCTATCTGCTCATCGCGTGACATCAGAGCGGATTGAAGGCGGTTATGCAGTCACGTTCGACACCGAGGTTGCCTCGGTCGTCGAAGACTTGGCGCGACGAGAGGCTGCATGTTGTGGATTCCTCAACATCGATGCCGCACACACCGACCGCGGAGTGCGCCTGATCATGACATCTGAGAATCCTGACGCCCTACCAGTGATCGAGATGCTTGTCGGCGGCTCGGAGCAAAAGGGTTAGCCGGCTA
>DASUUC010000043.1:0-5471 GCA_036374335.1 Acidimicrobiia bacterium
CAGAGACATATGTCAAACGGTCCATGGCGGTGCATGCCGAACACTCTGACACTGACACCCGCGGCTGGTCTTACATGAATACGACATACGCATGGATACTCGAATTGAGGGGCGAATGGAGTCTGGCCGAAGATCTGGCGAGAGAGCAGTTGGAGAAGCAGGGGGGCTACGTCCGCACATTCGCGCTGCCCATCGTGGGAAGAATCGAGGCTCGCCAGGGACGTCGCGCAGCCTCGGAGACTCTCGGGGAGGCATGGGAACTCGCCAAACGTTCGGACGAACTTCCACGTCTTGTTGGTGCCGCGGCCGCGGCAGCAGAATATGGATGGATCTCCGGAACCAGGATCATCCCGGTGGCTGAAATCAATGACGTCCTGAGGAAGAGCCTGGAAATCCCGTGGCCGTGGGGGTCAGGAGCCATCGCATTCTGGCTTTGGCAGACAGGAGACCTCGACGAGGCCCCGGAGTCAATCGCGGAGCCCTATCGAATGATGATGCTCGGCGAACCAATCGCAGCAGCTCGGACCTGGGAGTCGCTTCAGTGCCGCTACGACGCCGCGATGGCACTGACACTCGGTGACAGCGATGCGCAGATACAGGCAACCGACATCCTGGAAACGCTGGGAGCGACCGCCGTCGCAGCGAAACTACGTCAACGACTCCGGAGTCAAGGCATCCCCGTCCCCCGCGGCAGGTCACGCTCCACCCGCGCCCACCCCGTCGGACTCACCAGCCGACAGAATGAAGTCCTTCACCTGCTAACCGAAGGTCTCACCAACCCCGAGATCGCCGACCGACTTTTCCTCTCACCACGAACAGTGGAAAACCATGTGGCAGCAGTGATCAGCAAACTCAACGCCCCATCCAGAGGCGACGCAGTAGCGATAGCGGTGGAGAAAGGCCTACTGGAGCACACCTCGCACGCGACGACTGCTTGACCTGCCTCTCAGCACGTGACCCTCACAAGCCGACCAGGCTGGAGACGTCACTCGGCGAGGAAGGCGCCGTGATGCCCACTCCACGCGCTTTCGGTTCCCGAATCGGACTTTCCGCCGGGACTTGCCGCCGTGACTGCGGAGCGCATAACGCGCGGTCACCTAGCCCGAATCCGGCCGTACCACCCGTCCGGGATCCGGCAATCTGCGCTAGCTAAGTGGCATGGCATGGGATGGGCTATTCCTGAGCCACTGAGTCTCGTCGCATGCCAACGCCGGCGATCCGCACTCCTTATCTGACCCGGTGAGCTCGTGTGAGTTGCCGCGAGAAAGCACCTCAAAGCCCAATGAGGTGCGTCGAAGCCAGGCGTTGTGGGCCATCTGTGGAGCGCGAGGCTTCAGGATAGCGAATCGAGCGAGCCGGAGGGCGAGCAGATATCGCCCTGACCAGGGGAAACGGCACCTGTTGGCGGGTCTGTGGAGCGGCTGTGGGGCGAGCGTCGTGTGGCATCGTGAGATCTCGTGAGGTGAGGCACAGTGAGACACTCCAGAGGTGCGCGACCTGCCTTCACATGCGACTGGCAACGCCGACAGGGTTCTCGGACAGTCGTCCGGGACCGAGCAACCCTCACCTACACGACATGGCCACGCGCAATGCCACATCAAGGATTGGTGTTCCCGCCCTATGAGGGAAATCGAGTGGCCAACTCTCGAAGATCGCGTCGAGACGAGGGCCTCCCTGCGAGGGCCGACGGGCTAGCTTCCGGGACCTCACTGGAAAGGTGGCTCATGGACGAGACGCTGCTGGCCATCCACATCCTGTCATCCGCTGTGTGGATCGGGACCGGGGTGTTCTTCATGTATGCCGGACCGAGATTCCGGGGAATCGGGGGCCCGGCTGTCGTGGGGTGGATCCAGGTCGCCCTTTCAGCCATCCCCCGGTTCATCTCGCCGGCGGCAATTCTCACCGTACTGTCAGGCGTCGTACTCGTCTCAGTTGAAGAGGAGTGGGATTGGGCAGACGCTTTCGTATGGATCGGACTGGCGATCTTCCTCGTTGTCTTGGGAATCGGGGTCCTCTGGAACGCCCCGAACATGCGCCTAGCGCTAGCAGCCCTGGAAGCCAAAGAGATGCCAGCCGTAGGGGCCGCCATGAAGAGGGTCTCTGTCGGAGGGCTGCTCATGGTCGCGCTGTTGATCTTCGCCGAGTTCGCCATGGTCTTTCGCATCGGCGCCGGTTGAGACGATGGTGGAGACCGTTCGGGCCCTCTCAGGCGGGGTCCTGGCTGCTGCCCACCGTCTTGACGAGCTGTTTGACGAGGCTTCGGTACTGGCGCTGTGCTCCTGTGGCGCGGAGTTTGGCGAACTCCGTCTCGTCGAAGGCAGGCTCGAGCTCGGCCAGCGCAGCAATAGCGGTGGCCTCGACCGACTCGCCTTCGGTGAAGAGCTGACCGGCGCTGTCGGGTTCGGCCTCGATCATGGCCAGGAGCTCCACTGCCTCACCCGTCGCACCGTTGGCCGCCATCGCTGTGGCGATCCTCACGATGGTGGCGAGCATCTCGGGGACCATGCCGGTTCGCTCGGCGGCACCGAGGCTCTCGATGAAGGCGCGCGTGGCGCCGACCGGGTCGCCGGTCGCCAGCCTGGCATCGCCCAAACCGAACAGAGCTAGCTGCAGGGTGCGGAGAGAACTGAGTCTCTGCGCCCGATCCGCCGATTGGGAGAACAGCTCCACGGCGTCGTCGGGTCGATCTTCTCGCATCGCCAGCCGGGCTCGATGGCCGTAGTTCCAGGACATGTAGAAGAGCTCACCGGATGGTTCCAGCCGCTCCCGGCTCTCGTCCAACAGCCGTCTGGCGTGCTCGACGTCGCCGGTTGCGAGCAGGGCGAAAGCCTCCAGCGTCTTGAGTCCGGCGGCCCAGAAGCGACCCGTCTCCCAGTCGCTCCCGGCGGGTCCTTCGGCGAGGGCGGTCGCTTGTTCGACGATCGGCGGAATCTCGGAGATGCGGCCCAGATACAACAACGTCTGCGCTCTCAGATGGGAAGCGAGGAGCAGGCTCTCCGGATCGCCGGAGACCCGTGCCATCGACAAGGCTTCTTCGGATTCGGCGTCGGCGATGTCGTGGTGACCGAGAACCCCGGCGAACGCAGCGTGGACCGCCAACGCATCGGCACGAAACGCCAGACTCTCGCGGTTGTTGTCGTCGGCTGGGACCTTTTCCAGGGCCGGATTCAGCAACGCCAGCCCGGCGTGATACCACCCGCGCAGCTCGTGGACCCACCAGAGCGCCCCGACCATCTGACAGAGTCGTGCCGGGTCGTTGACGTCGATGTGGTGACGCCAGGCGAGCCGGACATTGTCGAGATCTGGCTCCAGGATCTCCATCATCCGAATCTGGTGGGGTGAGTGGACTTTGTCGAAGGAGTTCCTCGCCAGGTTGGCGTAGAAACCGCTGTGGAGCTGCGACACCTCGGAGTGGCGTTCCATGTCGCTCGCCAGCTCTCGCTCGGCGAACTGACGCAGCAGTTCGTGCACCGAGTAACGCCCCGTTTCCGGATCCGCCCGCAACAGCGACTTGCGCGCCAGACCGGCGAGGTCGCGCAGCGATGCTGTGGCCACGGCCTCGGCGGCCTCTCTGGTGAAGCCGCCACGAAAGATCGACAGGGCAGCGAAGGTGGTCCGCTCGGCGGTCGACAGCAGATCCCAGCTGTACTGGAACACGGCTCGGATGCTGCGATGCCGGTCTGGCATGTCCACGGCGGTGGACTCCAGAAAGTCGAGGTTCTTGGCGATCTCCGCGGCGATGTTCGGGATCGACAGCATGTCGACCCAGGCAGCGGCGAGGAGTATTCCGAGCGGCATCCCTTCGGTGAGACGTAAGATCTCTCTGAGGGATTCCAGATCCTCCTCACCGAGGGTCATGCCCGGATGGATACGTCGCGCCGAGTCGAGAAAGAGCTGGACTCCACTCGCCTTCGCAGCGTCATCGGAGGTTCGCCATGCCGTGTCGAGACCTTCCAGGGGGAGGATGGCCTCGGAGGAGAGATCGAGTCTCGATCGGGAGGTGGCGATCACATCTATGCCCGGTGCCGCCTCGAGAATGGCGGAGACGATCTCGGCGCCTTCCGCTACGTGCTCGAAGTTGTCGAAGACCAAGAGCTGGGTGCGTGGTGCCAGGTAATCGAGGAGCTGGGTGCGGGGATCCTCCCGCGAGGAGAGGGCGACGCCGACCGTCTCGGCCACCGTTTGCACGATGTCCTCACTCGCCGAGATGTCAGCGAGGGCAATGAAGTAGACCCCGTCCGGATAGTCGGCGGTGAGGTCGGCCGCGGTTTGAATGGCGAGGTGGGTCTTTCCGGCGCCGCCAGGAGCGAGGACCGTCACCAGCCGGTTGTCGTGCAGGAGTTTCTCGATGTGGGCTATCTCGGCGTCACGGCCGATCAGCTCGGTGACCTGCTCCGGGAGGTTGTTGGGCACGGCGTCGAGCGAGTTGAGCGGAGGGAAGACACTCTCGAGACCATCGACGTCGAGCTGGTAGACATGCTCCGGGCGGGTGAGATCCTTGAGGCGGAGCCATCCCATGTCGGTCACGGCCAGGCCAGCGCCGAGGTGGTCCTGAACCAGGTCGTAGGTGGCCGCCGACATCACCGTCTGCCCACCGTGCGCGATCGCCCGCAGCCGGGCTGCCCGGTTCACCGCCGAGCCGTAGTAGTCGCCGAGCTCGAGTTCGGCCTGCCCAGTGTGAAGCGACGCCCGCACCCGGACCGGCCGCGGGGTCGGCCATTCGACATCTGTCAGACCACGCTGCATCTCGGCGACGGCGTGCACTGCGTCCCGCGCCGACCGAAAAACGATGAACCGGCTGTCCCCCTCGCCGCGCGGCTTGACCGACACCCCGTCTCGGGCCCCGACGGTCGCGTCGATGACGTCGTCATGGAGGCGCAGCGCCTCCATCATCACCTCCGGAGCGTCCTCCCAGAGCCGGGTGCTGCCTTCCACATCCGTGAAGAGGAACGTGACGGTTCCCTCAGGTAGCTGGGCCACGATCCGGAGGCTAACTGGGAAATGCCGGAGGAGGCCGTGTCAGGCGGGTAAGCAACGGGATGAGGTCCAGGGCAGACGACCAACTTTCGAATCCAGCGTCAAACGCGCCAACCGAGCCCGACCGGAACGGTAAGGCTTCGACGTTGGCGCGACACGTTACGACCCTCTTGCCGCCGACTGCGTCACCATCACACCCGGTGAGTCGACGGCGACTGTGAAACCCACGAGCTCAGCGGCGCCACTCCCAGTACCACTCCCGAGATCCAGAACGACGACGAACCCCTTCAACAGCTCAACGGTTCGCGCCCGTGTCTCGCGGACGCCGTCGTCAAGCCGCAACTCGCGTGGGTCGGTATCGCAGGGCGACCGCGCCCGACCGGAACTCATGGCGATCCACGAGCTCGAGCTGGATGCGCTCGCGCAGACCGGCGAGCAACGTCGGCCCGTGTCCGGCAAGGACCGGCTGCACAAGGAACTCGTACTCGTCGATC
>DASUUC010000044.1:0-42959 GCA_036374335.1 Acidimicrobiia bacterium
TCAGATCAGGTTCTCGAAGCGAGCGATCGGAAACCGTGTCGGTGACGACACGCCCGGAGACGACACCTAAGTGTCAAAAAGGCTGCTCGGCCTCATCATCGTCCTCGCCATCGCTTGGGGAGGCCTCGCTGCCGTCATCTCAGCCGGATTCACCCCACGTCTCGGGCTCGATCTCCAGGGAGGCACCTCTGTCGTCTTGACGACTGAGGAAGAGACCGACCCCGAACTGCTCCAGGTGGCAACTGAGATCATGACCCGCCGCATAGAGGACTTCGGTGCGGTCCAGGAGCCCGACATCGCCATCTCGGGTGACGACACCGTCGTTGTCCAACTCCCCGGGGTAGAAGACGAAGAGCGAGCCATCGAAGCTGTCGGCCAGACCGGCCTTCTCTCGTTCCGTCCGGTCCTCGAGTCGTTCACCCCTGAACAGGCTCCTGAGATCACCGAGGAAGACGACATTGGCGGGGAGGCTCATCTCCTGAATTCTCAGGAAGGTTTCCCCGACCAGGTACTCCATGTCGGACCCGCCGCATTGGAAGGTTCCGACGTCGCAGAGGCCTTGCCCATCTTCGACACGACCTCAGGGGTTTGGGCAGTTTCCCTGGACCTCACGTCTGAAGGAGGTACCAAGTTCGCGCAGCTGACCGCCGAAGCTGCCTCCTACCCGCCCGGGGACCCGAGACGACAGATCGCCATCGTCCTCGATGGTGCGGTGATGTCGGCACCATCGGTCAACCCGGATGTCAGCCCGACTACCGGGATAACCGGTGGCAGCGCCCTGATCACGGTAGGCGCCGACAGCGACGCCCAGCAGGAAGCACAAGATCTCGCTCTCACCCTCAGATATGGATCACTGCCGGTGGCGTTCGAAGTCTCGGCGGTGCAGAAAGTCTCGGCGACCCTGGGCACAGACTCCCTGCAATCGGGGATCATCGCCGGCCTGTTGGGGCTTGGCCTCGTGGCCATAGCCCTGACGGTGTTCTACCGCTCCCTCGGGTTGGTGGCCATCGTCGGGCTGACCGTGTTCGGATCGCTCTTGATCGCCCTATTCGGCCTGCTCGGTGAGTTCCAGGGTCTCACGCTCACCCTCGCCGGTGTCACCGGGATCATCGTCTCGGTGGGCATCACCGCGGATAGCTATATCGTCTACTACGAGCGGATCAAAGAGAAGGTCAGGGAGGGCCTCAGCATCGAAGAGGCGGCCGAGGAAGGCTTCTCGCTCGCCTTCCGCACGATCCTGACCGCCGACACCGTATCCCTCCTGGCCGCGATCCTGCTGTGGTTCTTGGCCGTAGGGGCGGTCAAGGGATTCGCCATTGCCCTCGGTTTGGCAACCATCCTCGATATCTTCGTCGCTCGTAGTTTCACCCGACGCGCCGTTCGTCTCATGGCGCCCGGCCCGCTCGGTGCCGGAGGCTGGTTCAGCATCAGGGGAGCGGCGAGGTGAGCTGGCTGGGGCGAATCAACCGGGGGGAGACGACCGTCGACTTCGTCGGCCTTCGCAAGCGATGGTTTACGATATCTGTGGTTGCTCTCCTGATCTCCGTGGCCGGCTTGGGTATCTTCAACCTGAATCTCGGCATCGAGTTCGTCGGAGGACTGGGCATCCAGACACCCAACCCTGCTGGTGCGGAGATCGGTGATGTCCGCACTGCCCTCGAGGAGGTGGGCATCTCGGATGCGACTGTGCAGTTTCTCGATGAGGGCGCGGCAGTGCGGATCACGACTCGAGAGCTCGATGAGGCGACGGAACGTGCCGCGATTGATGCGATGGCCGATGTCACCGGCGCCGACGAAGGCGAGACCTCCATCGAAGCCGTCGGACCCACTTTCGGGGCCCTGATTGCCCGCCGGGCCCTCGTGGCCCTCGCCGTCTTCCTAGGTGCCGTCGTCCTCTTCATCAGCTGGCGGCTCGAATTCAAGATGGCAGCAGCCGGCCTCGTTGCCCTGTTTCACGACCTGGTGATCACCGTCGGGGTCTACGCCGTGACGGGTTTCCAGGTGACCCCTGCCACCGTGGTGGCCATCCTGGTGGTCCTGGGGTATTCGCTATATGACACAGTGGTCGTCTTCGACAAGATCGAGGAGCTCGTGGAGATCGAGGACGAGAAGACCTATTCCGAGATCGTCAACCAGTCGATGAACTCGGTGCTGGCTCGTTCGCTGGCCACGTCGTTGACTTCCCTGCTGCCCGTCGGGAGCATTCTCTTCATCGGTGCTCTGCTCCTGGGTGCCCCCACACTGCGGGATTTCGCACTGGCGTTGTTCGTCGGGATCGCGGTGGGGACCTATTCGTCGATCTTCCTGGCATCACCGATTCTTGCCGCCTGGAAGGAAAAGGAGCCGGATTGGATGGAGCGAGCGGAGTGGGTGGCGAGACGCTCTCGCTCGGGAAGACGCTGATCAGGCCGTAGACTTCTCCTGTGAGCCAACTCGAAACACTGATCCGTGATATCCCCGACTTTCCGGAGAAAGGCGTGGTCTTCAAGGACATCACCCCCGTGCTCGGAGACCCCGAGGCATTCGGAGAACTCATCACGTCGATGTCCGCGCCATTCGTCGACTTGGGAATCACCAAGGTCGCTGGGATCGAGGCCAGGGGGTTCACGTTGGCGACCCCGGTGGCCGACCGGATTGGGGCAGGGTTCATTCCCCTCCGTAAGCCGGGAAAGCTCCCCTTCCAGACCGTCAAAGAGGAATACGAGCTCGAGTACGGCATCGACGCCCTCGAAGTGCATACCGATGCCGTCTTCGACGGCGAAAAGGTCCTTCTGGTCGACGACGTCATCGCCACTGGTGGGACCGCCAAGGCGGCAATCCAACTGCTGCGAAACGTCGGAGCCGAGGTGGTTGGCTTGTCCGTTTTCATCGAGCTGGTGTTTCTGGGCGGCGTGAACAAGATCGACAATGTCCCGTTACATGCCCTCCTTCGCTACGACTGAAGAAGCCGCATCGGCGACCCTGGCCGACGTGCTCGACGCGTTTCGGGCGCACTATCCCGACGGTGACGTCGAGCTGCTCCGCCGTGCCTACGACACCGCCTTGCAGGCTCACGAGGGACAGGTACGAAAGACGGGCGATCCATACATCACCCACCCCGTCGCAGTGGCCCACATGCTCGCCCAATACGGTCTTGACGCCGACACCATCGCTGCTGCTTTTCTCCACGACACCATCGAAGACACCCCGCTGACGCTTTCCCAGGTCGAACGTGAGTTCGGTAGCGACATCGCCCAGCTCATCGATGGTGTCACCAAGCTCGACCGCGTCCGTTACTCGAACCGGGAGCAAGCACAGGCGGCCAGCATCCGCAAGATGGTGGTGGCGATGGCCCGCGACGTCCGCGTCCTCATCATCAAGCTGTTCGACCGGCTACACAACATGAGGACCGTGTACGCCCTGCGTGAGGCGAAGCAGGTGCGCGTGGCGCGAGAGACCCTCGACGTGTACGCGCCGCTGGCGCACCGGCTCGGTGTCCAGGAGATCAAACACGAATTCGAGGATCGGTGCTTTGCGATCCTCTATCCGGGCCCGAATGCCGAGATCCACGCCAAGCTCGCCGAGGCTGCTCCGGAGCGAGAGGCCTTCATCGAAAAAATGGTCGCCGAGATCAGCGGAATGCTCTCCGATGCCGGCATCGAAGCGGAGGTCACCGGAAGGCCCAAACACCAATTCTCCATCTATCGCAAGATGATGGAGCAGAACCGCCCGTTCGAAGACATCCACGACTTGATCGGCATCCGCATCATCACTCCCACCACACGGGACTGTTACGCCGCTCTCGGTCTGGTCCATAGCCATTGGGTTCCGGTCACCGGTCGGTTCAAGGACTATGTGGCGATGCCCAAGATCAATCTCTATCAGTCGTTGCATACGACCGTGATCGGGCCTGACGGCAAGCCGTTGGAGATCCAGATTCGAACCGAAGAGATGCATCAGCGAGCAGAGTCGGGGATCGCGGCCCACTGGCGATACAAAGAGGGTGAGGTCAGTTCGTCACCCGTTGTCGACTTCGATCCGTTCGACGAAGATCCCGAGGAGTTCCTCGCCAACCTCAAGATGGACCTCTACCTCGATGAGGTCTTCGTTCTCACCCCCGGCGGCGATGTCAAGGAGCTGCCCAAAGGAGCCACTCCGGTCGACTTTGCCTACGCGGTGCACACCGAGGTGGGCCATCGCTGCGTTGGTGCGAAGGTCAACGGCAGACTTGTTCCCCTTTCAACCAAACTCGACTCGGGGGACATCGTCGAGATCATCACTTCGAACTCGCCTGATGCCGGACCGTCTCGGGACTGGCAGAAGTTCATCCGAACCGGCAAGGCGAAGACGAAGATCAAGCATTGGTTCCAGCGAGAGCGTCGTGACCAGGCGATCGCCGATGGTAAGGACCAGATTCAGGCCCTGCTCAAGAGAGAGGCCTCCGGACTGTCGCCAGCCGAACAGACAGAACACCTCGATGCGATAGCCGGCGAGTTGGGTCAGAAGGACGGCGCCGCTCTTCAGGTGGCCCTCGGAGAGGGCAACGTCTCGATCGACTCGGTGACCGTGCGGTTGCGGCGACGTCTCGAACCCGAGACCGGAGACGACCTCTTCCAGCCGACGAGACGGCGCAGACCTTCGGAGTCTGCCGACGTCATCGTCGAAGGGCACGACGACATGCTGGTCTCACTGGCCCAATGCTGTGCACCGGTGCCAGGTGATCAGATCGTCGGCTATGTCACGGTGGGTCGCGGCGTGTCGGTGCACCGCGCCGACTGCACCAACGTGGCCACCCTGGCGGCGAGAAGAGAGCGTGCCGTGGAGGTGAGCTGGCCCACCGATATCAGCGGCGCGTTTGTCGTGTGGATTCAGGTGGAGGCCCTCGATCGGGCCCGTCTCCTCCGCGACGTGACTTCTGTGGTCTCCGACACCGGAGGCAACATCACCGCATCCTCTACGAACACCAACGAGGATCGGGTGGCCGTACTCAAATACGAGGTGGAGCTCTCCGACCCCAGTCAGCTGCCGAGACTGCTCACCGATATCCGGGGTGTAGACGGAGTGTTCACTGCATTCCGGCTTGCCAACGACCCGTCGGCCGGCTGATGCGTGTCGAACGAATACCGGCCTGGCTGGCCGACACCAACGCCTATCTGATCGCCACCGATGAGGGGGAGGGGGTGCTGGTCGACGCACCACCCGACCCGGATCTGATCGGTGAGCACATCGCGAGTCTCGACGTGGCGGTGGTCGCCATTCTTCTCACACACGGCCATGTCGATCACACCGGGGGAGCGGGCAAGCTCGCCGCGGGTAGTGGCGCAGTGACCTATGTCCATCCCGATGACGACTATCTCACCCTGCATCCCGCCGAACAGCTTCGAATGATGTTCGGGACCACGCCGCCCGGCTCCTACGACGTCCCTGACCGACTCGAGAATCTGGAGCACGGGCAAGTGCTCGATCTCGCCGGGGTGAGGCTGGAGGTGAGACACACTCCCGGGCACACGCCGGGTCATTGCTGTTTCTACTGGGAAACGGAGGGCACTCTCTTCAGTGGCGACCAACTCTTCGCCGGCAGCATCGGTCGGACCGACCTTCCCGGTGGGTCGTTTCAACAGCTCGTCGAGTCGATGCGCGACCAGGTGATGACCCTCGACGACGATGTGCTCGTCCTCCCCGGTCATGGTCCGGAGACCACCATCGGCCGGGAACGTGCCGCCAACCCATTCCGAGCCGAATGGGCCTGACCCAATTCAGGTGACGCTGCTCGAGCCTTCCGGTCACCTCCAACCTGCCCGGATTATCGAAGTGTGATCAAGACCCACCATCGGTAACCTGCCGCGTAATCCATGAGTTTCCAGCCCCCGAAAGGCACAGACGACATCATCGCGCCCGAATCTCAGGCGTGGCGGAAGACGTTGGGTCTTTGGGACGACTGGTCGGAGCGATATGGATACCCACTCGTCAATCTGCCCATATTCGAGGCGACCGAGTTGTTCGAACGAGGGGTTGGCGACACCAGCGAAGTGGTCACCAAGCAGATGTATACCTTCATCGACCAGGGCGGCCGGTCGGTATCGCTCCGCCCTGAAGGCACGGCGAGCGTGGTCCGCGCCTATCTCAACTCCGGTCATCAGGGGGTTTGGAAAGGTGCTTACTCGGGCCCGTTCTTCCGCTACGAACGACCTCAGGCGGGTCGGCGACGCCAGTTCTGGCAGGTAGGCGTGGAGTATCTGGACACGGCCAGTCCGCTCGCCGACGTGGAGGTGATCGAGTTGGGCTACCGCTTCATCATCGCCACCGGGCTGGCAGAGGTCGCCTTGCTGGTCAACTCGATTGGCGATCCCGTCTGTCGGCCTCGCTATGTCGCCGCACTCAAGGAGTATCTCCGGGGACGTGAGTCGGAATTGAGCGCCGAATCGGTGAATCTCATCGACCGCAACCCCATGCGTGTGCTCGACTCCAAAGTCGACGCTCCCAAGCTGATCGACGCACCCCGCACGCTGGACTACCTCTGCGATGAATGCGCTGAGCATTTCACGTCCGTGCGGCAAGGGTTGGAGACATTGGGGGTCCCGTACAAGGAGGACAGCTCCCTGGTGCGCGGGCTCGATTACTACACGCGGACCGCTTTCGAGTACGTCGCCACCGGGCTGGACACCGCGCAGAACGCTGTGGGCGGGGGAGGTCGCTACGACGGGCTCGCCGAGGCCATCGGAGGCCGACCCACCCCTGGCGTGGGCTTTGCATTGGGCATCGACCGGATGATGCTGGCCCTGGGTGAGCCGCAACGACCTCACCTAGACGCCTATCTGGTATCGGAGACAGGTCCGGAGGATGCGCTCCGGGTGGTTTCGGCCCTCCGCGACGAGGGCATCCGGGTGGACTTCGATGTCGACGGCCGATCGGTGAAAGCACAGTTCCGCACCGCCAGCCGCCTCCAGGTGCCGGTCGTCCTGGTGTGGAAGGGTGAAGGCCGGCCCGTGGACGTTCAAACAGAAGGCGAGCGGGCGGAGTTGCCGCTTCGGGAGGTTTCGACTTGGTTCAGCAGCAGATGAGAACCCACGACGCCGGCACGATCTCGGTCTCCGACATCGATTCCGAGGTCACCATCGCCGGATGGGTGCAAAGACGACGTGACCACGGTGGCATCACATTCTTCGACATGCGCGACGCGACCGGCCTCGTCCAGGTGGTGGCCGACCCCCACGACCATCCCATCGTCGACGAACTGAAGATGGAGTACTGCGTCCAGGTCACCGGCAAGGTGACGAGACGACCCGAAGGCACCGAGAACCCCGACCTGCCCAGCGGCCTGGTGGAGATTGGAGCAGAGAACATCACGGTCCTCGCTCCGGCGAAGACACTTCCATTCATGATCGACGACCGCAGGGATGTCGATGAGCGGGTGAGGCTGCAGCATCGTTATCTGGATCTGCGCCGACCCCGGATGGCCGCCAATCTCAGGGCGAGGTCCCGGGCCACCGCGGCTATCCGTCGCACTCTCGACGATATGGGGTTCCTCGAGGTGGAAACGCCCACTCTGATCAACTCGACTCCCGAAGGCGCCCGGGACATGCTCGTCCCCTCACGTCTCCGCCACGGCGAGTTCTACGCCCTCCCGCAGTCTCCCCAGATCTTCAAGCAGCTCCTGATGATCTCGGGAGTGGAACGGTACTTTCAGATCGCCCGCTGTTACCGGGACGAGGACACCAGAGCCGACCGGCAACTCGAGTTCACCCAACTGGACTTGGAAGGAGCCTTTTGGGACCGCGACGACGTCCTCGACACCATCGAGAAGGTGCTCGCGGCCACCGTGATGGAGATTCGCGGAGAGGAGATCCCCCTGCCCTTCCCCCGTCTCACCTGGCACGAAGTGATGAACAGGTTCGGAGTCGACAAACCGGATCTGAGGTTCGGCATGGAGATCGTGGACCTCACCGACCATGTGATGGACTCCGAATTCGGGGTGTTCAAGGGTGCGATCGAAGCCGCGGGCACCGTCCGCGGGATCAACGCCGGACGGCAGGAGTGGTCACGGGCTCGGGCCGACGCGCTCACCGATCGGGCCAAGGAGCTCGGGGCGAGGGGGCTGGTCTGGATGGTGGTGGAAGAAGACGGGACCCTTCGTTCGCCTGTCGCCAAATTCCTCAGCGATAGCGAGCAGGAAGCGATCAAGAAGGCCATGGACGCCGCACCCGGTGACGTGGTGCTGATCGCGGCCGATCGTTGGCGGACCACCGTCGAGGTGCTCGGTGGTCTGCGCAACGATCTCGGGCACCCCTCGGGCCACGATGATCTCGCTTTTCTATGGGTCATCGATTTCCCGCTTTTCGAAGAGGACGAAGACGGATCGATCACCTTCTCCCACCATCCCTTCACCTCACCCGTCTCGCTCGAGGAGATGCGGGAGCGTCCCGAGACGGCCATCTCCAAGGCATATGACGCGGTGCTCAACGGGGTGGAGCTGGGCTCGGGGTCGATCAGGATCCACGACCCCGAGGTGCAACGGCAGGTCTTCGAGATTCTGGGGATCGATCGTGAGACGGCGGAAAGGCGGTTCGGGTGGTTTCTGGAGGCACTGCAATATGGAACACCGCCACACGGCGGTTTCGCATTTGGCATCGATCGCTTGGTGATGGTGCTGCAGGGTGAGGCTTCAATCCGGGAGGTGATTCCCTTCCCCAAGACCCAAACGGGGGTCGATCCGATGACCGGCGCGCCCACCTGGGTCGAAGAGACCCAGCTCGCCGAGTTGGGCATCGACCTGACCAAAGAAGCTCGCGCCCGGCGTGAGGAGGAAGAGGAGCCGGCATGAGAAGCCAGGAGATCCGCCAGGCATTCATCGACTTCTTCACCGAGCGTGACCACCAACCTCGGCCATCTGCGTCGCTCATCCCCCTCGATCCGACGCTGCTGGTGACCAATGCCGGAATGGTCCCGTTCAAGCCCTACTTCCTCGGCGAGGAAGAGCCCCCCTGGCCGAGGGCGGTGTCGGTGCAGAAGTGTGTGCGCACCGTCGATATCGACATCATCGGGACCACTCAGCGCCATCTCTCCTTCTTCGAGATGCTGGGGAATTTCAGCTTCGGCGACTACTTCAAAGAGAAGGCGATCCCGTGGGGCTACGAGTTCGTCACCGACGTGCTGGGCCTGGACCCGGATCGGCTCTGGTTCACCGTCTACGAGACCGACGACGAGGCGGCCCAGATCTGGATCGACGATGTTGGTGTCTCCGCTGAAAGGGTGCAGCGCGGCGGCAAAGACAACTTCTGGCAGATGGGGGTTCCCGGCCCATGCGGCCCCAGTTCGGAGATCTTCTATGACAAGGGCGAGGGGTTCGGCGAGCCTGGTGGGCCCATCGGTGGCGCTGAAGACCGCTACGTCGAGATATGGAATCTCGTCTTCATGCAGCACATCCAGGACGAGCCCTACCACGTCGTCGGCGACCTCCCCGCCAAGAACATCGACACCGGTATGGGTCTCGACCGAATCGCCGCGGTGCTCCAAGACGTTCCTTCCGTCTTCGACATCGACACCACCCACGAGGTGCTGCGCACAGCGGAGCGCTATACCCGACTCGAGTACGGTGCCTCGGAGCGAAGTGACGTGTCGCTGCGCATCCTCGCCGACCACGGGCGGACCATCACCTTCCTGATCGGAGACGGCGTCATCCCCTCCAATGACGGACGGGGCTATGTCCTCCGTCGGGTTTTGCGACGTGCCGTCCGACATGGATGGCAATATGGAGGCGAAGGCTTGATCGCACCCCGTCTCGCCGAGACCACCATCGAAGTGATGCGGGATGCCTATCCCGAGTTGGCCGAGAAGAGAGATTTCATCCTCGATGTCATCACCCGGGAGGAGGAGAGGTTCCGGCGCACCCTGGAATCGGGTCACCAGCTCCTGGACACAGAGCTGGAAGAGGGTGAGACCCTCAGCGGGAGTGCCGCCTTCAAGCTCCACGACACATACGGGTTTCCCATCGACCTCACCAAGGAGATCGCTGCAGAGCGGGGAGTCGAGGTCGACATCGGTGGGTTCGATGTCGAAATGGAGGCGCAACGGGCTCGAGCCCGAGCTGCCTGGAAGGGTTCGGATGCGGCGGAGACGGCGGACGTCTATCGCGGATTGATCGAACACCACGGTCTCACCGACTTCGTCGGTTACGACTACGAGATGTCCGACGGGGTCGTCCTCTCGATGGTGAGAGAAGGCGAGACGATAACCAGGGCCGGGACGGGCGAGACCATCGAGATCTTCCTCGACAAGACGCCGTTCTACGCCGAGTCAGGCGGCCAGGTGGGCGATACGGGTGTCATCCAGACCGACACCGGTCAAGCCGTCGTGATCGATACCCAGCATGTCATCCAGGGGCTCCACGGTCACCGGGCCAAGGTGTCCAAGGGAGAACTGGTCGTCGGTCAGCCGGTCAGCTCGGCGATCGACAGCCCCCGTCGCGAGGGAATCCGGAAGAGCCATACCGGCACCCATGTACTCCATTGGGCGATAAGAGATGTCCTTGGCGACCACGCCAACCAGGCAGGGTCGCTGGTAGAGGATGGAAGGCTGCGTTTCGACTTCTCCCACTTCTCCCGGGTCGCCCCACCGGAGCTCGGAGAGATCGAAGCGGAAATCAACCAGCGGCTGGTCGACAACAGCCAGGTGACCACCACGATCACCAGCAAGGAGGAAGCCGAGGAGATGGGGGCACTGGCCTTCTTCGGAGACAAATACGGAGACGTCGTGCGAGTGGTCGAGATCGGGACCTTCTCCACCGAGTTCTGTGGTGGCACGCACACCCACACCTCAGGTCAGGTCGGGCCTCTGGCAATAACCTCAGAGTCGTCGATCGGCTCCAACCTACGACGCATCGAAGCCTTGACCGGCATGGCCGCGTACGACCATCTGGTTTCTGTGCGTGGTGCCCTGCGCCGCACGGGAGAGCTTCTCCGCACTCCGCCCGACGAGGTTCCCCGCCGCGTGGAACAGCTCCTGGAAAAGGTTGGCGGGCTCGAGGAGCAGCTCGAGGCCATCGCCAGTCAGCGGATGGGCGCCATAGCCGAGGAGCATTCCGCCAATCCCGAGAAGGTCGGCGACACCGCACTTGTGATCGCGGACGTGGGCAATGTCCCCGGGAATGAGCTGCGACAGGTGGCCCTCGGTATCAGGGACAGGATTCAGGGGTCGTCACTGGTGATTCTGGGATCGTCGGACGGTGGAAAGGGCTCTCTCGTGGCTGTGGCTTCCAAGGACCTGGTCAAGCGTGGAATATCGGCCGGTGAGCTCATCAGAGGTCCTGCACAGAAGCTGGGAGGCGGGGGATCGGGTGATCCCGAGCTCGCCCAGGCGGGAGGGCCGAATGGCAGCGAGCTCGCCACTGCACTGGACACCGCCCGCGAAGACTCGGGACGGGCTCTCGCCGAGCTGTGAGCCGCTATCTGGGCGTCGACTACGGGACGAAACGCATCGGTCTCGCCATCTCCGACGGTCTCGGCCTCACTGCCCGACCCCTCGAGGTGGTTTCACGCCCGGAGCTGGGAACCGCCTTGCGTAGAATCGTCGAAGAATACCCGGTTGCTGAGGTCGTAGTGGGACTCCCCACGACCCTGGGAGGTCATGAAGGCGAGTCCGCAACGGCCGCCCGGAGGCTGGGACTGGAGATCGGAGAGCTTCTGGGGATCCCCGTTCGCTACATCGATGAGCGCTTCACATCTCGAATTGCCGAATCAGCCTTGCTGGAATCGGGTATGAAGCGGCGAGACCGTAGAGAAACAGTAGACAAGGTGGCGGCTGCGATCATTCTGCAGGCATTTCTCGATTCGAAAAATGACCCCGGGAACTCTGCGAATTCACCGGGCGTCGAACCACCTGGAGTCTCATGACCTTCGAACCAGCACCTGAGCAACCGTTTTGGACACGCGCCCTCAGGGTGGCGGGGATAGCCGCGGGGATCATCCTGGCCGGTGTCCTCGTGGTCACCGGAGCCTCATATCTGGGACGCACGGTTGGTGACGCCATCGGATCCCAAGATGGGGGACAGACGCCCGTCGACGTCGAGCCTGGGATCCCCGTGACCATCGAGATCCCACCCGGGTCGTCGGGTCAGGACATAGGCGTCATCCTCGCGACCAATGGCGTCGTTCGGTCAGCCCTCGAATTCGAGGTGGCCGTTCGCAACGTCGATGCCGCCCAGCAGCTCCAGGCCGGGACCTATGAGCTGACAACGTTGATGGACCCGGCCGAGGTCGTCGCCGAGTTGGTCTCAGGACCAGCTGCCGCGGTGTACAGAGTGACCATCCCCGAGGGGCTCAGGATCAGTGAGATTCTCGTGCGCCTCGGCGAGGGATCTCCCCACACTTTCTCGGACTTCGAGAGCGTCCTGCTCGATGGGAGCGTGAGCACATCGCTGCGTGAGATCCCCGAGGAACCGGTACTCCAGGACTGGGAGGGCCTCCTGTTCCCCGACACGTATGAGTTCGCGCAGAGCTCAGAGCCCCAGGCGATCCTGCAGCGGATGGCCTCGACCATGGAACAAAGGGTCCAGTCGATCGACTGGAGCGCCTGGGAGGAACTCGGCTACACCCAGTATCAGGGAATCGTCCTCGCCTCCCTCATCGAGACCGAGGTCCGCCTGGATGAGGAACGCCCCATCGTCTCCAGTGTCATCTATAACCGGCTCGCCGAAGGAATGGCCCTCGAAATCGACGCCACCGTCCTCTACGCACTCGACACTCGCGACCCAGCGGAGTTCGACCGCGAAATCGACTCCCCTTACAACACCTACCGCAACCCAGGCCTCCCGCCGACGCCAATCGCAGCTCCGGGACGGGCGTCGCTCGAAGCTGCCGCCTCGCCAGACGAGACGCCGTACTTCTACTACGTGCTGTCCGACGAGGAAGGGCACCATGCCTTTGCCGAGACGTTGGAAGAGCACAATGCCAACGTCCAGCAAGCACGCGACGACGGCGTACTCCCGTAGCCGGTGACAGGCTCCCCTGCCTACTACCGGTTGGCCGTTCTGGGTGACCCGGTGGAGCACTCCCGCTCACCCCAACTCCATGAGACGATGTTGGAGATCGCCGGGCTGGCGGGCGAGTACCACCGGATACGGGCAGACGACGATGTTCTCAGAACCGCGGTGGACGAGTTGCGGCAAGGTCGTTGGGACGGTTTGAACGTCACGATGCCGCTCAAAGAAGCCGCAGCCCGGATGGCCGACTCATTGTCTCCGGCTGCGGTGAAGTCGGGGTCGGTGAACACTCTCGTCCGCAGCGACTCGGTGATCGAAGGTGATTCGACTGACAGCTTGGCATTCCGCGACCTTCTCCGATCCGGGCGCTTTGCCGACTCGACTTCGGTGCTGATCCTCGGAGCAGGAGGAAGTGCCGCGGCCGCTCTCGCCTCCATGGAGGATGCTTCGAATGTGTACGTCGCGGCGAGACGCACACCTCCCGCAGAGGAGCTGACCACCCGTCTCGGCGGCGAGGTGGTGTCTTGGGGGACCGGCGTTGCCGGAGCACTGGTGATAAACACCACTCCGGTGGGAATGTCCGGCGAGGAGCTTCCCCTCGGCATAGTCGAAGTCGCATCGGGCGTCATCGACCTGCCATACGGCCCGATTATGACACCGGCAGTCTATACCGCCGAGCGTTTGTCGCTTCCCTACTGCGATGGCCACGAGTTCTTGCTTCGCCAGGCCATCGCATCCTTTCGGCTTTGGACAGGCATCGAAACCGACTACGAAACGGTCGTCGCCGCGCTGAGAAACACCTAAAGGCTCTTTGGCTCAACGCCGATTTCAGGTGACAGCCTTTAAAGGAGCTGAGGTGTCTCTTTCTGGGAATTTGGGCTTTGTGTCGATAGACGAGGTCTTGAGGCTGCTGACGCGTTCGAAGCAGCAGGGCTCGGTCAACGTCACAGGGAACAGCCTTCGCGGCCGCGTGTTTGTGGGCAAAGGCGGGATCGACCTGGCCACCACGTCAGACAACGACGAACTTCATCGCCTTCTCCTCAACTCGGGATATGCCGATGAGAAGACGCTCAACCGTGTCACAACGGGCGAGACCACGCTCGCCGCAATCGCTGAGGACAATCAGCCAATCGTCGATCTCCTCCGCGAGATGACGGTGGAGAGCCTCTACCAGATTTCTAGCCGCGGAACCGAGTTCCAAGTCCATGAGGGTGCAACAACGCCGTATGCCTCACCCAAGTCGTTTGACCTCGAAGGTCTGCTGCAGGATACGGAAGAGCGCAGGCGGGAGTGGAGCAGAGTGAGCGAGGTCATTCCCGATCTTGACAGCCCGGTCGGCTTCCGACGCGACCTGGGCGATCGGGAGGAAGTCTCCATCAAAGAGGATGACTGGAAAGTGCTCAGCGAGATCGGCGCCGGTGCATCTGTTACCGAGATCGCAGATTTCCTCGGTACCACCGAGTTCTGGACTGCCCGAGTGGCTGCTCGCCTCCTCAAGAACGAGCTGGTCGTGCTGCGCGGGACGGACGACGCCGCTGATGAGTCATATGAGGACATAGACGAGCCCGAGCCGGACAACGAGTACGTGACGCCGAGCGATGACCATTCCCATCAGCCGGGCGTGGCAGAAGACGCCGAACACGAGCAGCCCGAAGCCGAACCTTCGGTGTTCCAGGACGAGGTGAGCGTGCACGAGGACGAGGATGTCGACCCGGATCAGTCCTGGTGGGAGGAGCAAGCGGTCGAGGATGAGCCGGTTGAGGATGATGATTCTCGGACTCCCGAGGTCGTTGCGGAGGGTTTGTCAGAGATCCCCCCGGTTCAAGGCACAGCGGGCGATTCCGAGGCAGAAGAGGACACTGAGGCGTTTCTCGAGAAGGTGTTCTCAGAACTCGATTCTTCGGAGCCCGAAGCCGAAGAGGGTCATGGTCTGCTCCGGCGACGCCGGATGGGTTCGTTGCGAGACTTCTCCTCCGACTCGTAACACCAAGGCCATTAGCCAGCCGCCCCGGCCAGGGCACTAACTTGCTCCGTCCGTGACATACGTCCTGGTCGGAGCAGTTGGCTTTCTCTTCGGTCTCGGCGCCCACGATCTCGCACTTCAGGCGCTGGACGATGACACGCGGCTTCGCCCTCTCGACGGTGTCTGTCGCACCTGTGGCCACAATCGGGGATGGCTTCGCTGGCGATGCCAGGTCTGTCGGACACTGGTGGCACGCGAACCAGTTGTCGCTCTGCTCACTGCCGGGGTAGCAGCGGGCTTCCTGAACACGATCGGATGGACCTGGCCCCTGGTGGCGTATCTGGGGTTTCTCCTTCTCACCGTCGCCCTCACCATCACCGATCTCGAGGCGTTCCGGATCGTCGACCGTCTCAACCTGGCCGGGACCGTCATTGTCGCCCTGCTCCTCACCGGAGCCACCGCAATCACGGGAGACTGGTTCGATCTTCTCCGCGGGCTCGGCGGCGCGGGGGCGTACTTCGCAGGTTCTTTGCTTCTATTCATGGTCGTCCGCGGACAGGGCTTCGGCGCGGGCGACGTCAAGCTGTCGGTGCAACTCGGTCTTTTCACCGCCTATCTGGGTTGGAGCGTCCTTGGCTGGGCGGTGTTCGCAACCGCAGTCATCGGCGGGGTCATCGCCTTGTTCTTGATGGTCGCAGGAGCCGCGAACAGGAAGACGGAGCTTCCGTACGGACCACCGATGATCCTGGGAGCATGGACCGCGATCGTGCTCGTCGGAGTGGGAGCCATCCCGATTCCCTCGTAACCTATTCGGATGCTTCGCTTCCTGACCGCAGGTGAGTCCCATGGGCCCGGGCTCGTGACGATCCTCGAGGGTTTGCCCCGCGGCCTCGAAGTCAGCCTGGACGGTCTCGGCCGCGAGCTGGCCCGACGCCGTCACGGATACGGCCGGGGCAAGCGAATGTCGATCGAGCAGGACGAGATCGAGTTTCTCGGCGGGGTCCGCCACGGCAAGACGCTCGGATCGCCGGTTGCAGTGCTGATCCGCAATACCGAGTGGCCCCGGTGGCAAGAGATCATGAGCCCAGGGCCTGGAGAGGCCGGCAAAGAGGTGACCCGCCCCCGTCCCGGTCATGCCGACCTCGCCGGGATGCTCAAGTACGACACCGACGACGCCCGTGACATCCTGGAGCGGGCCTCGGCGCGAGAGACCGCAGCTCGCACCGTTGCCGGCTACCTATCCAAGGCCCTCCTCGGTCTCGGCGACGTTGACATCGTCAGCCACGTGGTGTCCATCGGCGACATCGTCGCCAAGTCGCCCGTGCCCGAACCCGACGACTCCGAGCGCATCGACTCCGACCCGGTGCGATGCCTCGACCCGGAGGCGTCACACGAGATGATTGCCGCCATCGACAGGGCCGTCGAGACGAAGGACACCCTCGGAGGTGTCTTCGAGGTGGTCGCTCATTCCGTGCCGGTCGGGGTCGGCTCCCACGTGCAGTACGACCGGCGTCTCGACAATCTGTTGGCTGGCGCGGTGATGTCCATTCCCGCAATAAAAGGTGTGGAGATTGGTGACGGTTTCGTTACTGCCGCCACCCCGGGGTCAGGCGCCCACGACGAGATCGTGAAGGTCGACGGGACGGTGACCAGAGCCACCAACCGCGCCGGCGGGGTCGAGGGAGGAATGAGCAACGGGCAGCCGATCCGGGTAAGGGCGGCGATGAAGCCCATCTCCACTCTGATGCAACCGTTGCGCACCGTCGACATGTCCACAGGCCAGCCCGATAAGGCGGTGCGCGAGCGCTCAGACGTATGCGCCGTCCCCGCGGCGGCGGTGGTCGGAGAGCAGATGGTGGCCTTCGTCCTGGCCAGCGAGCTCACACGCAAGTTCGGTGGTGATTCGGTCGACGACCTCACCGCGGCCATCACCCACTACAGGAAGAGGATCGCGGACCGCATCGGTCAGGGGCAATGAGAGTCGCCGGGAGAACCGAGGTTGTCATCGGCAGGGGATTGCCGCGCTCGGTGCTACCCGGTCGAGAAGGCCGGATCCGGGTCGCCATCCTCACCCAACCGGCTCCGACAGATATCGCCCTCGAGGTGGCCAGACGTCTCGGCGACCAGGGACTCTCCTGCGAGGTGATCGGATTGCCGGACCGGGAGGAGGCGAAAACGCTCCAGGTTGCCTCATCCGTCTACGAGGCCTTCGCCAGATTCGGGTTGTCCCGCCACGACACGGTCGTTGGGGTCGGTGGGGGATCGGTCACCGACCTCGCCGGGTATGTCGCCGGCACCTGGTTGCGCGGGGTCGAGGTGGTGCATGTTCCCACCACACTGCTCGGCTCCATCGATGCCTCGATTGGCGGCAAGACAGGGGTCAACATCGGTGGTAAGAACCTGGTGGGTGTGTTCTGGCACCCGACGCAAGTTGTCATCGACATCGACCGCTTGTCGCGATTGCCCAGTTATCTCATCCGTGAGGGGATGGCCGAGGCCTACAAAGCAGGGTTGATCGGCGATGCCACGCTGGCCGGACTCATCGCAGAGGAGGGACTGGAAGCACCACTCATGCCGGTCGTCGAGAAGGCGATCGCAGTCAAGGCCGCCATCGTCGACAGCGACGTCCGTGAGCATGGTGACCGGGCCTTTCTCAACTTCGGTCACACCATCGGTCATGCCATCGAGTTCGCATCGTCTTTGTCTCATGGAGAGTGCGTGGCATTGGGCATGGTGGCAGCGGTGCGGATCTCCGAGAAGCTCGCCGGATTTGCCGACGCTGGTGCTGTGACTGACGCAATCGCTGGAATGGGCTTGCCCATCGAGGTGGAAGGTCTCGAGCTGGCCCGGGTGCTCGACCTGCTAGGCCGGGACAAAAAGCGCGACATCGATGGGCTGCGAATGGTGCTGCTCAGAGCACTCGAGGAGCCATATCTGACCCACGTCGACCAGTCCGATATCGAACTCGGCCTCGAGGCCATAGGATTTTGAACCCAATTATCGTCCCACCGCCATACCCCGAGGGAACAAATGATCAGCACCAATGACGTACGCCCCGGCATGGCCCTGGAACTCGACGACGGCCTCTTCACCATCGTCGAGTATCAGCACGTCAAGCCAGGCAAAGGCAAGGCGTTTGTTCGTATGAAGCTCAAGAAGCTGGACACAGGCCAGGTGCTCGACCGCACCTTTCGGGCCGACGAGAACGTCCAACAGGCCATCATCGACCGGGCGGACCACCAGTACCTCTATTCGGACGACCTCGGCCATCATTTCATGAACATGGCCGACTACGGCCAGATCGTTCTCAGCTCCGAAGATGTCGGCGACGCTGCCGGGTTCCTCGTGGATGGCATGACCGTGGTGCTCCCGATGTTCGAGGGCACAGCGATCGGCGTCGAGATGCCGGCTGCAGTCGAGCTCGAGGTCACCTATGCAGAGCCGGCGGTCAAGGGTGACACCCGGACCGGTGCCTCCAAGGGGGTGACCGTGGAGACGGGTCTCCAGGTGCAAGTCCCCCTCTTCGTCGAACAGGGCGACCGGATCAAGGTCGACACCCGCAGCGGTGAATACTTGACCAGGGTATGAGCGAGCCGGGGGCGATGCTCGCCATTCCGGCGCGGGTCACCGCCAAAGAGCTCGCCAAAGCGATCGATCGTGACATCAACGAGGTTCAAGCTGCGTTGCGGGCACGCGAGCAGCCGGATGCCCCCGAGGACATCCTTGGCGCAGACCTCGCCATCTCAGTAGCGAAGAGCCTTGGTGTCGATGCCACCGTCGAGCCCAGAGATCTCGCCCTGGAGCGCCTCTACGAGTACGAGACGAGGGGTGAGATCGGCTCAGATGTCGGTGGCCGTGCCGGAGGGATCGTCGAGGGAGTCGTCAGCAATCTCGACGAGCTCGACGAGCTGATCGAATCGGTTGCGGAGCACTGGAGTGTGGCACGGATGCCGGTGATCGACCGCAACGTGATTCGAATCGGCCTCCACGAGCTGCGCAGTGATGAGATGACGCCAACGGCGGTTGTGGTCTCCGAAGCCGTTCGCCTCGCCCAAACCTATTCCACCGAAAAGTCTGCGGCTTTCGTGAACGGAGTCCTCGCCACGTTGGCGAAAACCATTCGCGAGAGTTAGGAGTCCGCGGCCGACAGCGGTTAGTGTCGGCCCGGCACCTTTAAGGACGGTCCCGCGAGGCCGGAAAGGAACGCTTTGCCGCAGGTAATGACAGGCGATGACATCGGGCGCGTCATCCGCCGGATCTCCCATGAGATCCTCGAAACGCACCGTGGTGCCGAGAACGTGGTCCTGGTGGGAATCCATACCCGTGGCGTGTTCCTCGCCCGGAGGCTGGCCCGCACGATCGACTCCTTCGAGAGCTGCTCCGTCCCCGTGGGAGAGCTCGACATCGGCCTGTACCGCGACGACCGTTACCTGAGAAGCGATATCCCCGCCAGACAGACCGACATACCGGTGGCGATCTCAGATCGACACGTGATCGTGGTCGATGACGTCCTCTTCACCGGCAGGACGGTCCGGGCCGCCCTGGATGCTCTCTCCGACCTAGGGCGCGCGCTCACCACAGAACTGGCTGTGCTCATCGACCGTGGCCACCGTGAGCTGCCGATACGCGCCGACTACATCGGCAAGAACATCCCCACTTCGAAAGCCGAGACCGTTCGGGTGAGGCTCGCCGAGAGCGACGACAGCGAAGGCGTCCATATCGAGCGACAGGAAGTGGGGGTGGCATGAAGACTCTCATCAGCATTCGCACCCTCGGTCGGGGCGATCTCGAGGCTTTGATCGAGGACGCTTCCAAACTGCGGGAATCGCTCGATAGCGGTGAGACCGTCGACAGGAGCCTCGACGGAGTATGCGTGGCCAATCTCTTCTTCGAGCCTTCCACGCGAACCCGTCTCTCGTTCGACCTCGCCGCGCAGAACCTTGGTGCACATGTTCTCAACTACTTCCCGGAGACGTCATCTTCGACCAAGGGTGAGTCACTCCATGACACAGCACTCACTGTGGCCGCCATCGGCGCCGACATCCTCGTCGTCCGTCACAGTGAGGAAGGCGCCCCACAGTCCGTTGCCGGGTGGACTGGTCGGGCCGTCGTCAACGCCGGAGACGGCGCGGGGGAGCACCCCACACAGGCTCTACTCGACGCGGTGACGTTGTCACGGCGCTTCGCCGGCTTGGATGGGCTGCGGATGGCGATCGTCGGAGACATCGCTCATTCCCGAGTTGCAGGAAGTCTCATCCATGCGATGCCGGCTCTGGGAGTCGACGTCACCTTGGTAGGCCCGGAGCGCTGGCTCCCTGCCGATGGGCCGTTGGCCGCCACCACCGACCTCGATGGGACCATCGGCGATTTCGATGTGGCCTACCTGCTTCGAGTCCAGCAGGAGAGAGGGGGAGTGATCGACAAGGACTACCTGACCCGTTACGGCTTCGACGGGTCGAGGGCGGCCCGTCTGAAAGACGATGCGGTGATCATGCACCCGGGACCGATCAACCGGGGAGTGGAGATCAGTGATGAGGTTGCGGAGTCACCGCGATCGTTGATAGTCGAGCAGGTACGCAACGGAGTCCCCACCCGCATGGCGGTCTTGCGCTCTCTGACGGTGAGTCGATGATCGTCGTTCGGGGCGGTCTCGTGCTCACACCTGAAGGCTGGACGCCGTCTGACGTGTTGGTGGACGACGATCGAATCGCCGGCGTCGCCCCAGATCTCGTCGGTGAAGTCGAGATCGATGCCTCGGGCTGTCTCGTCGGCCCCGGTTTCGTCGACATGCACACCCATCTCCGCGAGCCGGGTCAGACCTGGAAAGAAGACATTGTCTCGGGGTCGGCGGCCGCGGCCGCAGGCGGTTTCACAGCGATCACAGCGATGCCCAACACCGAACCCGCGATGGACAATCCTGAGGTCATCGCGTGGGTGCTCGCCACCGCCCGTGAGGTCGATCTCGCCACGGTGATCCCCTCCGCGACTCTCACCTTCGGCCGCCTGGGGGCGAAACCCGTCGATGTGAACGCCTTGTATCGGCTGGGAGTGAGGTTGTTCACAGACGATGGCGACTCAGTCGCCGATCCCGGCGTCCTCGAGGAGGCCATGACGGGCATCGCTGCCCTGCCCGGTGCTTTCGTTGCCCAACATGCCGAGGACTCGATCCGGACCGCAGGGCGCCACATGCACTCTGGAGCGGTATCCCGGAGACTCGGAGTCGGTGGTCTTCCCCCGGAGGCAGAGGCTGATGTCGTGGAGCGCGACCTCGCACTCGCCGCCCGGACGGGTGTCCACTATCACTGCCAGCACGTGTCGGCCAAGATGACCGTTGACCTGGTGCGGACCGCAAGGGAGTCCGGGTTGGCGGTCACCGCAGAGGTGACACCTCATCATCTGACGTTCGACGAGAGTTTCGTCGCCGGCCTGAACCCCGACTTCAAGATGTACCCACCGTTGCGATCCGAAGAAGATCGCCTCGCACTGATCGAAGCCCTCGAGGATGGAACCATCGACGTCGTGGCTACGGACCATGCTCCCCATCTGCCGGAAGAGAAAGAAGTCGGGTTCATGGCGGCACCACGGGGTGTGATCGGGCTGGAAACAGCGGCGTCGGCGGTGTGGGAGGCGCTGGGAGACCGGGACCGTCTCTTCGGGGTGCTGTCCCAGACCCCTGCCCGTCTACTCGGCCGGCACGACCAGGGTCGCCCACTCGAGCCCGGGGCCGAAGCCAACCTCGTCGTGTTCGACCCCTCCGCCACATGGGTTCCGGCCAGATTTGCGTCGAAGTCATCCAACAGCCCATACAAGGGACGGCAAATGCAGGGAAGGGTGCGAGCCACCATGCACCGGGGCCATGTGGTCCACCGGAACAATGTGGTGTCGGCGTGAGTCGAGAGCGGGCGCAGCTGGTCACCGCCGACGGAGAGGTGTTCACCGGGTATTCGGTGGGTGTCGAGGGGGTCACGACGGGTGAGGCTGTGTTCAACACATCCATGACCGGCTATCAGGAGATCCTGACCGATCCTTCTTATGCCGGGCAGGTGGTGGTGATGACCTCACCACACATCGGCAACTACGGCGTTGCTGCCGCGGACGACCAATCCTCCAAGCCCGCCGTCTCCGGTTTCGTGATGAAGGCGCTCTCCCGGCGTCATTCCAGCTGGAGATCAGAGGGAAGCCTCGCCGAGTACTTCCACACCCATGGAGTTGTAGCGATGTCCGACATCGACACGCGACGTCTCACCCGTCACATTCGGGACCGGGGGGCGATGCCGGTGGCGATGGGAGCGGGTACCACCGAGGCGGAGCTCAAACGAGTCGCCTCCGAGGCCCCATCGATGCTGGGACGTGACCTCGCCAGCCAGGTCTCGACCAAGGAGCCATACCAAGTCGAAGCGGTGGGGGAGAGGCGTGGTCGGGTCGTGGCTATCGACCTCGGAATGAAACGTGACATCCTCACTTACCTCACCCAACGTGGGTTCGTCGTCGATGTCGTCCCGGCCGCCACTTCCGCCACGGATGTCCTCGCCCGGGCGCCGAGTGGGGTTTTCGTCTCCAACGGGCCCGGAGACCCTGAGCCCCTGGTGGATACCACCAACACTCTGACGGGTCTCATCGGGGAGGTGCCGGTCTTTGGGATCTGTCTCGGTCACCAGGTATTGGGTCTGGCTGTGGGCGCCCGAACCTTCAAACTCCCGTTCGGCCATCACGGGGGCAACCATCCGGTGCGTCGGCTCGAGGATGGGCGTGTCGAGGTGACTGCCCAGAACCACGGCTTCGCCGTCGATCTCTGGAGCCTGACCGAAACCAAGCCGCCACGGCGCGAGGGCTTGGCCGGATCGGACCTGTTGCCGGAAAGGGTCGAGTCGAGGTTCGGAGTGGTTCGCCCCACCCATCAGAACCTCAACGATGGGACGCTGGAAGGGATGGTGCTGGAGGATCATCCCGCCTTCTCGGTCCAGTATCACCCCGAGGCGGCCCCCGGGCCACACGACGCCTCGGAGCTGTTTGATCGATTTGCAGACTTGATCGAGGAGGGGAGCTGATGCCGGGCCGTCGTGACATCCGCTCCATTCTGCTGATCGGCTCGGGGCCGATCATCATCGGCCAAGCCTGCGAGTTCGACTACTCGGGGACACAGGCTGCAAAAGTCCTCAGAGCGGAGGGGTATCGAGTAATCCTGGTGAACTCGAACCCGGCAACGATCATGACCGACCCGGAGTTCGCCGATGCTACCTACATAGAGCCGATCACCCCTGACGTCGTCGAGGAGATAATCGCCCGGGAGCGTCCTGATGCCCTCCTGCCCACGCTCGGCGGCCAGACCGCCCTCAACATCGCCTCCCAGCTCGCCCGCGAGGGTGTCCTCGACCGGCACGGGGTGGAGATGATCGGGGCCGGGCTGGAAGCGATCGAACGTGCCGAAGACCGCGGGTTGTTCAAAGAGACCATGGAGTCGATCGGTCTCGAAGTGCCCAGGGCGGGTTACGCCCGGTCAATGAGCGAGGCGGTCAAGATCGCTCGGGAGATCGGTTATCCGGTGATGGTCCGCCCCTCTTTCATCCTTGGGGGTGGAGGCACCGGGATTGCCGACGACGAGGAGCAATTCCTCGAGGTTGCGCGACACGGACTCGACACGTCGCCGGTCGGGGAGATCCTCGTCGAGGAGTCGGTCCTGGGATGGAAAGAGTACGAGCTCGAGGTGATGCGGGATCACGCCGGGAACGCCGTGATCGTCTGCTCCATCGAGAACTTCGACCCGATGGGCGTCCACACCGGTGACTCGATCACGGTGGCCCCGGTGCAAACGCTCAGCGATCGGGAGTACCAGGAGATGCGAGACGACGGAATCTCCGTGCTCGCCGCCATCGGCGTGGAGACGGGTGGCTCCAATGTCCAGTTCGCAGTCGACCCCGAAACCGGGCGCCGGTTGGTGATCGAAATGAACCCCAGGGTGAGCCGGTCTTCGGCGCTCGCCTCCAAGGCCACCGGCTTTCCCATCGCCAAGATCGCTGCTCTACTCGCGGTCGGGTTCACTCTCGATGAGATAGCCAACGACATAACCCAGGCGACTCCGGCGTCTTTCGAGCCGGCCCTCGACTACACGGTGGTCAAGGTGCCCCGGTTTGACTTCTCGAAATTTCCTTCGGCTTCGACCACTTTGGGGACGTCGATGCGCAGCGTCGGCGAGGCGATGGCCATCGGCCGGACCTTCCCGGAGGCACTGCAGAAGGCTTTGCGCAGCCTGGAGAACGGCAGGGCCGGGCTCAACGCCGACAAGGGCGAGACGGCACTGCACCGTCTGGATGACGAGGAATTGGTCAGGGCAGTGGCCACGCCCACTCCGGAACGGGTCTATGCGATGGGCGAGGCACTTCGCCGTGGGTGGAGTGTCGACGACGTGGCCGGCCTGTCATCGGTGGACGCCTGGTTCGTGGACCAGATGGCCGAGATCGTCGAGGTGCGTCACGACCTGGAGAAGCGTCGGGACGACGACCTGGTTCGGGAGGCGAAGCGCATCGGCTTCTCCGACCGACAGATCGCCTATCTGTGGGGGGAAACCGAAACCGAAGTCCGTGCCAGGAGGCTCCATGCGGGGATCGCCCGCACCTACAAGACCGTCGACACCTGTGCCGCCGAGTTCGAGGCACACACCCCCTACATGTACGGGACGTTCGAGGACGAAACAGAGGTCTTACCCGCGAAGCGGCCCCGCGTAGTGGTTCTCGGGTCCGGCCCGAATCGGATCGGCCAGGGCATCGAGTTCGACTACTGCTGCGTTCACGCCAGCTTCGCCCTCCGCGACGCCGGCTATGAGTCGGTCATGGTCAACTGCAACCCCGAGACCGTGTCCACCGACTATGACACGTCCGATCGTCTCTATTTCGAGCCGTTGACGGTGGAAGACGTATTGGGAGTCATCGACGCCGAGAAACCGGAGGCGGTGATCGTTCAGCTCGGTGGTCAGACTCCCTTGAATCTGGCCGACGCGTTGGAGAAGTCGGGTGTCCCCATAGCCGGCACGTCACCGTCTTCGATCGCCATGGCGGAAGACCGGGAGCAGTTCGCTGAGATCTGTTCCAACTTGGGGTTGAAACAGCCGCCTGCCGGTACCGCCACTTCGGCGGCCGAAGCACAGGAGGTGGTCGACCAGATCGGTCTTCCCGTCATGGTCCGGCCTTCGTTTGTCCTCGGGGGTCGGAAGATGAAGGTCGTCTACAGCCTCGAGGAGCTCGGCGACTACGTCAGGGAGATCTATGGCGAGGACGATCCCGAGGTGAGCGCAGGCCCGATCCTCCTCGACCGGTTCCTCGAGTCGGCCGTGGAGGTGGATGTCGACGCCGTCTTCGACGGGTCAGAGCTGCTCATCGGGGGGATCATGGAGCACGTCGAGGAGGCCGGAGTCCACTCCGGGGACTCCGGCTGTGTCACTCCGCCGCCGACGATCTCCGACGAGGCGATCAAAGAGGTTCTTCGCGGCACCAACGAGTTGGCTCGAGCGCTCGACGTGAGGGGACTGATCAACATCCAGTTCGCCGTGAAGGGCGACGAGGTCTACGTGCTGGAGGCAAACCCGAGGGGCAGCAGGACAGTGCCTTTCATCTCCAAGGCCAAAGCCATCCCTCTGGCCCGGATCGCGACCCGGGTGATGCTGGGCATGAGCATCGCCGAGCTGCGCGACGAGGGGATGGTCACCGACAAGCCATTGGACGGTTTTGTTGCCGTCAAGGACGCGGTCCTGCCCTGGGACCGCTTCCCCGAGGAGGACTCGATCCTTGGCCCGGAGATGAAGGCCACCGGTGAGGTGATGGGCATCGGCCCTGACATGGGGGTCGCCTACGGAAAGGCGCTCCTGGCGGCAGGCAACACCCTCGCCGATCGTGGCCGCGTGTTCCTCTCCTTCGCCGATAGGGACAAACAGGTCGGTCTGGCGGTGGCTCAGGCTTTCACCATGCTCGGGTTCGAGCTGATCGCCACCAGCGGAACGGCACGCTACCTACGTCATCATGCCATCGACGCCGAGGTGGTCAACAAGGTCGGGGAGGGCGAGCGCGATATCGGCGAGCGCCTCGCCAACGGAGAGGTGCAGCTCGTCGTCAACACACCCCGGGGTGGCCGAGCCCGCCACGACGGCATGACCATCCGCCAGGTCGCCCGTAGGCTCCACATCCCCTGTGTGACCACCGTTCAGGGGGGTCTGGCGGTGGCCCGCAGCCTCCGGGCCGGACCAGGTGCGATCAACAAGCCCAGGAGCCTCCAGGAATGGCATTCAGGACCATGAGATACCGGACCGACCGATTCGAGAGCTTCGCTCACAGCTTCTCTGTTCCGTCAGCCATTCGACTCCGCCGGCTGACGGGGGTCTGACCGATGGGCTCGCCGGCTCGCCAATCCGCACAGCCCCTCACGGCCACCGTGGGGCCCTTGCAGTTGCGGACCCCTCTCATCGCCGCCTCGGGCACCGTGGGAGGTGTATGGGAGTGGGCTGAGCTCGCCGACGTGTCCCGGTACGGCGCGGCGGTGGCCAAATCGGTGTCTCCGACGCCATGGGAGGGTCGACCGCCACCTCGGCTGGCGCCGACGGAGGTCGGCATGCTCAACGGAGTCGGGATCCAAAATCCGGGCATAGAGCAGTGGACACAGGACATGGGAGCTCGCATCTCGAGCTCAGCCGTGCCCATCTGGGGATCAGCCGTGGCCGGCGACCCCGATGGATTCGCTCTCGTCGCCAAAGGCCTCGACTCAGCCGGGGTCACCGCCGTCGAGATCAACCTGTCCTGTCCAAATCTCGAAGATGGCGAGATGTTCTCTTTCAGCGCGCCGAGAAGCCGCCAAGTCCTGGAGTCGGTATCTGCCGCCGTTGGGATACCCGTCGGAGCCAAGCTGTCACCAAACACCCCTGACATCGCGGGCGTCGCCACCGCTTGCGCCGAAGCCGGTGCCGACTTCCTCGTCCTCACCAACACCGCGTTGGGCCTTGGGGTCTCAGTCGACGATCGCAAGCCCCTTCTCAGCGGTGGCGTCGGCGGCTACTCCGGGCCCGGCCTCAAACCGATCTCTCTGCGCTGTGTCTACGAGGTGTCTCGTGCCCTGCCTCATGTTCCCATCGTCGGATGCGGAGGCGTGAGCCGGGGAAGAGACGTCATCGAGTACCTGATTGCCGGAGCCTCCGCTGTCGAGGCGGGAACCATCCATCTCGCCGAGCCGAGAGCAGGAGCCCGGATAATCCGCGAAATGGAGAAAGAGATGCGAAGGCTCGGTGTCAAATCTGCTGCCCAGCTCGTCGGTACGGTGGAGGAGTGGTGAATCCGATCATCGTTGCCCTGGACGTGCCGACGCTGGGGGAAGCCAAGACCCTCGCCCGCTCACTCGTCCGTGAGGTCGGCGGCTTCAAGGTGGGGATGGAGTTGCTGATGGGTGCCGGTCCCACCGCAGTCGAGACCATCGCAACCCTGGGCAGACCGGTCTTTGTCGATGCCAAGCTGCACGACATCCCCAACACTGTGGAGCGGGCCGCGGCCCGGATCAAGGCAGCAGGAGCCCGCTGGGTGACCGTGCATGCGCCAGGAGGCAGGGAGATGATGGAGGCAGCGGTGGCGGGCATGGATGGTAACGGTGTCCTCGCGGTCACCTTGTTGACCTCGTTGGGCCAGGCCGACCTGGAGTCGATCGGTGTGCCGGCGTTGGCCTCTGACCACGTCGTTGCCCTCGCCTCTCTGGCCGCCGACTCCGGGACAGAAGGTGTGGTCTGCTCCGCCGGGGAAGTTAGAAGAGTGAAGGACAAGGAGCCATCCCTGGCCGTGTTCACGCCCGGAGTGCGTCCGGCGGCTTCGGACGTCGCCGACCAGAAGAGAGTGGCTACTCCCGAGCAGGCCCGTTCCGACGGCGCCGACTTCCTCGTGATCGGCCGACCGATCACCCGAGCCGCCGATCCGGTGACAGCCGCTCGGGACATATCGGCTGCGATCGCCCGGTTTGAACGCTGAGCGCCCACTAACGTCGCTTGTGTCGCCCAGCCTTAGGAGGAGGAATGGCGCAGCCACCCAAGTTGACCGATGAGCAGAGAAAGGCGGCCCTCGCCAAAGCCGCTGAAGCACGCCGGGTCCGAGCTGAGGTGAAAGAGTTGCTCAAGACCGGCTCGTTGCGCATCTCCGAGTTGTTCCAACGTGCGGAGGCAGACGATCTCATCGCCGGCCTCAAGGTGGAGTCTCTGATCGCCTCGATGCCCGGCACCGGGAAGATCAAAGCCAAGCGTCTCATGGAATCGCTGGGCATTGCCGAGAATCGGCGGATCCGTGGTCTCGGGGACAAGCAGAAGGAGGCGTTGATCGCTGAGTTCTCCTGAGCTCGCGGTGATCTCGAACCCTGGGTTCCAGACTTCGCTGAGCGGTGTCTACAACCCTGGGTTGGCGAGAGCAGAGTCTTGATCATCACGATCTCGGGCCGGCCTGGGTCCGGTAAGAGCGTCGTGGCCTCGAAGGTGGCCGATGTCCTCGGGATCGGACATGTGTCTGCGGGTGACTTCATGCGAGAAATGGCCGAGGAACGCGGAATCTCCATCCTGGAGCTGTCCCGTCTCGCCGAGCAGGACGACGCCATAGACGCCGAGATCGACGGTCGCACCCGTCGTCTCGCCGCAACAGGTGAGGATTTCGTCATCGACGCCCGACTCGGGTGGCACTTCGTCCCCGAGTCGTTCAAGGTCTTCCTCGACGTGCGACCGGAAGTGGCTGCGCGACGCATATACGGTGCCCAGCGGGGCACGGAGCGGGAAAACATCGATCTGGAGACGACACGTGTCGCGGTTGAAACGCGAACGAGGTCAGAGACAGCGCGTTATCAGGAGTACTACGGGCTCGATTACACGGACCCGTCCCATTACGACGTGGTGGTGGACACATCAGATCTGACCGTGGACCAGGTCGTGGACCAGGTTCTAACCCAATCGGGCATTGATGATCTGGATCACCGCCATCAATGAGATAGACTTGATGGTCAATCGCTCTCTCCTCTGAGGAATCCATGAAGCTCGAAGATGTCATCGACCAAATCGGCAACCGGTTCGCCACGGTCGTGGTCGCCTCACGGCGGGCCCGCCAGATCAACAGCTATTTCCACCAACTGGGGGTCGGCTATGGCGAGTTCGTCCCGCCCCAGGTCCATTCGCTGTCCCGCAAGCCCCTGACGATCGCCATGGAGGAGATCGCAGAAGGCAAAGTCGCGGTCGAGACCGTCGAGGAGTAGCGTGCTCACTGGTCGGCGGGTCCTGCTCGCCGTCACCGGGGGAGTCGCCGCCTACAAGTCCGCATACCTGGCGCGTCGTCTCGTCGAGGGCGGCGCCGCAGTCAAAGTCATCCTCACCGAATCTGCTCTCGAGTTCGTGGGGCCCCAGACCTTCGCCGCGATAACCGGCGAACAACCTGTGACCGGCCTGTTTGGTGAGGAGTCTGTCTCTCCTCACACCGAGCTGGCCCGCTGGGCGGAGTTGATCGTCGTCGCACCTGCTACCGCGGCCACCATCGCTCGGGTCGCCAACGGGCTGTCTACAGATCTCGTCTCGGCGACACTCATCGCTTCCACTGCACCCGTGCTTGTCGCCCCGGCCATGCACACCGAAATGTGGGAACACCCGGCCACACAACACAACCTCGAGTCCCTGCGTGCCTTTGGCTATCACCTCATCGGCCCGGAAACGGGTGCACTGGCCGGTGGTGACACCGGGACCGGCCGGGTTTCGGAACCTGACGACATCCTCGAGATGGTGGAGCGGCTTCTCACCCCGAACGGGGACGCCAAGCGGTTCCTGGTCACTGCCGGCGGCACCAGAGAGCCAGTTGACCCGGTCCGCTTCCTGGGTAACCGTTCATCGGGGAAGATGGGCCACGCCATCGCCAATGAGGCAGCTCGGCGGGGAATGCCGGTCACCCTGGTGACGACTTCGGATCTTCCCGTTCTCCCCAGCGTCAAAGTCGTGTCAGTGGAGACTGCCCAGGAGATGCTCGATGCAGTGGCCGGTATCGAGGCCGATGTGGCGGTCATGGCGGCGGCGGTCGCCGACTTCCGCCCCGTCGACCCTAGCCCCTCCAAGCTGACCCGGTCCGAAGGGCTCGCCTCCATTGCCCTCGAGCCCAACCCAGACATCCTGGCCACAGTCGTCGCTCGTGATCCACGCCCGTTTGTGGTGGGGTTTGCCGCGGAGACCGGAGACGTCGACCGCGCCATCGAGAAGGCGAGGTCCAAGAAAGTCGATCTGTTGGTCTACAACGATGTGAGTGAGCCGGGTTCTGGATTTGGCACCGACACCAACCGCGTTGTGGTCATCGACGGCTCGGGCGAGACTGATCCCTGGCCGGTGATGAGCAAGATCGAGGTGGCCAAGCGGCTCATCGATCGCATCATGGATCAAGCGGCGGGTTAACCTCGCGAACCCGTGAGAACCTCATTCTTCACATCTGAGTCGGTCACCGAGGGCCATCCTGACAAGGTCGCCGACGCCATTTCCGACTCGGTCCTCGATGCCGCACTGCGTCTCAATCCTCTGGCGCGTGTTGCCTGTGAGACGTTCGTCACCACCAGGCTGGCCGTCGTCGGTGGCGAGATCCGCATCGGGACCGAGCTCGACATCGAGCGCATCGTCCGGGAGACCGTCGACCGTATCGGATACAACGGCTTCGACCCCGACTTCTCCGCTTCCACGATCGAGGTCGAGAACCACATCCATGAGCAGAGCCCGGACATCGCCGAAGGGGTCGACCGCGAGCTCGGCGCCGGTGACCAGGGATTGATGTTCGGTTTCGCGGTCACCGAAACCGAGCCTCTCATGCCACTACCGATCCAATTGGCTCACCGGCTCGCCGAGCGCCTCAGCGAGGTCAGAAAGAAGGGCCAGCTCGACTATCTCCGCCCCGACGGCAAGACCCAGGTGATGGTTCGGTATGAAGGCGACCGGCCGGTATCGGTGGAAAAGGTCCTGATCTCGACACACCACGGCCCCGATCAAGACCAGGCTGCGATGAAGACAGATGTGTACCAGGCTGTCGTCTCCGAAGTGATTCCCGAACATCTCCTCTCCAACTCCCTCGAGTTCATCTTCAACCCGAGTGGCCGCTTCGAGATAGGCGGCCCGGTAGCCGACACCGGTCTCACCGGACGCAAGATCATCGTTGACACCTACGGTGGATATGCCCGTCACGGCGGTGGCGCGTTCTCCGGCAAGGACTCCACGAAGGTGGACCGATCGGCGGCCTATGCGGCCCGATGGGCGGCCAAGAACCTGGTTGCTGCTGGTCTGGCTGACCGGCTCGAGATCCAGCTCGCCTATGCCATTGGCAAGCCCGAGCCGTTCTCCATCCATGTCGAGACGTTTGGCACCGAGAACGTGGACCCGGTGAGGATCGAGACGATCGTCCTCGACGTGTTTGATTTCAGACCGGCTTCGATCATCTCCCACCTCGGTCTCACCCAGCCCGTTTTCGCCCAGACCGCGGCCTACGGGCACTTTGGTCGTCCCGAATTCAGTTGGGAGCAGCTCGACCGGGTCGACGACATCAAGAACGCCGCGGGAGTGTGACCCGGGCGGCACGCATTGTCCCCGACATCGCCTCGTTCGCGGTCGACGACGGCTTCTGGTACTCGATTCCCGATCACCTGAACCCCGATCTACATGTGGGCTCGGTCGTCCGCGTCCCGTTGTCAGGGAGACGTGTCCGGGGCTGGGTGGTGGAGATCGTCGACGATCGAGAGGGAAACCTCAAAGACGTCGCTGGAGTGTCTGGATCTACCCCAATCTTCGACGAAGTGCTGCTCGATGGTCTGTTGTGGACCGCCCGTCACTATGTGGCTCCTGTTTCCACGCTTCTCGCCCGAGCGAGCCCACCCAATCTCCCCCGCAGGATTCCCGGTCGGCTCGATGTTCCCCAGATAGCTTCCCCAGAACATCCCATCTCTGATCTGGCTGACAAGTCTGCTCGAGGAGAGAGGACCCCTGTCGTCGCTCTGGTCGGTAATTGGCGACGTATGCGCTGGGTGACGACGTTGGGCCCGGTGCTCCGTGCCCGTGGATCTGTGTTGGTGATCGCGGCGTCTGCAGCCGAGGTGGGCGAGATCTCCGCTACGGCCTCCCGAGAATGGGGCCAACTGGTGGTGCAGGTCAGCGGTGAGGACGACAAGTCCGACACTTCCGCCTGGGAGGCAGCGCAGGCCCCGCCTCGAATCATCGTCGGAACCCCCAAGACCGCCGCATGGCAGGTCCCGTCTCTCGGCCTGGCCGTCGTCCTCGAGGAGGGGCGGAGGGCGATGAAGGACAGACAGACTCCAACTGTCCACGTTCGGGAGATGATGCGCACCAGAAGCCGGCTGGAAGGCTTCAACCTCTTGTTCTATGGCCCCACACCGAGTGTGGAGGTGCTGTCAGCTGGTGCGGAGATCACTCACGAGGGCAACCGTGCTTGGCCCCTGGTCGAGGTGGTCGACCGTTCCGAAGACGAATCCGGATCAGGCTTCCTCTCTGCGCGGACGATCGCCGCAATCGGTGCCACCGCCAAGTCAGGAAGCAGGGTCTTCGTCTTCACCCACCGACGGGTTGGCTTCGCCTCGATGCGATGTACCCGATGTCGCAATTTGCGGCTATGCGCACAGTGCGGCTCCCGACTCGGCAGGGTCGACAACTGTCCCAGATGCGGCACCGACACCGGTCCCTGTCCGGACTGTGGAAACACTGAGTTCGAAGAGATGGGCACGATCCCGGAGAGGTTGATGAACGACATCAATCGGCGGGTTGGAAGGGGAGTGGCCAATCTCCATCCCGCCCCTGGCTTGGTGACCGTGGGCACCGAACGAGACCTCGCCGGCCTGGAACCGGTCTCGTTGGCGGTCGCCGCCGACGTGGACGGGATGCTGATGGCACACGGCTACCGCACCACGGAGGAGGCGCTCCGCCAGCTAGCCCGGCTGGCTCTCGCGGTGAGCGAGGGCAGCGGTCATCGTCTCATGCTGCAAACGAGTCGCCCGGACTCGCTGCTGGTCACGACGATGCGTCGCGGTGATCCGATCCCGTATCTGGAGAGAGTCCTGGTCGAACGGGCAAGGGAAGGCTCTCCACCGTCTTCGGAGATGATCGCAGTCGAGATCAGAGGAACGATCCCGGAGTCGGCAGCCGAGGATCTCTCCAGGCTCGAGGATGCAGTCAGCATGGGACCGATGAACGTGACGGACGGAAAGCGATGGTTGCTGACCGGGTCGTTGGGGCAGGCCCGCCTCGACTTGAGGAAGCTCGTCGCCCGCTGGCGCGACGGTGGCGCGACGGTACGAGTCGACGCCGACCCCATCGACATCTGACCCGTACCTAATGCTGTGGCTCCCATATTTGGGAGTTACGGCGTCTCATACGCCGATGTTCCCCGGGTGGAAGCCCCTTGGTCGCAGCTATGTGGTTCGATCTACCCTATCCCGCCTCAAATGGCCATCTACCCGATCCGCAAGTTTGGCGATCCGGTGCTTCGGATCGAGACCAAGCCGATCACCGAAATCGACTCGGGGGTCCACACGCTTGCGAAGGACATGATCGAGACGATGTACGACGCCCCGGGGGTCGGTCTGGCCGCCAACCAGATCGGGGTCTCCCGCCGTATCGCGGTCTTCGACTCCAATGACGACCTCGGGCCACGAGTGATGATCAACCCCGAGATCGTGGAGACGGTTGGGGAGGTCGAGATCGAGGAGGGTTGTCTCTCGATACCCGGTCATTGGTGGGAGATCACGAGACCGGCTTTCGCCAGGGTGAAAGCCCTCGATCTCGATGGCAACGAGGTCGAATACGCGGGCGATGGGTTGATGGGCCGGGTGCTCCAGCATGAGGTAGGCCATCTGGATGGCGTCCTGCTGATCGACGTCCTCCCCAAACGGCTTCGAAAGAAGGCCCTCAAAGAGCTGCGTGACGAGGCGTTGGGGTTCACATAGATGGTCCGGGTCGTGTTCCTGGGAACACCACAGGCGGCTGTGCCCACACTCGCGCTACTCGAAGACGCGCACGACGTCGGGCTCGTGATCACCCAACCCGACCGTCCAAAGGGTCGATCGAAGAAGCCGACGCCGCCACCAGTCAAGGAATTCGCCACTGCTCGAGGGCTCCACGTTCAGCAGCCGACCAATCGAGGAGAGCTGGCCGAAATCATCCAGGCTTCCGGACCGTTTGATGTCGGCGTTGTGGTGGCATACGGGCGCATACTCCGGTCCGCGGTTCTGCAAGCTCCGGCTCACGGGCTGCTCAACGTCCATTTCAGCCTCCTGCCCCGTTGGCGGGGAGCGGCGCCGGTGGCCCGGGCCCTGATGGCAGGTGACACCATGACCGGAGTCACGATCATGAAACTGGACCAAGGTCTCGACACCGGGCCGGTATTGACCGCTCAGGCCATAGACATCCCCGAAACTGACGATGCGGGAGCTTTGACCGGGCGCCTCGCCAGGCTGGGGGCACGTCTGCTCGTCGATGTGCTGCCCCGCTATCTGTCTGGAGAGCTGCAACCCGTTCCACAATCCGCCGAAGGTCTCACCTACGCCGAGAAGATCGGGCGCGAGGATCGTCCCATCGCCCGAGATGCCGATGCCGCCTCTGTCGTGGCCAAGGTACGTGCCCTGGCGCCCTCTCCCGCGGCGACGCTGGTGATCGACGATGAGCCTCACAAGATCTACGAGACGCGTCTGACAGACTTCCCCGTCGAACCGGGCACCTGGCGGGCAATCGAGGGCAGGCCCTTTGCTGGGTTCCGTGATGGAGCCGTCGAGTTGATCACCCTGCAACCCCCGGGACGAAACCCGCAGTCAGGCGCTGATTGGGTGAATGGCCGCCACTCTGACCGGGGCCTCGTCTCATGAGGTCATAGACTCGCCCCATGGCCGTCAAGATCGCCCCCTCGTTGCTCGCCGCAGACTTCTCGCGACTGGCCGACGAGGTGACCCGGGTCGCGCCGATGATCGACTGGCTCCACTTCGATGTGATGGACGGTCACTTCGTACCCAACATCTCCTTCGGTGTCCCGGTAATCGAAGCGCTACGGGCGGTCACGGATGTCTATTTCGATTGCCATATCATGACCACCAATCCGGACGCCTATCTCCCGGAACTCACCAAAGCAGGAATCAACCAGGCCACAATGCACATCGAAGCCATTCCCGATCCGGGCCGGGCCATGAAGAGAGCACGGGACAATGGTCTCGATTTCGGGCTCGTGATGAACCCCGGCACGCCCTTCGACGCCATCGCCCCGTTTGCCGAAGAGTGCGACGTGCTGGTCGTCATGTCGGTCGAGCCGGGTCACGGCGGCCAGTCCTTCGATACCGGTGTGCTTCCCAAGATCGAAACCGCGAGAGAATGGGTTGAGTCGCACGGATTGGGCGCCGATATTCAGGTCGATGGCGGAATCAGGCTTGAAAATGCCGGACAGGTCATATCGGCCGGTGCCACCGTGCTCGTGGCCGGGACGGCGGTGTTCCGGGCGGAAGATCCTCCTCGCGCGGTACAAGCTTTGAGAAGGGCTGCAGAAACAGATGAGTGAACGCGTTCTCGTCGCAGACGACGATCCGGACATTCTCACGGTCGTCAAGGTGAACCTCGAGCTCGATGGGTTCGAGCTGGAAACCGCGGTCGATGGAGAGGACGCGGTGCAAAAGGCGACGTCTCAGCCGCCTAACGTCATCATCCTCGACATCATGATGCCGCGCATGGACGGTCTCACTGCCCTGCACCGCCTCCGCAGCCAGGCCGCCACTGCCAGCATCCCCATCATCCTGCTCACCGCTCGTGGCCTTCCCGAGGATCGGGTGCGTGGTCTGGAGTTGGGGGCCGACGACTACATAACCAAGCCTTTCGACATCACCGAACTCGCTGCCCGGGTGCGCGCCGTGCTGCGCCGGACTCAGGCCGCACGAGACCTCTCGCCGCTGACCGGGTTGCCCGGCAACTTCAAGATCACGGCCGAGATCGAGTCGTGTATACGCGATAACCGGGAGTTCGCCCTGGTTCACGGTGACCTGGACAACTTCAAAGCCTTCAACGACCACTACGGATTCATGCGCGGCGACGAGGTGATCCGCTTTTGCGGAAGCTGTTTCACCGAGGCCGCCACCAATCTCGGAATCGACGGCGCATTCGTTGGCCACATCGGGGGAGACGATTTCGTGGCGATGATCCCTCCGGCCATGGCCGAGTCGTTCTGCAAAGAGGTCATCGAGCGCTTCGACGACGGCATACTCGACCTATACGACACCGCGGATGCCCTCCGCGGCTACATCGAGGTGATCGACCGCAGGGGAGAGCGCTACGCCTTCCCGGTAGTTTCGCTCTCGCTCGGTGTCGCTTCCACCGACGTTCGAGACATCGGAACGCAATGGGAAGCCTCGGCGATCGCGGTCGAGATGAAAGAGTTCGCCAAGAAGCAGCCTGGCTCCACCTACCGCATCGATCGCCGTACCGCTTAGGCTGCCCGGGTGGTCGACGACCGCCTCATGCAACGTGCCATTGAGCTTGCGCTGGAATGGCCCTACACCCACCCCAACCCACGAGTCGGGGCTGTCATCACCAACGCCTCCGGCGATGTGGTCGGTGAGGGATGGCATCGGGGCCCAGGCACCGACCACGCCGAGGTCGTTGCCCTCGATGAGGCCGGAGACCTCGCCGTCGGGTCGACGGTCTATGTCAGCCTCGAGCCGTGCTCGTTTCAAGGCAGGACCCCGCCTTGCACCGACGCTCTCGCAGCAGCTGAGGTCGCGACCGTTGTCGTCGGCGCGATCGACCCGGATTCCAGTGTCGCCGGTGAGGGCGTCCGCCGGCTAGAGAACGCCGGTATCGAGGTCATCACCGGTGTGGCTGAGCAAGAGGCTCGTGCGGCCGATCCTGCCTACTTCCACCACCGCGAGACAGGCATGCCCCTGGTGTCGATCAAATGGGCGATGACCCTCGACGGGTCGGTCGCCGCTCGGGACGGGACCTCGAGGTGGATAACTGGAGAGGACGCCCGCAGACACGCCCACGAGTTGCGCTCCCGCGTCGATGGAGTGGTGGTTGGCGCCGGGACGCTGCGAGCCGACGATCCCCTGCTCAACGTCAGAGTCGAAGGTTTCGCCGGGGTTCAGCCCCGCCCGATCGTCGTCGCCGGTGAGGAACCGTTGCCCGCAGATGCCGCCATCTGGGAGAGAGATCCCGTGATCGTTGCCACCAGTGGTCGAGATGTCCCCTCCGGTGAGGTCCTCGTGGTCCCCGGGCCCGACGGTTGGCCCGATCCCGGGGAAACCTGTCGCGGGCTGGCAGATCTCGGCATGTTGCACCTCCTTGTCGAAGGCGGCCCCATCCTTGCTGCCGCCTGGTGGCGAGCCGGGGTGATCGATGACGGGTTCGTGTACATCGGTGGCAAGATCGGCAATGGGGAAGGTCGATCACCTCTGGCGGGCCATTTCGAAACCCTCAAGGATGCATCCGACGTGGAATTCGAATCCGTGCGTAACGTTGGTGATGACGTAGTGATCGCATTCAGAAGAAGTCAGTGATGTTTACCGGCATCGTCGAACAGATCGGCTCAGTCGAGGAAGTGACCGACAACGAGATGGGGCGGCGTCTCGTCTTGTCCGCTGACGGTATCGGCCAGATTCCCGTCGGCGCTTCGATTTCGGTGAATGGCGTGTGCCTGACCGCGGTCGCGACAGGTGACGACACCGTTTCGTTCGACGTGATCCCCGAGACGATGCAACGGACGAATCTCGGCTCTCTCGTTCGGGCGAGTCAGGTCAATCTGGAAAGGCCTATGCCGGCGGGTGGGAGGTTCGACGGCCACATCGTTCAGGGCCACGTCGACGGCGTAGGCAAGGTCTCAACCATCGAGACAACTGACGACGGTGGTGTCGTGATGACGGTTGTGATTCCGGAATCTCTTTGTAGATATCTCGTGGAGAAGGGATCAGTCACCATCGACGGAGTCAGTCTCACTGTGGCCTCGCTGACCGTGGAGGGATTCAGTGTCGCTTTGATCCCACACACCCTTGAAGCGACCACCTTGGGGTTGCGCAACGAGGGGGACACGGTCAACCTCGAGGTCGATGTATTGGCCAAATACGTGGAAAGGCTGCTAGGAGCGCACTCATGAGTTTCGCTGCCATCCCGGACGTCATCGACGCCATCAAGCGGGGCGAGATGGTGATCATGGTCGACGACGCCGACCGTGAGAACGAAGGCGATCTCATCATGGCAGCCGAGGATGCCACGCCGGACTCCATCGGTTTCATGCTCCGATATACCAGCGGCATCATCTGCCTGCCGGTGATCGGGGACCGTCTCGACGAGTTGGAGCTGCCGATGATGGTGGCCAAGAACACCGATATCCGTCGCACTGCATTCACGGTCTCGATCGATGCTGCCGAGGGAACGACAACCGGGATCTCCGCCGCCGACCGCTGCCGGACCGTCCATGCCGTGATCGACCCTGACACCAAGCCCGGCGATCTGTCCCGCCCCGGGCACATGTACCCGCTCCGCTACGAGCCCGGTGGTGTGCTGAAGCGGGCCGGGCACACCGAGGCGGCAGTCGATCTCGCCGAGTTGGCGGACAAGTATCCCGCGGCAGTTCTCGCCGAGATCATGAACGATGACGGATCGGTCGCAAAGCTTCCCGAGTTGGAGCTCTTCGCCAAGGAGCACGACCTGCTGATAGGGACCATTGCCGACCTGATCGCCTATCGACGACGAGAGGAGAAGCTGGTCAAACGCGTCGTCGAAGCCCGGGTACCCACGAGGCACGGAGTATTCAAGGCGATCGGCTACGACTCGCTCCACGACGGCCACCACCAAATAGCTCTGGTCATGGGAGATCTCGGCGATGGGGAAGGCGTACTCACGAGGGTTCACTCGGAGTGTCTGACCGGGGACGTATTCGGCAGCATGCGCTGCGACTGCGGCGAACAACTCGACTGGGCGCTGAACGAAATCGCCAAAGAAGGCCGGGGCGTCGTCCTCTACCTACGTGGCCACGAGGGCCGGGGGATCGGTCTCCTCCACAAGTTGTCGGCATACAACCTTCAGGACGATGGCCTCGACACGGTCGACGCCAACGTCTACCTGGGCTTTCCTCCCGACTTGAGAGACTACGGGGTGGGCTCACAGATTCTCTACGACCTCGGGGTGAGGTCGATGCGGCTGATGACAAACAATCCCTCGAAGCGGGCCGGGATCGAGGGGTACGGGCTCTCCATCCTGGAACGAGTGCCCATCCCGATCGTGGCCAACGACGAGAATCGTGCATATCTCACCACCAAGCTGGAGCGGATGGGACACGAGCTCGATCTCAGCGAGGAAGAGTGACCCGGACCGTAGAGGGCTCCGTCGACGCCTCCGGGCTCCATATCGGTGTCGCCGCCGCCCTTTGGAACCAATCCATCACGGATCGCCTCGTGGAGGGGGCGACAAAGCGCCTCAAAGACCTGTCAGCGGCCGAGGTGACGATTCTGCGGGTGCCCGGGGCCCTGGAGCTACCCCTCGCCGCCCAGAAGCTCGCCGAGTCGGGATGTGACGCCGTGATCGCCATTGGGACCGTGGTCAAGGGGGAGACCGATCACTATGAGATCGTGGTCCGGGAGTCGGCGGGTGGGATCAGTCGCGTCGCACTCGATACTGGAGTACCGGTGGCCAATGCCATTCTCGCCGTTCACGAGTACGAGTTGGCTCTGGAGAGAGCCGGCGTGGGTGATGCAAACAAGGGCGTCGAGGCCGCCGACGCCGCGGTGATGATGGCCTCGGCGCTGCGTGCACTGGAGCAGCCCTGAGCCTCTGGAATTTGCTCTGGCCGCGGCGCTGGTACCATTTGGAGCACAACCGATCACCAAGAGCGGAGGTGCTGCCTCCCCACCCGTCCGTGCAGGGTCATCGAGATCACTGTTACGAGCCGAGGTCCAAGACACGGGTCCGACGGCCCATGTTCCGTGGCAGCAGGTTCCGCCTGCTGCTTTTTCATTGGTCAGACGACCGATGAAGGTTGTCGACATGAACGCAGAGACGACTGCCACTCAACAGGAGGTACCAGCATTACAGAGCTTCGCGTGAACGGCGCCATTCGGGCCAAAGAGGTCCGCGTGGTTGCACCAGATGGAGAGCAAATCGGCGTCAAGAAGTTGAATGAGGCTCTCTGGCTTGCGGAACAACTCGATCTCGACTTGGTCGAAGTCGCTCCCAACGCCAGACCCCCGGTTTGCCGGCTCATGGACTATGGGCGCTACAAATACGAACAGTCCGTCAAACAACGCGAGGCTCGGAAGAAACAGACCCGAACCACGATCAAAGAGCTCCGGATGCGTGTCAGGATCGGAGAGCACGACTTCGACATCACTCGTCGCAAGGCCAAGGAATTCCTCGAGGACCACGACAAGGTCAAAGTCACCATCCGATTCCGCGGCCGCGAGCGGGAGCGGCCCGAGTTTGGCCGTGAGCTGATGGATCAGCTCGCCGAAGAGGTGTCCGAGTACGGCATCGTCGAGCAGGCTCCGAAGATCGAAGGCGGGTCGATGACCATGGTGCTGGCACCGGTGAGGCAGTCGAAGGGTTCAGGCGGCGAGCAGCATAAGGACGAAGAAGAGTAAGGAGGACCTGTGCCGAAGATGAAGACACACAGTGGCGCCAAGAAGAGGATCAAGGTCACCGGATCAGGCAAGCTCATGCGTCGCCAGTCAGGGAAGGGCCACTATCGGCTTGCCAAGGGCAAGGACACGTTTCGCCGCCGGAAGGGCCTCGAGGAGCTGGCACCCGGTGATGCCAAGGTCATCAAGAAACAACTCGGTCGCTGAGGAGGGTCGAAGATGGCACGTGTAAAACGCGCGGTTCACGCCAAGAAGTCACACAAGAAGGTCCTCGACAGAGCGAAGGGATACAAGGGCGCGCGCAGTCGCCGGTACAAGACCGCCAACGAGCAGGTCATGCATGCGATGCAGGACGCCTACCGGGACCGCCGTGCCCGCAAGCGCGAGTTCCGCAAGCTGTGGATCGCCCGCATCAACGCCGCTGCCCGTCAGAACGGGACCACGTACAGCCAATTCATCGCCGGCCTGAGGGCCGCCGAGGTCGAAGTGGACCGCAAGATGCTCGCCGAGATGGCGGTCAGCGACCCGGACGCTTTCGCCCAGCTGGTCGAGGTCGCCAAGGGCAACTGAGAACCTCCCAATCTGAAGACATGGAGCCGGTCCGCACCCATCGCGCCAAGTCGGTGGTGGAGGCGGCCCGGCTTCATCGCGCTCGGGACCGTCGCCAGCGAGGATTGACTCTCGTCGAGGGCCCTCAGCTCGTTGCCGACGTTGTGGCCGCGGGTGCTGTCGTGCGGGAGATATTCGGCGTCGAACCCGATGACTCCGAAATGACCGTCGTCGACGAACGGGCCCTTGCCCGCCTCGCCGGAACCGAGTCGCCTCGAGGGCCAGTCGCAGTCGTGGAGATACCCGTCGAACGGCTGGACCGCTCCCGAAACCTGCTGGTCTCGGTTGGTGTCTCCGACCCCGGGAATGTCGGCACCATGGTCCGTACCGCGGCAGCATTCGGATGGGGTTTCGCCTACATGGAGGGCTCCGCGGACCCCTGGGCACCGAAGACGATCCGAGCAGGTGCCGGTGGACAGTTCCAGACCCCGATTTCCCGGGTCGAATCCCTCGGCGAACTGGGGGAGTGGACCACGGTTGCCGCGGTTGTTCGCTACGGGGATGATCCGGTGCAAATCACCAGACGACCCATCGCCCTGCTCATCGGTGAAGAAGCTCACGGTCTGGAACAATGGATGGTCGACGCCGCCGAATATCGTCTGACCATTCCCACGCCGGGGCCGACCGAGAGTCTCAACGCGGCAATCGCAGCCGGCATCGCCGTGTACGAGCTCTCTCGTGGTTCCGGTCAGGGTGAAGCCGATGTCTAACCTGCCGCCGGACATGGACCCCATTGCGACTCTCGACAGGGTGATGAGCGCGGCACCCGAAGCGATAGCCGGCGCGGGGTCGCTGGACGATCTCGAGAAGGTCGAATCCCATCTCCTCGGCAAAGACTCACCCGTAGGCCAGGTCCGTCGCTCCATGGGCGGGCTCGACAACGACCTCAAACCGAAGGTAGGCGCCAAACTCAATGAGGCCTCCGGCAGGATCGGAGGCCTACTGGCGTCACGTCGGGCCGAGCTGGAGGCAGTCGAGGAGAAGGCTCGCCTGCGTGACGAGTCGATCGACGTCACCCTGGAGAGCGTTCGTTTTCCCGCCGGCAACCTCCATCTCGTCCAGCAGACCATCGACGAGATCGTCGACATCTTCGTTGGCCTCGGCTACCAGGTGGTTGGCGGCCCTGAGGCTGAGCTCGCCTATTACAACTTCGATGCGCTGAATACCCCGGCCACTCATCCCACGCGCTGGGAACAGGACACCATGTACCTCGAATGGGGTGCACCAGAAGACGAGGTGTTGCTTCGCACCCACACTTCACCCGTGCAAGCGCGCTTCATGGAGAGCCACGATCCACCGGTGTACATCGTGGTCCCCGGTCGGTGTTACCGCAAGGACACCATCGACGCCACCCACCTCCCCGTCTTCTATCAGATCGAGGGTCTCGCCGTCGATGAGAACATCCAGTTCAGCGATCTCAAGGGCACACTCCTCCACTTCGCCCGTGTGTTCTTCGGGCCTCAGAGCGAGGTGCGTCTCCGTCCACACTTCTTCCCGTTCACCGAGCCGAGCGCCGAGCTCGACGTTTCCTGTTTCAACTGTGACGGCGGCGTGGCCGGCTGCCGGGTTTGTGGCGGCGCCGGCTGGCTGGAGATGCTCGGGTGCGGGATGGTCGACCCCAACGTCCTCGAGGCCGTCGGATACGACCCCACGGCACTGTCCGGTTTCGCCTTCGGAATGGGTGTGGAGCGGATGGCGATGGTGCGTCACGGGATCAACGACATTCGCCATCTCGTCGACAACGATCTCCGCTTCCTGAGGCAATTCTGATGAAGCTCCCGCTGCGTTGGCTGCAGGAGTACATCGATCTGCCGGTCA
>DASUUC010000045.1:0-19357 GCA_036374335.1 Acidimicrobiia bacterium
GCATCACACTGTCGAGCGCCTGGAAGGCCTCGTACACCGCCGCATTCAATCCGCGCAGAGAGGCTCCCGAATGCAGCGTCAGGCTCCGCTTCTCGAACTCGCATGGCGGATTCCAGAGTCGTCTTATCTCCGACGTCCGTCGCATCTCAGAATCCCAGGTGACGTAACCGGTCGGACCCCTGAAACCCTACAGAAAGAGCGAGGTGGACGTGCGGGCGGGAGAAGGGGTGGAGCTCCTCTGGAAACTCGATCAACTGTGAGCGGTCTACCGCGTCGAAATGAATCGCTAGGTCCGGGTACAGCCTGTAGCCGAGCGCCCTCAGTAAGCGCCGCGAGAAGTTCTAGTCCATCGGGAGATGGCCGGATCCTGGATCATCACCGGTACTCTGATCTTCATAAGCGCCTGCCCGAGCTGGCGACGTCGGTGGCGGTATGGGAAGGCCCGGCCCTGACCGCCCACCTGCTGGACACCATCGACCACCATCTGGCGGAGCCGTGTCTGATATCTGCGGGTTGCCCGGAGGGGGGTGGGGGAACTAGCCGGCGATTCGTTCTGTCTGCGAGACTCGGGGTGTGAGACTGGAACCATTTGCGGTCGCAGTCGATGAAGCCGAATTGGATGATCTCAGGCGTCGGCTTCGAGATACCCGTTTCCCGAGTGAAGCTCCCGGTCCAGCCTGGTCGCAGGGCACTGATCTCGACTATTTGCGTTGGTTTGTTTCCTATTGGGCGGACGAGTTCGACTGGCGGAGCACCGAGCGTGAACTCAACCAGTTTGATCACTATCTGGCGGAGGTGGGTGAGTATCGCATCCACTACGTCCATCAACAGGCGCGGCACGGTGATGGGCTTCCGCTGATCCTGATCCACGGATGGCCGAGCAGTTTCATGGAGTATCTCGCCGCGATCCCCATGTTGACCAACCCTGCTGGCCATGGGATCGATGGACCGGCCTTCGACGTGGTGGTTCCTTCACTCCCCGGCTACGGCTTCTCAACACGACCAAGCCGTGTCGGGGTGAACTATGCTGATGTCGCCGGCGTCTTCCTTGAACTGATGGCCGATCTCGGGTACCAGCGTTTAGGAGCCGGTGGAGGGGATTTCGGGTCGGGAGTCGCGGCCCACATGGCGATGCAGGCGCCAGAGCGACTGCTTGGTCTGCACCTCACCAACATCGAGATCGGGTTCGAGGGCAGTCCTATCGGCGAGCTGAACGACGCCGAGGCGGCGTTCATCCAAGAACGGGATCAATGGGATGCTCGGGAGCGGGGCTATTCCTCGATCCAGTCGACCAAGCCGCAGACACTGGCGTATGCGCTGACAGATTCCCCGGCCGGCCTGGCCGCCTGGCTGCTTGAGAAGTGGCGATCGTGGACCGATTCGGGTGGCGACCCCGCTGCCCGGCTCTCTCTGGACTTCTTGGCAGCGCTAGCGACCATTTACTGGGTGACGAGTTCGATCTCGACTTCGACGCGGGACTATTACGACAACCGATGGCATCCTGCCCCGCTATCGAGGGTAGAGGTGCCCACAGCGGTCGCAGTGTTCGCCAACCAGTTTGTGAAGGAGGCGGAGCCGCCCAGGTCTTGGATTGAGCGACTCTACAATGTCCAACACTGGACCGAGCACGCAGCTGGCGGACACTTCGCCCCAGCCGAAGAACCGGCCCTGTTCGCCCGTGACATCGCCGCCGCGTTCGGGCAATTCACGACAACACCACCGCTCTAGCGACGAGATCGCCGAGGAGATCACTCATGCGCAGAGTCTGCTTGGCGTTGCCGATTGCGCAAAAGCCAGCTTTCGCTACGGAGTGATCACCAGGGCCGAAGTTGAGACGGCGATGGAGCGACTGACCGAGGTGAAGAAACACAGGGCGTGACAGGTTTTGCGGCCGACCTAGCCGACGCAGGAATCGACTTTCACATGGAGTACCCAACCGTGAGCCAGGGTGCCGTCGAAGTGTTTCGGCTGCAGCAGTTCGAAGCCACGTACACGGTCTGGAGTCAGCAAGAGCGATCGAATAACTGAAGAGACCGATCGCAGCAACGGCCCATATCGACAACATCGAGTGGATCCGCCCATATCCGAAACAGCCCGAGAGTGATGCCTCGAAGCGCCCAGGGTTTGGTGGAGACCCGGTTGTTATGTGATCTGGTTGGTCATCGTATCTATCGCAGGGCTCGTGTCACCTCCTCGATGGTTTCGGTGGCTGGTGAGCGCTGCCTTGAGTCAGGCTCCCACCGGATAGTTCTCCTGGTCGCCACCGACCCGCAGCCCTGACCACCTACTCCCCGCAGCCCTGGCCACCGTTGATCGAAGTGATGGAGTCAGCCTCGGATGTGCCCGTGGCGGAGCCCCAGAGACCGGTCCAATCATGCTGGTCGTAGGCCCAGTATCCGAGTGAGGGGTCGAAGAAGTCCTCCTCGATCACGATCGACCCCGAACCGTAGACGCTGCGTAGGTCACCGAGGGTCGAACCAAGTCCGATGCCCTCCGGAGTGGTGAGACCGCTCGGCTCGGAGGTGTCGTAGTGGTGGAAGCTGTAGAAGTGCTCGACACCACCGATCCAGAAATCGGTATCGCCGTCGGTGAACATGAGTTGAAAGGCGACGTCTCCGTCCTCACCCCAACTGACGCCACGGACCCTCGGTGACGGACAAACCCCGAACTGCTCCCATCCATCGGTGAGAGAATCGAGCCACCCGCTGTCCTCCGACGGGGAACCAAGCACGTCTGAGACCGCGGCGACTGCGTCGTCATCGTCGTAGCCGAAATAGACCCACGTCGAGCCGGCGTAGATCCCCTCATCGGTGAGTTGCACTGTCGCATCGGCGCCCGTGGTGGTCGTCGACGGCGCCACTGTCGCTGTGGGGCTCGGAGGCGTTGTGGGGCCCGGAGGCGTGGTCGTAGTGGTTGGAGCGATCGATGAGGTGGCCAGGAGGGCCGTCGTCGAAGTCATCGTTGTCGACAGGGTGGCGCTGGTGTCTACCACCCCTTCGTCGGCTGAACACCCGGCGACGATCAAGACGCTTCCGCAGAGGACGGCGACAAACCTTCTCACTCACTGCTCCTTGGTCCCTCCAAACTAGACGTGGGATCACGCCGCCACCAGCGAATGTGAGGAAACACTGATCTCCTTGGCCAACTGGTCATCTTCCTCCGTCCTTGTGTAACGGCAGGAGACGACGCAGCTCCTAGCGAATCAACCGAATTCTGTATCAACTCGATCGGAGCCACTCGAGGGCTAGCTTGGGGAGCCGCCTGTCCAACGACTCGGCTCCGTTCAGCTCGGCGCACTCCGGCCGCTGGGCCCGACTCACATCTGATCCTCGCACGGACCAGGAGCGCCGCTAGCGAGTGTTATCGACCTCGGATACGGTGAACGACGGTGTCAGAGTCGAGGTCCACAACTGGCCATAAGGCCCGCAGAGTCAGAGTGAAGTTCGATCAGTCCGTCGTACCCAACGTCGAATCTGTTCGGGAACGCATCGAGCAGCGACTGGTCTCCCACCACCGATGTTCTATCAGGGACGATCTCGACATTGCATTCGATGACATGCGCCTCAACAGTCGGTGGCCGGGATGTGGAGTCCCGGCCTCATGACTGCGTCTCCGTGACGGATGAGCGTGTGCTGACCAGCCCCCAAACGAGCAGAACGACGAGTCCGATGTGGAGGATGACATCAGGGGTTGTCCGAGGCCCTACCCCGACGATGATCGTGAACACACCCACCAGGGTGCCGACCAGGGCGAAGCCCTGCGCCAGGAGACCGGCCCGTCTCGTCCAGGGCGGGTTGATCAGGCTCACCGCCAGCCCAGCCAGAAGCATGATGGCGATCACACCTTCAGCGATTCGAGCCTCCGAATGCTGGTAACCGTCGAGCAGCCAACCCCCATGGATGGCGGACGCCAGAGCGAAGATGATCGCCCCTGCCGCCAGAAAGGCCTGTGTCCGCTTCATGTCGAGCTCCCATTAGTTGGATTACTCCTACTATCTTAGTTAACCAATAGTAGGAGTATTCCAATCTAGTATGATGCGGCCATAGTGCGAAAACGTGATCTGGCCCAACAGGTGTGGGAGAGGCTCTTCGGGTTCTTCGTCCACACCCGACCCCAAAGAGACCTGGTCCTTTCCGAACTCGGGCTCACCCCCAACGATGCGAAGGCCCTCTACTCCCTGGATCCGGTGACAGGTCGCAGCATGAGAGAGCTCGCCACAGCCTGGAAGTGCGACGCATCCACCGCTACCTGGGCGGTCGACCGGCTGGAGCGACTCCAACTGGCCGAACGCCGACCTCACCCAAAAGACCGCCGAGTCCGACTCGTCGTGCTCACCGAGAAAGGTCGATCAGTCAAGACGGACCTGCTGGAGAGCATGTACCAAGCGCCCCCCGAGCTGCTCGAGCTGACCGTCGAACAGCTGAAGGACCTCCACGACCTCCTCGGCACCCTGCCCACCGGTCTCGACGAGTTCCCCCGCGCCATCTGAGACAGGGAGGAATCACCGGGCCGAGCGTCTTACTGCAACCAAGGTGGTCATACAAGGTGGTCGTGCTGGCCCCCGTCGCTGGTGTGCATTACACGATCTCACAGCTACAAGACGCTAGGCCAGCGGCACTAGTTTCGAACAGCGTGAGATCCACCCCTATCACCATTCTGGAGCGAAAGCGCACACTCTTCGTTTCGGGTGCGCGCTATCGGCTGCGGTCTCAATAGGTCGATGCATCACCTCTTCGGCGAGAGTTGGGAGTCTCTGCCGAGGAGGTGATTGTGCGGAGGCACTGCAACGATCACCAAGCGCGGGCGGAGAGAAGATGTAACCCCGACCGAGCTGGACCCGACACAACGGTTGAATTGTGCCGCCTCGGCCGCAGCAACAGCGGAGGCGGAGATTTGTTCATCGACGACGACGGGAACACGTTCGACAACGACCGGGGGTATTGCACGCCCGCGTCGAACCGCGCGATTGGGAACCAGGTGGGGTGGTGGGGGAGCGAGCTGGAGTTGTTGGGGATTTCGGAAGTTGGCTCTGCCAGGTCAACGGGGGTCAACGCCAGCGGAACCGGTCCGGAGTCACCCCTGGTGCGTGATGGCACATCCTCTTCGGTGGTGCCGACTGGCTCGTTTCGGTGGTGAATTCAATCGCAGCGATGGCAATCTCGAAACACCGCGGAGGGTGTCACCGGCCGCGCTGAAGCCGGGGTCTGCCGAGTCGGCCCACCAACCCTCGGGCTCGTGTCGATACGGGATCCTGCGGACCAGGGGCTCGCGTCCCGTGCCAAACCGCGCGCTCGGGAACCGGGTAGTGGGGTTGGGGGACATATTCGATTACGGCTCAGTCCATGCATCCCGAAATCAGGGTCAGGGATATGTCATTGGTGGTGCCAGGGCGTTCGGGTCGGCTGACCTATCCAGGTTGGGTTCCAGTCGCCGATGCCAGAGAAAAAGGTAGGGAAGCTCGATGATGACTTCACAGGTGGGTCGCATGGTCCTCGATGCCTCCGGGGCATCGGGCGACGAGATGACGGCGAAACCAGATCCTGCCGGGCGATATGCACCGATCGACAGTCTGCTCGGCGAGGTTGCTGTCCAGATTCGGGGGGAGTCACGTCCCCGTGGCGATCGACGGCCGGAAGATTTTTCTCAGGCTGAGTAAGCGGTGGCCCGGCTATCGGGCCTGCTCGATGATCGAGTCGATCTCCTCCATGTCGAATCCCCGGAGGGTCGTGGTCCGAACGTTCCCCAGCGATGACATCTTGAGTGCGGCAGCAGTCGCCGTCTCATCGTCGGGTAGCTCAGTGATGGCTACGACGTCGTAGATCCCCATCGTCCACACGAGGTTCGTCACCTCGCCGCCCATCTCTTCGACGAGCTCTTGGAACGCCTTCGCCCGCTTGGTGGTGTCCGAGTAGTTGCGGATTCCCTGGTCGGTGAAATTGGCCAGGGTTATGTAGGTCGGCATCGTCAACCTCCTTTCTTTCCGGCCGTCGGCGCCATCAACCGACCCTACTCCTCCGGGGCGAGGACCCGCGAGAGATCTGCACGGAGCGGACTTGGTTGAGTATCCAGGTGGTTCTGGTAAGTGAACGTGGGCAGAGGTGCTGGCTGAGACCGGGTCGGATCTTCGCCGCGCGTTGCACGGACACCTTCTGGGACCTGGCGGAGGTGATCAATGATCGGCAAGAAACCACAACCTTGACCTTCGGTTTCAACACGACCCATGTCGGAGTCTCGATTCTCACCGAGATCAGAGAAGTCCTTGGATTGATCTTCGACATCACCCGAGGTTGGGAGCTAAGTCGTGGGGGTACTGGCGAACCGAGCGGCTGTGGGCGCTTCCACTAGCAGCGTGGTCGCGAAAAAAAAGAAACCACGCGAAGACCCTCGAGTTGTATGGTCAAAACGCGGGCGCGCAACGGAGGCCTGGAGAGAGGAAGGCCGTGCGCCGTCTGGCCCATTCAACCGGGAAGCCCCGTCACCATCCACTTGAGCCTCTGATTGCCGACGCCCATCTGGACTCGGCTCCGGAGGAAGCTCAACGGGCTCTCTCATCCGTCGCGGACCGGCACTCGCCGTCAACCTGTCGTGCCAAGGGGCCGGTCCGAAAGGGGGTCTCTGGTGCCGGATGAGAAGACAGCCGCTAGGTCAAAGCAGCGCATTGAGAAGACGAGATCCGGGTTCCGGTCGCTGATCGCGGCGAATCCGAACTACTTCGGAACCATCAAGGCGAGTCCCTACTCGCCTGTCGAGGAGATGTCGGGCAACGTCGGCTACGAAGAGTTGACCACTCTGGGCTACAACTCGGCGACGAAGAGGCTCTACGCCACCTTCGACGTGAAGAACGCCTTCGGGTATTCAGGGGATCTCTGTGAGGATGGCAGTACCGAGTACGTACGGTTCTATGTCGACTTGGGCAGTGGGTGGCAAGACGCTGGTCTTGCGGCTGCCGAGGTCCACGACATACCAACAGGCAAAGACTGTGACGACAAGAGCACGCACCCCCTCACCTATTCGGTGGAGGTGGTGCACGCGCCTGCGCGCAAGTGGTGCACCAGTCCCCAGCTTCCCCGGGTTAGAGCGATCCTGTCGTGGAGCCTCGAGCCTCCGGCCGGGGACCCGGATTGGGACCCGGTGTGGGGGAACGTGCTCGAATGTCACGTCCAGATCGACAAGAGCTGGTGGTGGGGAGATCTCTTCGAGGCCGTCAAGGTGGCTGTTGAAATTCCTCCCGGGTTGTTGGAGTCCATCGAGGCGACAATTCCCGTCCCACCTCCAGAGCCGCCTGTGCCGGGACCAGATCCCGACCCCCCGTTCACTCCGCTGAAGCTCACCGTCGCCGACTTGACCAAACGCTACGTCGAGCTGAGCCGCGCTCGGGAGGCCAAATTCACGGTGGAGCCGTCACGGTTCGCCTTCACCGAGTATCAAGCGATCAAGGCCAGCTCCGACAGCAGCCCCGCCGCCTTCGAAACGCTGAGCGCGGCCCTGGCGGCATACGACATCGACCTCGCCGACCTGGTTACCACGATCGAGGACACCACAGGCAACATCAACTACGAGGAGCTCGAAGATGTCGGTCTGGAGTGGAACCAGGAGAAACTGACCGCCACTTATCGGATCAAGCTCTCGTCCGGGTTCTCCGGCAATCTCTGCACCGACGGCAGCACCGAGTACGTGGCGTTTTGGGCCGACTGGGACGACACCTGCGAGTGGACCTATCTGGGCACCGTCGAGGTGAATGCATACGACTTCGAAGATCTGCCCGACGGGGGGCTCTGCTACACCGCCGCGCTTCCGGTCGACCTCAGCCAGATTCGCCAGGGTTGTGACCAGCCCAAGATCGGGAGGATCCGGGCCGTCCTCTCCTGGAACAGCCCGCCATCGCAGACAGATGCTGACGCGGTGCCCTACTGGGGCAATCGCCTCGACGCACACGTGCTCGTCCCGCCGGGCACCCCGATCACCGGGGTCTATCCCATTCTGACCGCCGTCGGTGGCGTCAAGGTCTATTACATCGGCAACGTGTCCGGGCTCACCACCGCCACCGCCAAGTTCATGGACAACGGGTTCCCTGCGGATTCCTTAGGACGTCCCTGCCCGTTTGGTGGCCGGATCGTGGTGCGTGGTCCTGGGTTCGTGGGACACAAATATCGAGTCCAGGTCCGCGAGGTGGGGACCACTACCTGGTCCACGCTGTCGACCAAGATCTGGGTCGAACCAGATGTCGGTCCCGGGTCGTGGCATCACCCCGATGGGGATGGTTGGTTCGACTATCTGTCCTTCGTCGACAACTTCGCCGGGATCCTCGCGTACTTCGACTCGTCGGGAGATGGCAAGTGGGACATCCGCCTCGAAATCCAGGGGATGCCCGGCTTCGCCACCCAGCGGGTCCAACTCGACAACACCCCGCCCGATGTCGACGTGTGGATCACCGAGCCCACCGGCGACTGTGGGCTGCTCACACCGGGAGACAATCTCGAGGGTCGCGCCGTTGCCACCGACCCCTACCTGCGCAGTTGGAGTGTCGTCATCGACGGCGGCCCCAGCGGGTTCGGTCCGGAGCCGGTGACCACCGCGGCATCGAAGACGTCGAACACACTGCTCGGCGGAGCCCAGTGGGAGTACAACACGACCGGTCTCGTCCAGTGTGGCTATGTGGTACGGGTCAACGCCTGGGACCGAGCCATCGTCAACAGCGTCTACAACGGTCATCCTGCATCCGACGACGTCGGTTTCTGCGTACTGGAGGAGTGACCCGAAGCGAATGAGTGTTTGCGATAGCCAAAGAAGGCAGATATGACGGCAGCTCCGAGGAGCCATGGCATTCACTGACGATTGCGACCTCTACGTTGCCTTCCACGAAGAGGGCGTCAACCTCGTGATCCAGCACGTCATGCGTCAGCGCCCCTCGTGGTTCAACTACGCCACCGCCGACCTCGCGGCCAATCGCGAGTTGTGGTGTGAGTTCTTCTCCTTCACCTCGGATGTGACCAAGTACGGGGACCCGCTGTTCACGATCCTTCCTCCCCTCCCCGTGATCGGTGCCGACTCCCCTCCGGTGACCCTGGGATTCATCGTTCAGGTCACGAAGGTGACGTTGGATTTCCACCCCGGCAACGTGGTCTCGCTTCCCGCCGAGCTGAATCCGCCCCTCGCCGAGCAGAGCTTCGCCATCCAACTGGTGGTGTGCGGGGCAATCGCGTGCCCCGAAGAAGGGGCGATTCTGAAGATACCCGTCGGTGGCCAGGACGTGCCCGGCCTAGCCGACTTCCCCGACCTGCCACCGGTACATGTGCCCGGGAGGCCCGAATGTTTCTGTTTGGAGCTGTTCGTCACCGGAGGATTCCATCGCGAGTTTCTGGCCGGCACGGAACGGGTGGTGGCCCATGTCGACGGCGTGGAGATCGTCGACGTGAAACCCGAAGGTCTCGAGTCGAACCTCGAGTGCTACATCGAGACAGCCGTGGTACTCGGCCTGCGACAGAAATTCGCCATCCCGGTCGAGACCTTCTTTGTCGACTTCCCGCTATTCGGTCTCGGCACAGTGTCCCTGTCGCCGACTCCGAACCCGCCCGTGCCCAACAACCCGGCGATCGAGGACGACCAGTTGAAGGCCTTCCTAACGATGACGGTGGTGCCATGAGTCACATCACTCTCGCCGCTTCCGAGGCCGCTTTCGTCGAGCTGTTCAATCTGGTTCGGGACAATTTCACCTTCGACGACACCGACAGCGGCAGCTTCGGGCCCTTCTCGGCGAGCTACGACCTGCAGATCCATCTCGAGAACGGCACGATCCAGCTCAACAGCGATGGCACGATCGAGATCTCCGCACTCGACATCGTGTGGGACAAGTTGGAGCTCGAGGTGTGTTTCACGATTCCCGGCTTCTGCGTGCCAGGATTCTGCATCATCCCCGACCCGTGGAACGGCTGCCTCGTCGGCATCCCCGATATCTGTTTTGGCGGCCCCATCTGCATACCCCTCAACCTCAGCGGGCTGGTGAGCGAGGTGTCGGAGGTGCGAGCTCGTCTCGACGCCCGATATTTCGTCGACCCGGGACGGCTCCCCGCCTGGACAGACCTGGACGCCGAGTTCGCCGGCAAGCCCAACAAGTGGCAAATCTTCATCGATCCCGATTTCGTGAGCGTCGACCCCATTGACGTTCCCGCCACGATCGCCAATGTCTTCGAGAACCTGGTGGAGGACGCACTGGAGTCGGTGATCCCGGGTTGGGTCCCCGGCTGGGCGGTCGATCTCATCTTCGCAGTGATCGGCCCAGTCATTGATCTCATCAAGACCGCACTCGGTATCGTCGACGAAATCGAGGACTTCATCCAGGACGTGCTCGGCGACGCTTTCGACCTGCCCGGGCTGCTACAGACGGTGATCGCCGACTACTTCGCGGCCCAGTACCCCATCTACGAGTTCGAGGATCCATACCCGATCCTCACCGGTGGTGGGCTCATCCCGGTCAAGATCCCCATCCGTAATCTGGCAGCAGACGTCAATGACACCGAGATGATCGTTACAGGAGACGTCGGTACCTGATGAGAAAACTGCCCATCGACCGGAACATCTTCCTCCAGATCGGACTGGACAGCGGCTCGCTGACGATGCTGGGATCGATCGCCCACTCCTTCGGCGAGCCCGGCGAGTACCGCGGCACCATCCGGAAAGGACGGGAGTCGGTGGGTGTCTTCTACATCTCGGTCGACACCGAAAGCGCCGTCGCCCAGGTGGATATCGATCTCTCCGAGCTCGCCGACGGGGCCGGGCTCAAGTGTGACGAACCCTGCGACCATGACCGCCACCGGTTCACCGTGAACCCGAAGGGCTACGCACTGTTCCGCGTGTCTTCGGGGTCCGGTGGCTACGACGTTCTGGTGCGCCGGGCCGACGCGGCCGAGGACACGCCCCTGTTCGACAGTCGAACGCTGTCGGACGGCTCCGTCTTCGCCGCCACGATCCTCCGCCCGGGACGGTACAAGGCGACGAACGCCATCGGCGAAGGGGCCGCCGAGGTTGTGGTGTCCTACCCCAAACGCGGTCGGACCGCATACCGGCCACCGGCTCCCAGGCGAGTGCGGTCGACGCGCGAGCGCCTCACACCCGAGCGGATCAAGCTCAGTCCGGCCCAGGGGCTGATCTTCGACTGCGAAGCGCCCTCTCGCATCGTCATCGAGCTCGAGGAGCCCGACGACGGGTCCCGCGATGGAGCCGGCAAGGACGGGTAGTCGTCGTGCCGCTCCGGTGACAACCGCCACCGAGGTCCTGGCCTACCCTCACGTCGCCGACCAGCTCGCGCGCCTCGTCGCCAAGCTGGGCCTCGACACCTTCTTGGACGTGGCGATGCACGTATTCGATGAGATCTGCGCCCGTTCGCTGGCGTTTCCCCTGGGCTCTCCACCATTGCAGAGCTCAGGCATCAACGAAGACGGCACGCCAATCCAGCTCGCCACGGCGGTTGGGCCGTCCCAATCCGGGCTGCACTTCATCGGTGAACCCGGCTGGACAGGCTCCTCCGAGACGGCGCGACACGCGGCCGCCGAGCGCTGCATCGCCGCCGCCGCCGCCATTCTCGATGCGGAAGGCGCTCTGGCGGAGGTCGCTCCGGCTATCGCCATCGCCACCTCGACGGGTGCCGATGAGTGGAAAACCCATCGCGATGGTGCTTACTGGATCGGTGTCTCCTTCGTTTCGAACCAACCCCCCCAGCTCCGCCTCTATGTCAACGGACGATGGGGTTCCAACCCGGACCGATGGTCCCGGATGCGGGGCTTTGCCGGTTGGTTCGGAGAGGCCGACCTGTGGGGTCTCGTTGAGGAGACGTCGCTCGGCTATCTCGAGCCCCTCGGTGTCTCGGTCAATCTGTCCGGTCGCAGAGTCGACGGAGGACGGATATATCTCACGGGGTACGGGAATCGCATCGAGTTCTATCTGCGTCTCGCCACCGCCGCCGGTGGTGCGCCGCTCGCGGACATCGTCGCCGGCTATGCCAGCCAGGTCCTGGCCGACGAAATCGGGTATCCCACCCGGACGGTCGTGTGGTCGGTCGGTCTGGGAGGCGCCGGCGAGCCCGACCACAAGTTCGAGATGTGCTCCCACTGTCTCTTCCCGAGTGACGCCGTCGCATCTACTCGACTAACCACCGTCTTCGAGACGTCCCAGCTCGATCCCGCTCCGTACACCGAGATGCTGCGGACCGTATCCGAAGGTCGTCTGAGCCGTTCCTCGGTCGACGTGCACTGCTTCGCAGGCGTGGGCACCCGTTCGGGAGTCCCCTATTTTCCGGTTTACATGAAGCCGATCCTCGTCCGCCGTCGGTGACAGACCCCCGGGCGGTCGCGGCTGCGGTGACGACCGGAGTCGGATATTTGCTGGACCACCAGGACCCCGACGGGGCATGGACCGAGTGGCTGCTCCCGCCGGGGTCTTCCCCGGAGTGGACCACCGCTTTCGTCGCCCTCGCCCTTTCCGAGGTGCCGCCCCGGACGGGACCGAGTCTTCGGCGGCGTCTCTCCGCAGCTGCGAAGTGGCTGCTGGAGCACCAACGCGATGACGGCGGCTGGGGGTACAACGCCGCGGTGGAGACCGATGCCGACACCACGTCGACGACCATCCTGGCTATCCGGGCCGCCGGCCGCGACCCTCCCGACACGGCTTTCCGGCGCCTGGCGCTCCACCAGCGTGAGGATGGCGGTTTCGCGACATTCATCGACGGCATTCCCAGTTCGTGGACCACTTCACACCCGGACGTGACGCCCACCTGCGTTTGTGCTCTCCTCGCCGGGCTGGCGAATGAAGATCTCGTCCAGCGGGCGCTGCCCCGGGTCCAGCGGGACCGGAACCCGGATGGAACATGGAATTCGTTCTGGTGGGATACCCACCTCTACGGAACCTGGGTGAGCATGTCGCTGCTTCGTCACGCGGGTCTCCCGGTCGAGGCCGGAGAGCGACTCTGGAGCGAACGCCCGTCGACCGCACTGGAAATCGCCCTGCTGATCTCTTGCCTGTGCCAAGCCGTTCCGTCCGAGAGGGGCCGGAACGCAGTCGAAGAGTGGACCGCTCAACTCCTCTCGATTCAGCGCGACGATGGAAGCTGGCCCAGCGCCCCGCTGCTTAGGGTCACCAACATGGATTGCTACGACCCGTGGGACCGAGCTGAGGCGGGTCCATTGTTCGCCGACCCGAATCGCCTATTCACGACGGCTGCGGCCCTGCGTGCCCTGACCAACACCACGGGCTCGTGACTCAGCGGGCATATGACTCGACTCCAAAGCTCGTTTCGGATTGAATGATCTCATCAGGGGGCCGAGTGACGGCCTCCCGGCCACGTCGACGCTATGAGGTAGCGGCGACCCATTCGCTGAATCTATATCGGGCGTTGGGGTAGGGGTGACGTGAGGCCGGCTATTCGAGGTGAGCGTTCAGAGCGACGACTGCAACTGGGAACTAGGTGCGGTGGCGGGGGAGAGGCCCTGGGGTTGTTGAGGCTCTTCAAGGCCTTGGCCGGATAGACCAAACCGCGGTCAGACTCCGAAAGCCGTAGTCGCGTCGGCAATCCGGCTCAAGCAATACCGCGCGCCGGCCGGTTTCGCCGCCGTTGAAAGTGCAGCGATGCTCCCGGGCTGGCGCTGGCTAGAAGAACCCCGGAATGATCGAATTCCTGGCCGTTGCCGACGCACGTCATGACTGAGCCGCGTTCCGCTACCGGTCGGCCTCGGCATACCCGGTCGCCCGGAACACGTTCCACAGGCCTCGCCGTGTCTTGGTTCCGGCGTAGCCATCGACGTGTTGTCTGCTCCGACCCTCCCTGCCTCCTCGATAAGCGTGGTAGGAGATCATCGAGCTCCTATCCGTAGATCGTGGTTCCACTACCCATGTTCACCAACCTATTGCGGCCCTGTGACACGAAGCCGGGACCTGGCAACGTCGCCGATCCGCTTGCCCGAGATGTCGCTACGGCTCCTCGATGAGGTCGTCGGCTGGGACACTGATCCAGCTCACGCAAATACGCAACACGCTGGATTGGTGGGCTCGTGCGAGCTGCAGCCGAGCGAGTTGGGCCGGATGGGTCCTTCGGTTGGGCCGATGATTTCGTGTACAGCGGTCGCGAGCATCGCCATGATGGTGAGCGAGGGGAGGTTCGCGAAATGCTCCCCGAACTACGGAGAGGACAAGTCATGATCAAAGAGATTGATGGCCGGCCTTACTGTGCTGCTCTTGGTTGGTGTTGCTGCGCCAGCGATTGCCGATCCCCAGGGATTCATCGAAGATGAATTCGAGTATGGGTTCTTCTACGGAACCTTCGACCAAAGCCCGAACGTGGCGCTATTCGCCGGGGGCAGGATCGAGGAGTTCTGTTTTGGTGACCCAGGGACAGCCCCACTCCGCGTGTTTCTGCGCCACGACGGCACGGTGGACCTCAGGGTCAATGACAAAGAGCAGCCGATCTACCTCTACTACACGGAGTTGAACGACATACCGACATGGCTCGGGCAGATATGCCCAGGGATCGCCGGCGGAGATGCACCGCCGGAGCCATTCGCCACGGGTGACGCTGACCTCAAGGTTCGCATAACCGTCGTCTCGGACAACCTCCTCGAGATCTCCAACTCGGTGAATGGCAAGGCCACCGGAACCGATGGAACCGAGTACAAGGTCCGGGGTACGGCTGACCTCGTAGTCGAAAATGGCGTGCCTGTGGGCGACCCCAGGGAGTTCGTCGGCTTCAAGTTGACTGAGATTCGACGCTGAAGGCTTCCGGCCAACTGATATGGAGGAGCCCGGACCGGGAGGTGGTTCAGACCCCTCCCACCAGTACTTCCGCCTGCGGAAGCGGGTGTGACTGAGCTGGCTTGCTTCGCGTCAGAGCCAGCGAGCTCGCCAGCGCATCATCACATCATCCCTCCGAGACTGGCTCCTCGCCAACAAATCGGGCATCACGCGGATCCTTTCTCATAGAGGTCTCCGAGCTCCTGGCGGCCCGAGATTTCGAGCCGCCTGTAGATGTCCTCGAGGTGACGTTTGACGGTGTGGCGGGATAGGAACAGTTGCTCGGCGATCTCGGAGTTGGTGGCGGCTGTGGCCGATAGATCGGCTACCTGTCTCTGTCCAGGGGTGAGGACTGGCTCCATGCTCTCCACCGTCAGTGAGAATTGATCAGGCAGTTGCCTACCCAGGTTTTCGACTCTGAGTTCACACACCAGCGCCGAAGCCGAATCGCCTGCCCGCAGGTGGAGGCTTTGGGCGCGAGCCGCCGATTCCCAGGCATGGCTGGTAGCACCGAATTCGCCAGCAGTTCGCGATATCGATTCGAGTGATTCTGGGTCGGCCTCGAGTACTGCTCGCATCTCGTGGGCGATGAGCGTCGCCAAACCGGGCCCGCCGTGGCCCGCGATCTCGCTGGCGCGTTCGACATCGCTTGTGTCCGGTTCCCCCAGGTAAGTCCTCTCGCGCAGGCACAGGATCTCGTAGGCAAGGGCGCCTCTCCGTCGGGCGTGCTCGACCCCTTCGGCGATTCGTTGGGAGGCTATTGGCAGATCGCCTGACCGCAAAGCGAGCTTCGCTTTGGCAAGGGCCAGATGAGGGATCGTGGCATAGATGACGCCGGGATCCATGGCTTCGACCTCTGCGATCAGGGCTTGGCATTCTTCCTCGCGGCCACGGAGGGCACTCATCGCCAGAGCTGTCTCGGCGCCCGAGATGGGAATCCAGCGGATATCGGGTGTGGTATGGGCGATACGTGTCAGCTGCTCCCATTGACTGAGCACCTCCTGGGCTCTCCCGCATCGAGCCGCCACTAATAGCGTGGCCACTTCCGACAGGAGGACCGCATAGGGGTCGGCCGTCGACTGTGCCTTGTCTCTGAGCCGTTGCAGGGCCGCTCCGGCGGCTCCTCGACCATGCCCCCACATCGTCAGGACAGCGTTCGCCTGTAACAGACGCATGGTGTCGACCAAGTTTCGTTCAGGAAGCTCGAAGGGCTCCACGGCGGCTAGACCGTCGTGGGGACGGCAGAAGTGCCATGAAATGGTGGGTAGGTCCACCCCTACGTAGGCCAGCGCTCGTGGGTGAAGATCGGGGTCGTCTCGCATGGCGCTCAGCTCGTCGAACACCGGCGCGATCGGCTCGATGAACATCCGGCAACGCAACCAGAGTGCCTTGGCCACCTGGTGGTCTGCACCGCTGAGCACATCCATCGATTTGCGTGCGATCACGAGCGCGCGGCCGAGGTTGCTTCCGTAGTTGAAGTGAGCGGACAACCAGGCGATCCAAAGGGGAGCTGCATTGTCCACCTTCACCTCGCTCACCGAGCGCTCGAACAGTGGATCGGCGGTGTCCCAGTCGCCATTCATCGCATTTGCCACCGCGAGCTGGATGACATGTGACGGCCGGTGATCGAGCTCGACGAGGGCGGTCGCCAGCTTCTTCGCCAACTCCGGCTGTCTCAGTGAGAGCGCCTCCTTCGTGGCGTCTCGGAGCAGTTCGACTCCGGGATCTTCACCGGCGTCGAGGAGCAGCTCTACCACCGGGATGCTGTCCGCACCGTGTCGAGCGAGCTCCTCGGCCAGTTCTCTCCTCAAATCGTCGAGCGCGCTCGGGCTCAGAATCTGTGTCGCCACTTCCCCATAGAGCGGATGTCCGACAACGAAGCCGGACTGCTGCTCGCGTACCAGGCCGCGCCAGAGGAGACTCTTGCGGATCGACGATGAGCAGACATGTTCGAAGATGTGCTGAGGGACTGGCTGAGACAGTTCCACGGCGGCCAGGCCCCGCAGCTCGTTGTCTTCCAGTTTGGCCAGCTGCGTGCTGATCAGCTCGGACAGCCGTTGGGGCACGTCTGGATATGTGGTTGTTGCTGGGGCGGCCGAAGATGAGTAGTCGAGGTCGGAGTCGGCCAGGGCTCGTGTCAACTCCCTGATGAACAATGGGTGGCCTCGCCCGGTGGTCCACAGCCAGTTGAGGGCCTGCGGAGCGACCTCCCCAAGGAGCGCCGTGGCGAGCTGGTCGCTGGTCGTACGGTCCATCGCTTCGAGGTCCAGCCTCGAAACCAGACCGTCCTTCCACAACGATTCGATCGCCGGCGGGTTGGGCTCGGTCGACCTGCCGGCCAGCAGAACGGCGACAAGCCCACTGCTGGCCGCCTGGTGTATGAGCGCTGCCGAGGCCTGATCGAGCAAGTGACAGTCATCGACGACCAACAAGACGTCTCCAGAACGGGATAGCCGAGCCAACTCGGCTATCACCGAGCTGGCGAGATCGCGATCGGAATCGAGGTCGGCGATTCGCAGCAACGGGGCGAGGGGAACGGCGCTTGCAGATTGGGCCCCGCTGATAGCGATGACCTCGGATGCCTCCTCGGCTTGTGATGCGGCGGCTGCGATCAAGCGAGTCTTGCCCACACCCGGGCTGCCGGAGACGAACACACCATGTCCGTCGACAAGTCCCGATTTGATGAACGCGAGCTCCGCCGATCGGCCGATCAGAAGATCGCGCTCGCTTACCCCCGAAGCTGAACTCATATGCCCCACCCGTCCTTTGGGCGCCCAAAATCGTATCAGGGGCGGGTTCTCCGGTGCCGGGGAAATGACCAAGACGCCTGTGTTGGGCCGTGTTTCGACCTGCAAACGAGTGAGTTGGGCCGGATGTGCCCTTGGGTTGGGCCGATGATTTCGTTTACGGCCACCTCGAGTATCGCGATGATGGTCAGGGAGGGAGGGTTCGTGAAACACTCCCCGAACTAGGGAGCGGAGGCGGGGCGGATCCTTCGGAACCGTCCAGCCTCCGCACGACGGAAGTGGGTGTATGACACTTCACTATGGATACGCCAAGGCGATGCAGGAGGAGATGATTCGGCAAGCCGAAAGGTCGTCGCCACCGAGACGGGCGAGCAAGGAGCCGATCGACTTACAGTCGCGGCGCCTGGTTTCATTTCTGATAACGGGCACCGCATTCCTGTCTGGGATGGGACTGGGCTGGATAGTTGGCTAGTGCACCGGGCCTTCGGGATGGTGCACTGTCGGTACGGAGGCCGGGCTTTTCTTCCTGGTGAGGCCGAGTTGGAATAGCGATCACAACGGTCTGACTCGGGTGCCGACTTCCGCGGCCGGAACTCCACCGAAGGGCGCCGATCTTTGCCTCATCGTCTCTCGCGGACCACATTCCAGACCTCGGGGCTGTCGAAGCCGAAACGCCATGCCGCCCATCCGGCTAGCCCGTAGTCTTCCATCAGTTCGAAGTGGTGTTCCAATCCCCTCGGGGTCTCGGCCCAGAAGAAGCGGCCGTCGGCCATATCTATGCGGTCGAGATCGTATGCCGGGTCGAAGCCGACTTCCCCTTCGTCGAGGAGCTCGCTCAGCTCACCTATACCGACCGCGGTGGGGCGGTCCAGCTCGGCAGGGTCCCAGATGCGGCCGTAGAAGGGGACGCCGAGGACTAACTGGGCGGGATCGACGTGTCGGAGGGCATACCCCAACACCTCCTCCACCCAAGGGGGCGCCGCCACCGGCCCGGCCGGCCGGTAGCGGTTGTGCTGGTCGTAGGCCATCAGGATCGTGCAGTCGGTGGCCGCGGCCAGCTCGGTACGTAGCGGGGCGGTGGACCAGAAGGAGAGGTCTTCGGGACCCACGTCCCAGGTGTCGCTGCGGGGAATGAGATCGAGGGAGACGACACCGCCCCAGTCCCGTACGAGGTCGGCCAGCTCTTCGACCCAGGCCAGGAAAGCCTGTGCGTCGTCGGCCCGGTAGCCCTCGATGTCGATGTTGACCCCGTCGGCGCCGATTCTCTCCGCCTCATTGGATAACTGCTGCGCCAGGGCGGAGCGTCGGTCCGGGTCGGAGAAGACAGCATGGTGGACGTCGGCGTCGAATCCGGCCACGGCCGGCCAGATCGCCACGTTGCGGTCGCGGACCGCGTCGACGTACCCGGGGTCGGCCGAGCCTACGAGATGGCCGTCGGCGGCCATCCGCCACCAAACCGGTGACACCACGTTCACCCCGCCGTCTGCCCGGTCGAGTTGTTCGATGTAATCCGTTGAGTTTCCGCCCGACTGCCAGACGAGGGCGACCGGGGCCGATGAGCCGTCGGGGAGCGTGGCTGCGCATTCCCCTTGGCCCCGCCATGGCTGTCCGATCGTGGTCATCGGCAGTTCGGCGGACTGCTCCCAGATCACATCGGTCGGTCGGCCCTCGGCGGTGTGGTAGCGGACAGTGACACGTCGGGTAGAAGAGCCGACGACGAGCTGCGGATGGTCCCGCTCGAGCCAGCCCAGGAACCTCCCCGTGTCATCGCTGACCTCCAGCCGGATCCCTCCGTCAACAGCCAGTGCCTCGACCTCGTCGAGGATCAGTTCGAT
>DASUUC010000046.1:0-5449 GCA_036374335.1 Acidimicrobiia bacterium
CTCGCATCTTCTCGTCCTCTCCATCGGTACGGTGGCGCTGCTGGCGCTCACCGGTCTGGCCATGGGGCTCGGCGCGGCGTTGGGAATGGGTCAATCCGGGCTCCTGTGGGATGTGACTGCGAGCCATCTCGCATTCGCCCCGGCGATCCTGGTGATCCTGGCGGTGGCCGGACTGCTCTACGGTCTCGTTCCCGGTGCCACCGGCGCGGTCTGGGCGGTGGTGATCTACTGCTTCTTCATGGGGTTCTTCGCCCCGGTGATGGACCTGCCGCAGTGGCTCGTCGACCTATCCCCGATGGAACACGTTCCCGGCATTCCACTCGAGCAGTTTGTGGCGACTCCGCTGCTCTTACTCACCATCGTCGCTGTGGTGGTGGGTGCGGTGGGTCTGGTCTCATTCCGCAGACGAGACCTCGTGGCCACCTGAAGACCTTGATCTCGGCCCATGTCAACGAGGGTCCTTCAGAGCCCAGGTGCTGCCGGTGACGGCCACGTTCAGCAGCGAGAGGATCCCGCGTTCATCGGGCCTCGACTGACTCGCCAACCGTCGTGGTGGCCGCAGTCGTCGGCACCATCCACGCGCCCAGCCACACCATGGCCAGACCAAGGATTACGCCGCCCGTCAGATAGGTCTTGCCGATTGGAACGCCAGACAGGAGGCCACCAGCGAGAATCGCAACCGAGATGGCGGCTGGATAGACGCGAGCACGTAGGCTGGCGATGCCGAACAGCGTCCAACCCAACCCGAAGAGCGCGAAGCTCAATAGGCCACCCATGAGCAGCCGGCCGCCCACGAAGGTGTCCATCACCTGGGGAGCGACCCCCGCGATCCGTGGCACGGCGAACGCCTCGAACCACCAGTCCCCGGCCATGAACACCGTGCCGACGATCGCCGCGCCGAAAGCGACGACGCCCAGCGTGCCGGCAGGGCGCGCTTCGCGGTCATACGCCGCGACGAGGGCCAGGGCCAGCAGTGCGAAAGCCACGATCGATGCAACGCTGTTGATTGCATGCGTAGCAGTCAGGACGTACGCCTTCAGAAGTGCAACCTCGGTCGGGATGGTCAGGCTCACCAGTCGCGTGACGACGACCAGAGCGCCGCCGACGATGGCTATGGGCGCTGCAAACCGAGAGAGTGGTGAATCCGACATGCCAATCCTCCTTCGATGTTCGGCTCTCGTCAAAGGGTCGCAGGGACTCTCTCTGTCGACAGCGTGTGGGCTCAGCCCGATAGTGGTGCTGGTTGGGTCGATGTCGGCTCGGTTGCGTCAGTAGGGGCCGGGCGTCTCGAAGCGACCACGGCCAGAATCACGGCGCCAATAGCGGTGAAGAGGGTCATCAGCCCGAGGATCACCAATCCGATCATGATCCAGGGGGTGTTGACACCCACCGACGTCGAGATCTCGACGCCGGGGGCACCATCGAAGTTCATGATCAGCAGCGTCCATGCTCCTGACTCAGGCTCCCAGTCCAGCGTCTGGAGGCCTTGCCCCTGTGTGTTGACTGTCCAGAATCCGAGGCTTGCCGGTGGCTGGGGAGTCGCGGAGCCGTCGTGCTCGATATACGAGACGAGTCCGCTGCTCCCGAATCTGGTCACTTCGGTGTGCTCGACATCCGCCAGATATGCGGCGACCTCCTCGGAGGGGCCGACACCGATGAATAGGGGTGTTTCTCCGTCTGACTCGGCTTCTACACGGAATGCCCCCAGGAAGTTAGCGGGAATCCACTCGTCGGGTAGCGCCTCAAAGTCGATGTCGGTCGAAGCGATGGCGTAGCCGTCGGACGACACGGTTGCGGTCTGGCCGGTGACATAGCCGTCGGGGCTTCTATGGGTTCCGTACAACCAGCCCAGAGCGACCGTGGCCGCCAACAGGCCAGCTGCAACTATGAACAAGATCGTGCTGGTAGTCCTAGACCCGTTTCTCGATGTAGCAGTCACTTCGGTATCTCCTTCTCTTCGATGGTCAGGACCATCGAGTCGATCCTCCTCGAGATGGGTGCGGTCCTCCACCCGGCGGTCTGGTATATCGGAGGCCAGGTTTCTTGCCGCTCCCCACTTCGGTACCATCATCGGGGAGCGAGATCGTTTGCACATCAGGGATACACCCTGAACGGCTACCCCGAAATCCGCTCCCAATCGGCAACTGCACCGACGAGACACTGGAGCGAGCCCTCGATGAGCTTGTCAAGGAAGAGGGGCTGTCTCGTCAGGAGATCATCCGGTGGGCAATCCTCGACCGTTGTGAGCGGGCGGGGCCACGCCAAGAAGGTTGCAGACAGCACCGATCGCATGGTGGAGCGGTGGGGTGACGTGCTCGACCGACTCGGCTCTGTGTGACCGGAGTCGAGAATCTCACCCTTGAAGACCTTCTTGGCCTGGTGCATCGTCTCGGCATCGGGCCCGTAAGAGACCTAGGGCTCCTGGAGGCTGCCATTGCCAGGCCGCCGTCGAGTGCCTTGGGAGAGGACGCCTACCCGACCATCAAGCTCAAAGCAGCCGCTCTCCTCGATAGTCACGAACCACGGGTTGGTTGATGGCAACAAGCGCCTGGGATGGCTGGCAACGACAGTCTTCCTCGATGTCAACGGCGAGCCAGTCGGTCTCGATGATGACGACGCCTTTCAGCTCGTGTTGGATGTCGCCGAGGGAAGAATCGGCGCTGAGGAGATTGCCGACCGACTCATGACCGGCTAGGAGTCTCACGGGATCGTGCCTCCGCATCGGAATTCCCTGATTCGGGTCGGCCGAGTCGCACACCAAACCACCTCGTCTCACAACGTCTCACGTCGCTCGCCCCACAGCGGCTCCACAAGCGCACTAGTCGGAGCTGTTTGCCCTGGTCACGGCTGTTTGACTACATTTTTCGCAACGAGGGGGTCACGGGTTCAAATCCCGTCAGCTCCACAAATCGCCTACCTGGTTAGTCGATACCGCTGCGGAATCAACGCAGCCGAGCGGAGGTGCGGCGTGGGGGCACCTCTGCGAGTGCGCCCTGTCGACCCGCCGGAGGCGGGCCGACGCGATGCTCCGCGTATCAGCCGCCCTTCCTCTGACAGTTGTCATGACTCATGGCAGTATTGCTGTCATGAGCCGAATGAAGGGCGGCGTCTACCGGAGTGAGCTTCGCGCCGAGCAGGTGGCCGCGACCCGCGCCCGTATCGTTGAGGCGGCGGTGGAGGGGTTCGCACTCTGGTCGAGCGAAATGCCCTTCGACATGGGTGCGTCCCGGTTGCACTACTTTCTACTTCGTCAACGATGAGATAGAAAGCGCCCTCGAGCAGGCACGTGATGTTTCAGGTGAACGCGATATCCGGATCGCAGGAGGCGCCAATACCATCGTCCAGTATCTCAACGCGGGCTGGTCGGCGAGCTGGCAATCGATATGGCGGCGGTGGTGTTCGGCGGCGGTACACCCCTGTTCGGCGGTCTTGATACCGAATCCATCATCGAGACTTAGACACGAACTGGTTCGCTGCGAGCCACGTCTCATTGTCAAGTCTCGGTACCCGCACGATCCGCTGTCTCCGGTACGTGCACGACCCGCTTCGGCTCCTGGGTGACAGTGGCTGCGGCTCCTTTGGCCCGGCCCTGCTGTGTCAGCAGCCCAGTGCGTAGTTGATGGCGACGCAGACTCGCTCAAGATCCTGCTTATCGATTGCTCCGACGCGTCTTGTGAGCATTGACTGGGGAACGGTGTGGAGACCATCGCAGTTGATCGCGGACTCGTGGTCGAGTCCTGCGAGTTCATGGTCGATGGGGACTTCGGCTGCCAGTCCTCGCATGGTGGCTGTGATTTCGGCGACGGTGACCAGCGAGCGGACTTCGAGTACCTCGGTGCGAGTGAGCACCAAGACGGGTCGGCGTTTGCGGCCCACCTGGGCCAGCCAGATCTCGCCCCGGTTCACTCAGAGCTCCAGGCTTCGGCTTCGGTCCAGAATGGATCGGCTTTTTCAGAGTGTTGCATGTACGCAATCCGGTCGTTTTCGGCGAGAGCGGCACGAACGGCAGCTGCCACTCCTTCGCGGGCCGCCGCTGAAATGTTCACCCCTAGCTTCCGTGCTTGCTCCGCGAGGGACTTCTCGAGAGTGAAGGTTGTTCGTGCCATGTCAATATGCTAGCAGCCTGTGATATCGTGCAAGGCTGGCATCCCTCTTTCGGTAAGCTTCTCTTTCAGGTGGTTCCGCTTGGCTGGGAAACGCGACTGGGGACAAAGCAGGCAGCGGGCCTTGCTGTTTACTGACCGAGGAGGCACCGTTCCGAGGAGCCGCTGTGATCCACATCACCCTCTCCGACCCACCGGCTCGCTAACCGGTGAGGTAGGACTGGTCGGCCCGCCCAACAGGTGCCGATAGCGGACCGTTCCCGATATTGAAACATGGGCGGTTGTGCTTGAGATCTTGTGATCGGCGCTGCCAACTTCGGGCGGGAGCAGCATCGAATGCGTCCCTTCTTGGTGGCAATGTCAGGTGTGCTGCTCCGGCCGGCCGCAGATGTGGGCGACGCCGTAGGAGTACCGCGGGTCTGGGGTGACGTATGTTCTGGTCAACAGTGATTCCGAGGACGTGTCCCTTCCTCTCCTCGGCGGAGGTCTGGGCGAAGTCTGATTGGAGATTGTTGTAGCGCGATTGGTGCTCTCGGGCCTTTACTTGTTGAAGGAGCATATGTGGTGCTGGCCCGAGATCTCGACGAATCGTTCACGGCGTTCGTGAAAGAGACTGAACCTCGGTTGCGTCATGCACTGGTGGCGGTGTTCGGCCAGGACCGGGGTCTGGAGGCCACCGCGGATGCTTTGGCTTACGCCTTCGAGAACTGGGATCGGATTGAGAGCATGGAGAACCCCGCTGGGTATCTGTATCGGGTGGGGAGAAGTCGCGCTGCCTTCGAACGTTTCCGCCCGAGCTTTGCGCCGGTGCCCGCCGGGGACGCTCCGAATGTGGAGCCGGGTCTGCCCGTCGCATTGCGAAGACTGTCGGAAAAGCAGCGGGTCGCAGTGGTAATCGATCCTCTGGGAGGCGAGATAGGCGACTGGAGAAGGACCTGGATGGCTACAACTGGGCCGGCTCGAGTGAAGAGCGTCTAGGCGTGTGGGTTGCTGTCAGAGCTTCACAACGTACACGATGATCGCAATGGCGACGCCGAGGGACTGGTCTTCTTCACAGTTGTCTCGGTGGTCCTCGCCTGAAGGAACGTCTGTGCGTTGACGAGGGTGGTCGCGGGACCTTCGCCTCTAGCTGGTTACTGATTGCCCATGTAATCAGGAACCAGGAGGTCGTGATGGACAGCTCAGGTAGAGGAAGCGAACTGAGTGCGGGTGCCTTTGCCGCAGGGATGATCCTGGGAGCGTTGGTCGGGTTTGCGTTGTGGATGGCGACTGACACGTTCGTGTTCTTCCCGGCGTTTCTCGGTATGGGGGTGGTCTACGGCCTGATCTTCGACGCCGCGCGGAGA
>DASUUC010000047.1:0-19014 GCA_036374335.1 Acidimicrobiia bacterium
TCGACGAGGCCCGACGGTGGGATCTGAGCAAGACCCTGGCTCACGGCGGGGTGGTCACCTTCGCTCATGTCAACGTGGCTGACTGCGGTGTGCATGTCGCCGCCGCGGTGAACGGGGCGCTGGACAGTGGGGCTGACACCGTCCTCGCCATCAGTGTTCTCCATGCTTTCACCGAGGCGATGGAGCTGGCCCGCCGCGATGTCTCCTCAGGAGGAGGGTCCCCGTCGAATCACCCCACATGGGGGATCCAGGGACCCGGTCTCGACTTCCGGGACGAGTGGCAGGGCGACCACGCCTTGCGCAGCCTCCGTCATTTCTGGGAGGCGGAGACGAGACGGCGTGGGATCACTGGTCGCCGGCTCGTGGAGCGGTACCCCTTCCTCGCCGGCGGCAAGCCAGGTGATCTGCCCAATATCGACGAGGTGGCCACAATTGCCGAGAGTGCGGTGATCGTGGCCACCGGCGATCAGGTCCACCACGGGATCGCCTACGGCACCCCAGAAGAGGATGCCCTGGACATGGAACCAGAGGGTCTCATCGCGGCACAACGAAGCATGGAGGCGGGCATCGCCCTCATCGACGCCGGCGACTACTGGGGATATGACCAACACTGCGTCGCCGCAAAGAGCGACGACCGGGATGCGGCCCAGCTCTACCGGTTTCTACGCGGCCCGCTCGAGGGAGCCCTTCTCGACATCGGTGCCTCCGACGCCACTGAGCTCTATGACCAGCCCGCCCCGTCGTGGGCAGCCGGTGGCTTCATCGAGTTCGAGAATGCGGGCTGATAGATCTGGACCGGGCGTCGTTCGAGTGTGCAGCCAAGCGCGCTCAGCGCGCACCACGGCCCACTCGATCAGCCGCCATGGTCCAGTGTGCAGCCAAGCGCGCTCAGCGCGCACCACGGCCCACTCGATCCACGGTCAAGGTCGGGCATAGCTGCCCTGGGCGACTGCAACGAGACGATCGGGGGCACCATCGACCCAAAGCTCGACGGTCCCCACCAGTCGTCGGGTGTTCACCGAATTGAGATTGGCCCGCGCCAGGAGGTCTCCGTTCTGTGCCGGACGGAGAAACCGGATCGACATCTCGCTCGTCACCGCCATCGCCTCGAGACCGATCACGGTGAAGGTGGCAAACCAGAGGGCGCTGTCGGCCAACGCGAACATGCGGGGGCCACTGATGTAACCACCCGGGCGCAGCGTCGACTGGTCGAAAGGCCACCTGACGACCGCCATCCCGTCGCCCAACTCCACGCATCGGGTTCCGTCCGCATACGACGACGGGTACACGTCGGCGAGGAAGGCGTTCACCTCTTCCGGAGTCAAGACCACGCTCATGTGCGGACACTACGGCTCCTGTGTGAGACTTGGGGCCATGGAGACCACCGAGATCAGCATCGACACCGGACACCGCAAGGCCACCGTCGACATCACGTCCCAGGCGCAGTCGTTCTGCGAGGGCAAAGGCGACGGGCTGCTCTCCATTTTCGTGCCTCATGCCACCGCCGGGGTCGCATTATTCGAGACCGGCGCAGGCACCGAGACCGATGTCATGGACTCGATCGACCGTATGCTCCCCGCAGATGCATCGATGTGGCGGCACGAGCACGGCACCCCCGGACATGGTCGAGACCACGTCCTTCCCGCCTTCATCAGCCCTTCGATCACGATCCCTGTTGTCGGTGGCCGACTGCAACTTGGCACCTGGCAGTCGATCGTCCTTGTCGACACCAACGTGGACAACCCGTCACGGAGAGTGAGGCTGAGCTTGCTGACCGGTTGAGGTCTGTGGATAGCTGAATAGCCTTCACTCAGATATGAACCGTCAGCTGTTCCCCCAGAACGTCATTGCCATGATCTGGGACTTCGACAAGACCCTGATTCCGGGGAATATGCAGAGCCCACTGTTCCGTCATTTCGACATCGACGAGGGTGAGTTCTGGGGTGAAGTCGACGGGCTCGAAGAGTTCTACCGCTCCCACGGCTCGAAGCTCATCCAGCGAGACCATCTCTATCTGAACCACATCCTCACCTACGTGCGGGAGGGGAAGATGCCGGGACTGGGAAATGACCTGCTTCGCGAGCTCGGCGCCGAGATCGAGTTCTACACCGGAATGCCGGACTTCCTCGAGCTGGCCCGCAAGTCCATCGAGTCACGACCCCGGTTCGCCGAGAATCAGATCAGGCTCGAGCACTACGTCGTCTCCACCGGGCTGCGTCAGATGATTCTGGGATCGGCTGTCGCTGCCCAAGTCGACTTCGTCTGGGCTTGTGAGTTCACCGAGCTGGTGGCCCCGCCAGGATACGGAGCCGATCAGGGCCAGCTCTTCTCCCCCGAAGGAGCCATCCGCCAGCTCATCTACACAATCGACAACACTTCGAAGACAAGGGCCATCTTCGAGATCAACAAGGGAACCAACAAGAACCCGTCGATCGACGTCAACGCCAAGATCGCCCAAGAGGACCGGCGGGTTCCTTTCCAGAACATGATCTATGTCGCCGACGGGCCCTCGGACGTGCCGGTGTTCTCCATCGTCGAGTCAAACGGAGGACGCACCTATGCGGTGTATCGCCCGGGCTCCCAACGGGAGTTCCAACAGGCTGCACGCCTTCTCGAGCAGGGTCGGGTCGACGCCTTCGGTGAGGCCGACTACTCAGATGGATCGCACACCGCGATGTGGCTGATGCACGCCGCCGAGGAGATCGCCAACCGCATCGTCAACGACCGCGAGGACACCCTCAACGAGCGGATGGGCCTCCCCCCTACCCACGTCGACGACTGAACGCGTTCCTAATGCTCTGGCTCCCATATATGGGAGCCAGAGCGTCTCGTTCCCGCGCGCGATTGGGTCCTCGTACGAAATGCTGTAGCTCCCATATATGGGAGCTACAGCATTAGGAACCATCCACCAGCATGGTGGTGATCCAGCGGCGGGAGTCCGCCGGGTCGATGACGTCGTCGATCTCAAAGGCGGCAGCCACGTTGAGACCCCGACCGGCGCGAGCCAGCTCCTCGACCCTACGATCCAATTCGGCCTGACGCTCAGCCGGATCGTCGATCGCCTCCAGCTCCTTGCGGAAACCCAGCTTGACCGCACCTTCGAGACCCATCGGCCCGAACTCCGAGTCGGGCCATGCCACGGTGAATCGTGGTTCGTGAAAGCCACCAGCAGCCATGGCCTGGGCACCGAGGCCGAACCCCCTCCTCGTGACGATGGTCCCTGTGGGCACCGACAGATTCCCCGCCACCCGGAACAGGTCACCAGCGGATCGAACCAGCCCCTCGGCCTCCGCATCCGGGCCGACCATGAATCCCGGCGTGTCGCACAGCGAGAGGACCGGGATGCCCCACCGGTCGCAAAGCTCGAGATGCCTGGCAAATGTGGTCGCCGCCTCATAGTCGATGGCCCCGGCAAGTTGGGCAGGGGCATTGGCGATGAGACCCACCGGATGCCCTTCCACCCGCCCCATACCGGTGATCGCGGCCGGGGCATAGTCCCTGCGGAACTCGATGAACGACCCGTCATCGAACAGACCGCTGATCACCTCGCGCATGTCATAGAGACGTCTGCGGTTGCCGGGAACGATCGACCGCAGACTGGCCTGATCAGGCGCAGACCACTCGGCGGAGGCACCACGCACCATCCCGATGAGCTCTCGCACTGTGGCCACTGCGGCCCCGTCATCGTCGACCACCACGTCGATCACCCCATTGGAGGACTGCACGTCGACCGGACCGACGTCACCGGGTGAGAAGCGACCAAGCCCGCCACCTTCGATCATTGCCGGGCCACCCATGCCAAGGTTGGAGTCCGGAGTCGCCAGGATCACGTCGCATTGCCCGAGGAGCGCCGCATTGCCGGCGAAGCAGTAGCCAGTGTTGATCCCAATCGTCGGCCCGGGGATCTCCGAGAAGAGACGAAATGCCCTCACGTCGAGCAGCGAGATCCCGTTCCAGTCGACGTCACCGGGGCGACCACCACCTCCCTCGGCGAACAGAATCACCGGCAACCCGGTGTCCGCGGCGAGTGCGAACAGCCGGTCCTTCTTGTGATGATTGCGCGCACCCTGGGTCCCGGCGAGCACGGTGTAGTCGTAGGAGATGACGATCGCCCGGTCGTCGCCTTTCGTTCCGGTCTCGATGCGCCCCACTCCGGCGACCATGCCGTCAGCTGGGGTGTTGCGGATGAGGTCGTCGAGATCCCTTCGGCTCTTCTGGGCGGCTATGGCCAGCGGTCCGTACTCGACGAATTGGGAACAGAGATCGGCGAGGTTCTCGCGGACTGTCCGTCTCCCCCGCTCGTGACGGGCCACAACCGCAGCGGGACGTGCCTCGTCGCCGACGAGCCGGTGTCTCTCCTCGATCTCTCGAAGCGAGGCCAGATCGGAGGTGTCTTCGATCGGCGCCTCATCACCACCGATGCCTGACGGCTCCAGACTCATCAGGAGATCCCCGGCCTCAACGGCGTCGCCGATGCCGACTTTGAGCGCAGTCACCACGCCATGTTGGGTAGCAGTGATCGGATGTTCCATCTTCATGACCTCGACGACCGCCAAAGTGTCTCCCACCGCCACGACGTCGCCCACCGCCACCGGCAAGTTGGCGATGCGGGAGGCAACCGGAGCCTGGATGTCCATCTCGGCGATGGTACGAGGAGAAAAGGGAGGGGGTGGCTCCGAAGAGCCACCCCCTCAGCTCCGGGTAGGGAGCATCTGTTACGTCTCGCAACAAGGAAGCGTGAGCAGTAGCCCGATGAGCAGAGGGGACCGCGTCGAGAAGTGAAGAACAACCCCTGACTCCACCGGCAACTCCCTCGTTCTCATGCCACCCCGCGCCGCCCCGCTGAGTAGAGCCTATCTCGCGCGGAGAGTGGTCATGTATGGGTACAGAGACCCAATGGCTCAGACCGCGGATAACGCCTGATCCAGATCAGAGATGAGATCGGCGGCGTCCTCGACACCGACTGAGAGTCGGATGAGCCCGGGTGTTACCCCGATGGATCGTTTCTGTTCGGCCGCAACGGTTGGAGGGCTCATGGTCCACGGGTGAGAAGCCAGAGACTCCGTCCCGCCGAGAGAGGTGGCGAGTCTGACCACTTGCATGGCGTCGAGGAACCGGAAGCACTCGGTTTCACCACCCTTGATTTCGAACGAAACCATCGCCCCGGGACCCTCACACTGCCTCTTGTAGATGTCATGCTTGGTGTCACCAGGCTCGAGCATGCTCAGATGACGGACCCGATTCACCTTCTCGTGGCCCGATAGAAAGCTCGCAATCTGGGTGGCGTTTACGGTCTGTTGTTCGACCCGCATGCGCAACGTCTCCAGACTCCGCCCTAATAGCCAAGCGGTCCCGGGGTTTGGAGTGGTGCCGGTTTCGTACCGGGTCCGACGCAGCCGGGCGATGTCTTCGCTGCCGCCGCACACGGCTCCGGCTGTGAGATCGCTGTGACCTCCGAGATACTTGGTGGCCGAGTGCAAGGACAGATCGGCGCCATGGCGGATCGGTTTCTGCCAGACCGGAGACAGGAAGGTGTTGTCGACAACCAGACGGGCCCCATGTCGTCTGGCCAGTGTGAAACACAGGTCGAGATCGAACAGATCATTGGTGGGGTTGGCCGGAGTCTCCACGTACACCATCTTCAGATCGTCCTCTCCGATCTGGGACTCGAGATCGTCGATCGTCGCCTCCGCCCGGAAGGGTCTGGTCAACACCCCGAAATCGGAGAGCAAACCGTTCATCAAGGTGGTCGTGCCGCCATAGGCAGGCAACGAGTAGACGACCAGATCGCCAGGTCGCAGAAACGTCAGCAGGACACTGGTGATTGCCCCCATCCCGCTGGTGAAGATGGCGGCATCCTCTGCCTCCTCCCATGACGCCAGCCGCGCCTCCACGGGTGCCAGGTTTGGCGAATCGAGACGGCTGTAGATGTAACCCGATGCTCCCGGTTCCCCACCCTCATCTCCGTAGGCCGCCTCAAAAAACCGCTTGCCCTCCTCGGCGGTATCGAAGACGAACGTCGAAGTCTGGTAGATGGGTGTCTTCAGCGATCCGAGATGGCGCTGCGCCTCGTAACCGAGGGCAACCGAATCGGTATCGGGATGGTGTCGGCTCTTCTCGTCACTCACAGGGCGAGCCTACCGGCCGAATTCCCGGCCAAACCAAGGCCCGAACCCGATAATCGGCGAATGGAGACGCTCTCGAAGACACTGGGCATCGAGGTTGGGACACTGACCAGACTTCTCTGGACCCTGCTCGCACTCCTCACAGTCCTCGTGCTCCGCAGAGTGGCCCGACGCATCATCACCCGCAACGTCGACCTCGAAGAGAGCGCATATCGCGCCAACAAGATCACCAACTACCTGGCCACCGGGCTCTTCCTGGCCACGGTGGCGTTCATCTGGATCGAGGCCTTCGAAAACCTCCCCACCTATCTCGGCCTGGTCTCTGCGGGTATCGCCATCGCTCTCGCCGACGTTCTGAAGAACATGGTCGGGTGGGTCTACATCCTGAGCCGACGTCCCTTCCAGGTGGGTGACCGCATCGAAGTGGACCAGTTCAAGGGAGACGTCGTCGACATCCGACTGTTTCGGTTCTCGCTGATGGAGATCGGAGGCTGGGTCGACGCGGAACAGTCGACCGGTCGTCTCGTCCACGTGCCCAACGGACGGGTTTTCAACACCGAAGTTGCCAACTACACGGAGGGTTTTGGCTACATCTGGGACGAGTTGCCCGTGGTGATCACGTTCGAGTCCGATTGGAAGCTCGCCGAGCAGTTGATACTCGAGATCCTCGAAAACGACGCCCCCGACGTTCACGGCGCCGCCGGAGCCACCATCAAGGCAACGGCCAGGCGCTACTCGATCAGAGTGGGGACCCTGACCCCGACCGTCTATTTGAGCACCACGGACAATGGGGTAGTGCTGACCGCCCGGTACCTGGTCGAAGCCCGGACGCGGAGGGGTCGGGAGGACCGCATCTGGCGGGCCATTCTCGAAGCATTCGCAGAACAACCCTCTGTAGAGTTGGCCTACCCGACGGTACGCACCTTCCTTCACGATCCCATTCGGCTAGACAGGGGTTGATGTCGACCCCTGTCGAAAGAGCAGCCCAAATCCTCGGCGTCGCCGAGCAGATCTTGGTGTTCAGCGGAGCCGGTCTCAGCACCGAGTCGGGAATACCGGATTTCCGCGGTCCGGATGGCTTGTGGACCAAGGTCGATCCCGACGACTTCACCATCGACCGCTACGTGACCAACCGCGACCTGCGGGTACAGGGGTGGCGAATGCACGTCGAGGGTGAGTTGTGGGGTGCTCGCTCGACAATAGAGCCGAATGCGGGTCACCACGCCATCGTCAAGCTTCATGCGAACGGTCGCCTCGCCGGTGTCGTCACCCAGAACGTCGACGGGCTGCACTACAAGTCGGGCTTGGCAGATGACATGGTCGCCGAGCTCCACGGCAACGTCCGGTTCAGCCATTGTCTCTCGTGTGCGGCGAGATGGCCCACGGAGACGGTGCTCAGGTGGGTCGAGGCCGGAGAGGAGGATCCCACCTGTCCCGAATGCGGGGGAATGGTGAAGACCGAAACGATCATGTTCGGGGAGATGCTTCCCGAAGAGGAAGTGCGCCAGGCTTCGATCTTTCTCGCCATGTCCGATGCGGTCCTCGTGGTGGGCTCAACGGTCTCCGTGTGGCCGGCGGCTGACATCGTGATGCGCGCCGCCGCCCAGGCCAAGCCCATAGTCGTCATCAACCGGGGCCCCACCGAGGTCGACCACCTCGCCGCGGTCAAAATCGACGCCGGGATCGGGTCGGTCCTCCCCGACCTGGTGGAGCGGATCCTGTCCTGATTCCACCGGAGCGGTCCGGGAACTACGATTTGGGTATGTCGTCTTACGTGCCACCGCTAGAAGACCACAAGTTCGTGCTCAACCATGTGGCCGATCTCGAGGAGATCTCCAAGCTCAACGGCTACCAGCATGCCGACCCGGCCACTGTCGAAACCATCCTCGAAGAGGCGGGCCGGTTCTTCGCCGAGGTCATGGAGCCGCTCAACCGCGTTGGCGACGAACAAGGATCCACACTCGACGAGCCCGGCCAGGTCCACACGCCAGAGGGTTTCAAGGAGGCATACGAGATGTTCGTCGAGTCCGGCTGGCCGGCGGCGCATCTTCCCGCGGAGTGGGGTGGCGGCGGGCTCCCCTATACGGTCGGTGTGGTTATCCAAGAGATGTTCAAGACGGCCAACATGGCGTTCTCCCTCGCTGGCATGCTGACTCAGGGTGCGGTGGAAGCCGTGGTCACCCACGGCTCCGACGAGCTCAAAAGCCGGTATCTCGAGAAGCTGGTCAGTGGCGAGTGGGCTGGCACGATGAACCTCACCGAGCCCGAGGCGGGCTCGGATGTGGGAGCGCTGCGGACCAGGGCCGTTAAACAGGAAGACGACAGCTATCGGGTCTTCGGGACCAAGATATTCATCACTTGGGGCGATCAGGACATCACCGACAACGTCATCCATCTGGTGCTCGCCCGCACCGAAGGCGCTCCACCGGGAACGCGGGGCATCTCCATGTTCCTCGTACCGAAGTACATCCTCGACGAAGAGGGCAACCCAGGCGAGCGCAACGACTACCGGATCGTCTCCATCGAGCACAAGCTCGGGATCCACGCCTCACCCACCTGTGTCATCTCCTTCGGAGACGCCGGCGACGGCGCGGTCGGCTATCTCATCGGTGACGAAATGGCCGGAATGCGCAACATGTTCACGATGATGAATGCCGCCCGCATCGGCGTCGGGATGGAGGGGCTCGCCCTCTCCGAGCGTGCCTACCAGCACGCCTTGACCTTCGCCCGCGAGCGAGTCCAGGGACGACCTTTGGGAGCACCTGCCGAGGAGACTGTGCCCATCGTGGAGCACCCGGACGTGAGACGCATGCTGCTCACCATGCGCGCCAACACCGAGGCGATGCGATGTCTCCTCTACTACGCGGCCCGCTCCGGCGATTTCATGTTCCATGCCGAGTCAACGGGACGTCGTGACTTCGAGTCGAAACGACTGGCCCTGTTGACACCCATCGTGAAGGCGTGGATGACCGACCTCGGTGTCGAGATGACTTCGTTGGGGATCCAGGTCCATGGGGGCATGGGCTATGTCGAGGAGACCGGAGCCGCGCAGTATTTCCGCGACGCCCGGATCGCACCCATCTATGAGGGGACCAACGGGATTCAGGCCATCGACCTCGTCCTTCGCAAGCTGCCCATCGACGACGGGAGGGTGGTCCAGGATCTCATCACGGAAATGAGCGAGGTGCTTGGCGACATGGGCGAGCACGAAGACCTCTCCATGTTCCGCGAGGAGTTGGCGACGGCGGTGCAGGGTCTCGCCGAGACCTCGGCCTGGCTGGGTGGCCGTCTCGCCGAAGGGGAGATCGACGACGCCCTCGCCGCGGCGACCCCCTATCTGGCCCAGTTCGGCACCGTTCTCGGGGGATGGCTGATGGCGATCTCCGCGGTCGCGGCCAAGAAAGAGCCGGCCGACTTCTCCCCCGGGTTCCTCGCCCAGAAGATCAACACCGCCCGCTTCTACGGTGAGCACCTCCTTCCCCGAGCCAACGGCCTGGTGGCAACGGTCAAAGCCGGCAACGCCCTCCTCGCAGAAGCCGACCTATCCGGTTCCTAATGCTGTGGCTCCCATATTTGGGAGTCTCGACGTCTCATTCGCCGGGGCACGAGGGAACGTGCATCACACAGAAGAGCCCATGGCGAGGATGTTGCCCTCCGAGTCCTTGAACCAGCAGGTTTTCTCGCCGTCGGGGGACACCAGCACCCCGTCGACTGTGCGGAAGTCCTCGTCCAGGTCATATTCCTCGAACACCACCCCGCGGGAGACCAACTGAGCGTGGGCGGCATCGAAGTCGTCGACGACCAGCCGAGCGGCCGTTGCCAGATTGGTCCCGGCGTTGTCGGAGCGATAGACCCCAAATTTCGCGCTTCCGGTGTCGTAGAACAACTCGGTGTCGGCATCGATCGCCTGACCTGAGTGGTAGGGCTCCTGGTTGGCCAAGACTGGCTCGACCCCGAGCTGCTCCCGATACCAGTCCCGGGCCCGGGCCACATCTGACGCTGCCAGCTGGGGGATCATCTCGAATCGAATGGGACTCATACTCATCAGCAAGGTAATGAGAGACGACACGACCTGCGGGCGAATTAGAGAGGGCTGACGACAGTGCAACGGGCACCTAGGCTGCCCCACGTGGATCTGAAATCGAAGGTCGTGGTGATCACCGGTGGGGGCAGCGGCATCGGCGCCGCCATGGCCCGACGGTTCGCCGAGGAAGAGCCGGCAGGGTTGGTGATCGCCGATATCGACCTCGGCTCCGCCACCGAAATCGCCGAGCAGACAGGGGGGGTCGCCGTGCTCGCCGATGTCTCCGACCCCGACGCCAACAGAGAGCTGATCGAAGGGACTGAAGACCGCTTTGGTCCCATCGACCTCTTCTGCGCCAATGCCGGAATCGGCATGGTTGGCGACGAGCAGTCCGACACGTCGATGTGGAACCGGATGTGGGAGATCAATGTGATGTCCCACGTCCACGCCGCCCGTCACCTCATCCCGGGATGGGTGGCACGGGGCGAGGGGTACCTCCTGGTCACCGCCTCAGCCGCCGGCCTCCTCACCAACCTGAAAGCGGCTCAGTATTCAGTGACCAAGCACGCGGCGGTTGCCTTCGCCGAATGGTTGGCCATCACCTACGGCGATTCCGGTGTCAAGGTCAGCGCCCTCTGCCCTCAGTTCGTCAATACGCCTCTCCTCGAGGGCTCCGAGTCGTTCAAGGCCCTCGGCGCCAACCACACCCTCGAACCGTCTGAGGTCGCCGATGCCGTAGTGTCGGGTTTGAATGAGGAACGGTTCCTGATCCTGCCCCACCCCGAAGTCGAGAAGTTCTTCCAGAACAAGGCGGTTGACTACGACCGATGGCTGGGCGGGATGAGGAAGCTGCAAAGATCGGTTTTCCCAAACGGATGAAACGCGCACAATCACACTCATGAGCAAGAGACGAGTCGTAGTCACCGGCGTAGGGGCCGTCGCCGCACCCGGGATCGGCGTGGACGACCTCTGGAAGGGTCTCGCCGATCAGCCTGGACCCGCCCCACGGCTCATCGAAGGCTGGGACCCTGAACCGTGGATACCGAAGCGGGAGAGCCGACGTCTCGACAGGTTCAGCCAGTTCGCGCTGGTCGCAGCAGACGAGGCGCTCACCCAGGCCGGAGACCTTCAGGCAGATCCGAACCGGGTGACGATCTCGCTGGCCACCGGAATAGGTGGCCTGGAGTCACTCGAAGTCCTGATCTACGAGTCCGACCGCGACGAGCCGAGAGTCTCCCCGTTCCAGGTACCGATGATGATGGCCAACGCCGCCGCCGCGGCGATCTCGATCAAATACGGCTTCGGAGGTCAGGTCAACACCCCGGTGGTGGCCTGCGCCGCCGGTAGCCAGTCGGTGCTCGAGGGTCTACGCCAGATCCAATGGGGCTATGCCGATGTTGCGGTGGTCGGAGGCGCGGAGGCCGCAGCCCGTCGGGCGGCGCGGGAAGGATTCGCCGCTGCCCGTGCTCTTTCCCCGACCGGTTATGCCCGTCCCTTCGATGTCGACCGTGACGGCTTCATCATGGGTGAGGGGGCGGCCGTGCTGGTCTTGGAACCGGCGGACCTCGCCGAGAAGAGAGGAGCGGCACCCATCGCCGAAGTCCTCGGAGCAGCATCAACTGCCGACGCCCATCACATCACCGCTCCCCACCCGGCGGGAGAAGGTGCGGAGCGAGCCATTCGTCTCGCTCTGGAAGATGCCGAGCTCGAGCCAGGTGACATCGCCTACATCAACGCCCACGGGACCGGAACCGACCTCAACGACAAGACTGAGGGTGCAGTCATCAATCGCGTTTTTGGTGACGATCAGCCTGCAGTGTCCTCCATCAAGGGGTCGACCGGGCATGCCCTGGGTGCCTCGGGGTCGATCGAGGCCGCGGCGGTCGTCGAGGCCATCCGGCGCAAGGAGCTGCCGGCCAACATCGGGCTCACCAACCAGGATCCCGAGATCCCGCTGCATGACATCGTGCGCGAGGTCCGCCCCTGGGAGCCAGGCCCTTCGATCTCCAACTCTTTCGGCTTCGGCGGGCACAACACCGTGGTGGTCATCGGGCCCGTTTGAAACCGGCGGACAGCCGAACGTCGGAACCGAGGGCGCTGGACTTCGCTGAGCGGTGTCTGCAACCCTGGGTTCGCTGAGTGTCGTCATCAGCTCCTACACTCTGTTGGGTAACGGGAGCTCGGTGACACCGGGCTGAGAGGGAGTCTGGAAGACTCCGACCGCTTGAACCTGAGACGGGTAATGCCGGCGAAGGGACCTCGGATCACTCATCGCTCCCGGAAAGGAAAGGAGACGATGAGACTTATTCCCAGAATCTCGACAGCGACTCTCGTCCTCGCCGTCGCACTGGTGGGCTGTCAGGGCGAGGAGCAGACAGAGATCCCGGAGACGCTCACACTCATCTCCCACGACTCGTTCGTCGAGTCGGCAGGCGACACTTTTGACGCCTTCACAACGGAGACCGGCATCGAAGTCGAGCTGATTCCCGCCGGTGATGCGGGCAGCCTGGTCAACCAGGCGATCTTGAGCAAAGACAACCCCCTGGCCGACGTCCTGTTCGGGGTGGACGACAGCTTCCTCTCCCGAGCCGTCAACGAAGAGATCTTCGAGGCGTACGAGTCGGCCAACATCGACACTGTCGACGAGGACCTCCGCCACGAGGACAATCTGGTGACGCCGATCGACTTCGGAGATGTCTGCTTCAACTACGACAAGGAGTGGTTCGACCAGAACGATCTCGAAGTCCCCAACGATCTCGACGGGCTCACCGACCCCACATATGCCTCCCTGACGACCGTCGAGCACCCGGCGACGTCCTCGCCCGGCCTTGCCTTCGTGTTGGCGACGATCGATGTCTACGGCGAGGATGGATGGCTCGATTGGTGGGCCGAGATGCGAGACGCCGGGGTCAATATCGCCAACGACTGGAACACCGCGTACTACTCCGACTTCACTCGATATGGCGGAGGGAGCTCGATCGTCATGTCCTACGCCTCGTCACCGCCGGCCGAGGTCATCTTCGCCGACGAACCCCCGGAAACCGCCCCCACCGGAGTGATCGAGGCTGGCTGCTACCGGCAGGTCGAGTTCGCCGGCATCCTCGACGGGACCGAATATCCGGAGTCGGCCGGTGAGCTGATCGACTACATGCTTTCGGTTGAATTCCAGGAGCAGATCCCGTTGACCTGGTTTGTCTTCCCGGCGAATCAGGACGCGGAGCTTCCCCCCGAATTCGTCGAACACACCGCAATCCCCGAATCTCCCGCGAGACTGGCTGCCGATGAGATCGCAGAGAACCGAGAGCGGTGGATCAACGAGTGGATTGGGGTGATGGAAGGCTGATGAAGCGGATCAGGTGGGGGTGGGTTGCGGTTGCCGCCCCCCCTGTCATTTTCATCGGCTACTTCTTCGTCTACCCGCTGATCCGCATCCTGGTGCTCGGCCTATCCGAGCTGAGCGTCGGTGCCAGTGGGGTAGAGGCGAGACTGATTCGCGTCGGCTGGTTCACGTTATGGCAGGCGACAGTCTCCACAGTGCTCACATTCCTCGCCGCCGGTCCCCTCACCTGGGCTGTCTCCTCATTTGAATTCAAGGGCCGACGGCTGGCGATGGCACTGGCTACCGTCCCGTTTGTCTTGCCGACCGTGGTGGTCGGCACCGCCTTCGTCGCCCTGGGATGGCAGGAGTCGATCGGAGCGATCCTCGCCGCCCACGTCTTCTTCAACGTCGCGGTGGTGGTCCGCACGGTCTCGACCCTGTGGTCACGCATCGACCCCCGGATCCAGGAGGCAGCGCGGGTACTCGGTGCCTCCGAGTGGGACGTCTTCTGGCGCATCACCCTGCGTCTGCTGCGGCCGGCGATTGCAGCGGCGGCCTCCATCGTGTTCCTGTTCACCTTCACCTCGTTTGGTGTGATCCTGATCCTCGGTGGCTTTCGCTACGCCACCCTCGAAGTCGAGATCTACCGGCAGGCAGTGACGCTCTTCGATCTGCCACTCGCCGCTGCGCTCGCCATCGTCCAGCTCGTGGGCGTCAGTGGGGCCCTCTACTGGTATTCCCGATATCAGGAGCGGACCGCCGTCTCTTGGACGCTGGAGAGAGGAACCAATCTGAGACGGCCCAAGGGCCGTGCCCGAACCGGTGTCCTGTTTGCGACTCTGGGGACCCTCATCGCTCTGGCCATCCCGCTCTCCACGCTGGTCAGCCGATCAGTCACCGGGACCTACTACCAAGCGCTGTTCCGGGATGATCCTGTTGTGGGCGTCCCCGCTCACTCGGTCCTGAACAGCCTTGTGTTCGCCGTGGCCGCCACGCTTCTGGCCACGATCATCGGAGTCCTCGCCGCCACCGTGATAACCGGACGCAGCGGCGAGCTCTCGCGCTGGTTCGACTTGACTCTCATGCTGCCCCTGGGGACATCGGCGGTGACCATTGGATTCGGGTTCATCGTTGCGCTCGACTGGCCGGTCGACCTCCGCGCCACCAGGTGGCTCGTCCCGGCCGCACATGCTCTCGTCGCCATCCCGTTCGTCGTGAGATCGACGGTTCCCACCCTGCGATCGGTGCCGGCGGAGACGAGAGACGCAGCCAGAGTGCTCGGCGCTTCCCCCTTCCGGGTGTGGCGTGAGATCGACCTGCCGATCGTGAGCCGAGCCGGCATGGTGGGAGCCGCGTTCGCCTTCGTCATATCCCTGGGCGAATTCGGGGCGACCTCCTTTGTGGCCAGACCTGCTTCGGCGACCATCCCCACCATGATCTTCCGTCTTCTCTCGCGACCCGGGCAGACATCGTTCGGCATGGCGATGGCGTTGTCGGTCGTCCTGGCCGGGCTGACGGCTGCGGTGGTCATGGCCATCGACCGGGCGCGCTTTGGAGAGTTGGGCAGCTTCTGATGTTGCAGGTGGAAAACCTGGACGTCGTCATCGACTCGAAGCCGATCCTCGAGAACGTCTCCCTGACTGTGGCCGATAGTGAGATCGTGGCCGTCCTGGGTCCGTCGGGCTCGGGGAAGTCGACTTTTCTCCGGGCCATCGCGGGATTGGTCGAAGCCGCCACCGGCGACATCAGGTGGGACGGTCGATCGATAGCGAATGTCCCCACCCATAGGCGGGGTTTCGGCCTGATGTTCCAGGGATACGCGCTCTTCCCGCACATGAACGTAGGCGAGAACGTCGGGTTCGGTCTGAAGATGGCTGGCAAGGATGACATCGCCGGTCAGGTCGAGGAGGCACTGTCCTGGGTTGGCCTGGAGGGATTCGGGTCCCGCCAGGTCGAATCACTGTCCGGTGGTGAACAACAGAGAGTCGCGCTCGCCCGGACCCTGGCGCCTCGACCCGACCTGGTGATGCTGGACGAGCCCCTGGGGGCCCTCGACCGCAACCTGCGTCAGAAGCTGGTGACCGACACCCGAGAGGTTCTCGAGGAGAGAGATGTCACTGCGATCGTTGTCACTCATGACCGGGAGGAGGCATCTGCCCTGTCCGATCGACTGGCCTTGATGCGGTCAGGCACCATCGTCCAGACCGGCCATCTCGAAGAGTTGCTGGCTCACCCGGCCGACGAGTGGGTGGCGGAGTTCATCGCCTGAGGACCTCTGGCGATCGCTCAAGGCAGTCGCCAGAGAACCCGAAGCAAAAGAGGCGCGACCGAAAGGAACACATGCGCGGACGACTCATCACCCTATTCGCAATCGCAGCCTTGGCGGCCACCGCCCTACCCGCTTCTGCCACCCCGGCACTCAAGTGGGCGCAGGAGACAACGAAGGCGGCGTGCAACGGCGTCGGGGCTCCGGTCGTCAACGTGACCCAGCACGTAACTGGAGATATCGACTCCGGTTTCAGCGGTGGCTGGGCAGTCGACACGTACACCAGACGGATCAAGGTCTGGGAGAAACCCAACGGCGACTATTGCGCCGTGGTGCGCTACGCGGGGACCTTCGACCCGATCCCACACGCGAACTCGCCAGGAGAGGACAGCACCGGCATCCTCGATGGCGACGAAGAAGGGAGCATGGTTGGTGGCTACCGCGCCGCCATCTCCGGCGGACTTCTCGCCGACTCGGTCTGGCCAACGCGGGGAACCGTGGGTCAGTACGACTACGAGTGCTCCTCCCTCGGGGACTGCCCCGGTGCGGTGGACTGGGTCGGGCAGTACTTCGAATCTGACTATGACTTCGATTACGAGTTCTGGGGCTGGGTCTACAGAGCCGGCCGTCATGGAATCTGGGTCAATGCCAGCACTGGAAGCAGCGGAGACATCGGCTAAAACCCGAGTCACTGGAAAAATGAGAAAGCCCCCGGGGGGATTAGCCGGGGGCTTTCTCTACCTAGCTCTCCTGGATGAAGTCGTTGGAGGATGGGGAGGGCTAGGTGTCCTTGCCGAACGAGCCCCTGAGGTCGGAGAAGATCTCACGGAACTCGTCCGGCGTGATCAAACCGTCTTCCAGGTACTCGCTGACATCGATCTGTTTGAGAGGGTGGTCTTCGCCGAGGCTGTCGTACTCCTCCTGATCGATGCCGCCGTCATCGAGCACAGCACCGAAGCGGAAGCCGTGTCTGAAGTCGTGGCCTCTGCGGATCGGATGGGCATCCCGGATCTCTTCAACGGTCAACTCGCCGTCTGCCCAGGCCTCGTCGAAAGCCTCGCCGAAGACCCAATGGTGCCCAGGCAGTCGTGAGGCTTCATCCTCGGTGATCTTCTCGTCCTCGAGGAACTCGGCCAACTGCTCGTGCCGAGCCTGGTGCTCCTCACGCAGCTCGTCGACCCGGGTCTCGGTCGCTTCGACGATGGCGTCGGCCTGATCCTGGGTGATGGTGCCGTCTCCGACGAGATCGTCGAGCGCGTCTCCGAGAGAACCAATGATCCGGGAGATGGGGCCGCGATCTTGAGTCTCTGTGGACTCCTCTTGGGCCTGAGCAGTTCCCGGGGAGGAGATCACGGCTGTGAGGAAGCCGGCTCCCACGAGCAGGCCTCCCCCCACAAATGCGGCCACGATCTTGGTGCGCATGGCTATCTCCTTCTGCCTGGCAGCTATGCGACCAGTGTCAAACCCACTTGTTAGGAGCTGGTGAAGACCGTGCAAACCCTTCTGGGGTGCTCTGGATCGGCGCCAATCTCCGTCACGGGCCTAAGGTCCCCCGGGATCACCCACCTTTGACCCTGAACCGATTATCGCTGGTCCCCGATCCTGTCCACAATCAAATAGACGTCGTCCCGACGAGCGCTGCAGACGCTGATGCTCGTCCCCAGGCAAAGAGGAGTACCAGTGGCCGACAACAACTCGAAGACGTTCGACCGAACCCTGGCCGTGATGGCGGTTTTCGCCGCGCTCACCGCGGTGCTGGCCGTCGTGGCCGCACTCCGCGCCGGTGAGACACCGGCCGAGGCCGCCGAAGAAGACGGGATTGCTACCGCCAACATCGAGCTGGCCGAGTGGGAGATAACCGGAGATCTGGAAGTCCCGCCTGGGGACCTCAGCATCACCCTAAGCAACACCGGGTCCATAGTCCACAATCTCGTCTTCGAGAACGGACCCCGGTCCGTCGATGTCAACGCAGGCGAGACCGTGTCCCTGGAGGTGGGAGAGCTCCAACCCGGGTCGTACACGATCTTCTGCGGCATCCCCGGTCATCGTGCCGCGGGCATGGAAGCAAGGCTGGTCGTCGTGTCCGGGGACGCCGGGGAAGATGCCGGTGTCGCCGAAGAGGACCACGGCGGTGCCACCCCGGCCGAGATGGATCAGACGATGATCGACTCGATGTTGGCGTTCCCCGCCGAGACCGAGGGGATCGGCAACCAACCACTCGAGCCAACCGAGGTGCGTGCAGACGGCACCAAGGTCTTCGATCTCACGGCGTCGGTGGTCGAATGGGAGGTCTCACCGGGAGAGTTCGTCGACGCCTGGGCCTACAACGGGACGGTCCCGGGTCCCTGGATCAAGCTCGATGTCGGTGACGACGTCGAGATCAACGTGACCAACAACACCGAACTGTCCACCGACGTCCACTGGCATGGCGTCTCCACGCCCAACGACATGGACGGAGTCGCCCCGTACACCCAGGATCCGATCGCCCCGGGAGAGACCTTTACCTATGCGTTCGAGGCAGAGCGACCCGCGATCGGTATGTATCACGCCCATCTCCACAGCCAGATCAGCGTGCCCAATGGGATGTTCGCACCGTTCACCATCGGAGACACCCCGATCCCGGACGGACAGACCATCTCCGGCATCGAGATCCCCGAAGACCTGGAGGTGGCACGAGAGATCCCCATGGTGCTCAACGACGCAGGCGTCATCGGACTCAGTCTCAATGGCAAATCGTTCCCGGCCACCGAGCCCTACGTCGTAACCGAGGGCGATTGGCTGGTCTACCACTATTACAACGAGGGCCTGCAGTCCCATCCCATGCACCAGCATCAGTTCCCCCAGCTGGTCTTTGCCAAGGACGGAATCCCTCTCGACAATCCTTATTGGGCCGATACGGTGAACGTCGCACCCGGCGAGCGCTACTCGGTTCTGGTCCATCCCGATCGGCCCGGCACCTGGGTCTGGCACTGCCACATCCTCACCCATGTCGAGAACGAAGAGGGCATGTTCGGGATGGTGACCGCCCTCGTCGTCCAGCCCGACGAGTCCTGAACCGCTTCTGTGTCGATTAAGGGCCCAATAGCGGCCCATAATCGACACAGAACGGGTCATGAGCGGCCGAGACGCTCCATGTGCTCGGCGAACTCCGGCGGTAGCCGTCGCGGGCGTCCCTCGAGATCGGTGAAGGCTGCCGTCAACGACACCCGGGCCACCTCCTCGTCGCCGCGCATCATGGTCTGGCGCCAGGTCGACTTCACCCGACCGGCGCTCTCCACCC
>DASUUC010000048.1:0-12096 GCA_036374335.1 Acidimicrobiia bacterium
CAGCTTCGACCCGGGAACATTCGATGTCCCCCCGGTGCAGCTGCCGGAGCAGGGATGGCTGGACCATCTCGACGCCGCCGGCTCTCTTATCAAGATGCCGCTCCACCTGGTGGGGTACGGGTCCGAACGTCAGGAGGGAACGGCCTTCTTCGTCCCCGGCTATCGCAAGACTGCGCTCACCGGCATCACCGGCCTCGACCCCAATTGGCTTTTCCACAGCCCGACCGAAGTCTGGACCGGGGACACTGGGGTCGCCGACTCCGGTTCCCCACAGTTCCTGACCGGGCGTGCCGTGTCATTGGGGTCCTTCCCGGGCAGACAGGCACAACGCCTCGACACCGTCTCGGAATTGAGCTTCTTGAACGGACTACTCGATGGCGGCGACTGCCCCAACTGAGCGGATACGAGCGAACCAAGGTCGAGCCGCTGGCTCGGCGTCGTCGGTCGTCAGCCCCTCGACCTCGGTGTGCCGCCCCGTAACGATATTCCCGAGCATAATCGCTCATATCTGAGACCTCGCGCTAACGGCACTTCCGGCGTGGGTCGTTTCGGGGCCAACGAGAACGTTGTGGGCGTACTCTCGTGGCCTTGGACGTTGAAGGACTGATCGATTGGCTGGATGACCGGGCAGACCGTCATGAGTTCAGCGGGGTAGCAACGGCATGGATGGCCGGTGGGCCGGTGTTTTCCCATGCGGCGGGCGTTGCCCATCGTGGACTCGGTGTTCCGATGAGAGACGACAACCGATTTCGAGTCGCATCGATCACCAAGATGATCACGGCGACCGCCGTGATGCGGCTGGTGGAGCGGGGTGAGCTCGGTCTTGGCACACCTGTGGTTGATGTGCTCGATTCCGACGCACGACCGGCGTCGGTAACGTCGGCGATGACGGTCCACCATCTGCTCTCTCACACGTCTGGCTTGGCGAACTATCACGACGAGGACGACGAGACCTTTGAAGCCTACATAGCGAGCTGGGACGTAGTGGCGCCGCATCGAGCTAGGGAGCCGGAGGATCTTCTGCCGCTGTTCGCTCACAAGAACCCTCACTTCGCGCCCGGCTCTAGCTTCTCCTACGGCGACGTGAACTACATCATGCTGGGGATGATCCTTGGGGCCGTAACAAGCTCCACATTCCGGTTGGTCGCGGCAGAGGAGGTGCTCATACCGGCGGGCATGTCCTCATCGGGTTTCGATGATCTCGACGCAGACCCTCCTGACCTTGCCGTCGGATACCAGAGTTCGGATGCGCCCGCCGCACTGTGGCCGACGAACGCCTATGCCAATCCGGTGGGAGGAATGCCGGATGGCGGCTTGATTGCGACTGCCACCGATCTCTGCAGATTCATCGATGCCTTTCGGAGTGGTCGGCTCGTGACAGAAGAGACCAGGGCAACGATGCTGACCTCTCATGGCCGGATCAACGACGATCTCGAGCATTACGGGTACGGGATGGAAATGTGGATCGATGAGCGAGGCGAAGTGAGAATCTTCGGTCACGCAGGCGGCGATCCCGGTGTGTCAGGAATCGTCTCGCACTTCGTCGATGGTGAGACCACGATCGTGGTCTTGTGCAACTACGACCGCGGTTCTTGGACGGTCTCGCGGCAGTTGGCGGAAGTGCTCGGTGTCGACGAACCACGCAAGTGAAAAAGCTCGAAGTCAGCCGGGCGCGCTGGAATCGCGTCATCCATCGACGTCGAAGGTCGGGCATCTCATCAGGTCGTGGAAACCGCCCCGTCTTCCCTTCTGCGAAGCCACCACCGATAAAACGCTCGCCAGCCCAGATCATCAGATATGTAGCGGTAACGATCATTTCAGACACTGAGCAGATCGGCATGCCTGAAGAGCGGGTTCCTGTCAAGAGGGCGTTTCGCTGGTCGGTTTTGCCTCGGGCGCGGTTGTATGCGACCGGGTCCGGTCGCGGTGAGGATCTGGAGTTGTAGGACGGTTGCGGTCGCCGGCACCTGGTACCGCTGGTGCGGTGGGCAGCATTCTGGGGTGTGCATGGGTCATGTCTTCGCCACGTCCCGGTCGGCTCCGGGTGTGGCATGGTGCTTTTCGGCCTAGGTCGAGGCTGGGCTCAATCACATGAGTCGGCCACGCCAACGTATGGGGGCCATGCCGATCTCGAGCTCGCAGTCATCTGACCGCGTCCGCCAGTCACGTGGCCTCCCGCGGACCGAGGCTCCGGATCTCGCCGTCACGTAACCCGTAGTAGACCAACGTGAGGAGTTTGCGGGCCGCAGCCACTCTCCCTTTTTGCGGCCTCGTCGTTCAGAAACCCGTCGGTAATGGGCTTTGATGGGGTCGTCGCCGTGGTTCTTGGAGATGGCTTCGATGGCAGCCCACCGGACCAGGGGTGGACCTAGTTATTGTGATCGACCCTCGATGCACCGTCGTGTCCGACTCTCGATGCCGGGGTGTCAGCCCGGCCCAGGAGCACACCTGTTTCGCTGATCCGAATCTGGTCACGTCGCCGAGTTCGGCACAAAAGATCGCCGCCAGCACCGGGCCGACACCGTTGAGCTGTTGGATCAACCCATACCCCTCATGCCCCTCGAAGAGGTCCGAGATGCGGGCATCCAACTTGGAGATCTCTGCGTCGTAGAGCTTGATCAGCCTCCGCAGCGACCGGACCCGAGTCTCATACGCCTCGGCCATCTCCGTGTCGTCCAGCCAGACGCGCCGCCTGGCCCCCACAGGTGGGTGATCGGCGGTCGCAGGCCTTCCTTGCCCAACACCGCATGCACCTGAGCTTTCAACCCGGCGCGCAGCTGGGAGAGTTTGCGGCGGTAGCGGACCAGCTCGCGTTGGTGGCGGATGCTCTCCGGTGCGATCCATGATTCAGGCAGCCGCCCCATCCGCAGCAGATCGGCCAACAGTCGAGCGTCCACCCGGTCGGTCTTGACCCGCCGGTTCTCAAACCCAGCGATCCCAAGAGGATGCGCCAGATGCACCCGGCCTCCCGCCTCGGTGATCACATCCGCAGCCCAATACCACCCCCACGTAGCCTCCAACACCACCTCAGGAGCCGGACCCGCCTCCTCGATCTCGAAACCAAGAGTCAACGGATCGTTATCGATCCGCTTCGTCCACAGTTCGGTGCCATCCGAATCCAACACCACGATCACCGACCGACGACGATGCAGATCCACACCCACGTAACGTGTCATCCGGGGCCTCCTTGTCTCGACGAATGACAAGGCCCGAGTCTCGTCTCGGGTCAAAGAGCGGGGAGGCTCCCGCTCTTCATGGCATCACTTATGCGTGCGGCAATGGAGATCCGCCTTTCGAGTGAGCGTCAGTCGCCGATGACCCTGTAGGCAACCGGTACACCCTCACCTGCACCCTCGTCAACGAATGTTGACGGTCAGTGATCTTGGTGACTAGCGTGGTGTCGTGGACATCGAGGCGAGTGCACGCAAACACGGTGTCCCAGAAGAAGACATGCTTCACGCACTACGACATCATTGGCGAGCTTTCGAAACCGACGATCCCGCGGTGACGATGTTTATCGGGCCGTCTCGCACAGCCGAGCCACTGGAGGTGGGGGTTGTCACCGACGAAGAGGGCACGGCGGTTATCCACGCCATGAGAGCTCGCGCGAAATTCCTGGAGAGCTGGTGGATCGAGTGAGCAAGTCGCGGGTGAGGCGGGCCAAAGCGTTAGAGGAGTGGGCTGAGCGTGTCGAGTCCTCGGACCTGAGGGAAGCCGACACCGAGGCTCTACGGATGATCGCTGAGTTGGCCGAGCGGCGCGAGGTAGTTGAAGCGGAGCTGACTGAGGCAGTGCGTTCGGCGCGCCAGGCTCACCGCAGCTGGTCCGAGATCGGCACGATGCTCGGTGTCTCGAAGCAGGCAGCGCAGCGAAAGTACGGGTCGAAGGTCAGCGCGTAGACAGACTGACAGGGACGATGGCCGCTCCCGGTGGCACCGAACACTTGGTGCTGGGACGAATCAGTGATCCTGGTGTTGGAAAGCACGGATCTCACCTTGGCTCACGACACCTCACTTCGCTCGCCCCACAACCGCTCCACAAGCCCCGAGTCGAAGGCCATTCCCCTGGTTACAGCGTTTTGACCGCATCTTTCACAACGAGGGGGTCACGGGTTCAAATCCCGTCAGCTCCACTGAGATTCCTTTACCAACGCGCGAAATCCCCGATCGATGCGCCGAGGGCACAGCATGCTCAACGCGTCCACATAACGTTCTAGACCGGGGAGTTCGATCTAGAACGCTGACATCTGTTCCTCCGATGACTGCAAGAACCGGCTGGAGGAAGTCTTCCGCAGGTCACGGACCCGCAGACAGGGTATTCCGTCCGGGTTACCGATCGCGTCTGGTGTCTCGTTCAGGGACTACCGCGGTCGTCGCCGCCTACCGCCACCAGGAGGTCGCCTAAGGCAACCACGTCGAAGATGTCCTGCCAGTCCTCGCCACCCAACTCTGCCGCGTTCACGCGGTTCCAATGCCGGCCGTCGTCGGACAGCCAGACCGCGGCGTCGAAGTCGAATCCGGTGTCGAACTCGCCGGACATCCCCTGTCGGGGGTCTGGATTGCCGATTCCGACTGCGACGTATCTGCCGTTCCACTCGATCACCCGAAACATGAGGTGATCGCCGAGGGTATCCAGACCGGTATCGATTACCCTCTGCCAATCCGACTCGCCGGGTGACGACCACACCGCGGCGTCGAACCGCGACTCGGCGCCCCGTCCCAGGAAGAAGATTTGCTCGTAGGTCTCCTCGCTGCCGACCGCCAGCAGAACACGAGGGCTCACCGTGACCGAGACGATCCGTTGGATCCCATCACCACCGAGCTCCGGACCGCCGATGCCCACCCAGGTGACACTGTCAACCGAGGTCCAAACGCCACCGTCTGCCCCATCCAGCCCAACAGCGATAACGGCCGTATCCAGTGTTGCGAGATCGTGGATCGACGACGGCGGACCGGTGTTGGGCAATTCAACCGGAGGAGACCAGAGCAGCCCATCCCCGGAAGTCCATACCGCATTGGTGTCCCGATTCCATCCCCCGATCACAATCAGATCGCCGGCTACCACGATGGAGTTGACTCCCTGATCCCCCGGGCCCCCGAGGTGCGGGTCGTCGGTCATTACCCATGAGATCCCATCCTCTGACATCCACACTGCCGCGTCGGTGTCATTCGGTCCGCCGGTCACCCCAACCGCAATCAACCCTGCCGGTGTATCGACGACTCTCGAGATGATGGTGTCGTCGACACCTTGGAGAGATGGGTCGTCGATCGCCCGCCAGGAGGCTCCGTCGTCCGACAACCACACCCTCCCGTCTTGCTGCCCGTCGAGTCTGTGGAGCCCGACTGCGACCAGTCCCTGTCCGAAGGTGGAGACACCGGTCATCTGCTGGTCCCCGAGACCTCCCAGAGCGGGACTCGCCACCCGCGTCCATGAGGTTCCATCCGTGGAAAGCCACACCGCGGCGTCCCCCTGCGGTTGGGCGGCCGGCCCACTGCAAGCAACAGCAGCCAACACCAATGCGAAGGTGACGGTTCGGCGAGGTCGCGCCCGACCTCGGGTCAAGGAGCCCGGTCCTCTAGGAGCAGGTGGGCGGTCACCGAGTCGATGGTGGTGGTGTTCCCGGTGGCCTCTCCGTAACCGACGGTCGCGGCCAACGCCATCACGACGGTCAGCACCAACGAGACGAACAGGAGCGTCGTTTGGCTGCGCCGCTGCTGATGTTGTGGTGAGTCGAGGGTGTGGGGCATCGTTTCCTTCCGGTGTCGCGTCCCACAGCATCCGTCGTATGCGGCGATGTTTCATCAGGGCTAGCCGGGTGCCCGGCTCAGGGATAACCTCATGACCGGAGCCAGCGGAGAACTGCGAGGACACGTCGGTTGGAGCCCTCATCGGCGTGGAGATCGAGTTTCAGGAAGATGCTGCGCACATGCGACTCGACGGTCCTCTCACTCATGTACAGGCCGCTGGCGATGGAAGAGTTGGTCTTACCCTCGGCCATCGCGGCCAAGACGTTGCTCTCCCGTTCTGTCAACCTCGCTAACGGGTCGTCACGGCGGGGCCGGCCGACCAGGACCGAGACCACGGCAGGGTCGACAGCGGTACCACCAGAGGCCACGATGTGTAGGGAGTCAAGGAACTCCCGAGGAGAGTTGATTCTCTCCTTGAGCAGATATCCGACACCGTCGGCGCCGCTATCAAGAAGCTCGAGGGCGTAGTGCGGTTCCACATACTGCGACAGGATCAGCATCCCCACGTCGGGAAACTCGGATCTGAGGTCAATAGCCGCGATCAACCCGTCCGCGGTGTTGGTAGGCGGCATGCGGACGTCGACCACACACAGGTCAGGAGGGTCGGCTCGGACCCTTCTCCTGAAGGAGTCGGCGTCTCCGACACCGGCGACAACCTCGATGCCTCCGTCCTCCAGGAGCCGGGTCAGTCCTTCTCTGAGGAGGACCGAGTCTTCAGCGATCAGAACTCTCACCTGAGACCTTTCGTCCAATGGGCAGCCGCGCCTTCACCCACGAGCCTCCCGATGAAATGGTCCCGACCTCGAAGCTTCCACCTAGTGCACCGACTCGATCATCGAGGCCGCGCAGACCCGACCCACTGGGGTCGATGCCGCCGCTGCCGTTGTCCTCGATGACGATGGTCACCACGTCCTCCTCGGTCAGCGACGTGACCCGGGCATGGTCGGCTCCCGAGTGCTTGAACACATTGGCCAGGGCTTCAGCGATCACGTAATAAGCCGTTGCCTCGACTTCAGGTGGGTGGCGCTCCGGTGAGATCGATACATCGATCGGAATCGCCGCGCGGTCGGCAAGACTGGCCACCGCGGGCTCCAAGCCTGCCTGGGTGAGAATCGCAGGGTGGACCCCGCGGGCCAGCTCCCTGAGTTCGTCGACCGCAAGATCAGTCTCCTCGGCGGCGGCGTCGAGGAGCGCCTCCACCTCGGCATCAACCATCGCCACTCCCTGTCGGGCCCTGCGGAGCGTCGCGGAGAGGACCACCAAGCGCTGCTGGGCACCGTCGTGAAGATCCCGCTCCACAGCCCGTCTTGCTTCGTCGGTAGCGGTGACCAATCTTCGTCGTGACTCCTGGACTTCGATGAGCTGTGCCCGGAGCTCGGCCTCAAGTCTGGCGTTGGCAACGGCGAGCCCCGCGGCAGCCCCCGTCGAGGCCACCAGCTCGGGGTCCACCGACGGATCATGAATAATCGAGATCTCCCCGTCGATCGCCGTGACCACAGATGCCACGGGAGCGGAGATCACCTGGCCTTCGACGTCGACGACGCCACCCGAACCGGCACGACTGAACACCAGCTTTGCCCCGGGGTCCTGAAGCGCTTCGCGGATGCGGGACTGAAGATCACCCGCCGACGCGGCAGTCCCGAGTCGATGGACCATGTCACCCACGCGGGCATGGGAGAGACGAGTCTGGAGAAGACCAACGAGGATCACCACCGGCAGGAGCATCAGCATGCCGTTCTGCAGATAGAGGTTCCAGCGGTCGGGGAGTGGGCTAGGGATGAACCCTCCGCCATCCGCATCGGGAAGGAACCCCGATACGCCTTGGCCGAATGCGTTGGCGGTTGGCGCCACCACCAACATGATAAAGAGGGGGACGACTACAACGCCCAGAGCGATGAAGCGTCGACGGCCGACGTGACTCGAATGTCGCCACCGCCGCAACTGGCTGGACACGATCGCAATGAAGACCAGCGTGGCGAGGATGAAGCCCACCTTGAGGACTCGGTCCTCGAGGACAACGTTGCTTCCCATGAACAGCAGGTGCGACGGGCAACACACAGTGTCATCGACCCATCCATAGAAGTCGACGAGGGTGAGGACCCACGTTGCGACCACAACCACGAATGCCAGCCATCCTGCTGCTGCCCACCGTTCCCAACCCAGGAGCGAGCCCGACGGGTAGGTGTAGACGATGACAAACAGCAGCCCGTACAGCGCCACTGCCCAACCTATCGCATGCCATTGGATCAGTGGCGCGGTGAAGATCAGCGACCCGATCCAGACCAGGCCGAACGATCGCATCCACACGCCGGTGCCACTTTCTGGAAGTCGTCGAGCAATCACCAGTCCGATGACGAGGAACATCCACCCGACCCCAAGTTGGACCCAGAGCCTCTCTGGGAGGTCGAGCGAGAGCTGATATCGGTCGAGGGAGTACTCCTGGACGCCGAAGGCAAAACCACTGAGGGTTATCCCCACTGCGAGGGTGGCTTTTGATCCCAAGGTCGGGCAATCATGACACAGGCACTGTCGGTTGACCTCCGGGGAAACCCTGAGGCTGAAAGGAGTTCGCCTTCGAGGACATTCTCACCACGTCGGTATCTACGCGGCGAGGACGGCGCCGGGGCTGGACGATCCGGTGGGCGATAGGAGCCTTCACGGGTTTCACCTCACCGAGACCTAAACCCTGCATCTATACCTGGTCCACCGCGCCCTCGTGGCACGGATTCTCCCAGGGCTAGAGGCGTGGGCCCAGTGTCGCCCCATGTTGGTTTCCCTGGGACCTCGCGGTGGTCGAGGGAGGAATGGCAGCCGACGTACGAGGACAACCGGGCACAAAGAAACCAGGGCAGGGGAGTCGGGTTCAGGTCGACGAACGTTTCCGTCTTCTCACCGACCAACTGAGATGAAAGCCAGCCTGGGCACCTTCGACGAAGAAGACGTTCCCATCACGGGAACCTGAACGAAAACGATCCGCCGCGCCTCCGTGTTTTCCACATTGCGTTCCCGAGTTACCCCCGTAGCAACGCTTCCACCGACACATATATTCGCAGTGCAGGCATGGAAGCACTTATGTCAGGAAAGAGAATGAGCTATCACCGGTATACGCGTGGAGTCGTCCTGGCTCTACTCCTGGGAACTCTGTTTTCATGCAGCAATGGGGTTCCGAGCACTGATGCTGGCGTGACGACCGTCACCACTGATCCTGGATCGACCTCAACGTCGATCAGCGCCACAACTACAACAACCGCGGAGGGTGCGGCTCCTGCAGAGATCCAGGGAGGATGGACCGCTGACGAAGGAAACGCAGAAACCATCGTGTTTCTGGGTCCCACCACATACTCGTTTCATGGAACGAATGAAGGCGGCCGAATCTCCGTGGAGGGAGACATCATCGAATTCCACGAAAGCGTTCTCTGCGAAGGAACCGGAGCGTATAGATGGTCCCTGGACGGAGACACCTTGACATTCACCGCAGTTGAGCCGCTGGATTGTCCGGATCGAAGGGGCCTGCTCGATGGGAAGGAATTCACCCGCTAATAGCCCAAGCCCCTTCGGTGTCGCGGAGTGTCGCCCACCTAGCCCAGCAGCGATCGGACTCGAGCCGCTGCAGGACACGCCAGACACCGGAAGGGCTGATGCTGATCTCGTGGTAACGCTTGAGATACATCGAGATCTTGCCCGGCCCGAAGTGATGGCTCTGGCGTATTGACGATCTTGCCCACCACCTCCGCCGAGGTCGCGTTCGGGCTGTGATGCGGCCGACGTGACCTGTCACGTAAGCCCTCGAGCCCCTTCTCTCGTATCGACGTAGCCAGTAGTAGTAGGTGTGCCGGCTGATCCCGAAATACCGGCAGGTATAGGCGACGTTCCCGGTCACCTCCTGAGCATGCTGGATGATCGCCAGTCGCCGCTTCACCAGCCGCTGCTGCTCTTGTTCTGTCATCGGTTCTCCTATCCGATTTGGGAGAACCCGAGATGTAAGCAATGTCCGTCAGTTCGAGATCCGCCTTGCGCATTCGCCTCGCGCCTTGCGCCTTGCGCCAGGTGGAGGAGACTCATTCCTCGCTTCCCACACGCGACGGATTGTAAATGGTCATGAAGATGGGGGAGCGGCCAGCCTCTGACGCAGCCCAGTTGGAGTAAACCCGGTCAGTTCACGGACCGTGCGGCTGAAGTGTGCGTGGTCCGCAAATCCGAGCTCGATGGCTAGTTGAGCGAGGTCTGGGTGGCCATCCGAGGGATGGCTGAGACCTCTCCCGACACGGAGGGTGTTCCTGTACCGGGAAAACGAAATGCCCGCTTGCCTCTTGAAAATGCGGCTGAGGTGGTGTGGCGAGACGCTCAATTCCCGAGACATCTCGATCAGTGAGACCTTCGGATTGTCGTGGAGGAGGAGGCGTACCTCATTGACGATGCGATCATGTACCTCCGCGGTCGCGGGACGGCCTGCGTCTATCCGCTGCGGATGGACCTGCTGAATCACGGTCACAAGGAGTTCCAGCAGTCGCTCGGTGATTTCACCGTCGACATCCTGTCTGTCTACAGCTGCTATTAGCAGCCGCCACTGTGAGTTCACGTACGAGTCGACGCGTAACAGATGGTCCCCGATCGAGGGCTCACCTCCGCCGATCGAAGTCATCAGGTCCGTGGATAGCGCGATGACCGCGCAACGATCCTCACCCCGCGGATGGCGGATCTGTTGCACACAGCCCGGTTCTTCAACATAGGCGGAGGTCGTATCCACCAGGTGCTCGCGACCGTCCACCCGACGCAGGTACATGCCTCTGGAGGGTGACACGAGCGCGAAGCCATTCACCGGTTCAGGCTCGGTCCAGCCGTCACGGACGGCGGAGCATCTCACCTCGGCCAAGGTGAACAACTCTGTCGAAACCAGGATGCGTGGTCTCCTCACCGGGCAATGCTAAGTCAGCTGCCTCACGCTGGAAGCGGTCACGAATGTTCAAGCGGCTCTTGCCGGTGGCTAACACACTGAGCGAGAAGACGATCAGAGGAGCAATGCAAATGTGTGGAATGGCGTTGAGCAGGCTGGCGGCCGATGATGTTGATCCGACAGCAGGCTCTGACCTTTATGAACGCCTCATTGGGGCGTGGAGCATGCAATCGGAATGGTTCGAGGGTGACCAGGACTGGACGAGGTGAGTGGTACTTCGAACGGATCATCGGGGGGAGAGGCGTACAAGATGTCTTGTTTGCGACAGGAAGCGAGCTAGATGGGTACGGCACCTCGATCCGAACTTATGACGCTGAGTCCGGTGATTGGCATGTTGTTTGGATGCAACCTAAGTCCAGGGAGTTAGCTGTATTCATCGGACGCAGCGACGGTCGTGATGGCATCGTTCAGACCGGAAGGAGCCTCCACCCTGCCTTAGACGACCACCTCCGGTGGAGTTTTGTCAACATCACATCATCTAGGTTCACGTGGTTGGGAGAGAGATCGACTGATGGTGGAGCTACCTGGGATCTGGAGCAACAAATGGAGGCCATGCGAGTCAACGAAAGGAAATGATGCTGAACCTGCTGGCGCTTGGGTACCGAGACATGGATGCTGACATCGTGTGGGATGTGGTTGTTCGAGATATACCGATGCTCAAATCACAGCTTCGATCGATCGTCGATGGGCTGGACGAAGCACACTGTCGCAGGGAGAGCCTTGCGGTGGTCTGGATTTGAGCGCCGGTCCAAGAAGCCGGAGGCGGATGGGTCGACGCCGGTCCTGACCACCATCCATCCGAACGCGCCAAACTGACCGCATCGTGAAGAAGATCGGCTTTCGACGACACGGAGGGCGGCTGTCCATCGGCAGCGCTCCTCGACGAGATCGCGCGCTCAGCGGACACCGTGAAACGCGCTCACACCGATGGCCAGATGGCAATCATCGATGACATAGCTGCCCAATTGGCGCCGGACGATCCCCAGTCAGGGCGCGTCAAGGCGCTCGGTGTCTTCGCCCTCTCTGGAGACACACCGCTGGTCTCACAATCACCTCGTCTCACGACACCTCACGTCGCTCGCCCCACAGCCGCTCCACAGACCTGCATCCGCAGGATGGTTCCCCAGGTCAGAGGCTTTTGACCGCATCTTTCGCAACGAGGGGGTCACGGGTTCAAATCCCGTCAGCTCCACTGTTTGCCCTGGTCAGGGCATTGTCGGAGAGCCTCAAGCGCGGCTTCTTTGCCCGTGCGATCTCGCTCTGAGCCTCCCTGCTGCTCGGATGCCACCGCCAGTCAGGTGCCGAGATTCGACCGTTCGAGAGGTCCAGGCCGGTGTGTCGGGTCGATCACCAACCGAGTCACCGGAGACTCGGCTTCTGCACCGATGAGGCTGC
>DASUUC010000049.1:0-20607 GCA_036374335.1 Acidimicrobiia bacterium
CATGCGGTGCATCGGATCCGCGGCCAGGCCAGACAGAATCCCACCAATTTCTCAACCGAGTCTGCTCGAGAGCGGGTCCCGGAACGATCAGGTCAACGAGCCCAAAGCCCAGGGGAAACACGTCACGACCGGGACCCCTCCAAAGGCCACGCTACGTGACCACCCCAACGAGAGGAAGGGGCACCCAATCAATACCTGATGAAACCTGACCATGTCGAGGCCCGCCGGTGCATCGAATCGGTCCGTGCCCGCTGGTGTGAATGTCGAGGATTTGGCCGGTCGGCTCCGATCCGAAGGCGCGGCAGCGTTCAGCACCGCGTGGGCGGAGTTGCTCGACTCAATTCGTACCCGAACCCACTGAAACGAAGGAGATCACTTCCAATGGAACTCGGCATGATCGGCCTGGGCCGGATGGGCGCCAGCATCGTGCGGCGCCTTCTCCGGGACGGCCACCACCCCATCGTCTATGACGTCAGCACCCAACCAGTGGCCGAATTGGTCGCCGAAGGTGCCGAGGGGGCTGCCAGCCTCGAGGCCCTGGCAGCAAGGCTCACAAGGCCCCGAGCGATCTGGGTGATGGTCCCGGCGGGCGTCGTCGGCAAGGTGATCGATGATGTGATCGCCCACCTCGATCCCGGAGACATCATCATCGACGGCGGCAACACGTTCTATCAGGATGATCTCGAGAGATCAGCCGAGCTGTCCGAGCATGGCATTCGTCTTCTCGATGTGGGTACCAGCGGCGGCGTGTTCGGGTTGGACCGCGGTTTCTGTCTGATGATCGGTGGCGACACCGATGCCGTGGAACACCTGAACCCGATTTTCCGGACCCTGGCACCCGGAGTGGACAGCGCCGGCCGCACTCCGGGCCGTACCGGTGACCCGGTCCAAGCCGAACATGGCTACCTGCACTGCGGGCCGAGCGGCGCCGGTCACTTCGTGAAGATGATCCACAATGGCATCGAGTACGGGGTGATGGCAGCGTATGCCGAGGGCCTCAATATCCTCAAGCACGCAGACGTGGGACTCGACGATCGCGAGTCCAATGCCGAGACCGCCCCATTGCGCGACCCCCACCACTACGCGTATCAACTCGACATACCCGCCGTGGCAGAGGTGTGGAGGCGGGGGAGTGTGATCGCCTCGTGGCTGCTGGACCTCACGGCGGCCGCACTCCACGACAGCCCCGACCTCGAGGGGTTCGCTGGTCGTGTGTCGGACTCCGGTGAGGGACGTTGGACGGTGTCCAGTGCGGTGGAGGAAGGAGTGCCTGCTCCGGTGTTATCGGCTGCACTGTTCGGCCGTTTCGACTCTCGTGGCCGCGACGACTTCGCCAATCAGGTGCTCTCGGCGATGCGCTCGCAATTCGGGGGACACGACGAAAAGGACGGCGCGGAGTGAGCGAGATCTACGCCGACGCCCTGATTCTGTTCGGGATCAGCGGAGACCTCGTACGCAAGAAGCTGTTTGCGGCGCTCTACGACCTGACCGCTCAGGGGGATCTCGATATGCCGGTGATCGGCGTGGCCTCCAGCGACTGGGATGACGACACCCTCCGCCTCCGGGCTCGCGAGGCGCTGGAAGAGGGAGATGATCCCATCGACGATGAAGTCTTAGCCCGACTGTCGGCCAACCTCTGCTATGTCGCCGGCGATTACCGTGACGCGGCCACGTACGAGGAGATTGCGAAACGGGCCTCCGGAGCAGAGTGCGCCGTGGCGTACCTGGCCATTCCCCCCGACCTGTTCGACGAAGTCGTCGAGGGTCTGGCGACGGTAGGCATCAACCAACAGGGCAGGGTGGTGCTCGAGAAACCCTTCGGACGCGACGCAGAGTCGGCGGCAGCACTGAACGAGACTATCCATAGGGCACTCCCGGAAGAGAGGGTGTACCGCATCGACCATTTCCTCGGCAAGGAGGCGGTGCAGAACCTGATGATCTTCCGGTTCTCCAACACCGTCCTGGAGCCGGTGTGGAATCGCCACTACATACGCGGTGTCCAGATCACAATGGCCGAGGACTTTGGAGTCGAAGGTCGCGGCTCCTTCTACGACACGGTGGGGACATTACGCGACGTGGTACAGAACCACCTGCTGCAGGTCCTGGCGCTGCTCGCCATGGAGCCACCGGTGTCGGAGCATTCCGATGCTCTGCGGGACGAGCGTGTGAAGGTCTTGAGAGCCGTCAGATCCTTCACCTCCGACAACCTGGTCCGTGGCCAATACCTGGGCTATCACGACGAATCCGGAGTCGCCCCCGACTCCGAGACCGAGACGTTCGCCGCGATTCGTCTCGAAGTGGACTCGTGGCGGTGGGCCGGTGTCCCCTGGATCATCCGGGCCGGCAAAGGTCTGGCGTCCACGGTGACCGAGGCCGTGGTCGAATTCGCCCGCCCGCCACGGCCCCTATTCGCCGACGCCGCATGTGAGCCTGGGGCCAACCGCCTGACCTTCCGCACCAAGCCGAACGAGGAGATCCGACTGTCGATGCAGGCGAAGACCCCCGGAACGGCCTTGTTGAGCGGCCCAATCGAACTGAAACTTCAGCACGATCGGGTTCCGGGACGCGATGCATACGATCGGCTCATCGGCGACGCCTTGCGTGGCGACCCGGGTCTGTTCGCCCGCCAAGACGGTGTTATGGAGGAGTGGCGGATAGTGGATGGCGTGCTCACCAACCGCTCGCCGTCGATACCGTACCGGCGCGGAAGCTGGGGCCCCACCCAAGCGGATACCCTGCTCGGCTCGGATTGGACCTGGGCCACCCCATGAGCATGATGCCCGCCCGACACGACGTGTTGCTGATCCGGCACGGTCAGACCGAATGGAGCGCCGTCGGGAAGCACACCGGTCGTTCCGATGTTCCCCTCACTGAGCTCGGTCGCCGCCAAGCCGAAGCCCTCGGTGCCATGCTGCGTGGAGCCGACTTCGCTCGAGTGCTCTCCAGCCCTCTCACTCGGGCGTGGGAGACGATGCAGCGAACCGGGTATGGGCGCGGGACGGCTAGCGATGATCTGATGGAATGGGACTACGGGATATACGAGGGCCGACGCACCGTCGATATCCGGGAAGAGATCCCCGACTGGTCGGTGTGGCGCAGTCCCATCGTCGGAGGGGAGTCTGTCGACGAAGTTGGCCAGCGGGCCGACAGGGTGATCGGGGATGTCCTGGAGGCTGACGGCCCCGTCGCGATGTTCGGGCATGGCCATCTCCTTCGCGTCCTGGCCGCCCGCTGGTTGGGGCTCCCCTCGGAGGTGGGTGCCAACTTCGCACTCGCCACCGCAACGGTTTCCACTCTCGGGTGGGAGCGGGAGAATCGTGTCATTCGACACTGGAACGAGATGTGCCATCTGCGGTCGATGGACCCTGTGCCCTGATGGAGAGGATGACCACCGGGGCTGCCAAAGGAGAAGCCATGACACCGATCACCGCGACCGCCGAATGGGAAACGCTCGAACTTCTCGGTCAAGGACTAAGCAAGCTCGACCTGCGCCGTCTCTTCGCCGAAGACCCGGCCCGCGCCGAGCGGCTCACGTTCGCCGCCGGTGATCTGTTGGTCGACCTCTCCAAGCACCTGGTCACAGACGAGGTCATCACTGCGCTGCTCGCCGTCGCCCGTCGGGCCGGACTGCCTGACCGGATCGCTGCGCTGTTCGCCGGGCACCACATCAACGTCACCGAGGATCGGGCCGTGTTGCATCCGGCTTTGCGAGCCGGTCCAGACGACGAATTCTCCGTCGACGGCATCGACGTGACCCGTGACGTCGGCGAGGTCCTCGAGCGGATGACGGACTTCGCCGACCGGGTCCGCAGCGGCACTTGGCAGGGGCATACTGGTCGCCGAATCAACCATGTGGTCAACATCGGGATCGGGGGATCGGATCTGGGACCGGCCATGGCGGTCAGGGCACTTCGCCCTTACGTGTCTCCCGACATCGACGCTCATTTCGTGTCGAACATCGATCCGGCCGACCTGCACGCGGTGCTCGACGTGGTCGACCCCGAAACCACCCTCTTCGTGGTCGCCTCCAAGACCTTCACCACCCTGGAGACCCTCACCAACGCCGGCACCGCCCGGGCCTGGCTGGTCGATCGACTCGGCGACGATGGGGCAGTGGCACGTCATTTCGTCGCCGTCTCCACCAACACCGAGGCGGTAGCCGCTTTCGGTATCGACACCGCCAACATGTTCGGGTTCTGGGATTGGGTCGGGGGCCGATACTCGATGGACTCGGCGATCGGGCTCAGCCTCATGATCGCGATCGGGCCGGACGCCTTCGCCGAGATGCTGTCCGGCTTCCGTACCATCGACCGTCATTTCCGGACCACACCCTTCGAGCGCAACCTGCCGGTGCTGCTCGGCCTGATCGGCGTCTGGTACCGCAATCTGTTGGGCTACCCCACCTACGCAATTCTCCCCTACAGCCAGGACCTCAACCGGTTCCCCGCCTACCTCCAGCAGCTCGACATGGAGTCGAACGGTAAGAGAGTCCGGCTGGACGGGTCACCGGTGGACATCGACACCGGGCCGATCGTGTGGGGAGAGCCGGGCACCAACGGCCAGCATGCCTTCTACCAGCTGCTCCACCAAGGCACCACGGTTGTTCCCGCCGACCTGATCGGGTTCGTCGACCCGTCACAAGACGTCGGCGGTCAACACGACTTGCTGATGGGAAACATGTTCGCCCAGGCCGAAGCGCTGGCCTTCGGCAAAACTCCCGACGAGGTGGCAGCCACCGGGGTCGATGCTGGTCTCGTGGCGCATCGGAGTTTTCCCGGAAACCGTCCCACCTCGGTGATATTGGCCCCCCGGCTGATCCCCTCGGTCCTCGGTCAGCTCGTCGCCTTATACGAACACAAGGTCTACACCCAGGGTGTGATCTGGGGAATCAACTCGTTCGACCAGTGGGGGGTCGAGCTCGGCAAGGAGCTCGCCACGACCATCATCAGCGAACTGACCTCGGAGACCCCACCCGACCTCACACACGACCCTTCGACCAACGCCCTGATCCGCCGTTACCGAACGAAACGGGGACGACAGTGACCATCCGACTCGGAGTCGACATTGGAGGCACTGGAATCAAGGCGGCGCCGGTCGACCTCGAACGAGGGGTTCTCGTCGGTGATCGAAGGTCCGTCGCCACGCCTCACCCCGCTACTCCAGCACGGGTCGGTGTCACCGTCGCCGAGCTCGTGGATGGCGTCGGTACCGACGGTCCCGTCGGGCTGGGGTTCCCCGGGGTCATCAAGGAGGGCGTTGTCGTGACCGCCACCAACCTCCATCCCGAGTGGATCGGCGCGAACGCCAAGAGCCTGTTCTCGCACCATCTCGGAGGGCGGCCGGTAGCAGTGGTCAACGATGCCGACGCTGCTGGGCTCGCCGAGATGGGTTTCGGCGCAGGTGCGGGCCAATCCGGCGTGGCGGTGATGGTCACGCTCGGAACGGGTATCGGCACCGCCGTGTTCGTTGACGGGACTCTCGTACCGAACACAGAGTACGGCCACCTCGTCGTTGGTGGCACCGAAGCCGAGCAGCTCGCTTCCGCCAGGGCCAAGGAGCACGACAACCAGAGCTGGAAACAGTGGACCACGCACCTCCTGGGCTTCCTCAAGGAACTCGAGCGGCTCATCTGGCCCGACCTGTTCATCATCGGAGGCGGAATCAGTGCCGAGTTCCGTTTCTTCTGCGAACGGCTGCAAACTTCGGCGCCGCTGGTGGCTGCCACCCTCGGCAACGATGCCGGAATCGTCGGTGCCGCCATCGCCATTGGAGACTGCGGTGTCGAGTCCCGCCGACGGCCTCGGTGAGGGGCTAACCCGTGACGGCATCGACCTTTGTGACCGATGCGGGCAACATCTGGTGGCGTCAGGATCTTGACGAGGCTCGGGTCTGGGTCCGCCGGGTAGCCGAGGCGACCGACCATCCGATCCAGATTCGCCCATTCGCGGCGACCGGCCTGTGCAAGCCTTGGCGAGGTAGGACACCCTCAACGGACGCATCGGATCGAGCGCGGAATGGAAGGCGCGCGTATCCGGTTCCGCGTATGTGAACAGGGGACTTCTCAACGCAACGCTCGCTCTGAGCCTCGCTGCCTGCTCGGGAGCCACCAACAGTCAGGATGTCGAGGTGCGGCCGTTTGGGGAGGTCCAGGCCTCGGAATTCGACTTCGAACTCGATCCTACGAACCCGAGCCGGGGGATCTTCCGGGTGGATACGACCGAGCCGATGATATGTGCGATCGTCTGGGGCGAGGACGAGAGTCTGGGGAACTTCAACAACTCACTGAACATGGCAGGAACAGGGATCATCGAACACGACGTCTTCCTGCCGGGTGCCGAGTCGGGGGTGGATTACATGTTCGTGGTGCAGGGGACGACCGCCGACGGCGCCCTTTATCGATCGGAGATGGCAACCTTCAGCCTGCCCGAACCCGAGACGTCGACGACCGACACCGCCGATCGGGAGAACCTGGCGTTGGATGCCAGCATTACCTCGGTCAGCTCCGAGTTCAATGACGCCTTCGCCGCCGAGAACGCGGCAGATGGAGATCTGGCCACCGAGTGGTCTTCCGCAGGGGACGGCGATGACGCATCCATGACTTTGGATCTGGGCGTCCCACAGAACGTGTCGGGCTTTCAGTTCCTGACACGATCGATGACCGACGGGACCGCTCTCACCGAGACCTACACCGTGACTGTCGATGACTCCGAGACGCTGGGTCCTTTCCCGGCGGGGAATCCCGCAGATCCTCGGACCACCGACTTATCGGTGACCGGGCAGGTGTTCACCTTCGAAGTCGAGACCTCCAGCGGGGGCAATACCGGAGCAATCGAGATCCGCATCCTCAGGGGCTGAGAGTCTCAGTGGAGGGCGCGGAGACCGAAGAACCCGAGGACCGCTAGCGTCGCACCGATTGCCACCAGACGCCACTCCCTGCGCTTCCAGGTCGCGTACACAGCGCCCGAGCCGAGGATGAGTACGGCCGCCATTGGACGGCGACCCCGGCGTCGGTCCGGGGCAGGACCAGGTCGATCACGCTCCGGGCCGCCCAACAGGCGCGGTTTGTCCACTGATCAGGCTGCGGCTCATGGTCTCCAGCCTCGCATCGACCCCGAAGACGGTCCCCTCCGGTAGCTCCAGCCACTCTTCGCCGCTGAGTGGCTCCGACGCCACGACCACGGCCTTGTAGGTCTCGTCCGCCTGCTCGCAGTGGGATGTGCCGCATATGGAACAGTCGTTCAAGCTGCGCCGGAACGTCCAGAAGAGGCCATTCCCAAAGCGCGAGGCGACGAGGTTCCTGCCGTCGCCGATGACGAAGTTCAAGCCCGGCGGCGTCGGCGCCTCCACAGCTATCGCCAGGTCGATCAGCTCCGACACCGAGTCCTCGATCAGTCCCACGACCGGCTCGACAGACTCCGCCGGCGCCTCGGGGTCGAGGCCGTAGTCACCCATCCGATTGAGTATCCAGCGGAACACAGTCTCCGAGTCTGTGTCTCCCCATGGCGGGGCGTATAAGCCGAGGTCGAGGCGAGTCCGGACGTGTTCGAAGCCGCCGATGGTGCCGTTGTGGGCGAAGACCCATGGACCGTGGCTGAAGGGGTGGGTGTTCTCGATGGCGACCGGTCCCACCGTGGCCGTCCTGATATGAGCAATGATCGCCCGGCTGTCGATGGCTCCGGCTACCTCGAGGTAGGTGCGATCGGCGAAGGCGGGTTGGTCGCTTCGGGTCACTTCGACGGCGTTTTTCTCGCCATTGGGCGATGCCCCACCCGTCAGGGTGACGTCGCCCGCTCCGGTCTCGATCGCTCTGGATCATGAGGGCGTTCTGGGATTCGATCAGGCTGCACTCGAGAAGGGTCGTTTCGGTGGCCAGGAAGCCGTATAGGCGGCACATGATCAAGCAGCCCTTCCGATGAGACGCTCATGGGCCCGCCCGAAGAAGAAGAGAGCCGTCTGCAGCTGATCGTCCGAGTCGAGGATGTAGCTGTAGGAGAGCGAAGCCCCGTTGAACGTGGTGTCGTTCCAAAATGGGTCGGCCCGGTCGATCTCGCTCCAGGCGGCGACGTAGAGGTAGGGCTCGGGATGAGCGTCGTCTCCGGGCGATGCTCCGTAGCTGGCGCGCCGACCTTCATCTTGGGATCCGATTTCGACGGCGGGGTCGAAGTGTTCAGGCCATAGCTGGACTCGGCTCACGTCGGCTGGACCCGGCATGCGTCGGACCCGCTCCAGGGCGAGTGTGGCGAATCCGAACCAGTCGCCGACGGCACGCGCCGAGTCGGCGTCGATCTCCAGTTCGGCGGTCCGCCCGGTCGGGGCGAGCGGATCGTGGAAGTCATCGAACCAGGTCCCGCGATAGGGGATTCCCAGGATTCGCAGGCTTCGCCGAGGTCGCCGGGAACGATCGAGTCGACGTCGTGTCCCCGCTGATAGACGAGTTCGCCGGACTCGACACGGATCTGGTGGTCGGATCCGAAGAATGGAGTCCCGAATCCGCGCCGTGTGTAGCGGAGACCGAGTTTGCCCGTAGCGGCATGACGTGCCGGGGCAACGGCGAAGAAGGCGAGCTGATGCAGCGCGCGTCTCGTGGTGTCGTACCCGGCGGGAAGGGCGCGGAGTCCCCGGCGTCCGTCGAGCCATTTGTCTGCGACGAACTCTCGGATGGCCGGGTCGTCAGAAGCGAGCTCGCTCCAGGTCATGCCCTCCCCCGGGATGGGCGTGATCAACGTGCCATTGGCGTCGCCGGCGAGTCACTCCCGGGCGGCCACGGTGGATCGCTGCCAGTTCAACCTCGCCGAACGTCGGAAGGACGTGACATCCCGCAGTGACTCGTAGTTTGCTCTCGTCTTGGGACGGAGTCCGGCGATGGCGGGGAGCCAACGGTCCGCAAGCTCGCTGAACCGTGTCCGTCTCAGTGCCGGGTCTGTCCGTATCTTGTCCGTGAGAGGACGGGAAACGTCGAGAACCAAGGAAGGATAAGGCAAGGCGAACCAGCAGGTCAACAGCCGTTTTCTGGACTTGCCTCTCTGTCATCAGAGTCGTCTGGGAGGACCTTTGACCCGAAGGTTGTGGGTTCGATTCCCACCGGACCCACCTCGAGCGATGCACGACACTGCTGTCAGCTCGCCACGACTTCGGGGCTATCGGCCCTAGGCGGGCTACACGGGGATGCCTAAGTTTCTCCTAGAGAGGTGACGGATGCCCAGCCGACGGGTTCATGTTTGGCTAGTGGTCTCGGTGATCATCTTCTCTGTCATCTCTTGTGTGCCCGACGACAGCACCGCTAGCTCGCCGCCTTCAGCCCCGCCTGCCACGACGGCTCCCCATCCATGGGCTGCCGAAGCGATGTCATGGAACGAGGCCTTTACGCAGACCGAGCACTTCCAGAACCTCCTTCCCCAGTTCTTCGCCGAAGACGTGGTTTTCGACGACCGTGAGCAATGGGGTAGAGACGTTGTGCGCGGTCGGGAGCAGCTCCTCGAGTACCTCATCAGAGCTCTCGGCTCCGAAGTTCCGTTCACGTACCTCGAATTCTTGGTCTCGGCCGATGAGGCGCTCCACCTCACTGCACTCGACAACACCTCTACCGGAACCCTCTACGCTATGACGAGGTGGAGTATGGGGCCAACCGGGATCGAGTCAGGCGTTGTCTCCGTCCTCTTGCCGAACCTGAGAGAGGGAGAGGATCCGAGAGAGGACGCACTAGCAGCCAGGAGCTATGTCGATCTTTGGAACCAGAGCGCCGCAACGGGAATCGACAACGCCGCCTTGATAGAAGCCTACGTCCCGACTCTCTATGACCCCGATGCACGGATCAACGACACCTTATTGGGCAAGACCATGACAGGCGTGCCGGCAATCACCTCCAGCCTCTTGGCGAAGCGATGGCCCTACCTGCCGAACCTGGAGATAGAGATGTTGCCAGGAGGAGAGGGAGAGGCCGTGTTCGAAGGGTTGTCGCGCGACCCGTCGTTGCCCAGCCAAGTCCATCTGATCGTCAACGCCGACGACGGTTCCGGCTGTCCTGGTCTCATGGGAATCGCCCTCGCCTTCCAACAAGGGAAGATCTTGTGGGAGCGCCGCTTTCACGAGGTGGAGTCTGTACGCCGTTGTTTCGACACTGAACAGCTGCGAGATGGATGGTGGGTCGGTATCGACATACCCGAACCGATTCGCCGTGAGCCAACCGGCACGGTTCAGATGGGAGAGGCTGTCTCGGTGGAGATCTACAATGGCAGCGGGCAAGCAGAGGATCTCGTCCGCTGGAGCATGAACCGCTTTGCCACGGCCGACCTGCCCCTCCCCAGAGTCAAGTCGATCACGTTCCTGTTCGATCCGGACTACTGCTCCGACAAGGGTGGCTCCGCAATCCATGACGGGGACGGAACGATCGTCACTCTCTGTATCGAGGCGCGAAATGTTTGTTCCGATGACGAATGTCACAAATGGGGTCTCGTCCCTCGCTATCTGCTGCTCCACGAGTTGGCCCACGCATGGATATCGGATTACGTCGACGATGACACCAGGACTACATTCCTCACCCAGGAGGGCCTTTCGAGATGGCACGACCCTGAGGAGGCATGGGAAGACCGTGGCAGTGAACGCGCCGCTAACACGCTCATGTTCGGCCTCATGGACGAGACCGGGATCTACGGGCCTGCAGGCCCTGGTCAGTGTGAGGCATGGGGACCGGGGTTCCGGCTCCTGACAGGTGTTGATCCGATCGCACCCGACTGCTGACTCCGATCACCACCGACCAGAGCCTCCGAAGGCTCACACGAACCTTCCCACCCCACCCCCCCGCGCGCGGTTCCGTCGCACCAGACGGTCACCCTCGGGGCGTTCGACGGTGACGGCCAGCCACCCCTCCGATCATCCCTGCGATGTGGCGCTTCCCTGCAGCGCCCACTGGGACGTCTGGGTTCATCTCGAGAAGCCACCCAGATGAATCCCCCATCGGACGGCGAGGTCGGTAGCGGACTGTCGTTATTGATGGTCCCATGAGTCTGGTTGGTTCACTTTCGCCGCTCGGAGGAGAACAACCCCGCGGGGAAGGAAAGCCCCCAGTGCCACGCCGACGACGATCGAGATCAACCAGTCCACGCCCGTGAGGCTAACGAGGCGTCTATCTGCAACCGATCTGCAAACGCCAGCTAGAACTCGAACCGACAAGGGAGGGACCGGGGAGTTCCTCTTCTTGGCCTGAATGCCTTGGTGATCCGTACTTGGAGACACGACGCAACCCTGGACGCGCTGGCCGCCAGGGGTCTGAAAAACGGGAGGTCGACGGATCGACGGCCGTCCCTGACCACCATCCATCTGGCAGCGTGATCCCCCGAATTCCCTTGCACCAGCGGGGTTCTGGGCGGTCCGTCGATCTCCTGTGTTTCGTGGCTTCGCGACTTTCCTGGTCGTTTTGCGGACTCTTGCGGACTATTCGCGGACTCTTTGGCAGATGCGGGGCTCGTCGACTCCGCATCGACAATGGCGTGACCGAAAGTGATGAATTCACCGATAGCCAGTCTGGTGAGGACCTCGTGGCCGTCTGATAATGGGAGGCGTCGGAAGGAGTTCTCATGACGATGTCTGGCGTTCGAACACCTGATCACAAACGTGACTCCGGGCAAAAGCAACTGGTCGCCGCGTGGGTGTCCGCCGGCACCGCGATTCTTCTAGCAGCTGGGATCTTCATGGTCAGCGAAAGCTACGAAGCTGCCCTCGTCTTTGTAGTCCCGTCCATGTTCGTCGTTTCAGCATCAGCCCTGTGGTTTGGGCTGAGGGCTCGCCGCCATGGTGAGGACGGTGGTCGCCTTCCCGCCATCATCGGTGCGATAGTTGGGGCTTCTACCTTGCGATGCTGCTGATCGGAAGAATCGCGCACCTCCTCTTCGAGATCGAATAGCCCACAGAACAGCCACTCAAATTCGTCGCGATCCCGCATTCCCGGATACATCCGTAAGCCACGGAGAGTCTTCTCAGCCACTGCCACGGCTGCCTAAGTGTTCGACGGAAGACTGACTGCCTTGGTCGTCGGCGACGCGCCAAACGCCTGTTCAGGGCGTGGTTGACACCCATGAGTGTTGGTCTGAAAAACCGGAGGTCGACGGATCGACGCCGTCCCTGACCACAACGACATTCCCCTGACCAGGGGCCGATAACTCGTTGATTGGCTGGTTAACACGTGTCCAACAGATAACACCGGGTAGTCGTAGGGCACCCTTTCCTCACCCGGAAAGGGGCGCGCTTGGCTTTTCCAAGTAGGTCCGCCAGCAGACGTAGACCGGAAGTCAATTACCCTTCCCGCGGTGGAAGGTCCTTCGCCCTACGTCGAGCGGAAGCTCGCCGCCATCCTTGCCGCCGACGTGGTCGGCTCCAGCAGGCTCATGGAATCGGACGAAGAGAACGCGATCCAAACCCTCCACGCCTATCGGACTGTTGCCTCCGGATTAGTGGAGTCACACCACGGACGGGTCTTTGGCGGGGCCGGCGACAGCATCGTGGCGGAATTCCCCAGCGCGGTGGGCGCGGTCCGCTGCGCCATCGACATCCAACAGGAGATCGATCGGCGCAACCGGGACGCTCTTGAGGGCCGTGAAATGCTCTTTCGCATCGGGATCAATCTGGGCGACGTGGTCGTCGATGATGACAACCTCTTGGGTGATGGAGTCAACGTCGCTGCACGCCTGGAGGCGTTAGCGCCGGCCGGTGGCTTCTGCATCTCCCAATCAATCCACGAGCAGATCAGGGGAAAAATCGAGATCCCGTTCGAAGACGCCGGAGAACATCAGGTGAGGAACATCACCCGGCCGATCAGAGTGTGGCGTTGGTCGGGGAGCCCAGCCCCCAGCCCCAATCCACCACCCGATGATCCTTCGCCGCGATCCGACACCCCGTCGGTGGTCGTCCTGCCTTTCGTCAACATGAGCGGCGACACCGAACAGGAATACTTCAGTGACGGTATTGCCGAAGACCTCATCACCGACCTCTCCAAGATCTCGGGATTGTTCGTGCCCGCTCGCAACTCCTCTTTCATGTACAAAGGGCAAACGGTCAAACCGGAGAAGGTGGCCACCGAGCTCGGCGTGGGTCACATCCTCGAGGGCAGTGTCCGCAAGTCCGGCAGCAGGGTCCGAATCACCGCCCAGCTCATCGACGCCCGCACCGGCGGTCACCTGTGGGCGGATCGTTTCGACCGTGACCTGACCGACGTGTTCGCGGTCCAGGACGAAATAACCCATCGCATCGTCGAATCGTTGCGGGTGACGCTTCTTCCCCAGGAGAAGGAGGCGATCGAGAGAGTCCCCACTGAGAGCGTGGAGGCCTACAAGTCGTATCTGCTTGGCCGGCAATTCTTCCGGCGCCACTCCCGCCCCAACTACCAGGTGGCCAAGCGCATGTTCCAGAAGGCTATCGAACAGGATCCCAAGTACGCCCGCGCCTGGGCTGGCGTGGCGGACTGTGACTCCTTCCTATATCTGGCCTACTACCGCACTGAGGGCCTCGACAACATCCTCGAGGCCAGCGCCAAAGCCCTCGAGCTCGACGCCGATCTGGCAGAGGCCCACGCCTCCCGGGGTCTGGCCCTCTCCACGGTCGATCGGCTCGACGAAGCCGAAGCCGAGTTCAAGACCGCCATAGATCTCGACCCCAATCTGTACGAAGCCCACTATTTCTACGGCCGGGCCTGTTTCGCACAGGGTCGAATGGAAGAGGCGGCCGAGCATTTCCAACGGGCCGCCGAGATCATGCCCAACGACTTCGAAGCCCCTCTTTTCCTGGTACAGCTATACCTCGGGTTGGGACGCGAAGATGAGGCGCTGGCAGTTGGGCGACGGGGATTCGAAAACGCCGAACAGGAACTCGCAGTCCGGCCGGAGAACGTCCGCGCCGCGTATATGGGTGCGGGTTACCTCGTGCACAGCGGTGAGCAGGACCGTGCCCGGGAGTGGATCGACCGAGCCCTCGCCATCGAGCCTGACGACTTCCTCACCCAATACAACGCTGCCTGCACCCTGGCCAATCTCGGTGACATCGAGCAGGCGATCGACCTCCTGGAGAGCGCCCTCCCCCAGGCTCATAGCGAGATCCGGGGATGGGTGAAACACGACTCTGATCTCGATCCCTTACGGAGCTCCCCTCGCTTTCGCGCCCTCCTCGAATCGATGGGCGGATAGGTCCGGCGATACTTGCTGCAGTAGCAGGACCGGAGGGATGGATGACGGACGGATTGAAGGTCGAGGCCTTTGTGAGTAGACACACCCGACGTATGAATTGTCCGGTCCTGAGCTTTCGTGAGGCTTGCCGTCACGGGCGATCTCGGTACCGCGTGTGGCCGGCTGGACAGAGGTTGTCGTAGGGGCTGCATACGCCACTACTTGCAACGTTCGATTTCCTCACCGTCCCAAGCGAGAGAGTTACCCCCATTGGATGACTTGCGGTCGCGGTCTGGATGTTTGCCCGGGGAGGGACCGCCGGTCGTTTGTCCACGAGAGTGCGGGCGCGGACTCTTGCTGGGCGCTGGGTCCCCCCTATCTCGAACCTCGGTTCACCCTGTACGCGGTTCAACGTCGGGGTCGGGACCGGAGCAGCGGCGGTCCCGAGTACTCCTTGGGCGCTACTCGCCGCGGAATCACACGCTTTTCGAAACCTGAGCGCAGAGGAGTTCAACTGGGCTCCTAACACCCACGCACGGCGGACGCTCGTCACGCGTCTCCGTCTGAACCTTTGAGTGAGGTCACTATGAGTAAATGGACTCCCCAATAGCCAAGCTCCCGGGAAGGGCCGCTATGCGCTGTTTGATGATCGGTGTGTTATCAATCGGGATCGGTTGTTCTGGCGGCCCCCTCCGGACCCCCAAACAGGCGCCAGCCAGTGAGTAGGCGGCACGCGCCATCTCGCTCCTCCTCTTCACGGTCGAGAACATCGGCGATTGGCTCTGGATCAGAGCGACCAGAGGGTTCAGCATCCGACGTTGGTGGACTGCCCCAGCGCTTCGGGGCTACCGCACGCCGAGGGGAAGGTCTTCAACGGCCCAACCCCAGAGCCCCCAGCCCGCTGCCACATAAGCCCACAGGACGGCAAGCGCGACCGGGGCCGCTGCGACCACCCAGAACGACCGTCTCAGCATGAGTCGGTAAGCGACCCACAAGCCCACGAGCCAACCTCCCCACAGAGGGACCAACCAAAGCCCTGGTACGAAAAGGAGCCCGCCAACCAGGTAGACCAATCCCGCGGCCACGTAGTCGACGAACCCGACGTAGGGCAACACCCGCTTCGAGCGTTCAGTCTTCTCGTTCCGATCGACGGGAGCCTGCATGAGGCCGCCCTCCTTCAGATCGTCCAATTCCATGATCGGATCCGGTAGACGTTCCCGTCAGGGTCCTCGACGGGTGGGTGACGCTCACCGGACAGGTCGCCGCAGCCAGCCAGCGAGCCGAGGCCGAGCGTATGCTCGCGCATCTCGATGGCATCCGCGGCGTGGCCAATGCACGATCGCGAGCGCGAACCTCCGAGGATGTTCGTGCAGCGAACGCGCTCGCACGGCGGGCTCATCCTTTCACCACTCCCACCGGGCGGAGGCGTGCCACCAGGCCGGCCAGGCCTGCCGTCTCACAGACCCGGGCCACCTCGCTGACGTCCTTGTAGGCGTAGTCGGCCTCTTCGGCGAGGAGACGAATCGACCCGGGGCGCACCGAGATCCCTCTGGCTTCTAGTTCGTCTTTGACCTCGCCGCCGTGGCGGACTTTGAGGGCGGCGTGACGGCTCATCATCCGGCCCGCCCCATGAGCCGCCGTATCGAAGGCGGGGTTGTCGGGAACTCCTCGCAACACCCATGAGCCGGTTCCCATCGAACCGGGGAGAAAGACAGGCTGGCCTACCGTCTTCAGGTCGTCGCCCAAATCGGGATGACCGGGTCCGAAGGCACGGGTGGCTCCCTTGCGGTGGACACAGAGAAGCCGATCCTGCCCCTCGACCTGGTGCCGTTCGAGTTTGGCCAGGTTGTGGGCCACGTCGTAGACCAGATCCATCCCGGTCTCTTCGGCTGAGATGCCCAATGCGTCTGCGAAGGCGTGTCGGGTCTCGTGGGCTAAGACGTGACGGTTGGACCAGGCGAAGTTGGCCGCGGCCGCCATCGCCCCCAGATAGACCTCGCCTTCGGGGGATCGCACCGGGACGCAGGCCAGTTGACGGTCCGGCACCTTGATCCCGTATCCGGCCATGGCCGGACCCATCAGCTTCACCTGTTCCTGACAGGTCTGATGCCCGAGCCCCCGGCTTCCACAGTGGATCATCACCGTGACCATCCCCTCGGCCAACCCGAAAGCCCGGGCTGCATCGGGATCCTCCACCCGGTCCACTACCTGCACTTCCAAAAAGTGGTTGCCCGCCCCCAGAGATCCCAGCTGCCCCCGGCCCCGTTCCCGAGCCCGCATCGAGATTCGCCCCGGATCGGCCCCCACCGATGTGCCTCGCTCCTCACAACGCTCCAGATCCGCCTCGGTTCCATAGCCGGCGTCCAAGACGGCGGGGACCCCCCGTTCCAGCACCTCTCCGAGCAGTTCCCGTCCAGCAATGGCTCCCTTCCCCAGACCCCGGGGAATACGACGGGCCAGCTGCGCCATGATCTCCCCCCGGTGATCCTCGAAGTCGGACATGGTGAACCGGGACGCGAGGAGACGGACCCCACAGCAGATGTCGAAGCCGACCCCACCCGGCGAGACGACACCTCCATCCTCCACGTCGGTGGCGGCCACCCCGCCGATGGGAAAGCCGTAACCCCAATGGATGTCAGGCATGGCCATCGACGCCCTCACGATGCCGGGAAGATGGGCCACATTCTCCACCTGGAGCACCGCCCGGTCCTCCTCGGCCTTCACCAACAGCTCCTCCGAGGCGAAGATCCACCCCGGGACCCGCATCCCACCGTGTCTGGGAATCTCCCAGAGGACCTCGTCCAAAGGCCGTATCTCCAAAGCCGCCTCCGTCAGTGGTGCGGTGGCTGCGTCGTCGGCTGCGCTGCTCAAGTCGGCACCCATGTGTCACCTCGCGGTAGGGGACTTCCTACTGGCTGGCCTCAGCCTCCTTCATCTCCTCCCGTACCCGCTTCAGCTCCTCTTCCAAATAATCCAGGTAATCCTCGAGCTCCTCACGGCGACGTCGCCTTCGTGTAACGGGCGGTCCGATTCCAGTCTGCTCGTACCACCAGGGCGGCCCCCCACACCAGGGACCATGATGCGAGTGCCAACAACAACCCATCATTCACCTCCTACAACCCACCCTACGAACGCCACCCGGAAGGGGATAGGGTCGAAAGGCACCACCCGCCCCCGAAACCAGTCATCCGTTGGGATCGATACCGGATATCGATATCGGATCCGGTGCCCGAGCTCTTTGCTGTAGCAACATCGCGTCGGTGAAAGTCATCACCTGGAACGTCAACTCCTTACGGAGCCGACTCCCTCGTCTTCGCGCCCTGTTGGAGCGGGAGAGCCCCGACATCGTCTGTCTCCAGGAGACAAAGGTATCGGATCCCGACTTTCCATCTCTCGCTTTGGGTCAAGCCGGGTACCAGGTCGTTAGTCACGGTCTGGGCGGCTCTGCAGGAGTGGCCATTCTCTCCAAGCAGTCCGCCCAGGCAGCTGAGCCTGGGTTCGTCGGGGATCCGCTCCCGGATCAAGCAAGAGTGGTGGCCGCCACGGTGGGTGGTATCCGCGTCGTCAGTGTCTACGTGATCAACGGAGGCAGCCTGGACGATCCCGCGTATCAGGCCGAACTGGAATGGCTGGACGCTTTCACCGCCTGGCTCAAATCCAGCCATGACCCAAGGACACCGTTGATCGTGGCCGGTGACTTCAATGTGGCTCCCGACGACCGCGACGTCCACGACCCGTCAGCATGGACGGGGCGGATCCACGTCAGCGAAGCGGAGCGGGCTCGTATCCGATCCTTGTTCGATTGGGGGCTAGTTGATCTGCTCCGCGTAAAGACTGTCCTGCCCGGATTCCACACCTGGTGGGATTATCGGGCGGGAGCCTTTCACCGGGGCTGGGGTCTGCGGATAGACCTCATCCTCGCCACCCGCCCTGTTGCCGAACTATGCACCGAGGTTCATATCGATCGCAACGAACGCCGACCTACTGCCGGAGAGGGCAAACCCAGCGACCACGCCCCAGTCATCGCAGAACTTCGATTCCTCGGATCCCACCGACAAGGGACAGAAGGCCCTGGCGTCGACGACGTCAGTTCCGCATCATGGGATGTATCTGATAGGAGCTAGATGATGACAGTCAGCACATTGCACGAAGTGGAGGAGTCCCTCCGGGCGCTCGACCCGGACACGCTCCGGGAGATGGTGTATCAGACAGCCCGCAGTCATATCAACGTGTGCCAGTTGACCTCACAGATCGGTGGGTGTGCCCATATCAATGCCGACGAGACACGTGACCGGGTGGACGCCCTTAGCGTCGGCGAGCTCGCCGACGTGCCTGCCCCCACTGCCTGGATGTCGATCCACCTCCACCGCCGGCTCGGCGACTGGTGAATCTGATGTCAACCGAATTGAAGACATGAGCGACGCCAGGCGCGACACGACCCACGAACCCCAGCTGGGTGCGATCTTTCGAGGACCCGACTATCGCTGAAGCAGCCGTCGAGGACTTGAGACGCTCTGGGCTGGCCGACGAGCATCTCGGCGTCGCCGTACATGGGTCGGACACGTATGCCTTCGAAGAAGACGTCGAGGCTGAAACGGCTCACGGTCTCGAACGGGGGTTCGCCATCGGCGCGCCGATCGGTGCCATCGCCGGCATGACGGTACTGGCTCTTATCGTCCCCGGCGTGGGCACGCTGGGAGTGGCCGGCATCCTCGCCGCCGGGGGTGTCACCGGGGCCCTCGCCGGTGGATTCTGGGGCGCCTATCTCGGTCTGAAAGCAGAGGAGCACATCATGGAAGAGGAGTGGGATTGGGAACGGACCCCACTCCAGCCAGGCCAGGTGATGGTCGTCGTCGACCAGCATGGTCATCCCGACGAAGTGAAACGGATCCTCCAGCGCCATGGTGGGCGGATCGTCGCCAAGCCGACCCACCCTGGCTGATGCCGTGTGAACGGAGGGCTTCTTTGCCGACCTGCCCGGAGACCTGTCCTACGCCGTGAAGTTCCGCCACCCGTCGTGGCTGAGCCCCGTCCTCTACTCGATGCTCCAAGCCCACCAGACCACCCGGTCTGGGTCAGCTCCGAGCGGATGCCGCGCGACTTCAGCACCACCGCCGACCTGGTCTATGCCCGCTTCCATGGGCTGGAGGGGGATACGCCCACGACTACACCCGAGAGGAACTGGACCCGTGGGTCTCCGCCTTGAGAGATCGGGAGGGCATCGCCCTCTTCAACAACGACGCCAAGGCAAGAGCGCCCGAAAACGCCACCCTGCTGAAAGACCTCCTGCACTCCACCGCGCCTACATCGGAGCCGGGACCACTTTGTGGACATGGCTGGACGTTTTTCTGCTCCTCTATGGACTTGTGCCTCTAGCTGTACTCGGCCGGGACGTTGGTGACAGTCCTTGGATGAGTGAAGACCTCCGAGTGGAGTGGTGATTGCAGCCATCACTCACAAGGAGGTCTTCATGGCTCACCGTAACGCTCGGCTCACGGCACATGGACGTCGTCTGATCATCCAGCGTGTCCGCGAGGATGGTTGGCCGGTTGCCCATGCTGCCAAGGCGATGGGTGTCTCGCGGCAGTGCGCCCACCGGTGGCTGGCACGCTGGGATGCCGAGGGAGATGCCGGTTTGGAGGACCGGTCGTCCCGTCCACACACTTCGCCGAATCAGACCCCGGCTGAGGTCGAGGAACGGGTGATCGAGGCCCGTCGCCGGCTCCGGCAGGGTCCAGACATGCTCGGACCCAAGCTGGGGCTTCCACCCCGGACGGTCACCAGGATTCTGCGCCGTCACCACGTTCCCCGTTTGGCCGACTGTGACCCCCTCACCGGTGAGGTGATCCGTGCCTCCAAGACCACTGCCGTCCGCTATGAACGGGACCGTCCCGGCGATCTGGTCCATGTCGACGTCAAGAAGCTTGGACGGATCCCTGATGGTGGCGGCTGGCGGGCATGGGGACGACAGATGAGCCGGACCGCAGCGAAGAAGAAGGCCCCTCCCGGCTATGACTTCGTGCACTCAGCCGTCGATGACCACAGCCGTCTCGCCTACTCAGAGATCCTCGAAGACGAGACCGGCGACACATGTGCGGGGTTCATGTTCCGGGCCGCCGCCTGGTTCGCAGAACAAGGCATCGACGAGATCAGCGAGGTCATGACCGACAATCACTGGTCATACACCAAGAGCAGAGCGTTTACCGAGGTCCTCGACATGATCGGAGCGGACCACATCAAGATCCGGCCGCACTGTCCCTGGCAGAACGGCAAAGTGGAACGATTCAACCGGACCCTCCAGGTCGAGTGGGCATACCGGCAGCTGTTCACCTCAAACGACGAACGCTCCGCAGCCCTCCCCGCCTGGCTCAACGACTACAACTATCACCGCAACCACAGCTCGCTCGGGGGAGGACCACCCATCAGCCGAGTGACACCAACCTGATGGCCGAGTACA
>DASUUC010000050.1:0-5358 GCA_036374335.1 Acidimicrobiia bacterium
GTGCTCACCGGAGGAGGGGCACTGCTAATGGGGCTGGACCATCGTCTGGCCCACGAGACGGGGATGCCCATCGTGACGGCGGCCCAGCCGCTGCAGTCGGTGGTGCTCGGCTCGGGGAAATGCCTGGAGGAGTTCGACGCTCTGCACAACGTGCTCGTGTCCTCCGCCCGGCCATGATCCCCCACACCCGTCGCACGTCATGGTGACCCGGCAACCAGGCGATCGAACCCTCCCCACTCTCATCACACTTCTCGTCATCGGAGTGTTGTTGATGACTTTCGACATCCGGTCCGAGGGTGGAGGTGTGACCGGTGTCCTCCGCTCGGGGACTCAGACCATCGTCGCCCCCCTGCAAAAGGGAGCGGCCTTCGTCGTCAACCCCGTTGTGGACGCGGTCGACACGCTCACCAACCTCGCCTCGCTTCGGGAGGAGGTACGTGCCTTGGAGGCAGAGCTCGCAGAGAAGGAGGCCGAGCTGGTGGCGGTGCAGGACGATCTCGCCATTCTCGAGTTCTACGAGCAGCTGTACGAGCTCGAGGCGACAGGAAGTGATCTCGGTCGCACGCCGGCTCAGGTCATCGGTCAGCCTGAAGCGTTCGACGGTGCCCTCATAATCGACAAGGGGTCCTCGAGCGGCATCGTCGTCGGCCAGCCCGTGATCGACACCAGCGGCTACGTGGTCGGCTCGGTGCAGCAGGTGACATCGGGGACGGCCACCATCGTCCCCATCACCGTTGGGCCCAGCGGGGTGGCGGTGACAGTGGGCAACCAGATCGGCACGGTCCTACCTCAGGTCACCACCAATGTGATGCGTCTCACCCTCGACAATGCCCAAGAGCCGGTGCTCAGAGGGGACCGCGTAGTCACCTCATCGGGCTCGGTCCGCTTCCCGGCGGGATATCCGGTTGGCCAGATCGTCGCCGATGTGGCACCCACCGCTGATGCCCTCACCGCCGAAGTGGAGCCTTTCGTGCAGCCGGAAGCCCTCCGGGTAGTCGTCGTCCTGGCATGGCCACCCGACCCAATCACGGCGATCACCCCTGAGACGACTACAACCACCTCCTCCACCTCGACGACCATCCCCGGCGAGGGCTCCAGCACTACAACGTCCCCGGAGGACGACGGCTGATGCGGCTCCGGTCGGTCCTCACCGTTGGTGCGTCGCTGCTGGCTGCCGTCGTCCTGCAGACGACTCTCTTCAGTCAAACAGAGCCGTTCATCCCTGACGTGGTGATGCTGGTGGTCATTCTCTTGTGCCTGACCAGGATCCGCCCGGAGCTGCTTCTCGGTATCGGTTTCCTATCCGGTCTAGCCGTCGACTTGCTCGGTTCGGCCGTCCTAGGTTTACAGGCGATCGTGTTCACAATTGTTGCGTATCTGGCAATTCGGACAAAGGACCGGGCTGACGTTGGCCGCATCGTCACAGGGCTCTGGGCCGGAATGATGACCCTTGCCGGGGTTGTCCTGCTGATCGTGGTTGGGACTCTGTTCGGACAGAGCGTGCTTCTCGGCGAAGGTGTGGTGGACCGGCTCTTCCTGGTGCCTTTGACCAACTTCATCCTCGCTTTGATCGTCGCCCCGACCTTCGTCCGGGTCGTCGATCGCGACTCGACCGCATTCCGTTACGCATGAAATTCGCTCTCAGGCTCTCGGTTCTCGGCATGGTCTTCGTCTCCATGTTCTCGGTGATCGGGCTCCGTCTCTGGTTTGTACAGGTGGCGCAGGGGCCTGACATCGCACAAGCCGCCGATGAGCAGGCATGGTTGAAAAAAACGACTCATGCCCCTCGCGGCGATATCTTCGCCCGCAACGGCGACCTGTTGGTGACCAGTCGGCTCGTGCCCGCCGTCTACATCGATCGGACCTTCGTTCGAGAGGAGCAGGTACCGGATCTGATTCAGCGACTTTCCGCGATCCTGAGCATCAGCTCCGCCGACTTGCAGCTCGCATACCAGAAGGCAGGGGCCAATGGCCGATTCGAAGTGGCCACCGTCGACAACGAGGTTGCCCACCAGGTCACCGAGCAACTCGACTCGCTGCCAGGAGTCGAGATCGTCAAGGTTCCGGAGAGGGTTTACCTGACCGGCGACACGATGGCTCACGTCATCGGGCATCTGGGATTGCCCGATGAATCCGACCTCATCGAGAGACCGGACCTCGATCCATCCGTCCGCATCGGAAAACTGGGAGTGGAGGCCTTCTACGACGATGAGCTCCAGGGAACCTCGGGAGCCCAGGAGTACCGGGCCCGGCAGGGAAGGATCATCGATCAGCGACCCGCGGTGGATCCGATTCCGGGAAACTCGATCGTCCTCACCATCGACTCGGAGGCCCAACAGATCGTGGAGCTCGCCCTCGAGGAAGGGATCGTCCTCTCCAATCGAGTCAAGGAGCGAGAGAGGGCCGCCGGCGAAGACGTGTTCCACGAGACGACCAGGGCGGCCGCTGTGGTGCTCGATGCGCGGAGCTTCGAGGTACTTGCCCTTGCCTCTCTTCCGGATTTCGATCCGCAGCTGTTCGTCACCGGCATCGACGCCGACACCTTTGCCCAACTCAACGAGTCGTTGGCATTCAACAATCGCGCGGTGAGCGGTCTCTACCCGCCGGCTTCGGCGTTCAAGGCCATCACGTACACCGCTTTCCTGGAGGAGAATCTCCCTCTGCCGGAGGATGTCGATGGCATCGATCCGAATGCCCGACAGGTGGACTGTGATGGGGAGTTCGTCTTCGAGTTGAACGACGGCTCGCCACAGCAGAAAAAAGACTGGTACTACCCGGACAAGCTTGGCTGGCTCGACCTGCACGGGGCATTGGAGAACTCCTGCAACAAGTTCTTCTGGTCGGTGGGCTTGGGCACATGGTTCAACCGTGAAGAGGTGGGCGAGAACGTGATCCAGGATTGGGCGAAGAGTGTCGGCTACGGATCCGAGACCGGCATCGACCTGGCCAACGAAGCGGGGGGTATCGTTCCCACCCGTCAGCTCTTCGAGGAGTGGGCCGAGTTCCAGCGGGAAAACCCCGACGCCATCCCGCGTCTCGACCCCGAGCGGTTGAACCCCGAACTGGTCAGCCCGTTCTTCGGTGGTGATCTCATGGACTTCGCCATTGGCCAGGGAGCATTCACCGCCACACCACTTCAGGCGGCTGTCTCCTATGCAGCCCTGATCAATGGTGGCGAGGTCAGAGAGCCCAGAGTGGTCGATCGGATCGTTGACCTCGACGGCGGTCTCGTCGCCGACGTCGAATCCCCGTTGGTCAGAACGGTGGACATCAGTGAATCCACCAGGTCCAGCCTCCTCACCGACCTGAACCGGGTGGTTACCAGTGGCACCGCTGCTTCGGCTTTCACCGAATTCGGCGACGGCCTGGAGTTGGTCGGGGGCAAGACCGGCACGGGTCAGTCAACGCCGACCAACGACAACCATGCGTGGTTCATTGGAGTCGCTCCCATCGACAACCCGCGATATGTCGTGGCCGTGGTCATCGAGGAAGGTGGATCTGGCGGCGCCATCGCCGCTCCGGTGGCACGTCAGATCCTCCAACACCTGATGGGCAATGAGCTGACCCCGATCAAAGCAGGTGAGGAGGCGGACTGATGACTGCTGTCCTCAACAGGATCCGCGAGGTCGGTGTCGTTCGGCGCAACAACCGGAGCGACTGGATGCTCTTCGGGACGATGCTGGCTCTGTCCGGATTCGGGTTGTTGATGATCTACTCGGCAACTCGAGTCAGCGGCACATTCTCCATGGAACGCCAGATGATCTTTGTCGCCGCCGGCCTGATCATCTATCTGGTGGCTTCCAACATCGACTACCGGGAGTACCGGGGGATCATCCCGGCGGCTTCGATCGTCATCCTGGTCCTGTTGATCGCCGTCTTCTTCTTCCCGCCGATCAACAACGTGACCCGCTGGATCCCCCTCGGGTTCTTCAACCTCCAGCCGGCTGAGTTCGCCAAGGTCGTGGTCATCATGGCTCTGGCCTCTCTGCTGGCACCACCGGTGTCCCGCGACGAGCTCACCGGGCCGAGAACCCTGACGTGGGCCAAGATCGGCAAGGCGGCGCTGCTGGTGGGTATCCCCGGTTATCTGATCCTTCGTGAGCCCGACCTGGGGACCACCATGGTGTTCGGCTTCATCCTGTTCGTCATGTTGTTCCTGGCAGGTGCCAGCTGGCGTCAGATGGCCGTCCTCTCAACCGTGGTCGGGGCGGGATTGGTTTTCGTATGGCAAAAGCGAACCGACCTTCTGAGCGACTACCAGCTGGAGCGGATCAATGTCCTCATTCGGCCCGACCTGGCTGACCCGCAGGGGATCGCATACCAGATAATCCAATCCAGGAACGCCATCGGGTCGGGTCAGCTCTTCGGCAAGGGTTTCCTCGCCGAGGACTCGTTTACCGCATTCCAGTACGTGCCAGAGCAAGAGACCGACTTCATCTTCACCGCGGTCGCCGAGCAGCTCGGCCTGGTGGGTGGGCTCCTCGTCATCCTCGCTTTCATCGTCATCGTGTGGCGTCTGTTGGTTATCGCCAGCAACGCCCGCGACCGATTTGGCGCGCTCATCGCAGCAGGGATCGCCGCGATGATCGTCTTCCACGCTTTCGTCAATATCGGGATGACGATCGGGATCATGCCGGTCACCGGGCTTCCGCTGCCGTTTCTCAGCCAAGGGGGCTCGTTCTACATGGCCATGGCCCTCTCGCTCGGCATCGCCAACTCCATCTGGCTGATGCGAACCCCGGTCCCGGGAGAGAACCAATTGACCTGAGGTCAATTGGCTCTCAGTAGAGAGGATGGAGTAGAGAGCAAAGAGACTGCCGGGGGTGGGCACGGAAGTCCGGTCTGCGGCACGGGTGCTGGGTGTGGCTGGGATACCGGTCAGATGCCCTTCTCGCTTGGTTCTCCCCTCCGGCCATGCAGGCACCGAACCGCGAAGTCTCTCTACTCACTATCTCTACTCTCTACGCCGACGAGCCTCTAGTCTCCTCGGCTCATGTACCGGCGGAGCAAAGAGGGTTGGGTCGAGGTCATCTGTGGCCCGATGTTCAGCGGCAAGAGCGAGGAGCTGATCCGCCGGGTGACCCGATCGAGGATCGCCCGAATCCCCGTGCAGGTGTTCAAGCCCAGGCTCGACAACCGCTATGCCGACACCGAAGTGGTTTCGCATTCAGAGTGGAAGGTCGACGCTCTCCCGGTGTCCAACTCGACCGAGATGATACGGGCAGTGTCGGACCAGACGAGAGTGATCGGTGTCGACGAGGGCCAGTTCTTCGACGATGGGCTGGTCGACGCGGTCGACGACCTCGCCGCCACGGGAAAGCAGGTGATCGTGGCCGGGCTCGACACCGATTATCTGCG
>DASUUC010000051.1:0-65119 GCA_036374335.1 Acidimicrobiia bacterium
GGGCGAGGATCAGCTGTTCTATCTCATGTCTCGAGGTCTGACCGAGGATCAGGCGACTTCGATGATCGTGGCCGGGTTCATCGAGCCGATCGTCAAGGAGCTGCCGATGGAGTACGCAGTCGAGATGAACCGTCTCATCGAAATCAACATGGCCGCCGCCGGCGCAGTCGGATGATGCATCGGAGTCTCCATTGAACTGCCGACGGATGAGCGGGCTCGAAAGGAGATAAGCGTGGATTTCCCGATATCGGAGGTGTGCGGTTGGCGACGGGACCTCGAGTCTGACACTGCGGGTGAGTTCTGGATCGATCGTGAAGCTCTGACACAGAGAATGTCGAAGATGTCTCCAACACAACGGGCGCTTTACAGGTGGGGAATCGTCGATGAGTTCAACCAGGGACTAGATCAGATACTCGGTCAGGACCAGGCAGTCGGAGAGATGCGCGAAGACTTGCGCGACCAGTGACCCCGAGACGCTGCCGCCTCCCTACGGTCAGCCCGGCCCATGTCAATTGCAGGCGATGTCGTACCGGGGTCAAGGGCGGGTGAACGGCTGTCGGATGCTCAGGCGACACCGAGAAGAACCCGATAGGAGTGGAAAAGGAAAGGACCTCCGCTATCTCCTGCGAGAGAGGAGACGACGGTAGGCCCACGATTCCTAGCCATATAGGCTTGCCATATGGCCTTCCGTGTTTTGCGTCGCCGGAAGAATCACGACGTATGTCGGTTACTCTAGTGCCGCCCCCCTCGTAGCACGATTCTCGACTGAATTTGACCTCAGCTATGCGTGTGATCTCCTTGCGGCTCTCCTGGTCCCCCGCATGAGCCGGAGTCCTACAACCTTCCCGAACTGATTTGCCTTGCGGTTCTACGCACATGGTGCTTCTATGTATCTGGATGAAGACGAGGCGAAAGCGGTTGTGAACATCGACAAGGACCTGGTGGCTGCATCGGCGACTCCGCTGGTGCTGGCAATCCTGGCTGAGGGCGAGAGCTACGGGTACGCCATCCTGAAGCGGGTCCGGGAGATCTCGGGAGGTGAGCTCGAGTGGACTGATGGGATGCTGTACCCGCTGCTGCATCGTCTGCACCGGCTCGGGTACGTGACCAGGGAGTGGCGGATCCCCCCTGAGGGGCGGCGCCGGAGGTATTACGCGATCACCGATGAGGGGCAAGCGGCACTCGCGGAGCACAAGCGGCAATGGCTGACCGTGGCCCGAGCTCTGGGTGACGCCTGGGGCGGCGGCGATCTCATGCCTTTGGCGTTCGGGAGGGCCTGATCTTGGGCCGGCTGGATATCGGGATCGGGGAGTGGCGTGCCTTCGTCGAACAGAGTCCGGCGGTCGATGGCCGTGACGCGGAGGAATTGGAGGCCCATCTGCGGGATCAGATCGCCGACCTCACTGCAGCCGGCCTCACCGCTGACGAGGCGTTCCTCATCGCGGTGAAGCGCATCGGAAAGCTCGATGACGTGTCCCGCGAGTTCGCGCGCGAGCACAGCGGCAGGCTGTGGAGGCAGCTAGTCACCTCCGACGGTGGCGAGGAACGGGAGACCGACAGCAGGTGGTTGGAGGCAATCGTGTTCGCCGCTGCGGCGGCTGTCACCATTCAGGTCGCACGCCTGGCGGCAGGGTTCCCGGGCGAGGAGTCGTCGTGGTTGCTGCAGAACGCCAGCCTATTCGTGCTGCCGTTCCTGGGCGGTTACTTCGCACGACGACGGGGACTCTCCATGCGGCATTCCCTGCTGACGGTCGTTCCGTTCGCGATTGCCGCCGTCGTGATCAACCTCTACCCGTACGTCGAGGGTGGCTCGACCGAACTGCTGGTTGCCGCGCACTTGCCCGTCGTGCTGTGGTTCGTAATCGCCTACCCCTACATGAGTGGCACCCTGGATTCTCACGAGCGGCGCATGGACTTCGTCCGCTTCACCGGTGAATGGTTCATCTACTACGTACTGATCGCCCTCGGGGGCGGCGTGCTCCTGGCACTGACCGCACTCATCCTCGAACCCACCGGAGCCGACGTCGAACTGATCTTCGAATGGGCGCTGCCCTCTGGAGTAACAGGAGCAGTGATAGTGGCTGCCTGGCTCGTCGAGTCGAAACAACGGGTCGTCGAGAACATGGCTCCGGTGCTCACCATGATCTTCACCCCGCTGTTCGCGGGCATGTTGATCATCGCCGTTGTCGTCTACGCGCTCACTGGACTCGGAGGCGCGTTCGACCGCGAGCTCCTCGGCGTGTTCGACGCCATGCTGGTAGTGGTCCTCGGTCTTGTCTTGTACGGGATATCCGCACGGGATCCGTCCACTTCACCGGGCTGGATAGACAGGATCCAACTGGTCGCCGTGGTCAGCGCACTCGTGCTCGACTTGATGGTGCTCGGGGTGATGTTGGCCCGGATCGGCGAACTCGGATTCACCCCTAACCGGACAGCGGCGCTGGGCCTCAACATCGTGCTCCTCGTGAACCTGGCCGGGGCCGCCTGGGTATCGACCCGCTTTCTCACCGGACAAAGCACATTCCACCGGCTCGAGCGCTGGCAGACGACCTACCTCCCCATCTTCGGCCTGTGGGCCGCCACGGTTGTGGTGATCCTCCCACCGCTCTTTTCCTTCATCTGAGGCGAAACTCTCCGCCTCGGCTTCGCGGATCACGTCTCGTGTCGACGTGTCCGTCGGCTGGGTGGGTCTCGAGCGGACTCGCGACGAGTGCTTTCGACGAGGTCAACCCCATGTCGAGTTTGGCATCAAATCCGGCTGCTGACTGACCCGTCTGCGTCCCTGGCTTACTTCCGTTGAGCTAGTCGGATCCACTTCTCGAATGAGATCAGGAGCTGGGCGAGACGCTCACCCGTCTCATCGTCGCCAAGGGTTCTGTCCTCGTTGAATATTCGATCCGCATCCCGCAGGAACAACGTCGGTTGTGGGAGGACCAGCGCGGGGCACTGTTGTGGTCCTGGCTCGCCCTGGCCTCCGGGCCATTGCCGCCGCCGCTCCCCACCATTTCCGCGGCGTTCGCCGTCACATGATCGACTTGCTCACCGCCGATCAGTTGGAGACGCTGGCCGACATCGCAGACAGCGTGGTCGACCATTTGGAGTCTCTCGACTCCACCGAGGGAACTCAGCCTCCGTCGTAGTTCTCGAAGTCCGGCCACGCCGCGATGTCAACACCGTGATTATCGGGGGAGGCCAGCGTCCACCACTCGGGAGCGTGTGAGTCTGCGATTCGGCCACCGGCGGCGAGCGCCGCTGTCACCCGGGCCTCGGCCTGATCGGCGGGCACACTGACGTCGATGTGGATGCGACCCCGACCGGGCTTGGGCGGCTCGAGCTCGTGGAACCAGAGGTGGGGGTTGCGACGATGCGGGTCGATCGCATCCTCCACCCCGAGGTGCCTGTACCCGAACGCGGCGGCCCAGAAGGGCCGCACGTCGACACCCGCATCCTGAGCGACTGCAATCCCGACGCTCTGCAACTGCGAAGGGTCGGGCTCGAGCTCTAGCTCTCGAGCAGCTCCCGAGATCCGCCGGGCGAGCTCGATATCACGCTCACCCAGGGCTCCATCCTCGCGTGAGAACGTACGGACCGTCACCCCTTCGGGGCGAAGGTCGACGTCGGGAAAATGCCCGGTCGCCTCGGCGGCCTCGGCGACCGCGGAAACGAATCTCGCCCCCTCGGCGAATGATTCGATGCGGTAATAGGCGTACGCCCCCCAGAACAGGACTCGCCAGTCGTCGACTCCGCCGGCGTCGTGGAAGGCTCGAGCAGTGATTCTTGGTTCGCTCATCGGATCACCCTATTCGCGACCCCTGTTGATCGACACTGCCCCGTCGACCCGGTCGCCGCGTCGAGATTCAGCTTGATCCGTTCCTCGCTGTTCTATCTGGCCTCGACCCCTGTGTCGGATTGACTCCACAACGGGCACCAGGGAGCGACCGTGACTCGTCAGCGAATAGCGCGCCGGAGAGGGGACCGGGCCGGTCTGGTCTCTTACCACGAGGCCGTAGGGACGGCCACAAAGGGTCAGCCATGGTTGGTGAATTCCATGAGGGAGTCGGGGACTTCTACAACCAGAGCTCTTCGGTGGCCTCGCCGGCTTCGTGGGGCGGGAATCGAGCTATTGACTGAGCCGGTCCGCTAGAAGCCGCTGCGAATCCCCGGGGGGAGCATTCGGTCACATCTCTCGTGGCCGAGTTTTTGGCATCACATGAGCCACTATCTCGTCTCGTGGTTACGATCGCTGTTTGTCATTCCGGTGGCCGATCACGCTGTGCTGGCGGACGCCTCCGTTGGCACGCCCGTGAGCAAGGAGATCTATGTCAACCAAGTCGTCGAAGTCGAGACCCGGTCAATCCAGTGGCCTGGGAAAGCTGGTATGGGTGGCCGTGGTGGTTGTCGTCCTCGGTGGGGCCATCTTCTTGGCGATCGACCTGACCGGGCCGGAAGCACCCCCTCCTCCCGAGCTGGAGGCGGTGGAGACGTTCACCGACATGGGGACTGAGCATCTGGTCCCTGGTGAGGGGGCTCCGGAGTACAACTCGAATCCTCCGACAAGCGGGCCCCACGCGGCGACACCGGCCGCTTGTGGTGTCTACCGCCAGCCGGTACCCGACGTGAACTACCTGCACAGCATGGAGCACGGCGCAATCGTGGTGCAATACGACCCCGAGCTCTCCCCAGAGCAGGTGGTCGAGCTGGAGGAGATCGGCCGGGAGGTCGGAGGCGAGATCATCGTCGCTCCCCGGCCTGGCAACCCGGCTCCCGTTGCCCTTACCGCATGGACCAAGCTGCTACTTCTGGATGAAGTGGACGGCGACATCATTGCCGCCTTCGAGAGAGAATTCGGCAACCGCAGCCCCGAGGCAGGGGCCCAGTGCCCCTTCCAGGTCGACGAAGGCGCCTGATGGATTGATGGCGACCACGGTTGCCTGCTGACAGTCTGTGGCGGACGAGAGGGGCGTGGGTGGGCGATTCGAGGATCTCTCCGTCGTCCGCCGACGCGCTCTTGGGGGCGTCAGCGCATTGTTGAAACCGACGTTTCGGTCTGCGGGTACTCGGGCAACTATCCACCTCGAAAGGAGGTCGGATAGGACTTTGGTGCTGGCTCAGACCGTCAGCCTGAATCTCACGATCAGTGGGATCATCGCGCTCATCGCCGGGATCCTGATCCTCAGCTTGGATGGCGTGCTGCGGGATGTTGGGGGAGCGTCTCTCTCATGTGGACGATCACGTCGACGCCACTCGCGGCAGTGATGATGGCGACCACGATGATCGCGGTGCCTATCGTGAAGATGCCGGCGAGAGTCCCAGAGAGGAGGGCTCCAACAGCGAAGCCAATGTCCCGCCACAGTCGGTACACGCCAATTGCGGCGCCCCGCCAGACAGGTGGCGCAACATCGCTGACCGCGGCGATGAGCGTCGGGTATGCCATGGCGGTGCCGGCCCCGAAGAGCACACTCCCCACCACCCAAACGGCAAAGCGGTCGCCGAGGGCGATGACTGCGAGCCCAGCCGCTTCGGTGAGCTGTCCGGCGGCGATGAGCCCTTTGCGGCCGATCCGGTCCGAAAGCGCACCTGTCCCCAGCTGACCGAGACCCCAGACCCCCGGGGCGATCGCCGTGAGCAGCCCGATAGTGGAGAGGCTCAACCGCCCGGTGGCGAAGAGGAGCGGGAACAGTCCCCAGGCCATGCCCTCGTTCAGGTTGTTGACCAGCCCTGCCCGGCAAGCGGTGGACAAAGACCGATCCTTCCAACTGGTCACGGCGAAGACCTGGCGCGCCGCCAGCCGGGGGCCGGACCGGCTCTCGTGAGTGGCGTGCTCGAGGTTGACATGGTCGGTCGTCTCCCGAACGAAGGCAGCGGACAGACCGAGGCCGACAACGGCGAATGCCAGACCGAGGAGAAACGGCGCAGGTCTGAGACCGGCGCTCTCGGCGATGGCGCCTGTTGCCCATGCGGCACCGGCGACGGCGGCATATCCGGCGGCTTCGTTGAAGCCCATTGCCGTGCCTCGAAGCCGCGGCCCGACGAGGTCGATCTTCATGATCACCGTCATCGACCAGGTGAGACCCTGGTTCACACCGAGGAGGAGGTTGGCGTACACGATCCACCCCCAGGCGGGGGCCCACATCAACAGCAGCGGAACAGGCAGGCCGATGAGCCAGCCCGCGATGAGCACGGGCTTGCGCCCGTAGCGGTCGGCAAGGGCACCGGCGTAGTAGTTGACGACCGCCTTGGTCAGCCCGAAGACGGCGATGAACGACATCATCCCGGCTCCGGCCGCCAGACCGAACTCGGCTTCGCCGAGCAATGGCACCACGGTGCGCTCCTGGCCGAACATTCCTCCGACCAGCGCATTGACCGTCACCAGCAGCAAGAACTGGGGAAGGTTCTCCCGCAGCCCGAGCCGGGTCGGTGCCCGGCGGCCAGCTCTCATTCCTCGTTGCCGGTGACCAGAGGTCCTAGCCGCTCCGGTGCACCAGCGAGGGCGGCGACGATGTCGAGGGACCGTGGAGCATGCTCAAGCGAATGTTTGAACATTCTCTCACTATAATTCAAACGTGCGCTTGAATATCTGGACATGACCGATACCCGCCAAAGACGCCGGGCCAAAGACGCCTTGTTCGAAGGGTTCGCCACGATCGCCCGTGCCCTTGCCTCGGGTCGACGGGTCGAGATCATCGAGGTCCTTGGCCAAGGAGAGCGCACCGTGGAGCATGTGGCTGAGGCGATAGGCCAGAGCGTCGCCAACACTTCGCATCATCTCCGCACCCTGGCCCGCGCCGGATTGGTCACCACCCGCCGAGAAGGCACTCATATCCACTACCGACTCGCCTCCAAGCAGGTTGGTCAGATGTGGCTGGCGCTCCGTGACCTGGCCGCCGAGCATCTCGAAACCATTGCTGACCTGACCCGGGCCTATCTCGGTGACCGGGGGGAGTTGGAGTCCATCACCGCGAAGGAGCTGCGCGATCGACTCGAAGAGGACACTGTGGTCCTGCTCGATATCCGGCCCGAAGCCGAATACGAAGCCGGGCACCTCCCAGGTGCGGTCTCTCTCCCCCCCGACCGGCTCGACAGCCTCGACGAGGTCCTCTCCGGGCTTCCATCGGATCGGGTAATCGTTGCCTACTGTCGTGGCCCCTACTGCGTATATGCCGATGACGCCATTCGGGAGTTGGCGAGACACGGGCGCATGGCACTCAGACTCGAAGAAGGCGTTCCCGAATGGCGCCAGGGCGGCGGCGCTATCGAAACATGACGATCCACGGCGCCCGACGGCATGAGGTCGGGGAGACTCGCCTCCGTGGACTGCCATGGTCCTGATGGTCGGGCAGGGGCAGATGATGAGGAAACATCTACGCCCGATGTTCGCTGGTCGAGACTCATCGGCCACAACGACGATCATGATCAAGGCGACGAAGAAGGGTCTCGACTCGCTATACGCCGGAGACGTGAGAGACACTAAGTCGTGGAGTCGTCGGCAACCCGGTCCCTCAACACAATCATGCCTCGCTGGCACCATCGCCTGAGGACCTCGATGATCTGGTCGAGTTCTGCGAGCCCTTGCGGGCGATAGCCAATCCGCCGGACCATGCCGGAATCTGAAGGCCGAGGGGGTCAATACCACCATGGCCTGCCCGCCGGAGAGATGTTTGTCCACCGGGTCATAGCGGGTAGCAATCGGGCATAGGCAAGGAGGTACGCCTGTGGCAGCAACCAGGTATAGAGCCGAGGCAAGCGTACACATCGATGCCTCGCCTCGAGAGATCTGGGGTGCTCTCATCGAACCCGACCGCGTCGAGCAGTACATGTTCGGCACCCGCCTCAGCACGGATTGGGGGGTGGGTAGCCCCATCACCTGGAGCGGGGAGTGGCAGGGAAAGAGCTATCAAGACAAGGGAGAGATCCTGGAGTTCCGGCCGGAAACGAGGATCAGCTACAGCCACTACAGCCCGCTGAGCGGCGCGCCCGACGTTCCAGAGAACTATCACACGGTCACCATCGAGCTCACACCCAACGAGAACGGTACGACCGTCACCCTCGCCCAGGACAACAACGGCACCGAGGAGACGCGTGATCACTCCCAAGCCAACTGGCAGAGCATGCTCGACGGCTTGAAAGACCACGTCGAGGGAGAAAGGGGGTCATGGGCGTGATTGCTCGCGAGCACACCGTGTCGCCTGGCGCACGTATTGCTCGCGAGCAGGGTCGAAGGCGGCGTTAGGCCCCGGCCCGAATACCTGAACCCCGCGGTCAGTTCTTCTTGTGGTCCTCCGGCGGGCGCATACCGCTCGTCGGTGGCCACCACCACGAAGTCGTAGTGGGTAACACCGTTCAGCTCGCCCTCGCCTCCAAGACCGCGGTCCACCCGCTGATCAGCAGATACTCGAGATCGGTGCTTTCAGTTCCTCTCCCCTCGCCGGCACGCCACCCTCTCCACGACAAGGTATCGCCGAGACCTCGTGGCGCAATAGGGCCTGGAGACCTATGTGCTCGGTTGGGCGGGCGCGGCGCAGAGCCGGGCTACGGTCGCTTCTTCGTTGGCGTCAGAGCCATCTCGATGCCGACGGGAATGCGACCGAAGACCACGAACGGAACCAGCCGAACCCATGGCGCGACGGCTCCGGCGTCTCTGCACAAAGCAGTTGCCGGCACCCTTGACTCATCCCTTCGCTTGGGAAGGTATGGTCGACGGGCTTTCTGGGAAGAGGCTGTTTTGGACATAGGTCTTATCGGATTGGGTGACATGGGTCAGGGCATCGTCCCCCGGCTCCTCGATGCCGGTCATCGTGTGGTCGGCTGGAATCGCACCGCCTCCAAGGCGGAGTCCCTGATCGAGCTGGGCATGGCCTGGGGCGATACTCCCCGCGAGGTGGCGGCCGCGACCGACATTGTCTTCTCTGTCGTGACAGACGGGGCCGCGGTGCAGTCGGTGGCACTCGGTGAGGATGGGGTAATCGCCGGGCTGGACAGTGATTCGGTCTACCTCGACATGAGCACCATCGATCCGGAGCTGAGTCGAGAGGTCGGCACCGAGTTCGCCGACAACGGTCTCATCATGCTGGACGCACCGATCTCGGGAAGTCCGGTCACTCTGGCGCAGGGAAGCGCATCGACGATGGTCGGTGGCGACCACGCCGCCTTCGAATGGGTGGAGCCGGTGCTCTACGACATCGGCTCCAAGGTGAGCTATATAGGGGAACGTGGCGCTGCGGCGCAGATGAAGGTCGCCATCAACCTCAGCCTCATCGTGCAGATGGTGGCCTTCTGCGAGTCAGTCGCCCTGGCGGAGAGAGGCGGGGTCGACCGCAAGGTTGCAGTCGACGCCATGCTGAAGAGTGTGGTGGCATCCCCCGTGATGGGCTACCGAGGGCCTTTCATCCTCGAGGGGAACATGCCCGACAAGCCGTTGGCCGACGTCACCCTACAACAGAAGGACATGATCCTCGCCCTCGAGGTGGCCCGGCGTCAGGGGTCCCCGGCACCGTTGGCTGCGGTGGCCAACGAGATGCTCAACGCCTGTCGGGGCCGGGGCATCGACCATCGCGATTTCGTCACGGTCTTCGACATCTATCACCTGTTGAGTGGTTTGTCGTGATGGAGCCATATCGCACTCGTCTCGACGAGGTGCCCCTCGTCCCTGGACTTCAACGGGATGAGGGCTGGGTGGACATGCAGGTCCAGTTTCTCGTCGACAAGCACTCCGCCGGGTCGGACGACTTCCTCCTCGGGTGGACTGTGCTTCCTCCGGGCGCAAGGCATGATCGGCACCGTCACCATGAGGCCGACGAGTTCTTCATCGTCCTTCAAGGCTCTGGGGTGATCTACACCGACGAAGGACGGGAGCCGGCGGGCAAGGGCGACGTCGTCTTCACCCCGCGTGGCCACTGGCACGGCTTCGACAACACGGGAGACGAGGACGTGGTCCTGGTCTGGGGCTGGAGCGGAGCGGGGGCCCTGGAGGACACCGGCTACGAGGTCGGTGAGATTCAATGACCGCGCCCGGGTGGGAGAACCCGGCAGTCCGTGAGGGGATGAGGCGGCTGCTGGAGCACCGCGCCGGACTTGTCAGCAGAGGTGAGCGGATGATCGGCTGGAAGCTGGCATTCGGCGCTCCGGCCTGGCTGGAGAAGTTCGGCATCCCTGGGCCGCTGGTTGGTTTCCTGCCCGAGTCGCGGAACCACCCTGCGGGCGCCGCTGTCCCGGTCAGGGGATGGGCATCACCGGTGGCGGAGCCTGAGATCGCGGTTTATTTGGGCAACGACGTCGATGACCTGGCCCGCGTCAACGACTCGATATCTGCTCTGGGCCCCGCCATCGAACTGGCCGACGTCGACCAGCCACCCGAGGATCTCGCAGACGTCCTCGCCGGGAACATCTTCCATCGTGCCGTGATCCTGGGAGAGCCAGTCCCAAGCCGGGACAGTGCCGACATCGAGGGGCTGGTGGCTCATGTCACCTGTGACGGGACGGAGGTGGCTCGAGCCACCGATCTCGAGGCCTTGACCGGCGGGCTCGAGGCGGTCCTGGCTCACACCGCCCGGCTCCTCGACGGGTTTGGTGAGAAGCTTCGAGCCGGTGAGGTGGTGATCGCAGGATCGGTGGTGCCGCCCTTGAAAGTGGCTTCCGGTCAGACCATCGGATTCCGTCTCGGGCCCTTTCCCGAGGTCACGGTCACGGTCTGACGCCGTTCCAGCGCCAGGCACGGAGAGGGAGCCCTACCGGGTTGTCGATGAATTGTCGGCGACCTGGTCAATCACACCTTCGCCCAATAGTCTGCGGCGGATTTCGACGTCGCCAGCTTGTCGGCGTCCTCGAAACCAGGTGCCATCGAGGCCTCGGTGCCAGGCATGACCTCGTGGTGTTCGATATTGAGCAGACGCAGCCAGCTCTGCTGACCCATGGTCAGGCCGATGAAACATCCGAGCTCCACCAGTTCCGCCTCGCTGAAATGGCTGTTCAGACGATCCCAGAACGCGTCGTCGGTGTCGAGGTGCCAGGCAATGGCCTCGGCGTACGCGAGGGCTGCCTTCTGCCTGTCGTCGTACTGCTCTGACGACTCGAAATTGAGGAGATCGTCGTACTTGCCTTCGGTCAGCCCGAGGTTTCTTCCTTGCTCGGACCGCTGATTGCCGCAGTATTCACATTTGACCGATCGTGAGATGTAGACCCGGCACAGCTCTTTGATGTCGTGGTCCACGATGCCATCACGGAAGAGGTCTTTCCAGCTGTTGGCGAAGAACCAGAACGCAGCAGGCACGTGAGCCCGGATGGCCGAGCTCTCCGGGCGCGGGGTGCCCTCCCGGGCGCAGCGTTCCATCTCTGCCCGCATCTCAGTGGTCATGTCGTCGAGTGGTACGTAGCTGACGCGCTGTTTGCTGGCCATGGTTCTCTCCTTGCCGATCGCTCGAGTACCAAGTCTAGGGGAAGGATCGGTCACAAACGTTTGTGACCTCGTCTTCTGGGGTTACGATCCTGTGCTCTCACCAGCGGCAGGCCCGTTCCAGGTCTCGAGATCGCGGTGCTCTACGGGAGTCGGAGCCGGCGGGGAGCCTCTTCACCGATCGTCACCTGCTGTGGATCCTTGTCCCGTGACTGCCACCGTTCTCCCGAATCTGCACAAACGTTCGATCAGTAGGATGCATGGGGATGACGGTCCGCAACACGAGGTCAGGAGGCCGAAGTTGAGGGGGGCACAGGTCACCGAGATCGGCGTTCCGCCCCGAGCGACCACTATGCCCGATCCTGTGCCGGGTGACGGCGAGGCGCTGATCACGGTCAATGCAGCTTCACTGAATCCGGTGGAGCTGCGAGTCGCGTCAGGGCGCACGCCGGGGGCATCGCCTCCTTACGTGCCGGGTCTCGAAGGAGTCGGGACTGTTCTCGACTCGCCCAACATTCCGGCCGGCACCCGGGTGCGATTCGAGAATGATCTCCCCGGATTCGGCAAGGATGGTTCGATTCGGGAAATCGCCGTGGCCGAGGAGGAGGCGATGTTCGAGCTGCCAGATTCGGTCGACGACGCCGAGGCCGCTGCGGCGGGTGTCGTCGGTGTCACCTCCGAGTTGGCGTTTCGGCTGGCCGGGATGAGCGGTGGTGAGCGGGTCGCAATACTCGGCGCCACGGGCGGAGTAGGTCAGATGGCCGTCCAGCTGGCGGCGGTGAGGCGAGCGTCGGCGGTGGTTGCCGTCGGTCGGCATCGGCAGGGTCTCGAGTGGCTCGAATCGCATGGAGCCACGGCATCGGTCGTCCTCGACGAGACCATCGACTTGTCCGATGCGCTGCAGGTGGCTGCGGGCGGGCCAATCGACATAGTCATCGATCCACTTTGGGGCGCGCCGGCAATGGGAGCGATTGCCGCCCTGGCCGACCATGGCCGCTTGGTGACCGTTGGCAACACGGCAGGAACTGACATCGACCTTCCGTTACAGGCGATGCGGAAGGCTCGCAGCGCCGTGCTCGGATTCTCCTCGGGGTGGACTCCTCTATCCGAGAAGAGGAATGCTTTTGGTTTCGTCGTCGAACAGATTGCCTCCGGTCGAGTGAGCGTGTCGCACGAAGTCCAACCTCTGGCTGAGATCGCACAGGCATGGGATCGTCAGGGACAGTTTCCCCATACCAAGCTGGTGATCTCCATGTGGTGATCACGGTCCTTCATCGGTGGGCTGGCGGCGTCGCTCATCGAACCAACATCGACTCAGTCCATGGCTTCTTCGTGCGCTAGGCCCGGGCCCTCGATCTTGAGAGGGCGGCCCATACGTTGGCCGATCGGAGTGGCATCTGGAGATCGGTCACCCCATAGGGAGCAAGTGCATCCAGGACGGCATTGACGATTGCGGGCGGCGCTCCGATGCAGCCCGCCTCCCCGGTGCCTTTGACTCCGAGAGGATTCGACGGGGCCGGATGTACCAGCCGGTCCGATGTGATCGGCGGTGCATCGCCGGCGCGGGGCATGGCATAATCCATCAAGGTCGAGCTGAGCAGCTGTCCCTCCGGGGAATACTGCACGCCTTCGTAGAGGGCTTGTCCGATCCCCTGCATGAGAGACCCGTGGAGTTGACCTTCGACGATCATCGGGTTGAGCACGTTCCCGCAGTCGTCGACGGCGACGAGTCGAAGGAGACGTGGATCTCCGGTGTCCAGGTCCACCTCGACCACAGCAACATGGACACCATAGGGAAAGGTCTGAGCCCCCGGCACGAACCATTCCTCCTCGCTCAGGTCTATGCCACGGTCGTGAGCGGCGACCGCGATCTCGGCCCAGCCCATCTCGGTCCCGGGGACACCGACTATGGAGAAGGTGCCGTCGACGAGCACAACGTCGGCTGGGGAGGCCTCCAGGAGCTCTGCTGTCAGTTCAATCGCCCGCCGTCGGACGACATGGGCAGTGCGCCAGATGGCTGCTGCGCCGATCTGAGCCGATCTGCTGGCGAAGGTCCCGGTTCCACGGTCCACCGCATCGGTGTCGCCGGCCACGTAGGTCACGTCTTCGGGTTCGATAGACAGCGCCGCGGCCGCCACTTGCGCCCAGGCAGTCTCGTGGCCTTGACCGGAAGAGGCTGACCCAGTTCGTACAGTGACCCTCCCTTCGCGGTCGATCTCGACTCGGCCGTACTCACCTGCATCGATCGCCCCCCCGGCACGCTCCACGAAAGCCCCGAACCCGACACCGATCGGGTTGCGCCCGTCTGAGAGGCGTTCCCGCTGCTCTTTCCGGAGCGCGGTGAGACCGACGAGATCCACCGCACGTCGCAGCGCTGCGGCATAGTCACCCGAGTCATAGAGGGCACCGGTGGCAGTGAGGTAGGGGAGCGAATCGGAAGGGATGAAATTGGTCAGACGCACCTCAACAGGGTCGAGGCCGGCGGCGCGGGCAAAGCTGTCGATCCCTCTTTCGATGGCGTACGCCGCCTCGGGTCGGCCCGCTCCCCGGTAGGAGCCGGTGGGCGCGGCGTTGGTGACCACCGAGGTCGTGGTCAGTGCGACATTCGCGATGTCATAGAGCCCCACCGCTACCAGGCGTGAGAACATCGGGATCGTGGCACCATTGTGGGGGTAGGCACCGACATCAGCCAAAACGTCGAACTCCGCACGTTGCACGCGACCGGAGGACGTGCCCATGAGACGAACCTTGTGCACCGAGCCCCGTCCGTGGGTTCCCCCGCTGAGGTGCTCACGCCTGCGCTCAGCCCACAGCACCGGTCGACCCAGCCGCTGGGCGATGGCCGCGGCCACCGTGTACTCCGGGTAGGTCATCCCTTTCATCCCGAACGCTCCCCCGACGTCGGGCACGATGACATGGAGCTTGTCGGCATCGATCTGCAACAGTTGGGATAGTCTCGCCTTCACCCCGTGCGGGCGCTGGTGGCTGATGTAGATGGTCAGTCGGCCCTCGTCCTCGGGAATCACCAAGATGGCCAGCGGCTCGATCGGGTTGGGCGCGAGCCGCTGATTGGTCACTTCGATCTCGGTCATCACCTCGTAGTCGTTATGCGGGTCGCCCACCACCAGTTCGGATCTGTTCACCACATTGGTGCCGGCGCCTTCGTGGAGGAGAATCCCGTCCTCGAGGCTCTCCTCAGGGTCGACGACAGCGGGGAGCACTTCGTAGTCGACCCAGACCATCTCTGCAGCGTCGACCGCCACTGCCATCGACGTGGCCGCGACCACTGCCACCGGCTCGCCCACATAGCGGACCCGCTTCGATGCCAGGTGGGGGCGGGGGAATTGGGGGGCGGCGATCGCCGTGCTGTCCCCGGGAATGTCCGCCAGGCCGAGGTCAGACGAGGTGAACACCCCTAGCACCTCGGGGGAGTCGATGGAGCCCGTGTCGATGCCGGTGATGCGAGCATGCGCCTCGGTGCTGCGCACGAATTCGAGATGCACGGCATCCGGCGGCGCCAGGTCGGCCACGTAGCGTCCCGAGCCAGTGACCAAGCGTTGGTCCTCCAGCCTGAGATGCGATCGCGCCTCGAAATACGGGATGTCGTCCACGGTCGCCCTTTATAGCCTCTCGGATCCAGCGCTACAATCGATTGCGGTCACGGTCTAGCATCGCCAACCCGGCCGGCACCGATCACCGGAGGAGAATTCATGCCAGAGAGAGTGGGCGTTGCCATCATCGGTCTCGGCTGGTGGGGAAGAGAACTGGCCAGAGCGGCTCGAGTAGCAGCCCTCGAGGTGGTGTCCTGTTATGCACGGACGAGGGAGTCGAGGGAGGAGTTCGCCGAGGAGATCGATTGTCGCCCCGCGTCCGGTTTCGAAGATGTCCTGTCCGATCCTTCCGTGGAGGCGGTCCTCGTCGCAACCTCCCACGCAACTCATCGTGACATGATCGAAGCAGCGGCAAAGGCGGGGCGTCATGTGTTCGTCGAGAAGCCGCTTGCGCTCACAGTGGAAGACGCTCGGGCATCCGTGGCGGCTGCCGAGTCCGCCGGCGTCGTCCTCCAGGTCGGGTTCCAGCGGAGACGTCACCCGGCCCACCGAGAGATCAAGAGGCTCATCGAGGACGGTGCCATAGGGGACCTCGAAATGCTCCAAGCCAATCACTCACTTCCGGGCGGGTTCAATCTCCCCGATACGGCGTGGCGGTGGGACGAAGCTCAGAGCCCACTCGGATCCATGACATCGCTCGGCATCCATCAGATCGAGAACTTCCTGTATCTGGGCGGGCCGATCACGCGGGTTGGCGCAGTGAGTCGCAGGGGACGTTCGGTGTCGATCGACGAGGCCACCGCAATCGTCTTCGAATTCGCCAGCGGCGCGGTGGGAACCTTGTTGTCATCGTTCTTCACTCCCTGGGACATCGCGCTGGCGGTTCACGGCACCGAAGGCGCCGCATTTGCCGACCGTGATGGGGCGAGATTGCGCTTCCAGGCCAGAGGGCAGACCGCACCCACAGAAGTCGGATTGAGCGAGGTCGACGCCGTCGCCGAACAACTAGCCGAGTTTGCCCGGTGCGTCCGTGGGAACGGCGTTCCAGAGGTTTCAGGTCGGGAGGGATTCGCGGTCGCCGCAGTGCTCGATGCCGCGCAGAGGAGCGTCAAGAGTGGATCACTCGAGACCGTCGAGAGAGAATGACCCGAACGACGAGCTGATGGCAGATTCGATGGCTGTTGCTGCGCAAACGATTGCTGCCTACACTCCGCGACTGGTGGACTCCCGGCGACCCAAGGTGGCGGTTCTCGGAACGCGGTTCGGTGACTTCGACGTCGAACGCGAGGTGCTGGGCGACGTGGAGCTGGTTTCCGGCCCGGGGAGCACCAGTGAAGAGGTCATCGACATCGCCAGAGGAGCTGACGTGATACTCGCTGGCGCCGCCCCCCGATTCGATGCTGTGACCCTGGAGACACTGGGGAGCCGTGCCATCGTCCGACTCGGTGTTGGGGTCGACGGTGTCGACCTGGAACGCGCCCGATCACTGGGCATGTGGGTGGTCAACGTGCCCGACTACGGGACCGATGCCGTGGCCTTGCACACTGTCAGTTTGGTGCTCGCCTCACTCCGCCGTTTGACCACGGCCGACCGCCGGCTGAAAGACGGCAACTGGGGTGTCGGGAGCCTCCGGCCGCTCCACCTGCCCTCGAGCCTCACGGTGGGCATCCTTGGGTTTGGCAGAATTGGGAGACGTGTTGGGACGATGCTGGCCGGTGTCGGCTTCGAAAGCTTTCTCGTCTCTGACCCGGCCATCGAGCCGTCTGATTTGGCCACGGCGATCGGAGACGTCCCCGCTCGGCTCGTGGGCGTCGATCACCTGCTTTCGGGATCCGACGTCGTCACTCTTCACGCCCCGCCTCCCACCCACGGTTACATGCTCGGCGAGGAAGAGCTTCGAACCATGCGGGAAGGATCAGTCCTCGTGAACACCGCCCGCGGTGCCCTCGTCGACACGACTGCCCTGGTTGCTGCCCTCGGTGAGGGACGTCCCGGCTTCGCCGCGCTCGACGTGTTCGAGACCGAGCCACCTGATATCGAGGTCTTCGAGCCGGTATGGGATCGATTGATCTTGACACCTCACATGTCCTGGTACACCGAAGAGACCGAGCTAGCCCTTCGACGTCAGGCGGCTGCCGAGGCCAACCGGATCCTGAATTCGGAGAAGCCACTGCATGCGGTGGTGACTCCGGTTGCGGCGGAGGTCGGATGATCATGACAAGTCGATCGATCTACGAACTCACCGCACCGGACGTGTCCGAGTTGCTCGGTCGGAGAGGCATAGCGGTGTTGCCGTTCGGGAGTGTCGAGCAACACGGGCCGCACCTGCCCTGCGGTACCGACACCATGGCGGCCGACCTCGTGGCCGCCGAGGTCGCCGAGCGCCTCGACGCCATCGTCGTCCCTACCGGGCAGTACGGAGTCACTCCGATCCACGCGGGCCATCCGGGCACGATCTCACTGAAACGCGAGGTCTTCGAAGCCTACCTCGCCAACGTTTGCCGAGAGATGGTTGCCATGGGAGCCACCACATTCGTCTTCGTCAACTGGCACGAAGGCAACATCGCTTCGCTGGATGCTGTCGCCACCGATGTCCAGGATCGGGAGGATGTCCTGATCGTCACTGCACACGCTTGCTACACGGCGCAGCGCATCTATGCGCCGATGGGCGGTGAGCTGACTCACGGTGGAGGGATCGAGACCCTCGCCGTTCTCGCGCATGATCCCGATCTCGTGCACGCTGATCGTGTTTCGGAGCCGACCAGACCGGAGGGAGCCGACGAGCTCGATGCCATGCGTCGTTCCACGGAGGTCTACGGCTATATAACGGATGTCACCGAGATCGCAGACGACGGCTGGTATGGGAACCCGGCCTGGGCTGACGAGGAGCGAGCTTGCCATTTCGCCGCAACGGTCGCCGCCGAGATCGCCACGAGTGTCGAAGGCATCCTGAAGACGAGGAGGGCTGGCTCGTGACCGTCGTCGGGCCCGACGAGCTCCGCTTTCGCGAGTTTCCGGGAAGGACAACAGCCGACCCATTCAAGACGGCTGGCCAGGGTGAGTCGACCGTGCGCGAGGTGGTGATCGAGCACGTCTCATCGAGGTCACCGCATCTACATCCTCAAAGCGAGGAGATCGTATATGTGGTGGCAGGCCGCGGCCGGGTCTGGCTCGATGGGGTTTTCCACCCCGTTGGGCCTGGATCCTGGTATCGGATCCCCGAGGGAACCCCGCACGCAACGATGGCCGATCTCGGGGAGCGATTGTCTCTCGTCTGCTTCTTCCCGCACGACGACTTTGCCAACAACATCGAGGAGCTCGACCTGGTCCTCGAAGCCGACGAGGAGGTGAACGATGAATGAGAAGGTCAGACTCGCATCGATAGGACTCGGCCGCTGGGCCAGGGTCCTCGCCAGAGGAGCGCAGCGGGGCAGCGTGATCGAGTTGGCCAGCTGCTACTCGCGGTCGCCAGAGAGTCGCTCCGCATTCCAGGAGGAATTCGGGGTTCCCAATGCTGCGTCATCCCTTGACGAGTTGCTGTCCAACCCCGAGATCGAGGGCGTGCTGGTCACCACCCCCAATGACACACACAAGACCGTCATCCTGGAGAGCCTCGATGCCGGCAAGGCGGTCTACACCGACAAGCCGATCGCCCACACCATGGAGGACGCCGGTGAGATCGCCAGAGCGGCAGCTGCGTCCGGGCAGCCGTTCGCGGTAGGTCATAGTGCACGTCGGCTGGGCGGCCATCGGGCGATGAAGCAATGGGTCGAAACGGGAAAGATCGGCCAGGTCTCGCTGGCCGAGGCCAACTTCTCCAACGAGCGCGGCCTGGAGTTGACCACCGACACGTGGCGCTGGTTCGCCGAGAAGAGCCCGGGAGGGGCGATGATCCAACTCGGCGTCCATCACGCCGACAATCTGCAGTATCTGCTGGGCCCGGTCGCATCGGTATCGAGCCACGCCCGCAAGCTCTACACGAAAGCGGAGGTTCCAGACGCGATCATGTCGATCCTCGAGTTCGAGTCAGGCCCTCTCGGGTATCTCGGCACCGGCTGGGCCTCGCCCGGGGTGTACCAACTGAGGTTGCAGGGGACGGAGGCCAATCTCTTCTACGACCTCGACTTCAACAACTGGGACGAGTCGCATCTCGTCGATTCGAAGAGCACGCTCGTCAGCCAGGCGTATCGGGAATCGACCCGTCCCCCGGTGGAGATGCCTCATACCGACATGTTCCGGGAACAGCTCGACGAGTTCGCTCTCGCCATCAGGGGGGAAGCGGAGATCGAGGTCGGTGCGCTGGAGGCGATTCGCGCCCTCGCCGTGGTCCATGCCGCACTCGAGTCCTCGCGACGCAACGGTGAGGCTGTCGACGTAGCTCCGATGGTGGAGAGAGCAGGTGTGCTCGAATGAGAGTCGATCCTGCGAACACGCGCACGCTCCATCACCCCGAGCCGGTGGTCCAAGAGGTCCTCGACATCTGGGCAGCTCGCTTTCTCGCCGGCCAGATTCCGCTCGGCGATCTGACGGCCACGCTCGAGAGGATCGGTGTGTGGCCTGATTGGGGACCGGAATGGATGAAGACGGCTTCAGTGCACGAAGAGATGGGGGAGAAAGCATGGGAGGAAGGTCGTCGGGTCTCTGCGGTGGCGTCCTTTCTCACCGCGGCACGCTGTTATCACCTCTCCTACTTCCTCTCGGTGGATGACGAGCAGGCCCATGCTCATGGCTTGGCCAAGATGATCGAGTGTCATGATCGAGCCCTCCCCTATATGGAGCCCTCTGTAGAGAAGGTCACGATCCCCTTTCCTGAAGCCGACCTCGTGGGGCTGCTCAGCGTGCCCCATGAACGGCCAGCTCCTTTGGTGATCCTCCTTCCCGGTCTGGACTCGACCAAGGAGACCCGCCACGGCGGTCGGGGCCCGCTTCTCCGTCGTGGTATGGCCGTGCTCAGCCTGGATGGACCGGGTCAAGGGGAGATGAGCCCGAAGCTGGCGATTCGTCATGACTATGAGGTGGCGGTGACAGCTGCCCTCGATTTCTTGGAGGGGAGCGACGCGGTCGATACCACCAGGGTCGGTCTGATCGGGGCCAGCCTGGGAGGGTATTACGCGTGCCGAGCTGCTGCCTTCGAGCCTCGGGTCACCGCGGCGGTGGCCAACTGCGGTCCGTACGACTGGGCCGCCTGCTGGGACGAGCTTCCCGAGGTGACCAGGGGCGCTTTCCGCCAATACTCGTGGTCGGAGTCGGACGGGGAAGCCAGGGAGAAGGCCAAGAGACTCGACTTGACCGGTGTGGCCGAGAAGATCACCCAGCCGCTCGTCGTGGTCCACGGCATGCTCGACCCTTTGATCGGCGTCGAACACGCCCGACGCATCGCCGACGAGGCCCCCAATGCCACGTTGATCACCGTCGACGACGCCACTCACGGTGTCAGCAATCTGGCCTACAAGTTCGCCCCTTGGGTGAACGACTGGATGGCAGAGAGGCTGGGCGGCACCATCACATGAACGAAGCCGGTGACGAGCACACCTTCACGATCTCGGCCGACGGCATGTGCATCGACTACCAGGTGCCAGTGATCATGAGCGACGGTGCCGAGCTTCGGGCCGACGTATTCCGACCGTGCCAGGAGGGGACATATCCGGTGATCCTCTCCCACGGTGTGTACGCCAAGGGTCTGCCGTTCAACGGTCCCATCTACCAGATGCAGTGGGACAAGCTCCTCGCCAAGGATCCTTCGGTGCTAGAGGGCTCTACCGGCAAATACCAGGCGTGGGAGGTCGCGGACCCGGAGCGCTGGGTCCCGCACGGCTACGTGGTCGTCCGGGTCGACTCACGCGGAGCGGGATGGTCCCCAGGTGTGCTCTGGCCCCGAAACCCTCTCGAGTACGATGACATCGCCGAGTCGGTGGAGTGGGCTGCCGCCCAAGTCTGGAGCAACGGCCGGGTGGGGATCATGGGCATCTCGTACTACGCGGTGATGGCGTGGGCGGCGGCTGAACGCCAGCCTGAGCACCTGAGTGCCTTCATCGCCTGGGAGGGTTTCAACGACCCCTACCGGGACGCCTACTACCACGGGGGGATCCTGAGCGAGTTCAGCAAACGCTGGCAGGAGCGTCAGATCAACCCGGTCCAATACGGCCAGGGGTCCCGGGCCCCGGTCAACCCGAACACCGGTCAGTCGGTGGCCGGACCGGTCGATCTGCAGGAGGAGGAGCTGGCGGCCAACCGTGTGGAATCGTTCCCCGAAGTCAAGGGGCACCCTTTCTATGACGAATGGCACCACGAGCGAGCCATTGATCTCGGGCGGGTGACCGTCCCCTTCCTCTCCGCGGCCAACTGGGGCGGCCAGGGCATTCACCCCAGGGGGAACTTCAACGGCTTCGTGCAGGCGGCGTCCGAGCAGAAATGGCTCGAGGCCCACGGTGACACCCATTGGACTCACTTCTACTCCGGGTACGGGCGAGACCTGCAAAAGCGGTTCTTCGATCACTTCCTCAAGGGCTTGGACAACGGTTTCGATCGGACACCCCGGGTCCAGCTCAACGTCCGTCATCCTGGTGAGCGTTTCGAGTGGCGCGGCGAGGATGAGTGGCCGCTGGCCCGTACCGACTGGACGGAGTTCTATCTCGGCGGCGACCGGTCACTGAGGAGGGAGGCGCCCGAGAGCCGCCTGTCGTTCGAGTACGACGCGCTCGGAGAGGGGCTGCATTTCTCGACCCCGCCGTTCGAGCAGGAAACGGAGATCACCGGGCCCATCGCCGCCAAGTTGTTCGTCTCGTCGTCGACCATCGATGCCGATCTCTTCTTGATTCTCCAACTATTCGACCCCGATGGGCTCGAGGTGACGTTCGAGGGCTCGACCGACCCCAACACGCCGATAGCCAACGGCTGGCTCCGGGCATCCCACCGCGCCATCGACCCCGATCGGAGCCGACCGTGGCAGCCGTTCCACCCCCACGACCGGGTGGAGCCACTCGATCCCGGCGCAATCTACGAGCTCGACATCGAGATGGTTCCCACCTGCATCGTCGTCCCGCCCGGATACAGGCTCGACCTATGGGTGAGAGGCCGCGACTACGAATATCGAGGGGCTCTCGACGAGTACGGGCAGACCTTCTATTACGCCACCCGCGGCACGGGGGGGATGACTCACGCCGATCCCGACGATCGCCCCGAATCGGTCTTTGGCGGTTCCGTGAAGGTCCACTCCGGGCCGGAGCACCCCTCCCATCTCCTCATGCCGGTGATCCCACCCAAGACGACCGAGACGAGCTAGCGGTGCGCCGCGAACCCAGGGTTCCCACCACCGCTGAGCGAAGTCTCCCGCCCTGAGTTCGAGCCGGCTAGGGGTGCGCCGCAAACCCAGGGTTCCCACCACCGCTGAGCGAAGTCTCCCGCCCTGAGTTCGAGCCGGTCAAGGCGCTGAGAGCGCCCTTTTCCTTCACAGAAGTGGTGGCGAACCGTTCAACGGGACGGCCCGGGATCCCCGATTCGGCGCATCCCGTGGGGCGTGTCGTGCGGTGACACCCACCCATCGGCGGTGATGAAGCCGAGTTCGCCGGTCTGGACACCAGCTCGCTCGTCCGGTGTGATCACATTGGGCTGCACCACCAGTGCCATGCCCTCTTCGAGATGCATATCGGGGATGGGGCGATGATCCCTGCTGGCGGACCCGAGCACGGGAGGCAGATAGCCGCCGCCGTAGCCATGTACCAAGTCGTCGTAGATGGTGAAGCCCTTCTCTTCGATGACCGAGGAGGCCTCCACCAATTCACGGACGTGGGCTCCTCCACGGGCGACGGCCGTGATGGCCGTGAAAGCCGCTTCGGCGGTGTCGTGAAGACGGACGAACAGCTTCTCGGGATCGGCGGCCACGGTGAAGGTTCGTAGCACCTGCCCGGCGTAGCCCCAGTAGTTGGCACTGATCTCGCAGAAGAGCACGTCGCCCTGCTGAATCAGTCGATCGGACTGGAACTGCGCCGGCACGCACATGCGAGGATCGCTCATCGAAGTGACCGCGAAGTAGTGGACGTGGTTGGTGCCCCCTTGGCCCAGATAGGCGCCTTGAGCCAGAGCAGCGAGAGCCCGCTCGTCCATGCCCGGCTCCACTCCCTCCGCCACCGCCTTCACGGCTGCATCCGACAACCGGGCGGCGTGACGGAGACGGTCGAGCTCCTCGTCGGACTTGACCAGCCGTAGCTGGGTGTACTGCCGGTCGAGTGGTACGACTTCGCCCATCTCGGAGTGCAACCTCTGGTGCGCGTCGAATCGCAGCGGTCCCACCACCCCGATGCGCCGAGCTCGTCGCTCGTGGAGGATTGAGATTAGGGTGTCAAATGTGGACGGGCCCCCCCATCGGACGTCCGCGGAGCGGGCGACGCGACGGGCGTTCGGCAGGTGGTTGTAGTGCTGGACGAGAAGGATGTCTTGCTCGCCGGGACTGACGACCAGAGCCGCCTCTCGAGTGACCGGCCACTCGGATATCCACTGCACCGCCGTCCCCACTCTGTCTCCCCCATAGGCGACCAGCAGGTCAACGCCGACATCGTCCATGACCTCTTCGAATCTGTTCCGTCGCCGGGTCATCTCCGCAGGGGAAAAATGGGGGTAATCGCCCTTGACGTCTCGTTGCATCCGGTCTTCAGGATCGATCGCGCCAACATAGCCGACATGTCGGCGCAATCGATTTCGGGTTAGGGTAAGCCCACCCTGACCAGGAGACTTTCGATGACGCTGGAGCTTGCATTCGCCCCCAACGAAGACCCCTTCGTCGTCGTCCACGGAGGGTTCTATCGACGATGGTTCTCGATGATCGACGACATTGCCGAGCTGGAGTCGACCGTGGCTCGTCTCGAAGGCACCACACAGGACAAGTGGGTCCCGCTTTGGGAGTCGGTGGGTCGTCGTCACGAGGAGGAGGGAGATCGCTTGGAGGAGGCCGGCGACCATGAGGGCTCGCGCAAAGCGTACCTCCAGGCGAAGACCTACTACGCCATCGGCCGTTTTCCCGGGGAGGTGTCAGACGTCAAGAGAAGGATCAGCGACGATTGCGCTCGGGCCTACCGGAAAGCGTGTGCTCACCTGGACCCTCCGGTCGAGGTTGTTGAGTTCGAGCATCAAGGGAAGACCGTTCGGGCCCATTTCCGCGCCCCCCATTCCGATGTACCTGTTCCCGCGGTTCTGATCATGTGTGGGGCCGACGTCTTCAAGGAGGATCGCGGGTGGGCCCAGGACCTGTGCATCGAAAACGGGATGGCCGCCCTGGTGATGGACGGCCCCGGCACCGGGGAGAATCCGTTCCCATGGGCCCCTGAGTCGGTCACCGCCTGGGAGGCGGCCGTCGACTATCTAGCCGACCGGTCAGAGGTCGACGGAGAGCGCATCGGCGCTTTCGGGATCAGCCGTGGCGGCTACTCGGTGATGCAGCTCGCAGGCACCGCTCCCGACAAGCTCGAGGCGGTGGTTGCGAATGCGGGACACCCGTTCGGGTACGTGATGAGTGACGAGGAGTTGGAGGAGTTCGTCCGGGTGAGGAACGAACGAGCCACCTGGCGATTCGGCGCTCCCGACGACCCACCATCGTTTCCCGCAACGTCCATGGACCAAGAGCGCGCCGAGTTCTCTCGCTGGGCCCTCTCCGAGCAGGGGATTCTCGACAACATCACGATGCCTGTGCTGATGATCAACGGCAAACTCGATCACCTGGCCCCGATCGGCAACATCTACTTCATGTTCGAAACCGGTCCCGCCACCGGCAAGGAGGCTCGGATCTACGCCGACGCCGGTCACTGCGCCTTCAAGTACTTCGACCACTGGGCGCCGGCCACCTTCCAATGGCTGGCCGACAAGCTGGGACGATGACCACCGGCACGAGACTCGACCCGGCCGACTTCACCGAGAACTACAACACGTGGATCGAGCTGATCACCAAGAATCATCACGCCTCCAATCCGTGGGTGCCCGAGAGGCAGCATTTCACGCCTCTCGACCGTCCCTTGTCGGAGTCGAAGGTGGCACTGGTCGGCTCCGCAGGAGTGCATCTCGATGATCAGGAGCCATTCCATGTCGAGACGGTCGCCGGTGATCCGACCTATCGACTCCTGGCCGACGACATCGACCTGGAACGGCTCCGATTCACTCACACCCACTACGACACCGCGTCGGCGCAGGCAGACCCCAACGTGGTCTTCCCCCTCGATCGTCTCCACGAGGCGGTGGCCGAGGGTCGGATCGGCTCGACCTCATCGGTGCACATCGGGATGATGGGGTTCAACCCCGATCCCACACCGATCGCGGAGAAAACCGCCCCCGCCGTGGCGGAGATCCTCAGTGAGGAGGAGGTCGACGTGGTGGTCCTGGTACCGGGCTGACCGATGTGCCACAGGTCGGTCGGCCTGGTCCAATCGGAGCTGGAAGGTGCCGGGATGAGCACTGTGAGTGTGTCCCTCCGGCCCGACATCTCGCTGGCGATGAAGGTCCCCCGTGGCGCGTATGTGCGCTTCCCGTTGGGTAACCCGATGGGGGAGCCGGGCCGACCCGACCAGCAACATCGGATACTCGAGGATCTCTTCGAGCTCCTGGAGACCGCCAAGGAGCCTCAGCTCGTCGAGCTCCCCTACCGGTGGAGGAGATGGCTGTGAGACCACACGAAGTCATGAAGGAGAGGACGGAGGCACTGGAGAAGGCGTTCTATGACCTGCTGGCCGCCTGTGACGGGTATCGAACCAGCGTCGACGAGCTTCTCGCTGCCGAGCGCGATGCAGACTCACCCCGGGACCAGCTCGTCCACAGACTGGAGCAGATGTCTGGAAGGATCTCGCGCATGATCACCATCCTGGAAGATGACGCCCTCACCGAGATGCTCCCCGTAGTGGACCGGCTCTTTACCCTGGAGCGTGCGGAGCGGGGCGAGGACATCTAGAAGGCGGCTCAACGCTGAGCATGCCGACCTTTCTGTGAAAGCAAGGCGAGAATAATTCACAGCGTGCGTTCACAGTAGGGCCGGCCCAGCGTCACACGACGATCAGCTCGTGGGGGAACTTCGTCACTTTTTCGTTCCCATCATCGGTGAGCACGTAGGTGCGCCCGAAGAAGATCCCGAGGAGACCGTCCGGTGTGATGATCGTTGGCTCGAGCATCGCCACCGTCCCTGGCTCGAGGTCCATCTCGTCGTCCCCAGCTACCACGTGGTCCCACATTACGTGTGGCTGATGGCTGACGAAGTCGATGCAGTGCAGATACAAGGGTCGTGAGTCGTAGCCCTTGTCCCGGAAGAAGACACTCGCTTTCATGACGTCATCCCAGGTGTTGCCCCCGACGAGCTGTTCGGCCATGAGGTCGTAGCCGGGCAACACGACATCCTCGAAGAACTCCCGGATCCACCCCGGTGGCTCACCGATGCAGATAGGTGTGCCCAGTTGGACGGAGTAACCGTTGTACCCGCAGGCGAGCTCGTTGATGATGATGTCGCCTTTCTGCAGCTCACGGCTGGATGGCCACGGGTTGCCGAACACCATGGCGGGATCTGTCATGGGTGTCGACCCGATGATGTTGAAGTCCGTCTGCCCGCCACCGTCCATCACCGCATGGGTGGCTGCCGCCGCCAACTGGTATTCGGTGACACCGGGCCGGGCAATCGCGGACATTGCGTAGAAGGCTTGGTCCATGAGCTGACCCGCCTTGCGGACACACTCGATCTCCTCAGGACTCTTCTTGTGCACGAGCTCGTGGAAGAAGTCACCCACCCTCTCCAAGGTGGCTTCGGGCATGCCGTCGCGGAGTCGTTCCCATTCGTCGACGGGAAGATGGTGGCCGTATACGGGGTCGACATATGAGATTCCGATCGTTCCGTCGGCCAGGCCCCACTCTTTGATCAGGTCGACCATCACCTCCCCGGAGTGACCCCAGCGGGAGTGCCGAACGTCCTGGAGGGGTGTGGCCCGTCGGACTGCTTCACGGTGCGCCCCTCCGGGCCCGCAGATGAGGACCGGCTCGCCTTCAGGTGGCACCACCACGTAGGCGGACATCCCGTGCCATTCCCAATGGTTGCTCAGCCATCGCATCCCCCCACCCCAACTCCAATGGTTGGGGCCACCGGAGGCGATGAGCACGTCGAGCCCGAGTCGCCTCATCTTCTCCTGAGTGGCGTCGAAACGACGCTGATACTCGGCCTCGGAGAAGCGCTCGTACACCGCACTGGCGTACCACGGGGAATTGGCGACCTGGCCGAACACTTCGGTGTGGAGCTTTCCGGCGGCATCTTTGAAGTCGATGTCACCTGGGGTCATGGGATCCTCCTTCGTCATGGTTCTTCATCTGTGCGGTCTTGGTTCTCTTCAGGCGAGGGCGTCGAGCAGGCCGAGCCCGTCCAGGTCACCCCGTAACGCGCCGAGTTGTTCATCGCTCAGCGGAATCAGAGGCGGCCGGACCTGACCTTGTGGCAAGCCCATCAGACCGAGCCATGCCTTGAGCTCGGCGATGGGAATAGCGCCCTCGCCGTGTGCCAGCCACCGGTCGCGCATCCAGCGTTCGAAGGCATCACGTTCGCGCTCCAGCGTCCGATGCAACGCCCAGGCGCCGTCGATATCGCCCGAGTCGGCCATCAAGGTGTAGTCGCGGATCGGTCGGTGATCCGGCGTCTGGTACATGGCAAGAGCCGGCGTCGACATGAGAGACTGGAAACCGTGGTCCAGATGTAGACCCAACCAGTCACCCTCGTTGGCGTCACAGACCACGATGCGGTCGCCCACTCGGTCCTGGACCTCGAGGAGGTGCTCGGTTGGCTTGGGGTTCTTGATCCCGCAAACCGTGTCGAGCTCGCTGAGCTCGGCGATCAAGCTCGGGCTCAACGCGTATCCAGAGTACGAGGTGTTGAACAGGAAGAAAGGCACCGACGATTCGGAGGTGAGCCGGCGGTACCAGTCGCGGACGAGGTCGTCGGAGGGCTTGATCGGGAAGTAGGGGTTGATAGCGATTACGAAGTCGGCGCCTATCTCCTCGGCGTGACGGCTCAACTGGGCCGCCTCCGAGTACACGTGATGCCCGATGTGAGCCATGACCGGTACCCGGCCAGAGGCTGCGCTCACGACCAACTCGTGGCAGCGGGCCCGCTCCTCGGCGGTCATCGACCAGAACTCGCCCATGACACCGCCGCAGAAGATGCCATCGACGGCCAGACCTTCTATGTAGTAGTCGACCGCTTTCCGCAGCATCCCTTCGTCGATCTCCCCGGTGAGCGAGAACGGGGTGGGAATCGCGATCCAGAGTCCTTTGACCTTCTCGAACGCTGCCTGCTTGGACGGGCTCAAGGCAGTCATGATCTGGTCTCCTCTCTTCACGCCGGAGGCTCCGCATCCTCGAAACGGAACGGTGTCCTTGGCGTGACGCTAGCAGCGCATACGTTTGTGCGCGTACAGTGATCGCATGTCGACCGAGTACACGAGAGCCGAGGCCAAGGGCTGGGCGAGAGAAACCTTCCGGGGGGCGTGCAACGTGATCATCCCCTCGTACACGTCGGACCTGAAGGCCCTGAACGAGGCGGCGATTCGACACGATGTGCGCCGCAACATGGATTTGGGCTTCTGGGGTGCCCTACTGGTATCCGAGGCAGGTACCACTCTCGACGAGATGCGCAACTTCATTGAGATCGCATTGGACGAGGCGGGGGGTCGGCATCGGTTCCTGCTCCAGGGCGTCTTCGACACCACCGAGGACATCATCACCATGGCAAACGATGCCTACGTCATGGGAGTGGACGGATTGTTGCTCGGACACCCCAACAGCTTCTACCCGACATCCGCTCAGCAGGTCGAGGACTACACGGTGGACATCTGCAACGCCACTGATCTCGCTGTCGTCCTCTTCGTGGTCGAACACTCCAATCTGAGGCGTCTCGACGTCCGCGGTTTCCCGGCCGACGTTCTGGAGCGGTTGACCAAGGTAGACACCATCGTCGCCGTCAAGTACGAGGTGGGCCGACAGCAGACGACGAACACATACGAGACTTTCCGCCGTCTCGAGAATGCCGACGTCCTGCTCTCCGACCCGATGGAGTTCACCGCCCCGATGTGGGTGGACATCTTCGGCATGCAATGGATGGGGACCAGCAACTACGAGTACTACGGGGCTTATGTGCCGCGGCTGCTCGAACTTCTCCACTCCGGTCCGAGAGAAGAAGCAATGGAGGACTACTGGCGAGTCCAACCCGCCCGGAACGCTCGCACGGTGACCATGAGCTCGGGCGGTGCCAACCTGGTCCATCGCTACGTCTGGAAGTTCCAGGCATGGCTCAACGGCTACAACGGAGGGCCGATCCGCCAGCCGGCGATGAAGCTCTCCGAGAGCCAGATGCGGACGGCGGCAGAGGGAGTGCGGAAAGCCGGCATCACCGCTGCCGACGAGCCTTTTGCTGACTTCTTCGTCGGACGGAACCCTGCCTAGTGACAGATCACTCAGGAACATGAGGATCCTCGACGCCGACGCGGTCGGCCAGCTCCTCGACGACGGGATGGTCCTCGACGCAATCCGCGGGCTCTTCTCGATCCCCGGGGGCCCCGACAACGTCGGGTTCGGTCGCATCGACATGACTCATCCCATGGGTTGGCTTCGTCTGCTACCCGGTTTCATCACCGAACAGGACTTGCTCGGCTGGAAGGTGCTCCACCGAACGAACGGTGTCGGGATGAGGTACACCATCTACGTGCATCGGCTCGGCACCGGGGACCTGATGGGCATTGTCGATGCTCTCGAGGTCACCAACCTGCGCACCGGTGCCGTGTCCGCTCTGGCCACCGAATATCTCGCTCCCAAGGATGTGGACGTCGCGGTCATCGTGGGGACGGGACCTGTTGCGCGGGGTCAGCTCCGTGCGATCGAGCTGGTGCGACCCGCGGCCGAGGTTCGTGTCTTCGCCAGGACACCGGAGAACCGGAGCGCCTTCGTCGACGAGATGTCCGAGTTCGTCACGGGCCGACTGGTCTCGTCGGACACCCTGGAGGAAGCCCTGGACGGTGCGGCCATGGTCACACTGGCCACCAAGGCGACCTCTCCTGTGCTCCGGGCGGAGCACCTCGAAGCAGGGATGCACGTGAACTCGGTCGGTCCCGCCAGTCGTGACCGCATCGAGGTGGATCCTGTCATGTTCACCTCGTTCGACCGGGTCGTATGTGACTCCGTCGCCCTGGTTCTCGATGAAGCGGGCGACGCCCACGAGGCCGTCGCCCGTCACGGATTCGAGCCGGAGAGAGCCGAGGATCTCGCCAGAGTCGTATCAGGATCCGTTGGGCGGACCCGGGCCGACGAGATCACCCTCTTCAAGTCGGTAGGCAGCGGTCCCCAAGATCTGATCGTGGCGGCCCATCTCCTCGAACTCGCCGCCGAAGCCGGGGTGGGAACGGTGGTTGGTGATGTGAACTCGATCAAGCCAGCTCCGGGCCGCTGAGCTCCGAGCCCTGCCGCCTATGGACGTCGGTTTGTCGTGGTGTGAGGAGCCCTCTGATACAGACACGCCTCGGGCACGAGCCGCGCTCTGGTGTTCGCCATTGCGCGCCGAGGCAGATGGAGGCCAGCATGGGCTTGGTCCGCTCCGCTGTGATGGGAGCATCTCGGGCCTCGATTGTGGCCGGCGCGATCGCGGGTTGGCCTCCAAAGCCCAGATCATTGGTAACGGTCGGGTTATCGGATTGTTGTCAACCAGTTCGGATCAGCTCGAACGGGAACGAGTGGAGGGAGCGTGCTCCTTCCCCTGTTACCACACACAGCTCGCCAACCTGGACGCCCGCCGTTTCGTCGACGGTGACCACATTGGGCTGGATGACGATCGTCTCACCCTCTTCGAACACCCAGTCGTCATCGACTCCGTGGGTGGTCTGTCTCGTCCTGATCGACGGGGGGAGTAGCCCGATTCCATACCCGTGGAGTAAACCGTCTCGGATGGTGAACCCGTGTTGGGCGATCGAGTCCGACGCCCGCCACACGTCCTCCACCGTCGCGCCCGGGCGGATGACGGCGGCCACGTCGTGATAAACCGCCGCGGCAACCGTGTGCAGCTCTGCTATCTGCGCCGTTGGCTCCGAGGCGACGGTGAACGTGCGCAGCCCCTGACCGGCGTAACCGGCATAAGAGACGCTGATCTCACAACTGACCACGTCTCCGGCTTGGATCTCGCGACTCGACAGGACCTGGCCTGGCACGGACCGCTCGGGTCGAGCCATCGGCGTCGAGGCGATGTAATAGAAGGTGGTCAGACCGCCATCGCCGAGATACGACGTCTCGATGGCCTCGGCGAGTTCGTTTTCCCTGACCCCAGGCCTCAGGGCATCTCGTAGACCTCCCAGGGCGGCGTCGGTGAAGCCAGCGCCCCGGGTCAGCCACTCCAGCTCCTCGTCGCTCTTCCTCAGCCTGATCTTGCGGAATAGGGCGGTGACGTCCGTGAACGAGCATCGGTCGCCCACCGTCCGCCGCATCGAATCGTATTGCTGGTAGGGCATCCACCCAACCACCCCCATATCGACGAGACCCCGGTCGAGGAGGTCCTCGCCGATTGTCTGTCCGTTGTCCACTCCACCCCAACGGATGTCGTCGAGAAAGGAGACCTCGGACGCGTTGGGCACATGGTTGCAACTCTGTGCGAAGAGGGTGGGCTCCCCCTGGCGGGGGAAGACGACGTAGTTGTCCCGCATGCCCATGTATCCCGAGAGGTAGTAGACGTCGGCCTGTGCCGTGCGGTTCTGAGCCGACCAGCCGAAAACGACCAGACCGTCGAGGTGATTCTGGTCGATGAAGTCACGCACCAATCCACGACGTCTCTCGATCTCGTCGTCGCTGAACTGGGGATAACCCGGAGTTTTCGCCTCTTCCATGACATCGCTCCAATCTCTTCCGGGCCGCGACGATACCTGCGGGCTCCGGGGGGTCGAATGCTTGGCGCCACCCGGAATAGGTCCCGGGTTTTGGTTGACAGCCCCCCGCAATCAGGGGTAGCGTGCAAACGATTGGGCTGACGATCGAGCCCGTTCTTGTGGAGACAAAGTTGAGGAGGACTCCCATGGGACGAAAATCGTTTGCGAAGAGGATGGTGGTCTTGAGTGCCATCCTCGCCCTGGTGCTAGCGGCATGTGGCGAAGACACCACCGGTACCACCTCGGAGGGGTCTGATACCACCACTGGCGGTGCCGGAGGAGATGTTCCCAACCCCGATGTCCTCATCGCCACGGTCAATGACGATGTCTTCAACCTCGATCCAGCCGCGGTGAACGGCAATGATGTGGGCATGGACGTGATCCTGAACGTCTACGACCGTCTCGTGTTCCTCCATCCAGAAGACGGCTCCGTCATCCCCCAGTTGGCCACCGAGGTTCCCTCGACCGACAACGGGCTCCTCTCCGAAGATGGGCTCACATACACATTCCCCATCCGCGAGGGTGTCGTCTTCTCGGACGGTACCGAGATGACAGCTGAGGACGTCAAGTACTCCTGGGATCGTGTCGTGGAGATGGCCTTGCCCGAGGGTCAGTCTGAGCTCTTCTCCAACGTGGCCGAGACCACGGTGGTGGACGACTTCACGTTCGAGGTGACGCTGAACGAGGTCGACGCAACCTTTCTCGCCTTCCTAGCTGCGCACCCGGTGGCGAGCGTCGTCAGCCAGGACGCAGTGGAGGCCAACGGGGGGGTGGTCGCGGGCCAGCCCAACGAGTACATGGCCCAAAACCCGGTGGGCACCGGGCCCTACTCCCTCGCCAGCTGGGAACGTGGCGACCGGATGACCTTCGATGTCAATGAAGAGTATTGGGGTGAGCCGGCGCACCTGCCGGTCCGCTGGGAGCTGATCGTCGACGCGCCAGCGGCCGGTCTGCAGGCCAAGGAATACGACATCGTCGACATCAGCCCCACCGATGTGCCCTCGATCGAGCCCATCGAGCATGCCGTGGTCGACACCAGCATCCTGGACCTCCAGGTGCTCCAGATCGGCATGAACATGAACATCGCCGAAGGAGTGCTCCCTGGGGAGGACACCATCCCGCTCGATTTCTTCCAGGACGTGCGCGTGCGTCAGGCATTCAACTATGCCTTCGACTACGACGGCTACATCGAAGGAATCCTGGGTGGTCTCGGTGGTCGGAACAGCTTCATACTCCCGGTGGAGATGTACGGGTACGACCCGGACGCCCCGATCTATGAGACCGACCTGGAGATGGCAGAGCAGCTCTTCCGTGACGCAGGCTACTGGGATGAGGGATTCACCATCTCTGTCGCCAGCGACCAGACGCACGAGGGCTTCACCGGTGCGGCCCTGACTCTGAAGGACAGCATCGAGGCGTTGAACCCCAATTTCCACGTCAACGTGATGGCGGTGCCGGAGGCTCAATTCGATGAGATCCTGGTTACCGACCCGCTGCCGGTGGCGATGTGGTCTTACACCAGCTCGCAGTACAGCACCCCGGACGCCTATCTGTTCGACAGTGCGCTGTCCGACGGGAGATACGGGAGCGTGAACAGTTTCGTGGATGGCTACAGCGACCCGCAGATGGTCGATGACCTGATCGCCGAGGCGCGGTCGACCCTGGATGAGGAGGCACGTCTCAAGGTTCTCTCAGAGATCCAGCACATCCTCTACGAGGAAGCCATGTGGATCATGCCGGCCAACGAGGGCGCTCCGTCGGCCTCCGGTGAATGGGTGCAGAACCACATCGAGAACCCGATGTGGGCCAGGCCCTCGCAGTACTGGGCCCTGTACGACAAGTGAGAGGAGAGCTTCGCGCCGCCGGACGGATGAGGTCCTGTCCGGCGGGCGACGCTCCCTCTACCCGCCGGCGGCATCGGATTGCTGGATTCGGCACATACCTAGACTCGCCCGCGGGAGTTTGAAGAGTGCATAGGTACATCGCACGACGTCTGCTGGCATTTCCCTTCGTCATCGTGGCGGTGAGCATCCTCGTCTTCAGTCTCACCCGCCTCGGGGGCACCACAATCGGGCCCTATCTCGAGCCGGGCATGACCGACCAGGAGATCGCCGCTCTCGAGGAGCGATTCAACCTCGACGAGCCGCTTCCCATGCAATACCTCGCCTGGCTCGGTGGGGTTTTTCGCGGGGAGCTGGGCTGGTCGGCTGTGGCCGCCGCCCCCGTCACTGTGGTCTTTCGGCAGAAAATAGCGGCCTCGATCGAACTGGGAGTCGCGGCCGTTCTCTGGGCGGTAACCCTGGGCGTCGGTCTGGGTACGTTTGCGGCGAGACGGCGCAACCGATTACCAGATCAACTGAGCAGCGTGTTCGCGGTGGGCGGAGCCAGTATGCCCACGTTCTGGCTCGGGATCGTCCTCCTCATCATTTTCTGGGCTTATCTCGGATGGTTTCCGCACGGAAGGTCGGATCCTGACATATGGAGCAGCATCTCCCATCCCACCGGCTTCTATGTGATCGATGCTGTCGTCGCCGGCAGCTTCCAGGCCCTCAAGGATGCGGTCTGGCACATGGTGCTGCCCGCGCTCACACTCGGTTACGCCGCGGTCGGCATCGTCACCAGGATGATGCGCTCATCGCTCCTCGAGGAGATGGGGAAGGACTATGTGGACGCGGCCAGGGCCCGCGGTCTCCCGGAGCGACTCGTGGTCCGTCGCCATGCCCGCCGTAACGCCTTCATCCCGACCATCACCGTCATCGGGCTTTCGATCGGGATCATCTTCGAAGGCTCGGTGGTAGTGGAGACGATCTTCGGCTGGCCCGGTCTGGGCAACTGGATGGCGGACTCCGTGCTCAGCGGTGATCAGGCGACGACGCTCGCCTTCGTCATCTTCACCAGCGTCCTCTTCCTGACCATCAACATGGCCGTCGATGTCACGTACGGCTATCTCGATCGCCGTGTCGTCCTGAGGAAGTCGTAGTGATGTGGTTTCAGGCGGTCCGCGTCGAGAAGGCTCCACACGTGTTCCGGGACACTCCGTTCCGGGTCAAGACCCGGCGGCTGCTGGCGACCGCCAAGGAGGTGTTCAGCAGAGTGAGCACCGCATTCGGGGCCACATTGATCATCCTCATGCTCGGGATGGCGATTTTTGCACCTCTGCTCGTAGAGCCGAACGCACGGGGGGCGTACCAGATGCCCCGAGATCTGAGTGCAGTGGCGGTGCCACCCGGCACGCCTGGGCATCCTCTGGGAACGACTCGTCTCGGCGGCGATGTGCTCTACGGGATCGTCTGGGGATCCCGCCTTTCGCTTCAGCTCTCGCTGTACGTCGTGAGCGGCGCGGTGCTGATCGGTCTCATCGTGGGCTCCACCGCAGGGCTCCTCGGCGGCAAGGTCGACGCCTTTCTCATGCGGGTCGTGGACATCTTCCTCTCTGTCCCCGAGCTGATCTTTCCACTCGCCATCGCAGCAATCCTCGGGCCGTCGTTCATCAACATCGTCGTGGCCTTGGCCGTGATCATGTGGGCGCGTTATGCCCGCATCATCCGAAGCCAAATTCTGCAGGTGCGTGAAGAGGACTACGTCGAAGCGGCCCGAGCCATCGGCGACTCCAGGTTCGGGATCATTCGAAGAGACATTCTGCCCAATTCAATGGCTCCTGTCGCCGTGCAGGCCACCCTCGACATGGGTCATGCCGTCCTGTTCGGGGCCACTCTCGCCTTCATCGGGCTTGCGGTGGCAGGGCAGGCGGAATGGGGGACACTGGTAAGTGAGGGCCAGGCCGACATCATCGCCGGCAGATGGTGGACGTCAACGTTCCCGGGGGCCATGGTGTTCCTCTGGGCTCTCTCGTTCAACCTGGTCGGTGATGGGCTGCGCGATGTGCTCGACCCGCGGACGGAAGGGCGCTGAATAGGGGGTGTGGGCGGGCGCTCCCCGCCGAGTGGGCAGGCATGCGCGATCGGAGCGCTCGGATGTACGGTCGATCGTCTCCTCAGTGAGTGTTCAGCATGCGCGCACTGGTGCTCACTATCCGGTCGATTAGTACCGCTTGATCCCTTCGAGCAAGCGGGTGACGTTACCCCCGAGGATGAGTTGTCGCTGCTCGTCCGACAGACCCGGGATCGAATTCACGGTTTCCACCGGCTGTGGGTCGCCCATCGGGAAGGGGTAGTCGGTCCCCAGGACAACGTGGTCGGCCCCCATGAGATCGACCAGAAATGCGAGTGGCGCCGGATCGTGGAGGACCGTGTCGTAGTAGAGCAGCCGGGCCAGTTCGTTCGGCGCTACGGTGATGTTCTGAGCGGTGAGGTGGGGCACGGCGTCGAAGCCTCGCTGCATCCGGCCCAATTGGTAGGGGACGAACCCTCCGCCGTGCACCACGCAGATGACGAGGCCCGGGTAACGCTCCAGAGTCCCACCGAACAGGAGGTGAGCGACTGCGATGGTGCTCTCTGCGGGGCGGCCTACCAAGTTGTCGAGGAAGTTCCGTGAGAGGTCAACACCGGGAAGGGGGTTGCAGGGGTGGACGATCACAAGACACCCCAAACCTTCTGCCGCCTCCCAGAATGGATCCAGGCCGGCGGCGTCGAGGTCGGTGTCGTCGACGGTGGTGGCTATCTGCACACCGGCCATGCCGAGGTCTCTCACCGCGTACTCCAACTCATCGGCGGCTCCCACCGGGTTCTGCAAGGGCACGGTGCCGAGAGGGACGAACCGATCGGAGTGTTGCGCAACTTCGTCGACGAGTATCTCGTTGAAGCGACGGGAGTACTCGGCGCCGCCGGCCCCGTCGAGGGCGTAGGCAGTCAGGTCGATCCAACTCGAGATGAGCTGAACGTCGACCCCCGCGTCGTCCATTGCCTTCACCCGGGCATCCATGTCGCTGAGGATCGGCCGGAACGGGGCGAGACGCACCCGACCTCCGATCACGGCGTAGTCGCCCTCGCCATCGTCTGCGAGCTCGATTCCCAGTCTGGGGCCGTCCTTGCGAAGCAAGTCGATCAGCCGTTGCGGGATGCAGTGGGCGTGGATGTCGAAGGTCGTCATGGTCGAAAGCCTCCTCCGTCGGTCACGATGCCTGTGCCATTCGTCCGGCCAGCTCCGAGTCGGGCTCGAGGATGTAGACACCGCCGTTGACCCTGTCGGTCACGTAGACGGTGTGATCCTCGGCAACGAACACGTCGTTGATCTGGGCGGCGTCCTGTTCGGGAGGGCATTCGGGGATCCAGTGAGCCACTTCGACAGGATTGTCCGCGTCGGCGACGTCGTAGACCCGCAAGCCTGCGTTGAAATAGGTGACGAACATCAGCTCCTGGCTGCGGTAGCTGTTGGGTCGGTTCTCATGCAGACAGTGGGCGCCAAAGCGAAGACCGCGTTCGCAGAAGTCGCCTTCGGGAACAGGGCAGATCGAGCGCACCACCGGCCGGGTCTCGTCGGAGATGTCAACGACCCTCACCATGTGCCGGTCACCTTCGCATCCGTTGGTGATCGCCTCGTCGGTGACGACGACGAGGTTGCGGTCGGGCAAAGGGAGACATGTGTGGGTGTGACCTCCCTCGTCCCATCCGAGACGGGAGACAGATATCGGGTTGGAGAGGTCGGAGATGTCGACGAGGACCATCCCTCCATCCCAGAATCCGAGGTAGGCGCGGTCGTCGTGGACCATGGCGTGGTGGACGAGCCACTCCTCGCCTTCCGGTGTCCCGAGGGTCTCACCACCGGCCTCCCACATCCCCGGCCACCACCAGCGTCCCACCTCGGTGGGCTTGGTCGGGTCGGACACGTCGACGATCAGCCAGATCCTGCCCGTGTATCCGTCGGGAGTGGCGGAGATGTAGGCGAGATCACCGCCTTCGAATACGATCCGGTGGACGCCGCGACCACCGGTGTCGAAGAATCCGATCCGTTCCGGGGATGCGGGATCGGCGAGGCCGTAGATCGCCATGCCCACCGGTGCCGGGCCCTCACTCCTGAACAACTCGTGGTTGACCATCAAGAGATCGTCGGCGACCTGCACCTTGTGGGTGTGCGAACCCGGCGGCGCATCCCATTGTCGAATCACCTCCGGTGAGGTGCGGTCTGAGATGTCCAGGATCGACGTGCCCTTGCCACTGGGACCGAAATGGGCGACGTAGAGGATGTCACCGAGCGGCATCACCTGCATTCCGTCGCCGTGCCCATTGAGGTCGGAGTGACCTACGAGTTGAAATCCGGATGTGTCCTCGGGGTGCATCGGTCTTCCGTCCCGTCTGTGGTCTTATGGATCACCTGACACCGTCCTGTGAACGCAGCGCGAGAGTTATCCGCCGCTGGCGTTCACAGAACGGTATCACCTGGGTGCGCAATCGTTTGTAGCATGCTCTTTGTCTCGATGCCAGACAGTCTCAGGTCTGCGCACCAATCGGGGTGCGGGTACCCTGCCTGCCGTGAGCGCATCAGGCGGGGGTGAGACCAGGGCCACCAAGCCACCCACCCTCCGTGACGTCGCCCGCGAAGCGGGGGTGCACGTGTCCACCGTGTCACGTGTCCTCAACGACCAGGCAGCCGCGGGGCGGATCACTCCGGACACCGAGGAACGTATCCGGGAAGCCGCCCGCCGGCTCGGTTACCGCCGCAACACCATCGCCCGGGCGCTTCGCACCGGCCGGACCCTGGTGGTGGGCATGGTCATCCCCGACATCGCCAACCTGTACCAGGCAGGCATCACACGTGGTGCGGGCGACATCCTGTACGCCGACGGCTTCTCTCTCATCCTCGCCAGCACCGACGATGACCCTGAGCATGCCCGGACACAGGTGTCTGCCATGCTGGGAGTCCAGGCCGAGGGACTGATGTACGGGGTCGCCAGGGAGGACGACGAGGTCCTCGCTGGATTGGTGGAGGAGAGCGTGCCCGTTGTCCTGTTCAATCGCACGGTGGATACTCCTGGTGTCAGCGCGGTGCTGCCTGACGACCACACCGGGACCCGTCTTGCGGTGGAGCATCTTCTCTCACTAGGTCACCGCAACATCGTGCATGTCGGAGGTCCTGAAGACGTCTCGTCCACGGTGAACAGACTCGGGGCTTTCGAGGCCACCTTGAAGTCAGCTGGTCTCACCGGGAGCCATGGTTTTGCCCACCGTCACATCGAGGAGGAGGGTTACCGGGTGACCAGGGCGTTGCTCGAGGAACTCCCCGAAACCACAGCTGTCTTGGCGGCCAACGACCGTCTCGCCCTTGGTGCGATTGACGCCATTCGCGACAGCGGCCGAATCTGTCCGGACGACGTCTCGGTGGTTGGGTTCAACGACATGCCCTACGGCAACCGGTTCTCTCCACCGCTCACCACCGTTCGCATCTCCCAATACGACCTGGGATCGATGGCGGCCCGACTCCTGCTGGAGACGATCGCCGATCCCGGTCGCCCTGCGGAGACTCAATTGGCACCGGCCGAACTGGTCATCAGAGACTCCACGGCACCTCCGCAGACCTGACAAGTGGGGAGCTCGACAGCTAGTCTCCGTTGAACAACCGTTTGCGCACCCTTCGGGGATGAGACCGGAGACCGAGATATGAGCCGCGAGCACATGCTTCTCGCCAACATGACCCAACCGCAAGCCGAGGCGGCGTTGATGCGAGGGACGGCGCTGCTGGTGACGGGGAGTATCGAACAGCACGGCGGTCACCTTCCGCTCGGCACCGACGCCTTCGCAGCCCTCACCATCGCCCTGCGCGTCGGCGAGCGCATGGAGGCACCCGTCATACCCATCTCGCCCGTCGGTGTCGCTCCCTATCACCTCGCCTGGTCGGGATCGTTGAGCCTCCGCCCCGACACAGTGGCGGCGCTGATGTTCGACATCTGCGAGGGTCTGGCATCTGCGGGTGTGGAGAGAGTGATCGTGGTCAACTGGCACGAAGGCAACTCGACGGCGATCCGGCTGGGGGCGGACAAGGTTCAGGCGGAACTCCCCCTGCGTCTCATCGTCGCCGAGTCCCACGTCATCACCAATGGCCTGTTCCCAGACGAGATGGAATTCACGCACGCCGGGTCTATGGAGACGGCTGCGATCCTCGCCCACGATCCCGCGTTGGTGCGACTCGACGAGCTGATCGAGGGTGACTCCGTCGATTCAGGCACCGAAGGCCATGCCCTCTTCCGTCGACGCGACGTCTTTCCGATCATCACCGATTTCAGGGAGGTCGCGAAGAACGGTTGGTACGGGACACCCGACTCGATCAGTGAGGAGCGTGCCCAAGAGATCATCGACGCGGTGGTCGACCACATAGTCAGCTCAGTCGAAGAGGTATGGAAGAGCCTGGGTGACCGGGCCCCTGAAGGAGAGGGTCGGTCGTGACCACGATGCGGGCCGCCTTGTTGAAGGACTGGAACGACCTATCGGTAGAAGACGTGGACGTTCCCGAGCCGGCGCCGGGTGAGGTGCTGCTCCGGGTTCGGGCGTGTGGTCTGTGCGGCACCGATCTCAAGATGGTGAGCGGTTCGTTCAGCGAGAGGGGCTGGCCGCCATCTCTGCCCTTTGTGATGGGCCATGAGTGGTCCGGCGAGGTGGTGGCACTCGGTGAGGGGCTCGACGATCTGGATCTGCAGCCAGGGGACAAGGTCGTGGCCGAGAATCATGTCGGCTGTGGCCGATGTCCCATGTGTCGTCAGGGGCGGTACAACCTGTGTGAGAAGGCCGGGACTCCGGGCTATCGGCTCTACGGGCACACCGCTCCCGGTGCCCTGGCGGAGTACGCGGTCAGACCGGCGCAGATGCTCCACCGGCTGCCCGACTCGATCAGCCCGCTGGAGGGTGCCCTGGTCAATCAAGGGTCATTGACTGTGCACGCCCTGCGTCGTGTCGAGTTCCGGGCAGGTTCCAGCGTAGCGATCTTCGGTCCCGGTCTCCTTGGTCTCTTGACCGCGGCAGTCGCCTCTGCTTCGGGGGCCGCACAGATCATCATGGTGGGACGAGGCAAGCGTCTCGAGTTGGCGACCGAGATGGGCTGCGATGATGTCGTGGACTACGAGAAGGAGGACCCGGTCGCCGGTGTCCGTCGGCTCACCGCTGGGCGTGGGGTCGACTATGTCTTCGACTGCACCGGGAACCCGAAAGTCCCTGCCCAGGCCGTTGGATCGGTGCGCCGCGGCGGAAGGATCGCGTTGCTCGGGCTCACCGGGGGCAAAACGTCCCAGATCGACATCGATCGCCTCACCCTCGACGAGGTGGACTTGATGGGGATTCGATCGAGTCCCAATGCCTATCCGGCGATGATCGCTTTGATGCGGTCCGGGAAGGTCGACCTGAGCCCGTTGGTCACCCACACATATCCGCTCGAATCCGTTGGAGACGCCCTCGCTGCTCTCGAATCGCGGGTCGCGGTTCGTCCGATAGTGGAGCTTTGAAGATGGCCCTCGTGGAACATCCCCACATCTCGCTCTTCGTCTCCAACGAGTGCACCTGCACCGAGCAGGAGGCCGAGGCCCTGGCCGTGGTAGCCGCCTACCGGGTGGCAAAGGTGTCGGAGAGGGGACCTTTTCTGGCCCCCAACTTCAAGCGTCACCGGGCGGGCTTCACACACATCGGGGACCTGTGGGAACATCAGGGGCCTGGAGGCATGGACGACGAATCCATCCGGGACCGTCAGAACATCCTCATCGAGCTCACGGCGAAGGACGACAAGGTCTGGGGCATCTTCAGAGTGGTCGGGACCCACACCGGGTCGCTGTATGGAATCCCGGCGACCGGTCGCCACATCGATGTGACCGAGGTCGGGCTTTGGCGGGTCGAGAACGGGGTCATCGCCGAGGCCTGGTACTTCGGAGACGAACTGGGCCTCCTCAGAGCGATCGGCCTCAACCCGCCCGATCTGTCTCACCCCGTGGAGTAGCCCGTACCGTTCTTTCAGGATTTCTTTCCGCTCACCGGAAAGCCTCGATGGATCAAAGGTGGCTGCTACTCACGAATGCCCCTCCCTTGGGAGGTGTGGAGGAGGCAGGCGGTGAGATGGCCGCCCCCGATGTCCTCCAACTCGACCGGCTCGACCGCGGTGAAACGGATATGCACTTTGGTCTCGTCGGTGGAGAGGTCGGCGAGGGCGGTCTTCATCGGGGCGGGTACATTGCCGTTCTGGATTGCATCGTCGACGGCTCCCGCCGCCGCAGCGTCGCTGAACACGAGCGTGGCGTCGAAGTTCGACCGACGCTCGACGTCGAGGAGCCCGGCCAGCAGAGTCTCGTTCGTCTGCAGCCAGGCGACGGCGTCGTCCACCTCCCAGCCGCAGGCGGGAGTGGCCACCGGGCAGCGGGTGTGAAATCGGCAACCTTCCGGCGGGTTGGCCGGGTCGGGCACGGTCCCACTGAGCCCCTTCATCTCGGACACTTCGGCGCTGATGTCCGGGTTCGCAGCCAACAATGCCTCGGTGTATGGATGACGGGGGTCCTCGAACAGTTCATGCGCCGTCCCATGCTCGGCGATCTTGCCCAGGTACATGACGGCTATGCGGTCGCTCATCAGTCGCACCACCCCGAGGTCGTGGCTGATGAACAGATAGGTGAGGCCGCGCTCAGACTGGAGCTCATGAAGCAGATTGAGGATCTGGGCCTGCACCGAGACATCGAGGGCGCTGGTCGGTTCGTCGAGCACTATGAATTCGGGGTCGAGTGCCAGAGCACGCGCTATCGAGATTCGCTGTCGCTGGCCACCGGAGAATTGATGCGGGTACCGGTACAGATGCTGACGTCCGAGACCGACGCTCTCGAGTAGCGACACGACATTCTCGGTGAGCTCCTGACCCGAAGCCTCTCTGTACACGCGCAGTGGTCGCCCGACGATGTCTTTGACGAGCTGTCTCGGGTTGAGCGAGCTGAACGAGTCCTGGAAGACGACCTGGCAGTTGCGTCGGTACGTGCGCCAACCCACTCCGGACAGTTGAGTGATCCCGTGTTCGGCGTCGATTCTCGCCACCTCTTTGCGTTGCTCCTGGGTGCGTTCGTTCTCCGGGACGGCATCGATCTCGTCGAGACGAGCGGCTGCGGCGTCGGGGAGTCGGAAGTAGATCTTGCCTCCGGTCGGTGGGGTCAGCCCGCTGATACAGCGGCCCAGAGTCGTCTTGCCACACCCCGACTCCCCGACGAGACCCATCGTCTCCCCGGGACGAACCTCGAATGAGACTCCGTCCACCGCCCGCACTTGGCCGACTACCCGTTGTAGGGCTCCTTCCTTGATCGGGAAGTACTTCTCCACGCCTCGGAGGGTGATGACCGCACGGTCGTCCGTCGACTGTTGCCGTGTCCCTCTCTCTGTGCTCACTGTGGTCATGAGGTCTTTCTTTCGCGTGAGGGACGGACAGCACTGTCGAGGCTGGTCTCATAAATGAAGCAGGCAACCCGGTGCGTCTCGCCAAGATCCACGTCCGTCGGGTCGGTAGTCCGGCAGATATCAACTGCGTATGGACAGCGGGTGTTGAACCGGCACGACGGTGGCGGGTCGATCAACTCGGGAACAGTCCCCTCGATGGCGGCCAGCTTGCCACGCTGGTGGGTGGCCGACGGTACAGCGGCCATCAACCCCCGCGTATAGGGGTGCGCCGGGTTGGAGAAGATCTCCTCGGTGGTCCCGGTCTCGACGATTCTCCCGGCGTACATGACCGCGACCCGGTTGCAAATCTCCTTGACCAGGGAGAGGTCGTGGCTGATATACAGGACGGAGGTCTCGAGACGCTCCTGTAGCTCGGCGATGAGCTCGAGGATCCTCGCCTGGATGGTCACGTCCAGCGCAGTAGTCGGCTCGTCGGCGATGAGCAAGTCCGGGTTGCAAGCCAGTGCCTGCGCGATGAGGACACGCTGTTTCATTCCTCCGGAGAGCTCGTGGGGGTAGCTGTCCATGATCTTGCGAGGATTCGCGATCTGGGTCTCGGTCAGGGCCTGGGATACCAGGTCGTCGACCCTTCTCCGGAGCTCTGCCGCCTTGGCTCGCCACGGTGGGACCTTGAGCAGGATTCTCTCGAGGCCGGTGGTCCGTTGTCTGGCCGCCCGGCGAACGATCCTGGGCACGTCAGGGCCCATGGCCATCAGGATCTCCTCCGACCGGTGCTGGTAGAACACCTCGGCCATCTGGCTTCTGATGGAGAGGGCCGGATTCAGGGCCTTTCCGGGATCCTGGAAGATCATTGCGATGCGATCGCCGCGGATTGCGAGCATGTCGTCGTGGGGGATCTCGAGGAGATCGACGGGGTCTCCACCCGTCCTGCGCGCCTCGGTCGACCAGAAGTCGATTTCTCCCCCTGCGTAGATCCCCGGCGGGGTGGGGACGAGCCGTATGAACGACCGCGCAGTGACGCTCTTGCCACAGCCTGTCTCACCGACGAGTCCGAGTGTCTCCCCGTCCCTGATCTCGAACGACACCCCGTCGACTGCCTGCACCCGACCCGCCTTCGCCTCGAAGTGCACCCGGAGGTCCCGCACCGAGGCAACAAGGGGTGTGGTCGCCTGCTGTTGACTGGTCTGCGCCCTGACCGTCATCTGCCCTCCGTCCTGGGGTCCAACACGTCGCGCATGCCGTCGCCTACCAGGTTGAAGGCAAGCGCCCAGAGAAAGACCATCAGGCCCGGGAAGGTGGACGCCCACCACTTGCCGGCGGAGATACCGGCCTGGCCATCGCTCACGAGCACCCCCCATTCGACCAGGCCCGCTTCGGCCAACCCGATGAAGCTCAATGTGGCGGCGGTGAGGACGATGCCTCCCATGTCGAGAGTGGCCTGCACCATGACTGGGGTGACGGAGTTGGGCAGTACGTCTCTGCGGTAGATGTTCAACTTGGAGTCTCCCGTTATCCGGGCGGCGTCGACGTATTCATTCTGCTTCACGTGGATGATCTGACCACGAATGATCCTGGCGTATTTCACCCAGAACACCACCGATAGGGCGAAGATGATGTTGCCGAAGGAGGGACCGAGCACGGCGGCTATGGCCAAAGCGAAGATCAGCTCCGGGATGGCGAGCAGGACGTCCACGGTCCGCATCAGTATCTCGTCGAGCTTGCCTCCGATGAATCCAGCCAGGCTCCCGACGATGGTCCCCACCGTCACCGTTACCCCGACCACGATGAGGGAGAGTCGCAGGGAGGTCCGGGCGCCCCACACGACGCCGTAGAAGACGTCGCCGCCGGTTGAGGTGGTGCCGAGGATGTGGCCTGGGGTGCCGGGAGGGGCGTCACGGACTCCCCAGTCGCGAGGCATCTGATACGGGTTCGGAAAGTTTGGTTCAGTGAGCACCGGGGCGAGCACTGTGAGGCTCAGCAAGGCGATGATGATCACCAGCCCAACCAGTGTGGTTGGGTTGGACAGCACCTGCTTCGAGACATCCGCGAGACGACGGAGTCGGACGGTCCATGGTCCGTCGACCCGGACGGTTGCGGTCTCGGGGGCGAGAACGTCGACCAACTCAGGCTCCCAGCACGACCCGGCGGTCGAGGTAGGCGTACATGATGTCTACGACCAGGTTGACGGTGAGGAAGAGCACGCTGGTGAAGAGCACATAGGCCATGATCGTCGCCTGGTCACCCCGCAAGACCGCATCGGCCATCCACCGCCCGAGCCCGGGCCAGCGGAAGATGATCTCCACCACCACCGTTCCTTGCAGCAGGAACCCGAAGCCCAGTCCGATGACTGTCACGGTCGGGATGAGGGCATTGCGCCGAGCGTGGCGCCGCAGCACCAGTCGCTCGGGCAGCCCTTTGGCGCGGGCGGCATCGACATAGTCCTCGCTGAGCTCCTCGACCAGCGAGGAGCGCATCATGCGAGCGATGATCGCGGTGGCGCCGAACCCGAGGGTGGCCGCAGGCAATACCAGGTGATGGAGGGCATCGAGCAGGGCACGAAAGTTCCCGGCGAGCAGGGCATCGAAGGTATAGACGCCGGTGGGGTGGGCGATGCTGGAGAAGATCGTGGGCTCCGAGCGACCGGTCGAGAACCACCCCAGGTTCACCCAGAAGAGGATCAGCAGCAGAATGGCGAACCAGAAGATCGGCATGCTGGCCCCGCTGATGGAAAAGACGCGGGTCAGATGGTCGGGCCATCGGTTCCGGCGCGCTCCACCGAATGTCCCCAGGCCAATGCCGAGGGAGATGGCGACGATGGCCGAAAAGATCGCCAGTTCCAGCGTGGCCCCCATTCGGTTGACGAGGGCTTCGGTGACCGGTTGGGCGGAGACACCCGACCAGCCCATGTCGCCGGTCAGGACCCCGCGCGCCCACGCCAGGTACTGGAGGGGAAGAGGTTCGTCGAGACCATAACGTTCTTCGAGTTCGGCCACCTCTGCCGGGCTCATCTCGTGCTCGAGGTAGATGGCGACTGGGTTTCCGCCCACTCGCGAAAGGCCGAAGACGATGATCGACGTTCCCACAATGATGAGGGGGAAGATCATCAGCCGCCTGAGCAGATATTCCCTTATTTGCATCCGAGCCGTCCGTCCTCAAGGTAGCGGAGCGGGCGAGGGGCAACTCGGCCGCTCCGCTTCGGGTGGCTGTCTTCTACTTGTCGAAGTACTGGAACTTCAAGCTCGGCCGCGGCCACAGCGGGTTCATGTCGAAGTTCTGCACCCAGCTGCGATGGGCCATCAGCGCTCTCTCGTTCCCGGGAATGAGCCAGACCGGGTCGTCGTAGAGGATGGTGGCCAGCTCCTGGTAGATCTCCGCTCTCCGGTCTTGGTCGAGCTCCACCGCCGCCTCATCCACCAGCGAAGCTATCTGGTCCGGGTCCGCGTAGGCCTCGCGGAAGCCGTGGACCGAGCCCCACTCCCCGTCGGGATGGATGTAGGCGTCGAACAGCGCCGCCGGGTCGGCGAACGGATCGGCATTCTTGATCCAGGCGGCATACTGGAAGGGATCCTGGGCGTGAGCATCGTCGAACTGAGCCTCGACCACTGCCAGCACCCGGATCTGGAAGGCCGGGTTGAGCTCGGTCATCGAGTCGGCCAGCACCAAGCCGGCGATCTCGAAGATACCGCCTTCTTCGGCCAGCACCGTCATGGTGAAGCCCTCGTCCCAGTAGCCAGCTTCGCGGAAGGCCTCCTCGGCGGCCGCCAGGTCCCGCTCGTACGTGGGCAGGGATTCGTCGTAGCCGAGCATTCCCTGAGGCAGGTAGTGGGGGATGGGCCCTCCGAGTCCTGCCATGGCACCGTCCACGAACGCCTGGTAGTCGAAGGCCAGGTTGAAGCCTCTCCTCACGTTCACGTCGTGGAAGAAGTCGACTGGGATCGTGTCCTCGGGTGGCAGCGCCCCTTCGGGGATGTTCATGTTCATCCCCATGTGTACCGGCTCCAGTAGGAAATCGCCCGAGAATATCTCCAGTCCTTCGGCCCCTTCCAAGTCACCGATGAAGGTCGGGTCGGTCTCAATCGAGTCGTAGTCACCTGCCTGCAATCCGAGGGCCCGCACGTCGGTGTCGGCCACCTGGTCGATGCGCACGTCGAGGCTGGCCGGGTCGCCCCAGTAGTCCTCGAACACTTCGAGCTGGATGTTCTCACCCCGGTTCCAGGCCGCGAGTGTGTATGGGCCCGTCCCCACCATGTTGGAGGCCATGAAGTCATTGGGAGTGCCTGCCTCGACACCTCCGTTGGCTTCGACGGCCTCCTGACTGACGATCGAGGCCACCGCCGACGTCACTATCGAGTTGAGGAAGGCGGCGTTGCGTTCGTTGAGTGTGACTACGAAGTTGTTGCCGTCCACCTCGGTGGATGCGATTTGGTCTCCGAGAAAGCCGGCGTTGCCTTCGGGAAGGTCCATCTCCAGCGCCCGGTCCCAGGAGAACTTCACCACATCGGCGGTCAGCTCGCTTCCATCGTGGAACGTCACGCCCTCACGAATCGGGAAGGTGTAGGTGAGGCCGTCCTCAGAGATCAGGCCGTTGTCCACGGTCGGTACTTCGGTGGATATAGCGGGGATCAAGTCGGGACCTCCCGGACCTATCTCGACCAGCCGTTCGTACACCTGGAGGATGACGGTCTCGCCGGCCTCGCCCGCTGCCACCTGAGCCGGATCCACGCTGAGAGGTTCGTCGTCGGCGGCATGGACGTAGAGGCCCGGGTTGGAGACGTCTCCGTCCCCAGCTTGGGTAGTTCCCGGAGCATCTGTGCCCTCAGTGGCCTCGGTGGTTCCCGGTGCTTCTGTCCCTCCGGGGGCCTCGGTCCCTCCCGGGGCCTCGGTGGTGTCGGTGGTGGCACCGGTGCAGGCCGCCACCAGGGCCAAGATGGAAATGACGGCCATGAGTTTCATGGCTCGACTGCTCATCTGACGTCCCATTGTCTCCTCCTCATGGTTTCGCAATCGATTGCGAGCCTTGATGCACGATATATGATCCATGCCCGGGCTGCAACACATGCCCCCGTTCGCCTTCTCCTTCATACGTAGCCAATGGGTCAGACGGTTCGCTGCAATCGTTCTCAGGCTCGACGGAGGCTTGGGTAGCGTGTGGCCGACCACGACCAGGAGGAACCATGGGCCGCTTCGCGGTGAAGACTCCGACACATCACACGACATGGGACCGCATGCTCGATGTCTGGCGAGCCGCAGATGAGATCGACCTGTTCGAGTCGGCATGGAACTTCGATCATTTCTATCCGATACGGGGCGACACCGACGGACCGTGTCTCGAGGCATGGGTCACGCTCTCGGCGCTGGCTCAGGCAACCAAGAGGATCAGGGTGGGGACCATGGTCAACGGGATGCACTTTCGTCACCCGGCTGTCACTGCGGCGATGGCCTCATCTCTCGACATCGTTTCCGGGGGCCGGCTCGAACTCGGGCTTGGCGCGGGCTGGTACGAGCTCGAGGCCGACGCATATGGCATAGATCTTGGCTCTCTCGACGAGCGGATGACGCGTTTCGAAGAAGGCACAGAGCTCATCCACATGCTTCTCACACAGGAGCACACCGACCATGACGGCCGATTCTTCCAGTTCGACAACGCCCGCAACGAGCCCAAGCCCGTGCAGAAGCCCCGGCCTCCGATCGTCATCGGCGGACGAGGAGAGAGGCGGACTCTCCGCCTGGTCGCTCGGTTCGCCTCGATGTGGGATGCGCTATTCGTCGAGGACGAGAAGGACGAGTGGCTGCGCCTGCGTGATGTGCTCTCGGCTCATTGTCAGGACGTCGGGCGCGACCCCGCCGAGATCTCATGCTCCAGTCATCTCGCCATCGGCCCTGATCCCGATCCCTCGGAAGTCGCCTCGCGGGCGGGGGTGATGTTCGACGTGGGGATCGACGTCGTGATCCTTGGTTTCGCGGCAGTCCACGACGGAGGCACCGTCGAAGCGCTGGCCGACGCGATCCGTGCCGATATGAGTTGACCGCAGGAGTCCTTTGGGCCCTGGTCGCCGCCGTCGGCTTCGCATTTCTCCAGGCTTCCAACCGCAAGTCGAACCAGGTCATCGATGCCTACCGGACAGCCTTCGGCCTCTTGGCGGCGGTCGAGGTGATGCTCGCTCTCGGGATCTTCCTGTTCGGAGAAGCCAGAAACCTCTTCCAGGCGCCACTGTCGGCGGTCGCCCTCTTCTCGGTTGCGTCGTTCTTTCACTTCGTCGGGGGCTGGACTTTGCTGGCTTTGAGCCAGCAGCAGATCGGCGTCGCTCGAACCGGGGCCCTGGTCTCGGCGGCCCCGATCGTGGGCACTCTCGTCGCCGCAATCGGGCTCGACGAGCCCCTGACCATCGCCATCGTCGCGGGGGTCCTGCTCGCGGTCCTCGGAGTTGCCCAGATCTCGTTGAGCGGAAGGCACACCGGCTCACCCGGATGGCGCCGACCCTGGCTGGCACTGACCGTCGCGCTGATTTGGGGGATCACTCCGTGGCTGATTCGTCTCGGCCTGCAACGCTTCGATCACCCTATCGAAGGCCTTACGATCGGCCTCGCCTTCAGCGTCGCGGCCTATGCGGTCATCCTTTTCTTCGCCGGCGCCTGGCGGGGACCGGTTCCGAAAGTGGCGACGCGCTGGATCGCCTTCGGAGGCTTTTTCGGGGCGGTTGCCGTGTCTGCGCAGTGGATCTCGTTCGACCTGACGACGATCGCGATCGCCATCACGGTGCAACAGCTCTCGGTGATCTTCGTGATCGCCCTGGTGGCGGTCATGTTTCGCCAGCCGTTCGAGCAGATGAACCTGCGTTTCTTCACCGGCGTGACACTCGTCCTCCTCGGCGCCAGTCTGGTCGTGCTGTCGTAGCGGTAGCTACTGCTTGAGGTGTTTGTCGAGATAGTCGAGGACCCCGGCGATTGCCTGCTCTTGGACCTGGTTCACCTCATACTCCCCATCGGGGCCGCGCATCGGATAGACGTAGCCATGCAGATCGTGGTCCCAACTGACCCACTCCACCGGCTTGCCTGCTTCGGCGAGCAGCTCGTAGCTCGTGCGGAAAATCCCCTGGAGGTGATCGTCTTCCCGACCCATGACGAGGATCGGGGTTTCGATCGTGGAGATACGCTCTGTGGCCTTGGCCATGTCGATGCGGGAGCGCACTCTATCGGTGTCGGTCATCTGCATCTCTTCGATGTTCCGCATGCCGGTGGTGGGCTCGACGAAGGCGGTGTCGTCCGGATTCAAGGCAAGAAACTCGTGTGACGCGGGCTCCGATGCCACTGCCGCCTTTACGCCCCGATACTCGGAAGTGATCTTGAGCACCATCTCACCACCGTGACTCATCCCGATGAGACCGACTCTATCGGGGTCGAGACGAGGGTCTTGCTTGAGTTGTTCGATGATGGCGATCTCGTCCTCGTACTCGAGGGGGGAGCGGTTGAACATGTCGCGGCCTTGGCGAGTATCGCGAATGAGACGCCCGCCATTCTCGTACCCGAGCTCTACCTCGGTGCGGTAGCGGAGCCAGGCGCAGGCATACCCGCGTTCGAGGAGACGGTCCATGATGTACCCGCGGTTGGCGACCGCCTCCCGGATCCATGCCATGCCGCCCCCTCCGTTGCCGGAGGCCAATAACACCAAGGGGTGTGGGCCCGGGCCGGCAGGAAGACGGAGACCGATCGGTGCGTAGAGCCCGTCCCAGGTCTCGATGTACTTCAGCTCGACCGGGATGTCGGACCCGACGACCTCCTCGACGATCATGACGTTCTCAGGATCCATGTTTCCCCTTCCTCGAACCGTTCTCTGCGAGTTCGTTACGCGTGACGCCTCACAGACCCACACAGAATGGTTGCACAAACGTTATGGCGCAAGTGGGTTGCCGGGAACGCTTGTCCTCGGGAATGAGGTCTGGGTCCAAGTCATCCTTCGCGGACATCGATAGCGGCCAGCTCCTCGGCGTCCTCGAAACCGGGTGCCGTCGAGGGGTCGGGGCCAGGCATGACCTCGTGGCGCATCCGTTCTGTGAAGGAAAATGCCACGAGAGCGTCAGAGCCCTCCACCTAACGGTTCGGTCACCTCTGAATGCCGATCAGGGTGACACCCGCGGCCACCAGGAGGATGGAAGTGACCACCCAAGCGTCGATGCGCTCCTCTTTCCTGATGAATAGCCATCCCAGGATGAGTGCCCATATTCCCTGTGTCCCTTGGAGGACCCCGACCAACCAGGCCTCTAGATAGGAGAACGCAGCGAATTGAGTCAGTAGCGCGCCACTCATGGCGACACCGGCCCCCACGAACCACCACGGGATCCGACCGAAGTTCTCACTCATGCGTCGGCGAAACCTCTTGGCGAGCACGTCCAGGGAGATGACGAACAACAGTGCGGTGATTGCGCCGATGAATGCACCGAGCACGGCGCTGTCGTAGCGAAGGAGACCCCACTTCTTGACGACGAAGCTGAGACCGAAGAACACCGGGGCCGCGGCGGCGAAGATGAATCCCAGACGTATCGTCTTCCGGTCGGCAGACGTGGCGACACCGTCGAGGACCGAGGTGGGTGTCGCCCGGGAACGGACCAGGGCGAGCAGTCCCGCGATGACGAACAGACCCCCGACCCCATCGACCAAGTCGACGGTCTCACCGAGCACGATAGAGCCGGCGACCGCGGCCACCAGCGGAGTGCCGGTCATGAAGGCACTCGTGCGCGTCGCCCCCACCAGACGTACCCCTCTCAGATTGGCCGAGCGACCCATGAGCGACCCGAGAACACCACCCACGGCGAGACCGACCACCCCGGCTGTGCTCCAATTCGGTGCTTTGACCGTCAGGGAGATCGTTCCGAGAACCAGAACGTTGACCAGGACGGTCATCAGCAACCCGTCGTCGTGGGGTCGATGCCTCTGTCCGATCCTGGCGAGCACGGCTCCGGCCGCGAATAGTGCCCCGGTAACCACGGCAAGTATGACTCCAGTCAAGCGGTCATCCGTGAATCGGGATGGCCGGTGGCATCTCCATGGAGCTTCACACGGGACACGCAATCGTTTGTAGCAGGTGGGACCCGCTTTGAGGTCACCGGGAGGAGGCTCTTGGGCGGATTAGATGGCCCGGTTAAGCTGACCATCACTGATCGCGCGAGGAATCACATGGGCAAGCAGGTGACTCTGAGGGACGTCGCCAGAGAAGCAGGGATCCACATCTCGACCGCATCTCGCGCCTTGAACCCGGAGACACGTTCGATCGTGAGTCAGGACACAGTGGAACGTGTGTTGGCGACGGCCAACCGGCTCGGTTACCGCCCCCATCCCCTAGCCCAGGGTCTCAGGAAGAATCGGACGATGTCGGTGGGCATGGTGATCCCGGACATCGAGAACCCCCTCTTCGGTCCGATCATCGCCGGAGCAGAACAAGTTCTCGGTAACGAGGGGTACTCGTTGCTGATCACCAACACGGACATGAGCGAGGGGCAGACCAGCGAGGTCGTGAATGCCCTGGTCGAGAGACGCGTCGACGGGATGATCCTGGCCACTGCGTCGCGCTCCGACGACGTGATCATCGACCTTCTCGACAGCGGTATCCACATGGTCCTCGTCAACCGGGCCACCGAAGGAGTCCCGGTGCCGTCGATTCTCGGTGATGACCTGACAGGGGTCGGCATGGCGGTCGATCATCTCGCCGCGCTCGGTCATACGCGGATCGGCCATGTCGCCGGGCCGCAGCACCTGTCCACCGGTCTCGGGCGCCATCAGGCGTTCCTCACCAGGATGCACAGTCTCAACCTGGAGATCGACGCCTCGGCAGTCGAGGAATCGACGTGGTATCAGGTCGATCCCGGGTACAAGGCGGCCCGCCGTTTGCTGGACCGGCGTCCCGATCTGACCGCCATAGTGGCCGCCAACGACCTCATCGCCCTCGGTTGTTACAAGGCCGTGATGGAGTCGGACAAGGAGGTTGGCGTCGACGTCTCGATAACCGGGTACAACGACATCCCTCTGCTCGACCTCATGCAGCCCCCGATGACATCGGTGCGGGTCCCGTACCGGCAGATGGGGGTTGAGGCTGCCAATACATTGCTGCCACTGATGAGAGGAGACACCACCGAGGACCGCCCAATCTCGATCCGTCTCACTCCCACTCTCTCGATCAGGGAATCAACCGGACCTCCCGTCTCCTGATGTGAGCACAGAGTGTCACAGAACGCCATGCGCTGGCCTCGTGCACGACGTGGAGCGGACGCGGTCTATTTCGGCATCGTCTCTGGCAGGAAGATAACCGACCCGATGGTGGCCGCGGCGGTCAGCACCAGCAATGGCAGTGTGCCCAACACTCTTCCACCCACCTCATAGAGGGCGCCACTCAACAGGGGGAAGACCATGAGACCTAGGTCACCGGCGAAACGGAAGGCGCCTAGCTGTCGGCCCAAGCCTGCTCCCTCACTCAGGTCGGCGAGGATGGTCGCACCCACGTTGACCGAGGCCGACCCCAGGGTGAGGGCGAATATGGCGAGCCACCAGGCCACTGGCCCGCCCACGGCGGCGAACAGCCCGAGCCCGGCGGTCTGCAACGACAACCCCGGGATCATCGCCCACTTCCGACCGACTCGGTCCGATAGCCGTCCGGAGATGATGGCGCCGATGAGACGTGCGAGCCCACCCAGCCCGATCGCAATGCCCACCGTCGCCGCGCCGAGGTGCAGTTCGTTGTCACCGACGATGGGGACCAGGGTTTGGATGATCGCCGCCCCGATCGAGAATTGGACCACCGGCAACAGGTAGAGGACAGTGAGGACGGGGCGAGGGATCTCTCCGTTGTCCGGGCGACCGTCGTCGCTATCGGCCGCCTCCGGAGACATCCCCGGATGACGGAGAAAGAAGGGGATGAGGGCGGCGGCTACAACCGCCCCGACGACCATGGCGACCCGCCAGTCCCAGACCGTGCCCAGGATCCCGCCCAGGAAGGGTCCTACCGCCTGGCCGACCAGCAGGGCACCGGCGAAGAAGGCCATGGAAGTGCCTCGTTGGAGCCGTGGAACACGGGCGAAGAACGCCATCGAGCCGGTCAGAGTCCACGTCGACCCGACACCGAGACCGAAGGCGGCCACGAAAGCGATCGCCGCCACCGACGAGAGCCCGAAGACGAGACTGCCCACGGCGACGATCCCGGCGGCGACGGCCATCATCGCCCCGGGCCGGGAGCGGTCGGTGACTGCTCCCGCGGGAAAGTCTGCGGTCAGTCGGCCCAAGGCGAATGCAGACCCGAGCCCACCGAGGCCGAGGGCCGACAGACCCAGGTCGCGCCCGATGTCGGGCAGCAGAGGCGCGCGCAGGAAGGCAATCGACGTGATGATGAAGAGACCGCCTCCCATGCCGAAGCGGAACATGCGCGAATGACCGATGGTCATTGCCGAAGCGGATCGGGTGTCAGGCCCAGCGGATCAGGAAAGGCCGTCCGAGACCTCTTGGTTCTCCGATTGGATCTCTCGTCCGGACGCCCTGGCTTGCTTCGTGAGCATGGCGGCGAAGTCCTGGTCGCCGTAACCGAGACCGATACCTTCGATGATTATCGAATGGACCAGGGCCGCGGTGGGGACCGGGATGTCGAGCTCGGTCGCCGTGGACAGGCCCAACTCGAAGTCCTTACGTAGCAGGTGCCACGTGAAAGTCGGTGTGTAGTCGAGATTCACGAACGCCGGTGTCTTGTACTTGGTGAACATCGATCCCATCACCGAGTCGTTGAGGAAGTCGAGCAGGTCGGCCCGGGACACCCCCGACGCCTCGGCGAGCAGTGAGACCTCCGCCATCGTCTGGGTGACGATCCCCAACATCAGGTTGTGGCAGATCTTCACGAGACGAGCCTCGTCCTCGGTGCCGACGTAGGTGACCTTGCGGCCGAAATTCTCGAGGTGGGGAAGGGCCTTTTGGTAAGCGGTTTCGGGTCCGGAAGCGACGACGGTGAGACGGCCGGACTGCACGACTTTGGGGTTCCCGCTCACCGGTGCGGCGAGTATGTCGACGCCGCGCTCACTGGCTTCGGCGCGAACCCTTTTCGAAGTGGCGGGGTCGATGGTGGTCGAGTCGACGACAACGGATGGTCGGGCATCGTCCCGGGAAAGTGCGCCCTCGGGACCGATGGTGACTTCGAGGACGTCTTCAGGGCCACCGACCATCGTGAACACGATGTCGAGTGTGGCCAGGTCGGCTGGGCTGTCGACCACCTTGGCACCGTGTTCGGCCAGTGCGTCGGCTTTGGCGCGCGTCCTGTTGTAGACCCAGACTTCGGTGCCGGCCTCGAGGAGACGTTTTATCAGGGCCGCGCCCATTCTCCCGGCACCAATCCAGCCGACGTGTTCTCCCGTTGCCATCTCCGTTGGGTCCTCTCGTCGCTCTGCAATCGTTTGTATTCAACCGGTCGCCGGGCGCCGAGTCAACCCGAACCGGCGTCTTTTGGACGTCGGCTCCGCCCACTCACCTCTTTGGCCTGCCCCGTTTCCGTGTCGACGGCCCCCAATCTCCGATCCCACCCGCCAAGGGTGTCGATCTTCTCAATGACCAGACTTCGTTCTCGCCCCCACGGCGAATCGCTCCGGCTTTGAACGCGCGCTTTTTGGCTACACGCGATCGGGAACATGGATAACGTCGTTCGCGAAGGCGAGTCGACTCTTGGTTGACTCGCCTCGCGACGAGACCATACAATCGTTTGCTGCCCGCTGATGCGGGACCTGCACGAGGAGGAGGAGCGGGATATGCGATCCTGGAGACATCTGGCCGCCATAGTGGCCATCTTGGCGCTGATCTTGGCAGCCTGCGGCGATGGAGACGAGGGCGGGGCCACCACCACAGCTGCCGGCGCCGGTGGTGACACCACAGAGGTCACCGAGACGACGGCGGTCACCGGCACGACTGTCGGCGAAGGGAGCGACACCACGACGGCGGAGGGGGACGGCGAGCCCATCATCGCCGCCACTTCCCTGCCCCTGACCGGCGAGTTCTCGATCCCGGCGGAGTTGCATCGCAACGGTTATCAGCTCTGTGTCGATCTCATCAACGAGAGAGGTGGCGTGCTCGGTCGAGAGATGATGCTGGAGGTAGAGGACAACCAGTCCGACCAGGAGATCGCCGTGACTCAGTACGAGCGCATGGTCAACGAAGCCGACATCCTGTTCGGCACTTTCTCCAGCCTCCTCACCGGCCCGACGTCGGCCATAGCCGAGCAGAACGGCATGGTGTATCCGGTGCCCTCAGGTGGCGCCCAGCGCATCTGGGAGAGAGGTTTCCAGAACATCTTCTACTTCCAACCCCGTGTCGGAGAGGATGTCGGCTCCGCCGGGGTCAACGCCTTGCTGCACTACCGCGATGCGGGTCTCGTCTCTGAGGAGGACTTTCCCGAGTCCGCGGCAGTCGTCTATGCCGACGACCCCTTCGCCGCCGCCGGTCGCAACGGTCTGGCGGGTGGAACGGTGAACGACCCGGCAACAGGAGAGGTCCTCGCCGATCTGGCCCCTGGCTACCTCGCCGACGCCGACATCGAGATCGTCTTCGACGAGCAGTGGCCCGTTGGGTTCACCGACTGGACCACGTTCGCCAACTCGATCGCGCAGAGCGGTGCGGAGTCGGTCTGGGCGGCCACGGCGTCCGTCGACGAGGCGATCTCTCTGGTTCAGGGTTTGCAGCAGGTAGGAGCCCAACCGAGCTTCATCTGGATGTCCCAGGGCGCACAATCCGAGTTCCGTGACGAGCTCGGTGGGCCCGAGAACGGGATCACTATGCACACCGTGTGGCACCCGACGGTCGAGTTCGCCGGGAGTCTCGCTGGTGAGGAGTACACCAATCAGGACTTCGTCGCCGATTTCGAGGCGGCGTTTGGCAACGAGCCGAGTGAGGACGAAGCAATTCCCTTCGCCGTCTGCCAGGGCATGGAGCAGGCGATGATCGGGGCCGGTAGCACTGACAACGCCGCCATGGCCCAATGGTTCCGCGACCGGACCGAGGACGATCCGGTACGCACCATCCTCGGAGACTTCTACTGGGACGAACGAGGGCTGCCCATCGGGCGTAACCTCCTCCTCAACCAATGGCAGGACGGGACACTCGAGTTCGTCTTCCCCGTCGAGGAGGGCCTCGATACCGTCGACCTGGTCTTCCCGAAGCCCGAGTGGTAACCAGGGAGGCTGAATCGAGATGGAGGGGTCGGCAAGACGTCGGCCCCTTTATCCTTCGGCATGTGAGGAGCAGCTCGTAGCCGACCTTTTAGAAATCCGGGAGATCAGCAAGACATACGGGGGTGTCCAAGCCGTCAGCCGGAGCTCGTTCGCCGTGGAGGAAGGGTCGATCACCGGTCTCATCGGGCCCAATGGCGCCGGCAAAACGACCGCATTCGACATCATCAGCGGCATCATCACCCCGGACGAGGGATCCGTCGTGTTCGACGGGGTCGAGGTGACCACCTGGATGCCCCACCGCATCACACGACTAGGGGTGAGCCGCACCTTTCAGATCACTCGTGACCTGGGTGACATGACCGTGCTGGAGAACATGGTGGTGGGCTCGCCGACGGCAGGTTGGCGCAGCCTCCTCGGGTCTCGCATCCTCCAGCGCGAGGAGGACCGTGCGATGAAGCTCCTCCGTTTCGTGGGCATCGACAACCTGGCAACGACGAGCGCGGAGTCTCTGTCCTACGGGCAGAAGAAGCTGCTCGAGTTCGCCTCGGTACTGATGCCCGAGCCCAAGCTGATCATGCTCGACGAGCCCGCGGGTGGGGTGAACCCGACGCTAATGGAGCGGATAATGGACCATATCCGTGAGCTGAACTCTCAGGGGATGACCTTCCTGATCGTCGAGCACAACATGGATGTGGTGATGTCGCTCTGCAGCTCGATCATCGTCATGGCCCACGGAGAGGTCCTCACCACCGGGACTCCCGAAGAAATTCGGGAGGACGACACCGTGCTCGATGCCTACCTGGGAAGGGTGTAGAAGTGCCCGCCCTCCTCGAGGTCGAAAACGTCGTCGCAGGCTACGGGACGGGCCCCGACATCCTCACCGGGTTGACCCTGAGCATCGAAGAGGGAAACTCCTATTGCATAGTTGGCCCCAACGGGGCCGGCAAGTCCACGCTGCTGCGAACCATCACCGGCTTCCTCGAGCCGCGACAGGGAGAAGTCCGCCTCGACGGTGCCCGCATGAACGGTTCCCGGCCCGATCAGATGCTGTCGGCCGGAGTCTGCTTCGTGCCCCAGGACGCCAGTCTCTTCCCCACGATGACGGTGCGGGAGAACCTGGCGATGGGTGGTTATCTGATCGACGACCGGGGACTGCTCAAAGAGCGAATGGACATGGTCTACCAGACTTTCCCCGCGTTGGCGGACCGCCAAGGACAGAACGCGGGGACCCTTTCCGGAGGAGAGCAGCAGATGGTGACGTTGGGACGTGCCCTCATGATCGAGCCCAAGGTGGTCATGATCGATGAGCCCAGCCTCGGGTTGGCGCCGATGATCGCCGATCAGATCTTCGAGAAGATCACCGGCTTCAAGGATCTCGGGATCACCGTTCTCCTGGTGGAGCAGAACGCGGTGAAGGGCTTGGAGACGGTGGATTGGGGTTTCGTCCTCGATCTCGGGTCGCTGGAGTTCGAGGGGCCTGCCGACGGCATCCTCGCCGACCCCAGGATCCGAGAGCTGTACCTGGGCAAGGCCATGTCGCGGGAGAAGTGAGCTGATGCAGTGGGTGCAGGTGCTGGTCCTCGGGCTGCTGCTCGGAGGCGTCTACGCCATGATGGCGTCCGGTCTCACTCTCCTCTTTGGGGTGATGCGCGTGGTGAACCTGGCCCACGCCGCCTTCATCCTGGTGGCGTCGTATATCACCTACGTGCTGTTCGAGAACCTGGCCATGGACCCGATGATCTCGCTCGTGGTCACCATGCCTCTCATGTTCATCCTCGGGGTCGTGCTCTACCTGCTCCTGTTCCCTCGGCTCGAGGGCAATCCCCGGTACGTCGAGATGACTGTGCTGCTTACGTTCGGCCTCGCCCTGATCGTGGAGGGGATGCTGACCTTCGTATTCACCGGCATCTTCCGCAGCGTCCGGCCCGAATACGCCTCATCGGCGATAAACGTCGGTGAGATCTTCATGCCCACCAGCCAGTTCTATGCCTCGATGATCAGCTTCGCCCTGCTCATCGTCCTCTGGTTGGTGCTGCGATTCACCAAGACGGGAACCGCGATCCGGGCGACCATGCAGAACCGGGCCGCGGCCCAGATCGTCGGGGTGAACGTTCGCCGGGTGTCGGCCATCTCCTTCGGTATCGGGATGGCGCTGGCTGGGGCGGCAGGATCGCTGCTCAGCTTCATGTTCCCCTTCTTCCCGGCGAGACACTGGCAGTGGGTCGCCCTGCTGTTGGCCCTCATCGTGCTCGGGGGCATGGGAAGCATCAAGGGTGCGGTCATCGGCGCCCTGCTGCTCGCGGTGGCCAGCGCTGCGGTAACCACGTTGATCGGGCCCACCTGGTCGCCGATCACCTTCTATCTGACCCTCTTCCTCATCCTCCTGCTCCGGCCCCAGGGTCTCTTCGGCGCCAAGGTGAGGTTGTAGCCCATGGCGGTCGTCGAACGGCGTGAGGAACTCGTCGGCACCTCCCGAGGCCGCAAACCCGGGTCGACGTCACGTCGGGTGACACTGATCGTCTCCCTGGGGCTCGTCCTCCTCTTCCCCTTGATCGCCTACCCGATCTTCGACTCCTACGCCTATGTGATGCAGCTCGGGATGTTGTTGCTCATGTGGATCGCCATGTCTTCGAGCTGGAACATCCTCGGCGGGTTCGCGGGGTACATCTCCTTGGGCCACGGCGTCTTCTATGCCGTCGGTGGCTACACCGCGGGTCTGGCTCTGGCCCACTGGGGGATCTCGCCCTTTCTGTTCCTCCCCGTCGCCGGGTTCGCGGCGATGGTCGTGGGCTTTTTCGCCGGGCTGATCACCCTCAGGACGAGAGGGCCGGCGTTCATAGTGGCCACCATCGCCATGCTGTTCCTATTCCTCCTCTGGTTCGACAACTGGGAATTCATCGGGGCGTCGAGTGGCCTAGACCTGCCTCTGTTCCAGTTCAACATCCAGTTCTTGAAGGTGCCCTTCTATTACGCCATGGCGGTCTCGGCGATCGGCGCGGTTTACCTGTCCTACCGGGTGGCCCACTCCAAGTTCGGGCTAGGTCTGCGGGCCATCAGCCAGGATGAGACCAAGGCCGAGGTGGCCGGGATCAACACGCGCTGGTACAAGGTGTGGGCGTTCGCCCTCAGCGCCTTCTTCATCGGCACGGCCGGAGCCGTCTACGGCTACTCGCTGACCCATCTTCGACCGTTGACCTTCTTCGCCATCGCGGTCGCCGCCCGTATGGTGCTGATGGCGATCATCGGGGGAAGGGGGACGGTGGCCGGCCCAGTGATCGGCGCCATCCTCATCCTCGGTGTCAACGAGGTCGCGATCCGTCAGCTCGGCGAATCGGCGCTGAATATCGTCTTCACGGGTTTGATCCTCCTCGCCGCCCTTCTCTTCTTCCCCGAGGGCATCGTCGGCAGCCTCCGGAAGGCGGGTCGATTACCCGCCTTCCTGGACTGGGATTGAGCGCCCCCCTTTCCTTCTTGCTGGCGAGCATCGCGTGTCGCTCAGCGACATGTCGCTTAGCGACAGGTTTCTACTCGCGAGCAGTCCGGGTGGGTGGGGTATCGCCGTGCGGGATCACCGGTACCAACAGGTTCGACGGGGTGGCGGGGCCGGTGTGGATCGTGACCCGACCACCGAACACCTCGGGTGGCCGGTCGTGGGGGTCGTCGTGGAGGAAGGGGCCGGATCCCGTGAGCCGGTTCTTGAAGGTCCCCAGTCGACTCTCCCCGAGATCCCCCTCGTATTCATAGTCGCTGCCCCTGATCGTGAGGCCCAGCCGGTACCCCGGCGGGATCACGATCGAGGTCGGCCAGATCTCGACGTCCAACTCGTAGACCTCACCTGGAGTCAATGACTCGGTGACGTCGTGGGTGTGATAAGGCCGATAGGGAAGTGAGAGTCCGGGGTCGAGCCGGCGATGGGACGCCCGCAGCCAGCCCTGGGCGACAGGTGTGTGCGGATCGATGGCACCCTGGAAGGTGACCTCTTTCTCATCGGGATCGAAGACCCGGACCACTGCGAAGATGTCGGCGTCTTCGGTCTCGGAGGAGATGAACAGTTTGAGGGTAAGGGGTCCGGTGATCTCAGTCTCGGTACCGAACGGCTCGTGTAAATAGGTCACACCCGTCTCGTCACCCATGTAGGAGATCGCAGCGTCAACGGTCGGCGGATCGGAGTCGAGGGTGTCGTCGCCTTTGAGGAAAAAGGTGGCCCATTCGGTGTCGGGAAGCGGCCAGCCTTCGGCAGTCCTCTCCTCGAACCCGTCGAGATGCCTGATCTGCAGACGCACCCTCGGTTCGGAGTCCCATCCGTTGTCCTCTCCTTTGAGGAAATGGGCGAAGAATCTCTTCTGCATCCTCACCCCGTAGTCGGTGTAGAAGTGAGTCCAGTGTTCGAGCCCGTGGAGCTCCAGCCACTTGAGCGGGCTTGCCGCGCGCACGAATCCCTCGACGTTCCCGCGGAGATGGAGCCCCTGGCCGCCCCAGTTGCCCGCGGAGAGAAGGGGAGTCCCGACTTTCGCCCAGTCGGGCGATCGGTCGCGGTGGAATTGGTCGTCGAGGGGGTGATCCCGGATCTCGGCTCCGAGATCGGCGCGGTTCCGCTCCAGCTCCTCGTCGCTCATCTCGACGTCCCCGGTAACGGCGACCCCGGTGACCCGGCTGACTGCTCCTCGATCGCCGAGGCCGTGTTGAACGGTCTTGACCTGCATGTCGTACCAGTTGGCCCAGAAGGTGGAGAGAATCCCGCCGTGGTGGGTCATGTCGCGGTAGAAATCGGCCGCCCCCTCCCAGACACACATCGCAGCCAGGTGCTCGGGCTGTCGCGAGGCAGCGTGCCATTGGTTGATGGCGTAGTAGGAGATCCCGTTGAGCCCCACCTTGCCGTTGCTCCACGGCTGGGTACCTGCCCACTCGATGCAGGCGACGAGGTCGTCCGTCTCTCGTGGGGAGAAGACATCGACATACCCGGGCGACCGGCCCGTGCCCCGGGAGTCGACACGCACGACGACGTATCCGTCGGGCACCCACTTCTCGGGGTCGACCACCTCCCAGTTCTGGTATCGATTGCTGGAACCGGCCTCGACATCGGGATGCTGACTGGTCATCAGACGCCACTGGTCGGGGTAGCCCTCCTGGAAAGCCAGTCCCTTGGCATAGGGCCCGTAGGAAAGGATCGCCGGATACCGTCCGGCCGGTTCGGGGCGGAAGAGGTCGGCGCGCAAGACGACACCATCATCCATCTCGATGGGGGCGTCCCATTCGATGTGCATCGACGTCGTCATGGCCGGACCCGAACTGTAACGGGTATTGTCCTAACAATCGTTTGCAGAAACCGCTCGTCCGTGTGAGGAGATATGACCATGGCAACAGATGAGTTCGATGTGGTGGTGGCCGGCGCCGGACACAACAGCCTTGTCGCCGCGGCGTATCTGGCGAAGGCGGGGCTTCGCTGTCTCGTCCTCGAGGCGCGATCCAATATTGGGGGCAACACGGCCACCGAGGAGCTGACCCTCCCCGGCTATCTACATGATTCCTGTTCCACAGCTCACAATCTGATTCAGGCGAGCCCCACATTGCGTTTCGACGAACTGGGTCTCGGCGACTTCGGTCTCGAGTACATCGAACCCGACCCGGTGGCTCATGTCCCGTTTCCCGATGGCACCTCCTTGACCATGTGGCGCGACATCGATCAGACGGTCGCCGAGTTCGAGCGCTTCTCGAGATCGGATGCCGCTGCCTATCGGGGGATGATGGAGGAGTACGACCGTGTGAAATCGGTCTTCTCAGATGCCCGCTACACGCCGTTCGGTCTTGGCCCGAGCGTGGAACAGAGATTGGCCGGCCATCCCGACGGAGATCTATGGAGCAAACGAATGGCCTCCAGCGCCTGGGACATCGTCAAGTCGGGGTTCGAGCATCCCAACACCCGCGCCTTCATGCTGTGGATGGCATTCATGACGGTGCAGCCCCCGCAGCGGGTGGGAACCGGCCGCCTAGTCTACTCGTTGGCCTTCGGCCGCCAGGCCAACTCATGGATCATCCCGAAGGGCGGTTCGGCCGCCCTGCCCATAGCGCTGAGCCGGGTGATCGAAGCCAACGGTGGAACAGTCATGACAGAGCGCCCGGTGGAGCGTCTCATCGTGGAGAACGGGCGTTGCATCGGCGTCGTCGACCAGATCGGTGATGAGCATCGGGCGTCCAAGGGTGTGTTGTCGACGATTCACATCAAACATCTGGTGGAGATGGCGCCCGAGGAGACCTGGGGCGCGCAGTTCACCAGCGGAGTAGAGGAGTGGAGAGCAGGCATCTCGCTGTGTCCCACCCATTACGCCACGACTGAGGCCCCCCAATTCGACACCCCCGAGGGCAAGATCACACCCCTCGCTGCAGGGGTGCCGCACACCGTGGAGCGAATGCTTCGCATCGAGCACGACTTCCTCATCGGGTCGGTGGCTCTCGACGATCCGCCTCTCCTCGTCCTCTGCCCGACGGTCGCCGACCCGGGGCGGGCGCCGGACGGGAACCACACGTTGAAAGTGATCGGATTCCAGCCCTACGAGCTTCCCGAGGGACCTGAGAAATGGGACGAGGTCAAAGACGAGGTCTCTGCCGCTCATCTCGATCATCTCCGCAGGTATGCCTCCAACCTCACCGACGACACGATCCTGGCCACTGCGGTCAAGAGCCCTTTCGACCTGGAGCGGATGAACCCTCACAATTGGCATGGATCCTGTCATGGTGGTGATCAGGATCTGGCCCAGATGGGAGCGTTTCGACCTGTATATGGATGGGCCCAGCACAGAATGCCTATCGAAGGGCTCTACCAGACCGGGGCGACGACCCACCCCGGCCCGTCCGTGTCCGCCGGACCCGGGCGCAACGCCGCCTGGATCATGCTCGATGATCTCGGCATCGACCGTCGCAAGGTGTTCGCAGACGTCTCCGAGTAGTTCGCCGATAGGAGGAAGCAATGGCCAGATATGCGATCAAGACTCCCAACCACCACACCAGATGGGAGAACATGCTCGAGATCTGGAAGGAAGCCGACCGGATCGAAGTGTTCGAGTCGGCGTGGAATTGGGACCACCTCTACCCCCTGCGCAGCGACCCGCACGGTACGTCCCTCGACGGCTGGGTGACGCTGTCGGCGTTGGCGAGGGAGACCAGTCGCATTCGGATCGGCTCGATGGTGAACGGGATGCATTTCCGTCACCCCTCGATCACGGCGAAGATGGCTGTCAGTCTCGATCACGTCTCCGGGGGCCGCTCCTATCTGGGATTGGGGGCAGGATGGTTCGAGGAGGAAGCTGAGGCCCATGGCATCGAGCTGGGGTCGATGAAAGAGCGTTTCGACCGTTTCGAGGAAGGGCTCGAGGTGATCGTCAGCCTGCTCACCAACGAAGAGACCGAGTTCTCCGGCGACTACTACCGGCTGAAGGGTGCGCTCAGCGAGCCCAAGGCAACCCAGGAGCCTCACCCACCAATCGTCATCGGTGGTACAGGCCGCAACAGGACCCTGCGCGCCGTGGCCCGATGGGCTCAGATGTGGGACGCATTGCTCATCGCCCCCGAGGAATGGACCGAGTTGCGTGAGGTCCTCGAAGAGCATTGCCAGGCCGTGGGCCGGGACTCTGCCGAGATCGACTGCTCCGTGCACGTGCGTTACTCCAAGGACGACGACGTCTCCGAGGTCGCCGACCAAGCCGCCAAGCACCATGCCAACGGACTCGATGTTGTCGTGTTCACCATGGGAAGCCCCAATGACGTGTCGATGCTGCCCCCGCTCGCCGAGGCCCTC
>DASUUC010000052.1:0-14739 GCA_036374335.1 Acidimicrobiia bacterium
AGACCAAATCCGCGACGCACCATTCGTAGAGGCTCATCCTCGGCGGTCCCCGGAATCACTCGCACGGGCACCGCCCTCAACGCAGGAGTACGCTTTAGGGGCGACCCACCGGCCGCAGAGGGGAGAGCACGTGCAAAGGAGGCAAAAGACGAGACACCGACTTCCAATCATCGTCGCGAGCCTGGCCGTCACATCGATGGTCCTGGCTGCCTGCGATGGGGACGAGGCGGCCAGCACCTCACTCGAGGTGACGGCCTCGGAGTTCCAGTTCTCCCCCGCCGAATGGACTGTTCCCGCCGGCGGGGAGATAACGATCGACATAACCAACGAGGGGTCGATCCTGCACGAGTGGGTGCTGATGCAGCCCGGCGTTGAGATCGAATCCGAAGCCGATCTCCCGGAGACCGAGGAGGAATTGCTCGCCGACTTTGTCTATGTGGAAGACGAGGTCGAGGCCGGTGATTCCAAGACGCTCACCTTCACCGCCCCGGCCGCAGGGACCTACCAGGTGATCTGCGCCATCGAGGGCCACTTCGACAGCGGGATGGAGGGGACGCTCACCGCCGTCGACGAGGGCTGACCCCTATCCGGCGCTGGACCTCCCTCGGATGGGTGGCTCAGAACTTGGCCTAGGGCTCGCCAGCGGAGCTTCCTCGGCTGCTTGAGAGCGCGTGTCGGCTGCTTGCTCCACTGGCGGCCCTGGCTGTCTACCTGTCCACCGACGTCATCCTCAATGAATCCTGGGTCGCGGTGCTGGTCGCGAACGGTGGCTCCAAGGTGGCCCCAGCCAAGCAGGAGTCCGCCCGGTGACAGGTTGGTCACATGTGACCGCTTTACTCTTATGGTCACGCGCTCTACGCAGCCGACGACCAGACTGAGCGATAGGGCGCCCAAATGCGACGTGGTGCTATCGACAGTCCTGTCGGTACCGCCCCGGTTCGCACCCGGTGCGCGACAGCCCGCCGTTCACGTCATCTCGGGCGCCATTTGTGCAACGGCCACCGGAGCACACATCCATCGTTGGCCGCGAAGTTGCATCGACACAAGGTAGTTCGGGCCTAAAGCCCCTGGTCACACCGGTTTGACTGCATGTTTCGCAATGAGGGGGTCACAGGTTCGAATTCCGTCAGCTCCACCAATAAAATCGTCAACCTCAACCGAGACGTCCTTTCCACAGCGACCACATACTTGCGAGCCATGTAACCCTTGCGTGACGTTCTCTCTCCCGGACTCCCGGCCGCGGGAAGAACCCGGTAGAGGTCTGCAGGTGTGCGAGTCGGAGTTAGACGGTAGACCCTCAGCCAGAGCGGTTCGTCGTTTTTTTTTGAGGCTGTGGACCTGTTCTCAGGGGGACTGCGAGGCGGACTCCTTCGGCCTGCAGGCGTGCTGGTACATGTTCTCGACGGTCGGTGATGACCGCCGGCCAACTAGAGCCTGACCCCCGATGCGGTCACCCTTGCGGTGTTATCCGCCGCAGCGCCTCCAGGGTGTTCCCGACCCGCGACGACCACGCTTGAGCGATGGCAGCGGGCAGGCCGGCGGCATATAACTGCCTCTGACGTTCGGCTTCCTCGGCCAACCAGGTCAGGACTGGGCGGCGAGCCTGGGCGAGCAGCGAACTCAGGCTGAAAGCCCTCTCACCCAGACGCATGCCCAGGCCCAGAGTGGTTGCGGCATGGCTCAGATCCGCCCTCGTGATGATGATCCCGCTGCGTACTGGAGCCAGGAGAAAGGCAACGAGGTCATCGATCCCGGTGGGCTCCTCCTGAGGCAACATGAGGTGCACCGGCATCTCGGGACGCGCATGACCATGGAGAGCCTCTTCGATTACGGAGGCGACAAGGGCGGCCCAATCGCCATAGGCCCCAGTGGACAACTCACCCAGACGGGTCAGGTAAGGAACGAGCCATGATGCCAGATGCTCCCAAACCAGGGTCCTCGCCGCATGCTCCAGGAGCCTGCGTCGCTCCGGCTTGGGCTCTTCACCTGCGGCTTCGAGGATGCTCGCCCATAGTCCCAACAGCGCGGCGAGATGATCGGGCTCTGACGGAGGTGTCATCCTCAACGCCCGCCAGAACCCGGCCACACGATCTCGGGCCTCGCCGCCGATCTTTCCTTCCGGGTCTAGATAGATGGAGGCATACGGCGGGAGCTGCTGCAGGAAGACCTCGGTGTGCTCGGCCGCCTGTGGAGCGTTCAGACCCAGTGTTTCGGCAAGAGCGGCGATGTGGGGAGAGGGACGCTCGCAGAACACGCCCAGGGTCCGGAGCAGATCGGCGCGGTCAGCTACCGGGGAGGCTGTATACGTCACGACCTGGCTTCAACGGGCGCAAGAGCCAGTAGGGGCGCCTGCTCCCATCTGGAGAGGTGAGAGTGGCAGACCGGGTCAGCTCGAGCCATTCTGCATAGACCTCCCGGGAGTGTTTGGTGTCCACCCAGATGTCTCCGTATTCGTCCCCGGCCTCGGCCTTTCGCACGGTCACCGCCTGATGCCAGCAATGCTGTCCGGAGATGGGGTCAGGCTGCACCGGGAAGGTCAGGTTCTGGTGAACACCGACGTCCGTCCACCAAATCCTCGTGGTGTCCGGGTCGGTCGACTGGTACGGGCCGGTTCCCTTCTTCCGCTTCAGCCCCCATTGCCGATCGTCATGGTCCAGAGACACCGTGGCCATGGCCTGACCCTGCCCGTGATCCGTCAGCTTCCACCTTCCCATGTGGTGGGAGCACGCCACCACCCCGGGCCGGATCCCTTCGGTGACCCAGGCCTTGACCACGTAGTAGCCGATCTGCGTCTCCACCCTCACCAGGTCACCGTTGTCCAGTCCGAGTCGCCCGGCATCTACCGGGTGGATCCAGAGCGGATTGGTGTGGGCAATCTCGTCGAGCCACTTGGAGTTGGCCGATCGGGTGTGGATCTGCACCGGCAGCCTGAAGGTCGAGATGAGCGGCATCTGGCCCTCGGCCAGCTGCGAAGGATGGATATGGCTTGGGATGTAACCGGGGATGGCGTGTTCGCCCCACCCCCAATCGACCAGTGTGGTCGAGAAGAACTCGAGCTTGCCCGACGGTGTGGGAAACCCACGATGGATCTCGCCGTCGATGCGCACTCCCACCGGCCGGCGGCCCTCGGCGTCGGGGTCAGGGCTGGAGAGGGGTACGACGTTGGGCTCGGCAGGCTTTGCCGAGTTGGTGTAGACCCGGCCAAATCGGTCTTCTCCGATTCTCTCCAACTCGTCATCGGGGACTACCTCCTCGTGGATCTGACCGACACCGTTGCGCACCTCGAACGCGCCGTACCGTCGCATGTAGTCGAGTGGAGTGAGAGCCTCGTCGGCGGCCCGCTCGGGGAGCCCGGGCACTGAGTTCTCGAACATCCATCCGTAGTACTCGTCGACACCGAGCTTTTCCCCAGGTCGTTGTCTCGACTCGTGGTACTGGCGGATGCCCAGAGAGCCGTCGGGGTCGATCCTCCAGGTGAGCTCAATCCAGAACTCATTCTCCTCCCAAACCTCCCCGGGATTGACGTCACGGGTGTCGGTTACGACTTCGCCGGCCCGCTGACGTGCCTCGCGCAGCACCGGTTGGCGGAAGGCGACCCATTGCCCGTCGTATTGCTCATAAGAGTGGATGTCATGACGCTCCGAGGAGAGCCCCATGGGAAGGATGTAGTCGGCGAAATAGGCGGTCTCATTCCAGGTGGGAGTGAGGGCGACGTGGAGGCCCACCTTGGACTCATCGGTGAGCGCCTCGATCCACGAGAACCCATCCGGATTGGTCCAGACCGGGTTGTACACCCTGGTGAAGTAGACGTCGACCGAGCCTCGTCCCTCCTCGAGGAAGTGCGGCAGCAGATATGACAACTCGTGCATCGCCAGCGGATACTCCAATGGCCAGGTGAGCTCGTTCCACACCGGCGGGTGCGGTGGGGAGTGAATGGGCTTGGGCACGAACTTGTTCCAGGCGTTGGGGTGGGTGCCGCCGGGTGTCGCCACCGCCCCGAGGAGCGCGTTGAGGAGGAATAGGGTGCGGGACACCTGCCAGCCTCCGAGGTTGCCTGCGGCGGCGGACCGCCAGCTGTGGGTGGAGAGCCTTGTCCCCGCGCCGGCAACCACCTCAGCCACCTCGCGAAGAGTCTCGGCGGGGACCCCGGACTCGGCTTCGGCAAACTCGAAGGTGAACCTGGAGTAGATCTGCCCCAATACCTCTTCGAAGCTCTCGAAGCTCTGCTCCCGGTTGGGATACTCGGCTGCCATGTACCGGTCCCAGTTCCACCAGCGTCTGACGAACTCACGGTCGTAGCCGCCTGTCTGGATGATGTGGTTGGCGATCGCCAAGTTGATCGCCGCCTCCGATCCCGGGTAGGGCGACAGCCAATGATCGGCATGAGTGGCCGTGTTGGACAGCCTGACGTCGAGGACGATCAGCTTGGCTCCACGCTCCCGGGCCTCGGTGATCCGCTGGGCGTGGGGGTTGAAGTAGTGCCCGGTCTCGAGATGGGCGGAGATCAGGTAGATGACCTCGGCGTTGGCGTGGTCTGGGCTGGGGCGGTCGATACCCATCCACAGCTCGTAGCCGACTCTGGCTCCCGAGGAGCAGACGTTGGTGTGGGAGTTGTGCCCGTCGACACCCCAGGATGCCATCACCCGCTCGGTGAACCCGTCCTCACCGGGACGGCCCACGTGATACATCACCTGGTTGGGCCGGCCTTCGGTTATCGCGGTACGGACTCGGGTGGCGATGTCGTCCAGGGCCTCATCCCAGTCGACCTGCACCCATTTACCCTCGCCCCGCTCTCCGGCCCGTTGCAAGGGGTACAGGATGCGGTCGGGATCGGTGACCTGGTTGATCGTCGCCGGGCCCTTGGCGCAGTTGCGGCCCCTGGAGCCGGGATGTTCTGGATTCCCTTCGAACTTGCGGACCTGGAGGGTGTCCTTGTCGATGTAAGCGAGCAGGCCACAAGCCGACTCGCAGTTGAAGCAGGTGGTGGGAACCAGGGCATACCGTTTCTCGACGATTTCAGGCCAGGATCGGGAGTCGAGCTCGACCCAGTCGTCCCAGCGTTGCCTGGGCGGGAACGAAGCAAGGTGGATGCGGCTTGGTCCGGGGTAGAACGTCTCGCCTCGGGCCTCGACTTCAGCCCTGGCTGCCGCCACCCTCTGCCCGAGCTGCTCGATGTCCTGAGGGGTCATGCCAGAGGCACCTGTTGGCCGGACTGGACGTAGGCATGCTCGAAAGCGAGTAAACCGACCAGCGCGAGGACTGCCGCCGGGATGGCCAACCAGGGTGCAGCCAGGGCGGCTACACCCAGGGCGACTGCGGCCCAGAAGAAGCCCCGGTACGAGCCCGAGGTCATCTCCCAGGTGGCGAGATGGGCGTGAGCCGTCCCGTGGGGCAGGGCAACCTCACCCCAGATCATCAGCAGATGAGCCAGCGTGGCTCCGGCGAGCAGCCATGCCAGGGGAGACGATGCCCCGCCGTCCCCGATCGCATCGGCTATGAGCAGAACGGCGGCACCACCCATGATTGCCTGAATTGCGATGTGCGGCGGGAGAAGTGGGGATTGCCACAGGTCGCGGGCCTTGGATTGGGCGAACAGGAAGGCGGTATAGACCGCGGTCATGAGCGACAAGGGAAGCCCGGCGACCGCCAGAGCCTGGCGGAGACCGTTGGATTCGATGAGCCCGGCAAGCAGTTGGCCCGACAACACCGCGCCGTACCCGAGGATGATGACCGCCCCTTTGACCAGCCAGCTTCGCCACTGGGGCCTCGTGAACAGGTAATAGAACCGTTCCGGGTGCTCGAGGTCGGCGATGAGGACGACACCGGTGGCAGCGAGGAATGCCAGGCCGAGTATGGGAGCAACCCAAACGAACAAGGGCGCGGACCAATCCAGGAAGCCGGTGAGGACCAGCAGGAGAGCGACCAGATAGGAGCCGGCGGCGATCGACTTGGTCCACGTGTACAGACTGACTCTCCAGTCCCACGGTGCTTTGTGAGGCACATCGTAGGAAACCACGGCGGCGGCCGATGAGTTGGGCCATCTACCCGGATGCCCCGTGCCGACCCCGTCACCTTGCTCGCTCCACATGTACAGATCGCCGGTTGGGCGGTGTGCGGCGATGGGGTCGAGGGTGACCTGGTGGGCTCCTTTGTAGAAGACCTTGGGTGCTGTCTCCTTCTCCGGGCGGCGAACGTTCACCGCCTGGCGATGGACGATCCGGGACACCTTGGAGGTCAGGTCGTGAAGGTCACCGACCAGGATCGCCTCCGTCGGGCACACCACCACGCACGCCGGCTCCAGACCGATATCCAGTCGATGCGCGCAGAAGTTGCATTTCTCTGCGGAGTGGTCCTCGGGATTGATGAAGATGGCGTCGTAGGGACATGCGGCGATGCATGCCTTGCACCCGATGCAGATCCTCTTGTCGAAGTCGACGATGCCGTCATCCCGGCGATACATGGCTGAGGTGGGACAGGCCGCCACGCAGGGTGCGTATTCGCATTGGTTACAACGGGTGACCTGGAAGGCCCTTCTCGCCTGTGGCCAGAAACCCACGTCCACTGACTTCACGTATGTGCGAGTGACGCCGAGGGGGACCTGGTTCTCGGACTTGCAGGCGGTGGTGCAGGCGTGGCAACCGATGCACTTGGTCTGATCGATCACCTTGACCCATCTCGGGGATCTGCCACTCACCGGATCGGCCAGACGCGGGCGATGAGTCGGGAGAGATTGGGTTGGGGTGGTCGTGGGCGATTCGGGGCCGGTAGCCACCATGCCGAGAAAACCGGGGAAGTTCGAGCTCGAACCGCTCATAAGTACGGACAATAGACGATCAGTCGGTCCGCTACGACTTCACGAGAACAAAATGGAATTCGTTGTCGGTCTCGAATTGCTCCTTGAGGGTGTGACCCATGTCATCGGCCCAGGCCGGCACGTCCGAGCAGGAACCGCGATCGGTCGATATGAGCTCAATCGTGTCTCCGGGCTGTGCGGAGGTGATCGCCTGGCTCAGCTTTATCACTGGCATCGGACACTGCAGGCCTCGAGCGTCGACGGTGTGATCTGCCACTTCTGGACTCCTTTCAGATGAAGAGACTGATTTCGGCTTGCTTCATCAGGCTGATCGCCGACCCGGCGCCGGCGGGCTCGTCCAGACCGTCGATCAGGTCGTCTCTGGAGAGACCCATCAGGTCCATGGTCATCTGACATGGCCAGAGCTTCACTCCCATGTCCTGTGCCAACTCGAGCAGCTCCTGCACCGAGGCGACCTTGTGCTTGTCAGCGAGGTCTTTCATCATCTTCGCCCCCATCCCCCCAAAGTTGAGCTTGGAGAGGTGGAGATGTTGGGTGGTTCCCCGGTTGAACATGGATAGCATCTTCTGTCGCCAGTCGTCACCGGTGAGGCCGGCGTCAGGTCGTTTCAGGATGCCCAGGCCCCAGAAGGTGAAGAACACGGTCACCTCCATGCCGTAGGCGGCGCCGGTCGTGGCGAGAATCAACACCGGCCACGCCTTGTCGAGGTCCCCAGATGCGGCGATCAGAACCATCTTCTCTTTTTGGGGAGTAGGCTCCTCGGTCTTGGGATCCTCGGCCACTTCAACAATCGGACTGGTCATGGTCACCTCCTCGGGCCCGGATTAAGTCCGGACATGCAGATAGACGAATATACACGATGAGACCCTGCTATGTGGTTGGTTTCCGCTTCTCCTGTGTGTCATAGTGAGCACCATGACCACCCGCACCGAGGAGATCTATCGCCTCCACGCCACTGTGTGCAAGGCACTCTCCGACCCGAAACGGCTCCTCATCCTCGATTTGCTGCGTGACGGCCAGCGATCCGTCGGGGATATCTGTGATCTCCTCGACCTGCCACAGGCCAATGTCTCCCAGCACTTGGGCGTTCTACGGGACAAGGGTCTCGTGTCCACACGGCGTGATGCGCAATGGGTCTACTACTCGCTCGTCTCACCCAAGGTGACCGAGGCACTCGATCTCCTGCTGGGTGTGATGAAGGACGCGCAAGCAGCCGGACGTGAGTCTCTCCGTCCGATCGCTGGCTGGACAGACGCCAGGTCGGTGATCGACTAGTTGTCCGGACAAATCTCCTCTATTCTTGAGGTGTGTCGGATGTGTTGCTCCTCATGCTCCTGGCGGCCGCAACCTCTGGGATAGGTGCGCTCGGAGGGCTCGGTGGAGCCGTGATCCTGGTCCCGGTATTGGTGCTGGCCGGATGGTCACCACTCGAAGCCGCGCCTCTGGGGCTCGTCTCGGTGGTGGCCGGGTCCGTCGCCGCCGGTCCCCGGCAACTCGCCGAGAGATCGGTGAATCATCGCATCGGCGTGACCACTGAATTGGCTGCCACCGGTGGAGCGGTGGTCGGAGCACTCGTGGCGAGCCGGTTCTCCCAGGATTTCTTGGTGTATGTCCTGGCCGGAGTGTCATTGGCCGCGGCCTTCCTCGGGGGGAGAAGGAAGGGACTGCGCAATCCCTCGCAACCTGGTTACGGTCTCGAGCACATCGGTGAGAGGGTGGGCTCGCTGGCAGGGGCCTATCCAGTGAACGGGGGGGTCGCCCCTTACCAAGCGAGGAGACTCCCCCTCGGTTTGTCTCTCATGGCGCTCTCAGGTCTGGTCGCCGGCACCACCGGAGCCAGTGGCGGGTTCATCAAAACCCCGGCTACCAGCGAGATCATGCATGTACCCACCAAGGTGGCGGCGAGCACAACGACTTTCACGATCGGAATCACAGCAAGTGCCGCACTCATCGTGTTTGCCATGCAGGGAAGGATCGACGTCCAACAGTCGGCCGCCATCATCTTCGGCGGCCTCGCCGGAGGTCTCCTCGGCGCCATGGCCCAGTCAAGACTCCACCCGGCTCACGTGCGCCGCGCTCTGAGCGTGATCCTCATGGTCATCGCAGTGGTACTGGTGGTGACGAGATGACCTCCGACACCATCAGCATCATCCAAGGTCGCAGGCAGGGCCCTGCTCTGAGGATGATCACCATCGTCGCCTGGGTCTTGGCAGGGATCGGAGCGATCACAGACCACGGCCTGCTGCGCCTAGCAGGGATACTGGCCGTCTATCTCGTCACCGCCACCCCCCTTCTCCGCGTGGGTTGGCTCGTCTTCCGGTGGATCCAAGAGCGGGACTGGAGGTTCGTCTGGACTGCACTGGCACTGATGGCAGTGATCGCGATAGCCGGTGTCGTATCCTTGGTGGGACAATGAGCCCCTTTGGTCCGGACAAATTTTGGGTATCGTGGGGAATGTCATGAGTGATGTGCCCATGTGGGTGGCCATCGAGGAGGATCTACGAAACAGACTTGCGCGTGACGAGTTCAATGAGCGGTTCCCAACCGACCGCGAGCTCGTGGATGAGTACCGCGTCAGCAGACACACCATCCGCGAGGCGGTGCGGGGGCTCCAGGAGGACGGTTTGATCAAACGTCGCAAGGGTCGTGGGTCCTTCCGCACGCCGGCCTCGTTCGCCCAGCCGCTGGGAACCATCTACAGCCTCTACAGGTCGATCGAAGACAGCGGCGTCGATCAGACGTCGGTCGTCATCTCCCAAGAGGAGCGCACCGACGAGGAGGCAGCCAAGGTCCTCGAGTTACCCGCTGATGCGCCCCTCTTCTTCCTGGAGCGGAGCCGACTCGCCGGCAGGCAGCCGTTGGCGGTGGATCAGGTGTGGCTGCCGATGCCGCTGGCGGCACCGCTGCTGGAAGCGAACTTCAGCCACGCGGCTCTCTATGAGGAGCTCCGTGACCGATGCGGGGTGATACCCGAAGAAGGCGTGGAGCAGAGCCGTCCGATCAAGGTCGAGCGGGAGATCGCGGTGCGGCTCGGCTTGGCCGCGGGTGATCCTGCCTTCGAGATCGACCGGCGAACCAAGGCTCGAGGCAAACCCCTGGAGTGGCGCATCAGCATCGTTCGGGGGGACAGGTACGTGTTTCAGGCCGAGTGGGACACACCCTGGCAGGCAACGACGTCACGTCTCGTGGAAACGGATGACAAGCGAGTCTCTCGTTCTGGATGAGCGGCGAGGAGGTGTGGAGATGGATGTGAAGGTGATGACGACTCCGGGTCTGGGTGACAAGAGCTACGTCTTCGCCCATGACGGGGTGGCTATCGTCGTGGACCCTCAGCGTGACATCGACCGATTCACTTCCGTCCTCGACGAGCTCGGTGTGGCGCCGAGGTACATCTTGGAGACCCATCTCCACAACGACTACGTCTCGGGGGGACGTCACCTCGCCGGAGAGACCGGTGCCGAGCTCGTTCTCCCCGCTGGGGCGGGCACCAAGTTCGCATATCTCCCCGCCTTTCACAACGAGGACATGGATGCCGGGCCGTTCCAGATCCGTCCCCTCCACACACCGGGCCATACGCCGGAGCATGTCTCCTATCTGGTCGTGATCGACGATGTCCCGATTGCGGTGTTCTCCGGTGGGAGTCTGCTGGTCGGCTCGGCAGGACGCACCGATCTGCTGGGTGTCGATCGCGCCACCTCCCTGGTGCGTCTCCAGTACCAGTCGGTGATGCGTCTCGCCGAGCTACCCGGGGAAGCGGCTCTCTATCCAACCCACGGTGCGGGATCTTTCTGCACCGCTTCCGAAGCCGGGGGCACTACCTCGACCATCGGCGATGAGCTGAAGACCAACCCGGTCCTCCAGTATCCCGACGTGGAAGCGTTCGCCGCAGGACAGCTCAGCGGGCTTCCGCCCTACCCCTCGTACTACGCCTATATGGGCCCGATCAACCTGGCCGGCCCCGACCCGTACCACCCCGAGCCGGTCCCGGAACTGACCCCTTCTGAGATCCAGGAAGCCATGGACCAGGGGGTGATGATCATCGACGGGCGCTACAAGACCTCATTCGCCGAAGCTCACATCCCAGGCTCGTGGGGCATGGAGCTCGGATCGGACTTCGCCACCTGGATCGGATGGCTGCTCCCGTTCAACGCTCCTCTGGCGCTAATCCTCGAGGAAGGGGAGTCGTTGGAGGAGGCCCGGACGGCTCTCGCCCGGATCGGTTTCGAAGACGTCCGTGGTGTGACGTGGGGTCTCGAGGCATGGATCGAGGAGGGACGGCCGACGATGAGCCACCTCACCATGACCGCACGGCAGTTCATCGAGGAGGGGAATGGCTCCCGGCAGGTGGTCGACGTGAGGGCGCCCACCGAGTGGGTCGACGGGACGTTCGCTGGCTCGGTCCTCTGTCATCTCCCCGACCTGATCGAGACCACCCCGGAGGAGTTGGACAAGAACGCACCGGTGTATCTGGGGTGCACGACCGGGCACCGGGCGTCGATCGCAGCTGGCGTCCTCTCAGATCGCGGTTATCAACCGGTGGTGCTGACCGGGGCCAGCCTCCTCGGAGTGATCATGCTCACCACAGGAGCAGAGGCCTAACCGTTCATATGGGTGCAGAGATACAGATCCGTTTCGTCAGCGCCCCTATGGGCGTCTGCCGTTCTCCAAAATCAAGCGAAAGCTGATCCAATCCGGTGCGGCCGCCCACAGGCGACGGACCACTACCCAACCCCGAGTCTGCTTGATCTCTTCTTTGACTTCCGATACTGGGTGCGACCGCGTGGGCGGGAACGGAGCCAGCCACCAATGTCGCCTGAACTCGTAAGGACAAGTCCAAACGCGGTGTCAGACACCAGTCCGGACGCTAAGGCGACAGCGGGTCATGAGCTTTGGCACAGGACAGTCAAACGAGACCAAAGCCCCTGTCAGGGGTGTTTGGCTGCATGCTTCGCAACGAGGGGGTCACGGGCTCATATCCTGTCAGCCCCACAAGCAAGTCGCTGACTAATGAGACGGGACGCGATCCGCCGCTGACCGGGGGATGACGAGCGAACTCTGAATCTCGGCCTATCGCTTGGTTTACGCCCTCTTGATCCGTATCCCGTCTCGTGACACCGCGGCGCTCTTCGTGACCGGTGTCATCGTGATCCGCCGGGGCCTTCTTCTGGCACATAAGTGGATTGCTGGAGTCGGGCTGTTGACAGGCGGGATCGTGGGGGTGGCGGTCCACTCGGCAGGCTACGCGCCTGGAACCGGCTGGAGATCCTGCTTCTCGGGAACGGACGAGTGGGGCGACTCCGAGCCCGCAATGCTTCGCGGAGGTAAAGACCCGGATGGAGGACACCGGCAATGCCGATGTCGTCGACTCGCTGTTTCACGCCTCTAGATAGTCGAGGGCCTCATCGGTGGAGGAAAAGCCGGGGAACATCTCGTGCAGGTCAACGAGGTCGAAGAGGCGCCGGACCTGACGGGAAGGCACGACGTTGAAGCTGCTTCCGTTCTTCAGGATGGCTGTTCGACCCTCGATGAATGCCCTGATCCCCGTGGCATCGATGAAGCTCACCTCACTGGCATCAACCACTACTTTGGTCCGACCTCGTTCGGCCAGTTCCAGGCATTGTGCCGAAAGCCGAGGGGAGGTGGCCAGGTCGACCTCACCTTGGACGATGAGGACGGTTGCCTCCCTTATCTGGTCGACCTCAATGGAGAAGCTTTCCTCCGCCTGTGTGATCATCCAGCTGTCCCCTTCCGATCCGTGAACCTAGCCATTACCTCAGTGTATGAGCATACACTCTAGTCAGTTTCGCTGGAATCCACTATTTGAAGAAGATTTGGATAATGGTGATGATGTTTATTGGATAGTTCGCGAAACTTCTTATGAAGTCTTGGCGAAGTCTGGCCGGGCGCTTACACTGTTCCCGTGGCTGATTCCGCCCCCGTTTACAGCATTGGGACCGTGGCCGAGATGCTCGACATTCCCGCCGGCACGCTGCGCACCTGGGAGGACCGTTATGGGTTGGTGGTTCCGGAGCGCAGTGCCGGTGGCCAGCGTCTGTACAGCCGTGACCAGATTGAAATGTTGCGCTTTGTCGCCCTGAGCATGGCCGAGGGGCTTCAACCTGGTGACGCACACCGGCTCTTGGCCGACCGCATCGCCGCGGGAACACCCCTAACCCAACCGGCTCCCGAGGCTCCTCGGTTGGGGATCCTGCTTGCAGAGCGAGACGCGCACGCCGCCAATCTCGCCGACTTCTTCTTGAGGACCGAGGGCTATGAGACCGTAGTCGCCTTGGACGCAGACAAGGCGGAAGCAATCTTCGAACGGGAGAAGCCAGAACTGGTTGTTGTTGATCTGCTTCTCTCCGATGGAAACGGTCTTGCCCTGTGCCGGAAGCTCAAACAAAAGGGAGATGCCCGGATTCTCGCAGTGTCGTCACTCACGACCCGGCAGGAGGCTCTCGCCGCCGGCGCGGACGCCTTTCTGCAGAAGCCTCTCGATCCCCTCGAGCTCGTTGCAACCGTTCGGGACATGATGCGGGATAGTGCCATCACCCGGAGGCAGCAGGGTTGAGTGCCCCCCGCCTGTCGAGCGGAAATCCCCGACTCGATGAGGTCTTCCACGGTGGCCCCCCTGCCAATGGGATAGTTCTCATCACCGGTCTCCCTGGAGTGGGCAAGACCATCCTCGCCCAACAGTACCTCTTCAACAATTCGACCCCAGAGCGTCCCGGCATCTACCTGTCCACGGTTTCCGAGCCGATGGAAAAGATTCTCCGCTACGGCGAGGCTCTCGACTTCTTCGACTCAGCCGCCGTAGGCAGTTCGGTGTACTACCAGAACCTGGGCGATGACATCTCCCAAACCGGTCTTGGGGGGATACTGCACCGGGTAGATGAACTCCTCAAGGAACGCAAGCCCTCGATTCTGGTCATCGACAGTTTCAAGGCGATCCATGCCTACTCAACCGAAGATAGGGAGCTGCGGAGCTTCCTCCATCAGCTGGCCGCCATCCTGTCGGTGTTTCCGGTGACCACGTTCTTGCTGGGCGAATATGCGGCCGAGGACATGGCTGACTATCCAGAGTTCGCGGTTGTCGACATCATCGTGTCCTTGGAAGTCGAACGCGTATCTGAACGGGAGAAACGGGTTCTCCAGATAGCAAAGATGAGGGGTAGCGATTTCAGATCCGGCCGACATGCCTACCGGATCTCGAGCGCTGGGCTGGATGCCTTCCCCCGCCTGGCAGACCCGCTCGATGTGGCGACATATCAGCTCTCGCCAGAACGGTGCGAAACAGGAGTCCCTGGCCTCGACGACATGCTGACCGATGGCTTATGGGAAGGCTCCTCCACCCTCATCGCCGGGCCCTCCGGGTCGGGAAAGACACTCCTCGGGCTGCATTTCATCTTGACCGGAGCGCAACGGGACCAGAAAGGTTTGATCGCCACCTTCCAGGAGAACCCGGTCCAGCTCCAGAGGATGTGTGCGGGTTTCGGGTGGTCACTCGATACCGAGAATGTGGAACTGATGTACGGGTCGCCCGTCGATCTCCATATCGACGAATGGGTGTATGAGCTCCTCGACAGGTCGAACCAGATCGGCGCCAAGCGGATCCTCATCGACAGTCTCGGCGATCTCAACATCGCAGCCGGAGACGAGATCCGTTTCCGTGAGTACATGTATTCGCTGCTGCAGAGGTTGTCCCGGTCCGGGACCACGGTGATGATGACCCAAGAGACAGCAGATTTCTTCGAGACCAGTCGACTTGCCGAACGTGGGATATCACATCTATCCGACAACGTGGTCCTGCTCAACTACGTAGCCGGCGAAAACGAGCTGACCAGAGCGATAACCGTCCTCAAAACGCGGGCCACAGCCCACGACGAAACAGTGCGCAGCTACACCATCACGGATCAGGGCATGAC
>DASUUC010000053.1:0-3957 GCA_036374335.1 Acidimicrobiia bacterium
GGCCGTCATACGCCGTATGCTTGGCGTATGACGATGTTCAGTTTCAGGGTCGACGAAGCCGAGGCCGAAGAGGCTCGCCGATGGGCAGAGCGTCTCGGTGTCGACCGGTCTCAACTCCTTCGTGACGCCCTCCACCGGTATCTCGTCCGCCTCCGCTCTGAGGATGATGTCGAGGCCTGGCTTAGGAAACCAATGACACCGGAAGAGGAGAGCCTCGCAAAGATCGCCGACTGGGGCCCCGCGGAGGACTGGAGTGAATGGGCAGATGAGGCGAGGTGAGGTCTGGTTCGCCAAAACGCCTGGTGGGGACAGGCCTGTCCTCGTTCTGACACGCGATCCGGTGGCGGACCGAATCGGCTCAGTCGTGGTGGCGGCCCTCACCAGAACACAGCGCGATCTCGTCTCCGAACTCCGATTGATACCGGATACAGACGGAGTCCCGACTGCGTGTGTGGTCAACTTCGACAACATTCACACACTCCCCAGAAACTCATTTCGGAGACGCGTCACAAAGCTATCGGCTGAGCGCATGGCGGAGTCATGCCGCGTCCTGAGAGACGCCACCGGGTGCTAAGACCTAAATAGCCCGGAGCCCGGAACGAACCAGGTGCGGTTAGATCGACGATTCCGCACGGTTGAAGTGAACCCGAACAAATGGACCCGGTCACGTCAAACACCAGGGCATGGATTCTGGCGTCCCCAGCCGATAACCTTTATCCCATGTCTGAAGCCAGAGACGGAGCAACCGACGCCGAGCTCTCCCAGGCCGACCTCGCCTGGCTCGACGCGCGTCTCGAGGAGTATCGAGACCTCCTTCAGTACCTCCGAGATCATTGAAAAGGCCAGGGCTTCGACTCGCAATCGAGATCAATGAGCGAGTTAGGAGTGACGACGAGTGGTTCGATGAACCTGACGAACTCGATCGTGTTGAAGCAGCCCTTCAGTCAATCGACGACTTGGACGATCCTTTAGCCGCAGCAGGTGCAATCGCATTCAGGGTCACCAGAGCTCAAGGATTCACCGAAGGAAACAAAAGGACCGCTCTCCTGCTGGCCAGATGGATGCTCGACAACAACGGCCTAAGACGGGAGCCGGATCATCGATCCGGATGACCGTGAGCTGGCCGACCTGCTCGTACAGGCGGCGGCCGGCCGCAACGTTGAAGCCGAGATCCTCCAGTTCTTCGGCGACCGAGCTTGATCCGCACAGAAGCTAGTTCTGAACTAGGTGAAACGGGCGTTGACCTGGGCTTTTAGCAGTTCGTATCAAACGCGCGAGAACAAACTATGTGCGGTGATCGCGGGGAGGCCTGTGGCTGGTTGGGGTATTTCAGGGATCGGGCGGGTCGCGACAAACACGAGAACCTGTAGCCCGATAATCCCGGAACGCACCGAAGGTCATGGTTGAAGGTGCCTTCGCAATCGGGCGCGTAGGCGTTGTCGTCTGACTCTGGGAGCAATGTCGACAACGATCTTCAGGCCCTCGACCACACCCCTCCAGCGCAGCGAGGGGCCGGGAGGAGTTCGATGAATGAGTAACACCTTCGCGATGTCCAGACATGGGTAGCGGTGCCAATCAGCGACCTCGAGAGGTTCTGTCGGTGAAGGACTGACTCGTCCATCACCGGACTCCCGAATGATCCTCTCGAAATGTTGGTCGAAATCGAAGTCATTGTCAGAGCCGAATGGGACTTCGTCATTCAGGCTCGGTGAGGATCGTGGGCCGCGGCGTCGCTCGGCGGGGGATACGTGCTCGGCGTCCGGTAGGCATTGCTAGAGACTTGAACCTCAGCCCGCGGTCGACGTTTCCTCCGGCGTGGACTTGTCCTCCGCACTCTTCGACACGTTGCTGATGAGGTCGTGGAGCTGCTTCGATCCACCGGCGACTACTAACCCTGTGATGCCGAGTCGGGCGTAGTCTCCGACTCGGCCCTCAAAGCCCGTGACACCTAGAGCTCCAAGGAAATCGGCGTTCAGATAGTGCGCTGCCAGGACGCCCAGCCCGCCGGCAATGCCTGCCAAGGCTGCTGATCGGCCCTTCGTCGCCTTGTCGACATCTGCTTGGCTCTTCGCGGCACTCGCCGCATTGGCGGGGTTGGGATCGGAGATTGCGGTCGCTACCTTCGTGTCGCGCCTCACCTTGAGAGCGGCCTTCGCCTTTGATCCGTCCAGATCATCCACCTCGCGGCCCAGCGAAAGGACCAACTCAATCGGGCTACCTCCAAACTCAAGGAAACGTTCAATCGCGAATGCAATCACATAGAACAAGGCCAAAGCCGTGATCCCATCAGCGGGGGTGAACGTCACCTCTGACGTGCTCAAACCCTCTACTGTGAGAATGAGGAAACCTACGAAGACGATGAAACCAATACCTACTTCAAGCCAGCTAGCTTTCGCCTTTTCGCCGCTTGCTCCAGCTGCTTGTTCCGGCGCAGCGACTTGGACAGTCATACCCGCTGTTGGAGGTGCCCCGTTTCCTGCGGTTACGGCCGCGCCTGCTGCCGGTGCTGCGCCTCCGGCGCCAACTTCCTCCTCGTCCTCAACTGGCTCCGAAGGTGCGAACGTCACAGTCACAGGGGTTCTTGTACGAAAGAGGGCCATGCTCCATCTCCTCGCGGGTGACCCTACGCGGAGCGGGTCATTCCATATCGGTATAATTCGCTCTACTCCCTGACGATCCAACCAGACGCTGCCCATATACGCCGCGACGAAGCCAGAACATCGATTACGAGCGGTTAGTGACAGGAGACCAAGCTAGGTCGCCTTCGGAGGGTTGCGAGCTGTGTCAATCCCCCGACGCGGGATTCGTGCCCCTGGGCACAGGGGCTGCTCGAGCTTTCAACCAGTGAATCAGGTGCGGTTCGCGAGAGGCTAGGGAGGGCAGCAGGCCTCTCACACCGAGCTGCGATCTCAAACGAGGATCCATGGCCAAGCCCCCAGCCAGTCGGTGAGTGATCGTCTCCTTTAGGCTCTTGCCCGGATACATCGCTGAGAAGTCTTAGGGCCCGGCCGACGCCTTCTTGATCTCCGGGGGGCTGTATCCCCCACGAACCTGAGGAACCAACCGGTTGCCGACCAACGTCACTCCCGAGTACAAACGTGCTGAGGCCGAATACAAGGCCGCCCGCGAGCCGCACCATCGGCTGGCGGCCTTGCGAGAGATGTTGCGCACAATTCCCAAACACAAAGGCACCGAGCATCTTCAGGCCGACATCAAAAAGAGGATCAAGGAGCTCAACGAGGAACTGGCCGGTCCCAAGAGAGGTGGCACCCGCGGGGGTCCCCCGACCACGATCCGTCCGGAGGGCGCCGGCCAGATCAGCCTGCTGGGACCACCCAACAGCGGGAAGTCCACACTTCACCACGCCCTGACCGGCTCCGGCGCCACCATAGGTCCCTACGACTTCACAACACAGTATCCCCAGCCAGGGATGCTCGTGGTCGGGGACGTCGGCATCCAGCTGATCGACCTGCCGCCCATCTCGTCGGCACATCCGGTGCCCTGGATCGCCAACGCCTTGCAGCCTGCGGATGGCGCCCTGCTGGTCGTCGACCTGTCGCATCCGGGCTGTGTGGCCGAGGTCGCTGACCTGGTGCAGACGCTGGCGGAGCGCAGGGTTCGTTTGATCAGAGACTGGCCCCGAGGCGCAGGTGTGGCCGAAGACCCCGACGACCCCTTCGTCAAGTTGTTGCCGACGCTGCTCGTCTCAGCCAAGGCCGACAAGATCGAACATGTCGACGAGGAGCTGGCCATACTCGAGGAGCTGCTGGGCCTCGACCTGCCGACCGTGCGGGTCTCGGTGACAGACAGCGACTTAGAGCTATTGGGCCGATGGCTCTTCGACGCCCTCGGCGTGGTGCGTGTCTACACCGAGTCGGCAGCCAAGAAGGACGATCGGCCCTACACCATTCGCCGGGGGCAGACCGTCATCGACGTCGCCGCCCAGGTCCACAAAGA
>DASUUC010000054.1:0-16693 GCA_036374335.1 Acidimicrobiia bacterium
CCCGGTGCGGGGCGAAGTCGGAGAGCTGGTGATTCGGGGCTCGTGGCCGGGAATGACCCGGGGATTCTGGGGCGAGCCAGAGAGGTACATCGCCACCTATTGGTCCCGATTCGACGACACCTGGGTCCACGGAGACTGGGCCTCGGTCGATGAGGACGGATTCTGGTATTTGCATGGGAGGTCGGACGACACTCTGAACATCGCCGGGAAGCGGATCGGGCCGGCTGAGGTTGAATCGGTCGCGGTGGCCCTCGATGAGGTGGTGATGGCTGCGGCCATCGGGGTGCCCGACGAATTGAAAGGCGAGTCGATTGCCCTCTACCTGGTCCCTGCCCCAGGCATCACCCCCGACGATGACCTCACCGCCCGGGTGAGCCAGGCGTGTGTGGCCGGCCTGGGCAAGGCGTTCCGGCCCAGGAGCGTCCACTGGGTCGATGATCTTCCCCGAACCCGGTCACAAAAGATCATGCGTCGCGTTGTCAAAGCACTGGCGCTGGGTGCCGACCTGGGTGACCTGACCAGCTTGGAGAACCCGGAAAGTCTCGAGGGTCTCAGACTCTGACGGCGAGCCGACTTCGACCGACTGCCTCCCGGACGTCGAACCGCTCGGGCGACAGGGGCATCACCCTCACCACTTCCGGATCGGAGGGGACATGTCGGCGGAACAGACGCCGGGCGGCTCGCAGCTACCACTCCGCGACTTTGTCATCCAAAGTCGATAAGACGCCTATTACTGCCGGACGGCAAGCCCTTCCCACGAATGAGACGCCCTGGCTCCCATATATGGGAGGCACAGCATTAGGAACCGGTTATTTGGGAGGCATCCTGGTGGCGGCGTCGAGGCGGATCACCTCGCCGTTGAGCATGGGGTTCTCCACGATGGCGGTGACCAGATGGGCGAAGTCGGCGGGAGTGCCCAAACGTTGGGGGAAGACCTGCAGCTTCGCCAGTGAGTCGCGCAACTCCTGGGGAGCTCCGGCCAGCAAGGGAGTGTCCATGATCCCGGGAGCCACGGTGTTCACCCGAATCCCGACACCCGCCAGGTCCCGGGCGATGGGAAGCGTCATCCCCACCACTCCCCCCTTCGAGGCCGAATAGGCAGCCTGGCCGACCTGTCCTTCGAAGGCTGCGATGGAGGCGACATTGACGATCACCCCACGTTCCCCTTCGTCGTTGGGCTCGTTGGCGGACATGACCCGCGCCGTGTTGCGGATGACGTCGAACATGCCGATGAGGTTGACACCGACGGTGAACCGGAACAGATCGAGGTCGAACATGGTCCCATCACGGGAGAGGACACGTTCCGCCCGTGCGACCCCAGCCGCGTTTACCAGGATGTGGATGCCGCCGAAAGCCTCCGCGGCGCCGCCCACCGACACTGTCACCTCTTCGGCCACCGACACGTCACCCCTCACGAATCGGGCGTTTTCGCCCAACTCGTCCTGAGCCGCCTTGCCCCGGTCCTCGTTGATGTCCATCATCACCACGCGGCCACCCTGGGACACGATCCGGCTGGCCGCCCCGAACCCCAACCCGGAGACTCCCCCGGTGACCAATGCAACTGAATTCTCGATCTGCAACTGCCACCTCCGACGCGTGACGACCGACGGTACACATTGATCGGTGTCTTCGATTCGGGGGTAGGAGGGCTATCGGTACTCACAGAGATTCGGACCGCTCTGCCCCAGGCAGACCTCCTCTATGTGGCAGACCGGGCACGAGCACCCTACGGCCCCAGGTCCCTCGACGAGGTAGAGGCAATCGCTCTCGAAGTGACGGGATGGCTGGCGGACCGGGGGTCGACATGTGTCGTCGTCGCCTGCAACACGGCGTCCGCGGCGGCCCTCGAGTCGATCCGGGGCCGCTTTCCCGGGATCCCGATCGTGGGCATGGAGCCAGCGGTGAAGCCGGCGTCCCTGGCATCGAAGTCACGTCGAGTGGCAGTGCTCGCCACCGCCGCGACATTCCAGGGCCGGCTTTTCGAGTCGGCCGTCTCCCGATTCGCCGCCGGTGTTGAAGTCACCACACGGGCCTGCCCGGAATGGGTGCAGCTGGTCGAGGAGGGTGAAGTGAAAGGTCGCCGAGCAGAAGCTGTCGTCGAGGGGGTGATTCGACCCATCGAAGAAAAGGGTGTGGATGTCGTGGCTCTCGCCTGCACCCACTTTTCCTTCCTCCGCCCCCTGATCCAGTCCCTCTCGGGTCTGGAGGTCATCGATCCTGCTCCAGCCGTCGCCGCTCAAACGAGGCGGATCGCCCCGGACCAGGAGGGCCGCGGCGAACTCGTACTCGCCGCATCCGGTGACGCTGCGGAGTTCGCCCGACTCGCCGGAGCACTCGCCTCAATTGCCGCACCTGTCATACCCTTCGCTCCATGAATCCGATCTGGGTAGACGACGAGGGCGTGCTCATGGGACACGGCCCCCACATCACTCTCGATCCGGGCGTGGGACCAGACCGCTTCGATCGGGCCTTGAGCGCACTGCGTGACTCGGGTCGCCCGACCGGCTTCGCGTCGTTCACCTTCGACGAGTCCGAATCCGGGTCGGTGATGGTCATCCCCCACTCCACGACCGTCGAAACCGACATGACCGTTCCCGCGCCTCCCACCGGGGTCACCCGGGTCGACGACGGCATCGTGGAGTGGCGCCGCGGATTCCGCACCGCCATGAACGCAATCGACACCGAGAACCTGGCCAAAGTGGTCCTGGCCCGCCAGGTGGTGGTATCGCTCCCCGACAACCTCGATCCCGCCCAAATCGTCGCCCGCCTCACCGCCGACAATCCCGACTGCTATCTGTTCGGCGTCGAGGGTCTGGTCGGGGCCAGTCCCGAGCTGCTGGTCAGCCTCAAAGAGGGACGGGTCCGCACTCTGGCTCTCGCCGGCACCGCCACCGACCCCGATGAGTTGGAGAGCGTGAAGATCTCCGAAGAGCACCGCCATGCCGCGCATTCTGTCAGCAGCGTGCTCTCCCAGTACCTGGCTGACATCGATGTGACGGAGCAGGTGATCGTGAGACACGGGGCGATGTCGCACGTCGGAACGCGTGTCGAAGGACCAGCGATACCGGGGACCACCGTCACCGAGATTCTCGGCGGGCTCCATCCCACCGCAGCGGTGGCGGGAACACCGACGAAAGCGGCGATGGACTTGATCAGGGAGATGGAGCCCAGGTCGAGGGGACGCTACGCCGGGCCGGTCGGGTGGATGAATGAGGATGGTGAAGGGGTCTTCGCCATTGCGCTGCGGTGTGGCCAGATCGAAGGGAAACAGATGACCCTGTTCGCTGGTGGCGGGCTGGTGGAGGGATCCGAGGAAGTCTCGGAGCTCGCGGAGACCGAGCTGAAGCTGGCGCCGATGCTCGCCGCCCTCGGTCACTCTTCGAGTTGACGACGCAGGCCAAGATCGAAGCGCCTGTCTACGGCCACCCTGATGAGGTCCAGACCTTCCCTACCGAGTGCCCGGCGCGCCAGTTCCTGGAGCGATTGGGCGCTGGTCGCATCGTGGAATCGAAGACGATGGAACTGCGCCAGATCGGCGAGGTTGCGTTTGGGGGGCGCGACGAACAGACGCTCGAAGTCCGGAGCGTGACGGGCCTGAGGCAGCGAGTCGAACAGGCCGCCCCCGCCGTTGTCGATGACGATGATCGTCATATCGATGTCGGCATCGTTGATGAAGCCGTTTGAGTCGTGGAGAAGTGACAGGTCGCCGGTCAGGGCCAGGGTCCTCTCCATCTCGCCGGCAATCCCGAGGGCGGTGGAAACGAAACCATCGATTCCCGAAGCCCCCCTGTTGGCATACACCGGCCCCGATCGCACCAGGTGGGCATCCACCTCACGTATCGGAAGCGATGACGCCACCACGAGACTCCCCCACTCGACATCGTTCAGCGCCACCACGACATTCGCTCCGGACATCTCGGTGCTCGCGGCGATTTCCCGGTTCAATCTCATTCGGCAGTCGGTGTCAGCAGTCGACCACCGTGCTCGCCAGTCCGGATCGCCGGCACCGGCTACCCGGCCCAACAGCTCGACGATATCGCCCTGGATGACATCGGTGGCGTTGCGCTCAGGGTCGATTGTCCTGCCCCAGCGGTCGATCCTCACTCTTCGAGAAGCTGCCCGGACCAGAGTCTCCAACCGGGTGCTGGGGCCGATTGCGCCCACGGCTACCACAGTCTCGGGGCGGAGCTCGTCGGGAACTCCCTTCGCCAAGAGATGGTGGTATGTCGACACAACCGATGCTCCTCGCAGACCCGACTGCGCCGTCGCCAGCACCGGCCATCCCAGCTCCGTGGCCCGGGCGGTCAGCGCCTGACGGTCGTAGTCCCCGTCGCCGGCAATCAGCAACCCGTTGGAGGCATCGAGGTCGGCCACGTGGTCCGAGTCTTCGCCGTTGCCCGGGGCCATCCGCTCATCGGCGACCCTCGATGTTGGGAACGGGTATTCCACTCCATTGCTCCGGCCATCGTCGGTTACGGGGACCGTCGGCTCTCGGAATCGGAGGTTGAGATGGACCGGGCCGGGCCGTGTCCAGGTGGCCGACGATACCAATCTGGCCACGACCCCCCGCCATTGCACATTGCGGTCTTCGGAAGCGTCGGGAGCTTCGATTCCGGCATAGTCCCTCACCTTCGGTCCGAAGAGGTTCACCTGATCGATGGTCTGATTGGCCCCCACCCCCTGCATCTCCGCCGGTCGGTCGGCGGAGACCGCGATCAGCGGGACACAAGACATGTCCGCTTCCACGATGGCGGGGAAGAAATGTGACGGTGCACTCCCTGACGTCGAGACCACTACCACTGGCAACCTGGACCCGCGAGCTGCGCCAAGAGCGTGGAAAGCGGCGGAACGCTCGTCGAGGAACACACGGGTGTCGATATCCGGATGCGCAACAGCGGCCATGGCAAGGGCGCCGGAGCGCGAGCCCGGCGCGATGACCACGAGTCTCACGCCCCGGTTGGCCAACTCGTCGACGACCACACGTGCCAGCGCGGTGCTCGGGTTGGGATGTGTCAAGTGAGGACCTCGGCTGCTGCCCGGAGCTTGCGGAGCATCTCGGCTCCGCGGTCACGGTCGGGTCGCCATCGCCTGAGCAGCTCGGGGTCAGGCTCCGGTCGTCGCACCTCGAGCTGTCCGTTCATCGGGACCAGCGGATGAAGTGTGGGGTCACCTTCGATCAATGCCACTGTCCCGAGACCACAGGCGTAAGGCAGGTCCTCGAGCAGCGATGCCGCCAGCAGTCCCCCATACATGCCCACCGATGTCTCCAGTGCTGAGGAGATGACGAGCGGGATCGTCGACCGGTTCGCCAGGTCGAGGACTCGATTCACCCCACCCATCGGCTGCACCTTCAGGATCAGGACATCGGCTGCTCCCTCTTCGATCACGCGAAGCGGGTGCGGGCTCTGTCGCACCAACTCGTCGGCAGCCAATGGGATTGGGACGCGCTCCCGCAACGCCTTCATCTCAGCCAGGGTGGCCACAGGCTGCTCCACATATTGGAGGTCGAACTCGGCGAGGCGCTCCAGCCGCCTGACCGCCGTCTCCAGGTCCCATGACGCGTTCACGTCGACCCTGAGCCAGCCCTCCGGCCCGAGCACCTCCCGCACGGCGCGGACTCTCTCCAGATCCTCCTCCTCGCTGTCGTCGTGATCGCCGATCTTCACCTTGGCAGTGGTGGCCCCGGACTCGATGACGAGTGCCACGGCGGTGTCCGGGTCGATGGCGGGGACAGTCACGTTAACCGGCACGCTCGACCGGCCCGGGTCGGGAAGTTCTCCGCAGGCAAGCTCCAAGGCCGCTGCCAGCCATCGTGTGGTCACTTCAGGTGGATAGTCCGGGAATGGCGAGAACTCACCCCAACCGGCCGGGCCCCGGACCAAGACGGCCTCACGATGGTCCACTCTCCTGAATCGCTGACGCATCGGGATGCGGACTGGATGCAGCTCGAGGGCTTCGAGTGCTTCCCTCACCGTCCCTGCTCCTCCCTGATGTAGGCCACCAACCTGGCGATCTGACGGTCGTCCAGGGATGGGAACGAGGGCATCCGCCCCCGACCGTTGCTCACGGTGAACTCGATGAATTCATCGGATTCCGCGGCGATGTTGGAGTTCGGCCCCAGGGTTGGGCCCACTCCCCCGCCGAGGTCGGCTCCATGGCACCCGGCGCACAACTGGGCGTATATCTCCTCACCGGTTGCGTCCTGATCGGGGCCACCCAGCGAGCAAGCCGTCAGGGCCAGGGCCAAAAGGAGCGCAGACCCGGCCTCCCTCAATCGCGATCGGCCCTCTCCGAGAGCTCACGCACCGACTGGGAACGTTCGAGTGGCACTACCAGCACCGCGTCAGGTGTCTCTACAACGACTACGTCACTCATTCCGGCCACGGCGACGGCTCGTGACGTGGCCTTGATGAAGGACCCGGACACGTCACTGATGGTCACGTTCCCTTCCAGATGGTTCCCGGCAGAGTCCCGGTTCAGTGCGGCGAGCAGGGACTCGTAGGAGCCAACGTCGTCCCAGCCCACATCGATCGGGATGACGAGCGCTTTGTCGGTCCTCTCCATGATGGCGTGGTCGAATGAGATCGCTTCGACGTCGGCAAACGTCTCGCCAATCTCGTCGATCGCTATCCCTCCCGCCACGCCACCGATCTCGGGCAAGGCGCGTGCCACCCCGGCGAGGATGTCGGGACAATGCGATTCTGCCTCCCCAAGGAGATGATCGGCCCGGGCGACGAACATCCCCGAGTTCCAGACATGACCCCCGTCAGATGCCAGACGTTCTGCCTCAGCGGCCCCCGGCTTCTCTTTGAAGCGGGTCACCTGATGCGCCCTGTCACCCAGTTGATCCCCGATCTCGATGTAGCCATATCCGGTCTCAGGGCGCGTCGGTTTGATCCCGAAAGTGACGATATTCCCGTTGCCGGCCTGGTCTGCTGCAAGGCCCACCGCATCGCGAAAGGCGGACACGTCGGTGATCAGGTGATCCGATGGGACGATGACGAGGACGTCGTCAGGCTCGGCGGTAAGTGCGGCGGCAAGGGCTGCCGGGGCAGTGTTGCGCCCAATCGGCTCGACGAGGACCCGGGCTGATTCAACTCCGGAGTTCCTCAGCGCGTCACGGACCAGAGACACATAGGGCCTACCCGTCACGACCAATGGCGGCATGGGGCGCGAGATGGCCCGTAGACGTGCCAGGGTCAACTCGAACAGCGATCTGCCGTTGAACAATGGCACGAACTGTTTCGGTCGCTCGGGAGTCGAGAGCGGCCATAGCCGCGTCCCCGATCCACCGGAGAGCACCACTGGTCGTAGTTTGGTCACCCAGCGAGCGTACCGGCGACGCCCCGGGAAACTGGTGCCGGGTTCACGGAGTGCTCACCCGAAGCAGAGATTGCGGTATCGAGATTGGGGGTCACACCGAGATGGAGACGTACCCACATTCCTCGCACACGTACCTGGTGATTCCCATTCCTCCGGGCGCTTCGATGAACTGATGCTCGTGGTGCTTTGGTCCGCTCCTGAAGGCGGCCTTCACCGCGCCCATCAGACCGCCCCTGTCCTTGGAAGCGCCGGCCAGTGCCGGCTCTGGCTGCTTCTGGGGTACCGATTCCGGCCGACCCGATGGGATCGCGGTCTGATCGTGCGAAGAGGCAGCATCCTTTTCCTCCAGTTCCATGAGGTCGAGCAAGCCGGCGGCTGCTCGCTCCAGCTCCGGCTCCGGCGCCTCCAATTCGGGTTCCACGACCGGCTCCTCCAACACAGGCACCGGCTCTGGCGTCTCCAGCTCTGGCGTCTCCAGCTCTGGCGTCTCCGGCTCGGGCTCCGGCTCCACCTCGGGCTTCTCCTCCGGCACCATCTCTGACTCCAGCTCGGGCTCCCGCTCCACAACCGGCTCCTCCAGCGCCGCCTCCGGCTCTGACTCCACCACATCCTCGGCTCGCTCTTCGAGCTCGGCGGCCTGGCGACGGAGCTGTTCACGCTCCGCCTCGAGACGCTGCATTTCCAACCGGTACGCCTCGATGCGATTGGCCTCTTGTAGTTCGGCGCGACGCCGTTCTTCCTCGAAACGGGCACGCTCTTCGGCCAATCGCAGCGTCTCCTGCTCGAGTATCCGGGCTTGCTCGGAAAGCTCGGAGGTCTCCGCCACGTCGGTCTCATCCAGGCTCTCGACGCCGGCGAGGGGTATCGCAGCACCTGGCTCACGACGGTCCCAGTCCACGGCCGTGACATCTTCGGACAAGTCGCCTGCGGCCTCCGCCCTCTCCGCCAGGCTGGGTTCGGGCATGGCATGCTCGCCCGCGATCTGACGGGGCCCGGACCCGGTGTCGAGATTGGCCACCATCGCCTCTTTCATGTCGTCGATTCGGGAGGGAATGGTGTCGCGACGCGACTTACGCACCGCGATGGTTCGACTCGCCATCCGCTTCGACTTCAAAGTCGCCCAGGTCTCCGCCATGTGCTCGACCCCGCGGTAGGCGAAGTCGATGGGATCATCGGCAACAAACGTGACCTCGGTTCCGTCCAAGTCGATCTGGAATGCGCTCGCCACCAGACGCCGCGCATGCACGTCATACAGCGACCACCGTCCCAACGACTCCCCATCGATCAACATCTCCAATTGGGTGTCGTCGATGGCGAGACGCACAGGGACCCCGGGATGATCTATCTCAGGGAACTTGAGCTCTCCGCTGAATTTCACTCAAAGATCCTTCACTTGGCCTGGCTGAGGGCTGGATGACGATGTTAAAGATCCCACTGGAATGCGAAATGTCAAGATGGTCAGCTGTAGCTGTCGAGTGGAGGGCAGGAGCACACGAGATTCCTGTCGCCGGCGGCTCCGTCGATTCTTCCCACCGGAGGCCAGTACTTGTCGACGCGAACGGATTCGAGGGGGAAGGCAGCGAGCTGGCGCCCGTACGCGTGCCCCCAGGTGTCGGAGGCGACATCCCGAGCGGTGTGAGGTGCGTTGACGAGTGGATTGTCGTCGATCGGCCACTCGCCATCACCGACGCGGTCGGCCTCGGCGCGTATTGCGATCATGGTGTCGCAGAAGCGGTCGAGCTCCTCGAGGCTCTCAGACTCTGTGGGCTCGATCATCAGAGTGTTGGCAACCGGGAAGGCAAGCGTGGGGGCATGGAACCCGTAGTCGGCGAGCCGTTTGGCTATGTCCTCTGCGTCGATTCCGGTCGATTTGGTAATGGGGCGAACATCGACGATGCACTCATGAGCCACCCGTCCATTTTCTCCCGTGTAGAGGACCGGGAAGTGCGGGTCGAGACGACGGGCGATGTAGTTGGCGGAGAGGATTGCCACCAAGGTGGCTCGCTTCAGTCCCTCGGGGCCCATCAGTCGGATGTAGGCATAGGGGATCGGCAGGATGCCTGCAGATCCAAAAGGCGCCCCAGAAATCGGCCCTATCCCAGTCTCCGGACCGGCTTCGCGGAGTTGGGGGTGGTTGGGGAGGAACGGGCGTAAATGAGCTTTTACCCCCAACGGCCCGACACCGGGGCCTCCACCACCATGGGGGATGGTGAATGTCTTGTGAAGATTGAGATGGCCACAGTCCGCACCGAAGTCGGCCGGCCGGGCCAGTCCCACGAGAGCATTGAGGTTGGCGCCATCGACGTACACCTGCCCGCCATGGCGATGGACGATGTCCGTGACGTCCTTGATCGCCGCCTCGAAGACACCGTGTGTGGAGGGATAGGTGACCATCAAAGCCGACAACTCATCAGCATGGTCGCGGGCCTTCTCTTCGAGATCGGCAACATCGATATTTCCTGACTCGTCGGTGGCGACAACCACCACTCGCATACCCGCCATGACTGCCGAGGCGGCGTTGGTCCCATGGGCTGAGGCCGGGATGAGACAGACCTCCCGTGCATCCTCCCCGCGGGAACGGTGGTACGCCGCGATGGCGAGGAGACCTGCCAGCTCCCCTTGGGACCCGGCGTTGGGCTGAAGTGACACGGCCGCATAGCCGGTGATGCCGGCGAGATAGCTCTCCAGCTCCTCGATGAGCTCCAGATAGCCTTGCGCTTGGCTGATGGGCACATAAGGATGGATCCCGGAGAAACCCGGCCAGGTGATCGGGATCATCTCGGTGGTGGCATTGAGCTTCATGGTGCAGGAGCCGAGCGGGATCATCGTCCGGTCCAGAGCCAGATCACGATCACCCAGACGACGCAGGTACCGGAGCATCTCGTGCTCCGATCTATGGAGACTGAACACCGGATGGGTCAAATAGGCCGACTCCCGAACTGCGTGCTCGGGGATCCGCCCCTGAGCGCCCGCCGCCTCGACGCCGAGTGCGGCGAGCAGGCTGGCGACCAGGTCGTCGTCGGTCTTCTCGTCTACGGCAATGCGGAAATGGTCTTCGTCGCCCAGGCCGATGTTGATCCCCGCCTCTGCCACATCGGCTACCAGAGCTCGGGCGCGACCCGGTGCTCTTACCGTGATCGTGTCGAACCAGGAGTCGTTTACGATCTCGAAACCGGCATCGCTCAGCGAATCGGCGAGGATGGTTGCCAGCCGATTCACCTCCGAGGCGATGGCGCGCAGACCCTCCGGCCCGTGCCAGCAGGCATAGAAGCCGGAAATCACCGCGAGCAGTACCTGGGCGGTGCAGACATTCGAGGTGGCCTTCTCCCTCCGGATGTGTTGCTCACGGGTCTGCAGAGCCAGCCGATAGGCGGTAGTGCCCGCCCGATCGGAGGCGACACCGACGAGCCGACCGGGCATGGCACGAACATGGCTCTCCCGGGTGGCGATGAACCCGGCGTGGGGACCGCCGTATCCGAGAGGCACGCCAAACCTCTGCGCCGACCCGACCGCGACGTCTGCCCGCCACTCCCCGGGCGGTTTCAAGAGTGTGAGTGCCAGGAGGTCGGTGGCGACGACCACGATTGCACCCACCTCCCTGAAGGCGGCGGCCGTACCGGCATGATCGGGGACTGCTCCGGATGATCCGGGATAACTCAACAAGACTCCAAAAGCCAACTCGGGGTCTGCGGCGTCATCGATCTCGCGCAACGTCATGCCCACCGCCTTGGCTCTGGTCTCCATCACGGCCTTGGTGGCAGGGTGCGTGTCGGGGTCGATGTAGAACACATCCCGTTTGCCCCGGTGCAAACGCCGTGCCATGGCCATGGCCTCAGCCGCAGCGGTCGGCTCGTCGAGAAGCGAGGCATTGGCCACCTCCAACCCGGTCAGGTCCGAGACCATCGTCTGAAAGTTGAGCAACGCCTCGAGTCGGCCTTGAGAGATCTCAGGCTGGTACGAGGTGTAGGCGGTGTACCAGGCAGGGTTCTCCAGGACATTGCGCTGGATGACCGGTGGGGTGATGGTGTCGTAATAGCCCAGGCCGATCAGCGACGGGATGACCCTGTTCTTCGCGGCCAGCTCGGACAGCCTGGATACGACAGCAGGCTCGGAAAGCGCCCCCGGCAACTCGAGCTCCCGGTCGAGAATCGAGTTGGGAACGGTCTGGGAGACGAGCTCGTCGAGTGACGCGGCACCAATCGTGGCCAGCATCTTCTCGACATCGGCCGGTCGCGGTCCAATGTGTCGATCGGCAAATGTCTCGGCAGGGTTCGGCATCGAGTCTCCTCCTCCGATGTTAAAGCAATGTCGGCGACGGACAGTTCCCGGTCCAGGCTGCCGAGCCCGGACTCAGTGCCGGGGCACGCTGGGTGTGCGCGTAGGGGGTAGGCTGACCACTGCCACCGGTAGCTCTGACTGCGACAGCATGTACGAGACACGGTGACCGTAGAAAGGACGGTCGGTCAGCGATCTGGTGCTGGCGCCCAGGACCAACAGATCGAATGCTCCGGAATTGCCGAAGGCGACGATTTCCTCCTCGGCATTGGGGGCAACCCGCACACCGGTCTCCACCGAGACCCCGAGCCTGTCTCCGAACGCGGCGGCGGCACCGACCAGCTCCTGACCGTCGGCGATGCTCGCCTCCACGGACGCATCCTCCCTCATGACCCCCTGACCCTCCGGCCGGTTGACCACGTGGAGGGCGAAGGTTCGCCCACCTGCAGCCTTCGCCAGCGAATATGCAAACTCTTCGGCCGCCCTGGTCGATCGAGTAGCGGTCACCGGAACCAGTATGCGCCCGGGAAGACCGTCGCTCGCCTCGCGGCCCTCGGGCATGCGCACCACGATCGAGGGAACATCGATGAGGGCCAATACCCGATCGATGACACTGCTGAAGGTGCCCTCGCCGGTCTCGGTGGCACCGAGGACCACCAGGTCGTAGCCGAGGGCACTCTCACTGGCGATTGCTTCGGCCGGATCCCGGGCGAGACGACGGATCACTCTCGCCTCCGGGAGGTGGGTCAGCACCTCCGAAGGATCGCCAGGTTCACCCTCGGCTCGTTTGGCGAGCACGCGCCAGAATCCCGCCTTGGCGAGATCGACCACGAGAACGGTGACCTCGGCTGCTGGGAAGACTGCACTCACCAGCTCGGCGGCAAACCGGCTGTTCGACCCGCCCCTCGTGGGGATCAGGATGCGTCTCGCGTTGAGGATCTCACTGGTCTCCTTGATCTCCTCCTCGTTGAGACGCTGCGCCTCTTCGTGAGGGATATCCCAACCGCGCACCACCAGCTTGAGAAGTTGCGGGGCAACCAGCGAAGTCACGATCGCGGCCAGGACCATGACGGTGTAGCCGGTCTCGCTCACCACCCCGAGGTTCAATCCGACTATGGCAACGACCACTCCCATCGCTCCCAGGGCCGACAGTCCCGAGCCGAGAGCCAATGCCTCCCTACCCCGGACCCCGGCCACGAAGCCTCCGACGACGGTTCCAGTGATCTTGGCGATGATCGCCACCGCGATCAGCACCACGGTCCAGATCATCACTTCGTTGGTGTCGAGGAGGCCGATGTCGACGCGTAGACCCGAGAAGGCAAAGAAGACCGGGGCCAGCAGAGAGGCGGTCACCGTTTCCAGGATCGACCGAACGCCGGGCAGCTGGTGGCGGAGACCGGCCAGCAGGATCCCGACGATGTAGGCACCGAGAATGGCTTCGATCTTCAGAGCTTGGGTGACCGCTCCGCCGGCGAGAGCGGCCACGATGGTGATCGACAGGGCTGCCGTCATCGATGATCCACGGGACATCACGAACCGGAACAATCGGTCGATCAGCCAACGGAAGACGGTGAAACTGAGCACTAGGAAAACGACCAGCCCCCCGAATGAGACGCCCAACTCGTCGGGGCGGAAGCCGTCGAGCGCGATCCCCGACAGTGCGGCGAGGATCAACCACCCAACCGCGTCCATGGTCATCCCTGCGGCCAGAGTGACCTGGCCGAAGTTGCGGCGCAGGAAGCCCATGTCCTGGAGGATCTTGGCCACCACCGGGAGCGCTGAAACCGAGAGCGCGAGGGCGAAGAATCCGGCGAAGACAGCGCGGTCCACCCCTGTTCCCTCCGGCCCGGCTCCGACGAAAGAGTCGGGAAGCAGAAAGGCGAGGGTGGCGGCTGCACCTAGAGGTAAGAGCAAGGCCCCCGCGGAGACGGAGAGCGCCGCTTTCCGGAACCTGCCGATGATCCCGAGGTCGGTCTCGAACCCGATGACGACCAGCAGCATTATCACGCCCAGCCAGGAGATCCCGAAGACCACCGAGGTGACAGTCGGCTCTCCAAATACCCAATCGAAAGCATCGGGGGCCACCCGACCGAACAGCGTCGGGCCGAGAACGACACCGGCGAGGAGCTCACCGACAACGGCCGGTTGGCCGAGGCTTTTCATCAGCCACCCGAAGATGCGGGCCACGCCCACGAGCAATGCAAGCTGCACCAGGAAAACTAGGACCTCGTGCTCGCTCAGAGGGGCCGCGGGCCCGCCTTCCGCGGCTAGTACCACCACGTCGGCCAAGCTAGCTCTCGTCATGACGACAGACACGTCTCATACATTGAATCGGAACTCCACGACATCGGACGGCCGCATGACATATGACTTGCCTTCGGTGCGGACGAGCCCGGCGGAGCGAGCCGCCTGCCAGGAACCCGCCTCGACCAGCTTGTCAAAGGCCACGACTTCAGCAGCGATGAAGCCTCGTTGGAAGTCAGTGTGGATCACACCCGCAGCTTGGGGAGCGGTGGCTCCGGCGGATACAGTCCAAGCACGCGCCTCTTTCTCGCCGGCGGTCAGGAAGCTCTGCAAACCGAGGGTCTCATACGCAGCCTTGATGACGGCATCGAGACCAGGTTCGTCCTGGCCCACCGCCGCGAGCAACTCCTGGCGCTCGGAAGACTCCAGTTCGATCAACTCGGCTTCGATCTGGGCGTCGAGGAACAGTGCCTGTGCCGGTGCCACCAGCGCCGCCAGCTCACGGCGTCGATCCTCGTCGCCCAGACCGGCCTCATCCACGTTGAACACGTAGATGACGGGTTTGGCTGTGAGGAGGTGGAGATCGCGGAGATGCTGTTCATACCGCCGCTTCAGCTGCGGATGACGACCGATCATGTCGCCGGCAGCCACCACCTGACGCACCTCGACCAGCACATCGACCCGGGACTGCAGGGAACGATCCACCGTTGCTTCCTTCTCCAGCTTGGGGAGACGGCGATCGATCGTCTCCAGATCGGCGATGGCGAGCTCCGTTTCGATCACCTCGATATCCCGACCCGGGTCGAGGCTGGCGCCGACATGGACGACCTGATCCGATTCGAACGCCCGCACCACGTGACAGATAGCATCGACCTCACGGATATTGGCCAGAAACTGATTCCCCAGGCCCTCACCCTTGCTGGCCCCCGCAACCAGCCCGGCGATGTCCACGAACGTCACCGTGGCATGCACCGCCCGGCCTGATCCGTAGATCTCGGCCAGCTTCTCCACTCTCTCGTCGGGAATGGGCACGATCCCGGTGTTCGGCTCGATCGTGGCGAACGGGTAGTTGCCGGCGAGTACCCCGGCCCTGGTCAGGGCGTTGAAGAGGGTGGATTTCCCGACATTGGGCAACCCGACGATTCCGATGGACAAAGACATGGGGTCGATGGAGGTTAGAGAGAGGGGGGGCATAGCTGATTACCGTGCCGTCGATGAAGAAGATCGCCGTCATCGGCGCCGGGTCCTGGGGGACCACCGTGTCCTCGATCGCCGCCGCTTCAGCGGAGACCGTGCTCTGGGCCCGTCGCGAGGAGTTGGCTCGGGCGATCAACGACACACATCACAACCCGGAGTACCTCCCCGAGCTCCAGCTGCCGGAGAGCCTGTCGGCGACCCATGATCTGGAGAGAGCGACTTCTGACGCCGACGTCGTGTTGATGGCGGTCCCCTCCCACGGCTTCCGCGATGTGTTCACTCTCATCGCCAACCATCTTCCCAATCAGGTCCCCGTCATCTCGTTGACCAAAGGGATCGAGCAGAACACTCTCGCCCGGATGACCGAGATCGTCGCCGAACTGGGCCACGAGCCGTCCCTTGCCGGGGTTCTCACCGGCCCCAACCTCGCCGCCGAGATCGCCGCCGGCCAGCCGGCGGCATCGGTCATCGCCATGACCGAGGGAAACGTTGCCGAAGAGATGCAGAGACTGCTGATGAGACCCTTCTTTCGTGTCTACACCAACGATGACGTGATCGGGTGTGAGCTGGCGGGTGCCCTCAAGAACGTGATGGCCATCGCCTCAGGAATGTCGGACGGGTTGGGATTTGGAGACAACACCCGGGCCACACTGCTGACGAGAGCCCTGGCCGAGTTGAGCCGCCTTGGAGTGGCGCTTGGAGGTCGGCCCGAGACCTTTGCCGGTCTCGCTGGGATGGGAGATCTCATCGCCACCTGCAGTTCGGACAAGAGCCGTAACCATCAGGTCGGATTCGGGCTGGCCAGGGGAAAGACCCTCGAAAATATGGTCGCCGAGATGCACATGGTCGCCGAAGGAGTCAAGACGACCAAGAGCGTGCTCGGGCTGGCCGAGCGAGCCGGGGTGGATATGCCTATCGCCACCCATGTCGGGCTGGTTCTCGATGGCGAGATCACTCCCCGCGAAGGTGTGCTCAGTCTGATGACCAGGGAAGCGAAGGCAGAACTCAGGTGATATGACCGACAAGACCCGAATCCGGCGGCAGCCCGAACGCGGCGTCTCCGACCGGGACACCATCTTCTCGATTCTCGACGCGGGCTTGGTCTGTCATGCCGCCTATGTCATCGACGCAAGGCCGGTGGTGATCCCGACCCTTTATGTCCGGGACGGCGATCGGCTGCTCATTCACGGATCCAACTCGATGGGTCTGGCCCGCGCCGTCCGAGCCGGTTCTCCCTTGAGCGTGGCAGTGACTCATCTCGACGGGATCGTGGTGGCACGCAGCGCCTTCAACTCGTCGGCCAACTACCGGAGCGTCGTCATCCATGGCACGGGTCGGCCCCTCGGCGGACGGGGAAAGCCGATGCCTTCGACCGTATCGTGGACAAGCTGATCCCGGGGCGTCTCGCCGACCTGAGGCCGTCAACGCCCTCTGAGATCGCCCAGACCTCGGTGATCGAGCTCGCCCTGGACCAGGTGTCGGCCAAAGTGCGTTCCGGCGGACCTGTCGATGACCCCTCGGACCTGACTCAGGAAGTCTGGGCGGGGGTCATCCCGATGGAGCTGGTCGCCGGCGAGGCGATCCCGGCGCCGGATCTCCGGGCGGGGATCGAATTGCCGGACTATCTGAGGCCATATCAGCGTTAGTCGTGACT
>DASUUC010000055.1:0-35103 GCA_036374335.1 Acidimicrobiia bacterium
CGGCAGCTGTTCACCTCAAACGACGAACGCTCCGCAGCCCTCCCCGCCTGGCTCAACGACTACAACTATCACCGCAACCACAGCTCGCTCGGGGGAGGACCACCCATCAGCCGAGTGACACCAACCTGATGGCCGAGTACAACTAGGTGCTGGCGGGAACCTTGGATCTCGCCGGCTCCTCCGCAACGACACAGCCGGGTATGGTCAGCGAGAAACACGCCCCACCCAGACGCTCCGAGGTCCTGTAATCGGCCCGGCCACCATGCGACTCCGCAACTGCCTGCACGATGGATAGCCCGATCCCCAATCCCGGTGTGCTGGCGTCGAGACGGTGGGCGCCACGCTCGAAGTGCTGCCAGATCATCGATTCGAACCTGGTGGGGACACCTGAGCCGTTATCGTGAACCTCGAGAATCAGGTCGCGGCCATCGACCTTCCCCACCACCAGGACATGGTCGCCTCCGTAGCGAACCGCATTGTTGGTCAGGTTGGCCAGCGCCTGCTTCAGCCGATCGGGGTCGACCCGTACCGTTACCTCGGTCTCGAGCTCCTGGTCGATCCTGGTGTTGGAGGCGTCGGTTGCTCTCAGGACCGACGTGACGATCGACATCGCACTCGTCTCTTCGACCTCGAGACTCAGCTGACTCATGTCACCCTTGGCGAGCATCAGCAGATCAGACACCAGCCTCGACATGTGCCGTGCCTGACCCGCCGCCTCTGAGATCATTTCCTGTCGGGTATCGACGGGGAACTCGTCGGGATGGTCGTCGAGAAGGGTGAGGAACCCAACCATCGCAGTGAGAGGTGTCCGCAACTCGTGCGACACCGAGGCGACCAACTCGGCACGTTTGCGGTCGACCCGGTTCCGGTCGCGATAGATCACGTATATCTGGCGCAAGAGAATCACCAAGAGGATCGCGATCACCGCGTCGAGCAGGAGGACCTCGTCGGGGTCCGGCATCAGGCCCCGGTAGGTCTGGAAATGCACCCCCATGAGCAGGGCGACCAGGAAATAGGGCCACATGAGCGCCCAGATTGGGGTGGGGGCCTCGGGAAACTCACGCTTGCGGGGAACCCAGTCGACGATCGCGGCGGCAAGCACGAGGAAAATGGTGGCCACGAGGTTCACACCCCATGCCGGCTCTGCGGTTGAGAAATTCTCGCCGATGCCCTGGTTCAGGAATATGAAGTCAGCCAGCACCTGAAACCCTGCTCCTCCTCCGAGGAACATGAGTCGCAGGTCGAGGCGATAGTGAGATCGACGGAGGACGAGGATGAGCAGGGCCACGACCACGAGCACGTCGCCGATCGGATAGATGATGGCGATGGCAGCCTGCCACCAGGACCCGGCAGACATCTTGTCCATCAGGTCATGAAAGACGAACACCCAGGTCAGAGCGACCAACGCGATGCTTCCGACCAGGGCATCGACGAGCGTGAGGATCCATTCCTGCCCGCCGCTGTCGGATCGCATCAGGAGATACAGGGCGAAGATCATCGCGGCATATCCGCCGAGGAATAAGACGTCGAGAGCACTGAAGGTGGAGAGAGGGAACTCGATGACGGCGAGCCCGCCGACTGCGAGCACTCCCGTCCAGAGCGACGCCAGAGCTCCGGCTACCCAGAGCCATGCCTTCCTCTCTCTTGGCTCCAGCCCACGCGACCGGCTGACAAATAGCCCCACTGCCATTCCAAGGCCGAGGAGGAGACCGAAGAAACCGACGTAGTCAGCCGTTTCGGGGGCGAGCAGAATCGAGAGGACTCCGGCGGATAGGATGAGAATGGCTATGGAAGGTAGAAGCCATCTCCGGCCTCTACCCAGCGATAGGGTACCCACGACGCCTTATCGGCATCAGGGGCAGGCGTATTGAGTGAGTGTTCCGGTGCTTACTCCGACGATTCGCTGGGAGCCGCCTCATCTTCGAATGCGGTCAGGTCGATCACGGCATCGGGGCCTTCGTGAGCGAGCCTGACCTCGTTCAGTGTGGTCAGCATGGCTTCGATCTGGCTGAGGCTGTTGTAGCGGGTCACCGTGAATCGCAAACCGCCATGGTGGCGGGGCACTATCGGGAACGCTGCTGGATTGAGGAAGAACCCCCGTTTCAGCATCGAATTCGCCGCCGATATGGTGCTCATCAAGGCCCCGATCTGGGCGAAGAACAGCGGGGTGTCCTCATGTGCGGCAAGAGGGATGCCGAACTCGGTGGAGAGCTCATTGACGAACCTGATGCGCTCCATCAGCTCCTCCTGGAGTGCGGGTAACTCATCGGAGAGGTGGATGTCGGCGGAGGCGATGCTCGCACCGAGGGTTGGCGGAGGCAACGGCCCTCCGAACACCATTGGCCCCCCGGTGATCTCGATCAGGTCGATCAGTTCCCGATCGGGCGTGGCCAACACTCCACCCATCGTCCCAAACGACTTGGCCAGCCCATAAGCCATGACGAGTCGTTCGTGCCAGCCGAATCGTTCGAGGAACTGGCCACGACCGCGCAACCCCGACCAGCCCAAGCTGTGGGCGTCATCACAATAGAGCCACAGGCTCGAGTGCGATTCGATCATGCTGCGAAGCTCCTCGGCTGGCGCGGTCACACCGCGCATCGAGTACAAGCCGTCGAACAGATACCAGGTACGCGCCGGTGCGTCACGGGCGATCTCGTCGAGACGTTGCATGTCGCTGTGTGGGAGTTGGTGGATCGTTGCTCCGTTGGCTTGCAGCGAGGGGATCACTCCTATGAGGGAGGCGTGGGCGAGAGCGTCGATGACGACGGTGTCGCCGCTACGCACCAGAACCGGCAATGCCGCCATGTGCGCCAATGTGGTGGTGGCTGCCACCGCCACTGGAGCGCCCAGCATCACCTCGAGCCGTTCCCGCAACATGGGATAGAGCGGCAACGCCGAGTAGGCGACCGAAGAGGAATACGAGTTTCCGTACCGGTTGGTGGCGTCGATGGCGGCCTCGATCAGCCGGGGATCGTCGCCAAGACCTAGATAGGAGCACAGGCCGAAGTTGGCCACTTCCCGGCCGTGCAAGATCATGGTGTCCCGGTGGAACTCGTCGTCTTCGATCACCTGACGATTGATGCCCAACGCTTGCCCGAGACGGGAATAGCGAAGAAACTCGTCGACAGCGCGACCTGAACTCATATGGGATGTCGACCTGGTCATATGTGTCTACCCGGTCCCATCACCCTAAAGACCGACTTCTTGATTTCGTGGTTTATCCGACGCGGTACCGAGTCAAGCTCGGTGTGCGGATCCCAGCTCTATTCGTGGGATTCCCAGTTCGGTAGTCTCGCGCTAATGACACTCCCGCCGAACGACCTGCCGCCGGAGGCGTTTGCCGGCTTCGATGCCCTGAGTGACGAGCAGAGGGTGGCTTTCGTCAATGGTTACAACTCATCGAAGCGGAGCATGGCTTTGATGATGGCGCTGGCCATCCTGCTTCCGATCCAGCTGCTCCTGCTCGGCAGGGTGCTTCTCGGAATCCTGTTCCTGATCACCGGAGGCGGCTTGGGGGTCTGGTACGTCGTGGAATGGTTCCTCACCCCGGGACGGGTCCGCGAATACAACTCCAAGGTGGCCGGCGACATTCTGGCCACCATGGCCGGCAGCACGGGCACTGGCTCCCCTGGAAAAGACTGAGCACACTCATATTTTGGGCCAGTCGTGAATCAGCTGCTCGCCCGCTCGCTCGTATTCTTCACCTCGGCAGCCGTCCTGGTCATCGAGATCCTGGCTGCCCGTCTCCTCGCTCCGCATCTGGGGGTGAGTCTGGAAGTTTTCACCGGCATCATCGGCGTGATCCTCGCCGGGATCTCACTGGGCGCATGGTTGGGGGGTCGCGCAGCTGACCGGGGCGATCCGAGACGTCTCCCCGGCCCGCTTCTGGTGGCGGGCGGCCTCACCGCGCTTGCCTCACCTCTGATCATCGACTTGGTCGGCCCTGCACTGTCGACAGATGCGGTCTCGATCGTTTTTGCGGCGGTCGTGGGGTTCTTCGTCCCGGCAGCGCTCTTGTCCGCAGTGCCCCCGGTGATCGTCAAGATCCAGCTCGACTCCCTCGACGTCACCGGTCGCGTGGTCGGCTCCTACTCGGCCATCGGAACTGCCGGCGCCATCCTGGGCACGTTCGTCACCGGCTTCGTTCTCATCGCGGCTTTCCCCACGAGACCCATCGTCGTCGTGCTCGGTGTGACTCTCGCCGTTGCGGGTATGGCGCTCTGGTCGACCAGGACGCGGTGGGCTGTAGCCACCGTGGCGGTGGCCGGCCTGCTCTCGCTGGCACTGCTCGGGCTCACCGGCCCCTGTGAGTACGAGACCACCTACCACTGCGCCATCATCGAGGTCGACGACAACCGGGAGTCAGGGAGGACTCTGGTCCTGGACAGAGTCAGGAACAGCTACGTGGACCTCGAAGATCCCGCCTATCTGGAGTTTCGCTATATCAGACTGATCGTGGACATCATCGAGGCGGAGGCACCTCCCGGCGGGCTCGAAGTGGTGTCGATCGGAGGTGGTGGATTCACCCTTCCCGGCTACGTCGAACACACCCGACCATCGAGTGGGAACACTGTCTTGGAGATCGACCAGAGGCTGGTGGACATCGGTCGCGAAGAGCTGGCCCTGACCGATGAGATCAACGTGATCGTGGACGACGCCCGGATCTCACTCGGAAACGTGCCAACCAACCACGCCGACGTCGTCATCGGCGACGCCTACAGCGGAGCATCGGTTCCATGGCACCTGACCACGTTGGAGTTCACCAAGCAGATCGAACGGGTGCTGTCCCCGACCGGCATCTACACGATGAACGTGATCGACTACGGAGCTCTGGCATTCATCAGGGCCGAATCGGCGACTCTCCTCGAGGTCTTCTCGCACGTCGCCCTGTGGGCTCCTCCTAATTACCTGGCCGGCCAGGGCGGAGGCAACTTCGTCCTCGTCGCCTCCCAGGAGCCGATCGACGTCGCCGCCATCGCGGACAGGATCAGGGCGCGTGGAGGATCCGAGATCGGAATCGAGGCTGCCGCCTTGCGCGAGTTCATCGGCGATTCGTCGATTCTGCGAGACGATTATGCGCCGGTCGACCAGATGCTCGGCCGGGCCTGACCTCAGACCGCCTGGGTGAGCCCGCCGTCCAACACGAAGACTTCGCCTGTGGCGTAGGTGTTGGTGACCAACGCCATCACCGCCGCGGCAACCTCATCGGGGGTGGCCGATCTCCCCACCGGAGCCTTAGCGGCAACGAATTCATGCATGGCGTCCCAATCCTCCGTCCAGGGCGTGGCGACGAGGCCGGGAGCGACCGCATTGACCCGGACGGGGCCAAAGGACTTGGCCAACAGGAGAGTGAGATGATTGAGGGCCGCTTTGGACATCGAGTAGGCGATCGAGCTCCCCACCGGACGGATCCCGGCGACAGAGGTAACGGTCGTGACACTTGCATCTGGTGAGTCCAAGAGATGAGGCATCGCTGCTTTGGTGACCCACCAGGTTCCGAAGACGTTCACCTCGAAGGTCTTACGCAGGATGTCGTCGGTCAGGCCATCGAGGTCGGTGTGATCGACATGGGTCGTCCACCCTGCATTGTTGACCACGATGTCCAATCGGGCGAATCGGTTCAGAGCCTGATCGACGAGTCCCTGGCACTGGTGTGGATTGGCAATGTCGGCCTGGATGTAGATGGCGTCAGTGGGCAAAGCCGCGGCCACGCGCTGGCCTTCCGACACCGATGTCGACGAGTTGACGACCACGTTGGCGCCCGCCAACGAGAGGTTCCTGGCGACGGCCTCGCCGATGCCGCTCGACGATCCGGTGACGATCGCGACCCGTCCCTGCAGGTCGGTCATCACCTCTCGAGAAACCAGAACTCGTGGAACGACGAACAACGTCCGTCATCACCGAATTCGAGGAGATAGGCGTTGTGATAGGTCTTCTCGGGCTTGTCGTCCGTGGCGAGGTAGCGACTCCACCCGACGGCTACGGCCTTATTTCCCTCGACCACGAAGGGCTCGTAATGAGCTTCCCAAGAGCCCGGGTCTTCCTCATGGCGGAGCCACGCCGACACGATGGCATCACGCCCCCTGGCCGTGACGTCGTCGTTCTCCCAGGGTCGGTAGCTGTACACCGCATCTTCGGTGAACAGGTCGGCGATGACGTCGGCGTCATTGGAGGCCCAGGCATCGATGTAGCCGTCGAGCCATTTCTGAACTTCGTCGTGTGTCATGAGCCCAAAGTACGCAATGGTCGGTCAGTCCGCCCGGGAATCGTCCAGATATTGGAGGATATCGTGGGCCGCCAGCTCGATCTCTTTGTGATGCCACTCCGCAGCCCGGTAGATACAGCTGATGATCCCCATGCGATGGAGCCTCCGGAAGTCACCGAACACGAACGCGTAGCGAGCCTTGGTCTCGGGTGAAGCGCCCTCGGTGAGACCGAGATGCCACCTGGCGTACTCGTCCCAGTCGCGTCTCTCCAGGAACTCGTCTTCATCCGCTGCTCTTGGCTGTACTTCGGACCAGGTACTGCGCAACACGTACTGGCGGGCATCGATCAGCTCCCGGGCTTTTGCCACGGCCGCCTCGTTGACCAGGTACTCAGGCATCTCATCCCTTACCCGGGTTGGAGCAAGCCTAACTCTGAGTAATCTCGGTGGCCATGTCCGAATGCTGTAATCCCTCCAGCTACAGGCAGTTCTTCGACCAGAAGGAAGCACGAAGAAGCCTCCGCAATTATGAGCGCAAGGGGATCGACGGCATGGCCCGGGTCATGATCGACTACATGATCTCCCGGGGTATGGAGGGCCGGTCGGTGCTCGAGGCCGGAGGCGGCATCGGTGCTGTCCAGGTCGAGCTCCTCAAGGCCGGTGCCGTCCAGGCGGTCAACATCGAGTTGTCGGGGGGCTACGAGAATGCTGCCACGGAGTTGCTGGAACGGGAAGGCCTCTCCGAGCGTGTCCATCGAGAGGTTGGCGACTTCACCGGGCTGGCTGACCGTTTTCGGGCCGACGATGTGGTCATGAACCGGGTCATCTGCTGCTACCCATTCATGGACCGCCTGATGAATGCGGCTCTGTCGTCGAGCCGCCGTTTCGTGGGAGCCACCTTCCCGCGGGACCACATGGGATCGAGGGTCCTGGTTGGCGTGGGGAACACTTACTGCCGGATCCGCGGGGTGGACTTCCGGTCGTACATACACCCACCAGACGAGATTTTCGCGACGGCTGAGCATGGCGGCTTCGAGGTGGCATTCAGGGACCGTGACTTCATCTGGAACGCCGTGGTGTTCGAGAAGACGGAGTAGAGAAAAGCCCCCGGAAATAGCGAAGTGCCGACAGACCCGAGGGCCCATCGGCACTTCTAGAACGGAATATACACGCGCCGGAACAAAACGCAAACAGACCGCGAAAAAATCTCTTCTCGGATCGAGCGCCCGATGTCAGCGGCGCCGGAAGCAGCCGGTTGATCGGGTGAGAATGCGAGGATAGGGAGATGCCAACCGACGGTCCGGTCCCTGAGGTCACCGACCAGGCTGACCTTTACTCGCTGCCCCTCGACCAGTTCACTGCCGCCCGCGACATTCTCGCCCGGTGGCTTCGGTCTCAGGACCGCGGCGACGAGGCCGCGACGGTGGGCAAACTTCGCAAACCTTCGGTCGCGGCGTGGGCGCTGAATCAGGCTTCCCGCGGTGATCCGGCCCTCGTCGAGCGTCTACGGGAAAGTCATCGGTTGCTGCGCGAAGCCAATTCGGTCGAAGAGCTGCAATCGGCATCCGAGGCACGGCGCCGTGCCGTCTCCTCTCTGGTCGAAGCGGCAGTGGATGAGCTGCACGCCGATGGCCGGCCCGATTCCCCCCAAACCCGCGACCGGATCAACTCGACCCTGCTGGCACTGGCCACCGACCCCGTAGCTGAGGCACAGCTGGAGGAAGGGCGTCTCATCCAGGCGCTCGAGCCCTCCGGTGCCGGTTGGGGAGAAATGGGCCTGACGCCAATTCCGGTCGACCCGCGGCAAGACGCCTTGGCTGCGGTCGAGGAGGCTCGGGCCCGGGCGAATCGTCTGGAAAAGGAGGCTGCCGAGGCCGAGCGACGCCTGGAGATCGCCGAACGGGCGGTCAAGGAGGCGAGACGCAGGGCCAAGACAGCCCGCGCTCAATTCGAGGAGGCTTCCTCCGAAGCCATCCGGGCCGAGGAGGCCGTCGGCGACAACCCGTCGAAAGGGTGAGTGCAACCCTGTAGGCCCTCTATTCACCACCCATGGATCCGAAGAACTCGATGATCCGCTGTGTGTCATCTGAGAATGCCCAACGCTCTGTGACCTTGCCGTCGTTCATGTGGGCGATCTCGGCGGTGCGATAGGTGAAGCTCTGATCACCCGTGTTCACCGTGGTCTCGACCAAGCCGACGACGTGCTCGTCGTTGCCGACCACGTCGTGGATGTCGAGGTCGAAGGCGTCCGCTCCGAACTCCTCCATACGGGACATGCTCTCCCGCACCGCCCCCTTGCCATGTAGTGTCTCAGCCCCTATCTGATGCCAGACGACATCGTCGTCGAGAGCTTCCAACACGGCCTCGAAATCGCCTTGTTGGACTTTCTGGTGGATCTCTCGATACCTTGCCACATTGGGATGCTCTGCCATATCGGCGCTCCTTTCCGATCGTTGCGGAAGATACACCCACGGAAGGCCTCTCGGCCGTTTCGCCCTGGCGATCCGTTGATGCACTCGTGGCCAGGGCGTCAGAACCGCGGCCGGACCCCTACCTACAAACGAATCCGTCCCCGAACTCCGGCAAACACGCCCGGACGACGCCCGCGGGGCCGACTTGACAGCGCGGGACTGACAGTTCCAGCTTGATCGGTGCGAAGTAGGGAGTCGTTGATCGGCGCTAGCCGCCTATCACGTTGACTCGCGACCCGATGTTGAAGAATGCGATCTCCCTGCTGGGCCCGGCACACCTTTCAGCTGCAGCGGCCACTTTCGGGCCGGCGAGCTCTTCGAGATGATCAGGTGACAGGTAGCCGCCGTCTCCATGGACGGTCATTCCAGCCTCCACTGTCTGACCGTCCGCCAGGACAACCGCCGGAGTGTCTTCTTGCCATCTCGTCCCGGCGGGCCATACGAGGGGGTATCGGACGTCTCCGACTTCCATGAGTATGCAGCTGGTCGAATCATCGACAATCAGCACGCCTGTTACTTCCGCATCCATTCCACCGGCAGGACCGAACAATGGCGGGATGGGGGACGTGAATACCGGACCGTCGACAGAGCCGGTCGATGAGCAGCCCGATAAGACAAGCATGAATGCCACGATGACCACGGAAATCGTTTGGTGGTTCATTCCGATTCGACGAACCCGCCCACGACTCAGTTCCTGGGCATGGCGAGCACCGGCCTCCCGGCAATGTGCCAATAGAGACTGTGGGCGTTGACGGACTCGAACCGCCGACCTCTGCCTTGCAAGGGTGGATTAGGAGGCTGGCCGCCAGAAGAGCGCAGTCCCATACCAGTTCCCCAGATCAGTCGTCGGCTCTTCCACGGGAGCCATCGGCGGCGCTTTCACTCTGACGAGGAGCTTCTTCCTTGCGTGCATACCAACTCGCGGCCGGCAAGAGCGTCCAGAGTCGCCGCGTCGGCTCCATCTTTCACTGACCAGAACCGAACGGGCGCGACGATCTCATGGTTCCACACCGGCCAGGCCAAAGCGGCCAATGCCAAGTAATCGGCCACTTCTCGAATCGAAGAAGAGGGATCGCCGCTTCAGGAGCTGCCGGATGCGCCAGCCATGTGGCCTCCTCAGGAGGCAGGTCAACGACGAATGCCAGCGCAATCCGCTCGAGTGTCGGAGGAGCGTCCAACAGCTCGCCGTAGACGTACGCCTCAGCGATCAGGTCGTCCCGCCACTCGGCATGGGAAGTCAGCTCGTCAGCAACCGTTCGTAAGCGGCCAACGGCCGTCGAGTACTCACACCTCGAATTCTTGCGGATCACGCCTTACGCCGGGCAGAAGCGGATCACGTGCATATCTAGGTGATCTGGGCGGTGGGCGTGGCCGCGCCGCCAGTCAGCCTGTTGCTACAGAATGCGAGCTACCCCGGGGACGCGGCCGATGAGCAGCCACGCGAGCGCAAACGACCCCGCGATCCCGCCCGTTGCCACGATCAGGGCTTTGACCTCCGCCGGAACCGGGAGCGGTCGCAAGATGACAGCGATCCCGATCAAAACCAAGCCTTGGAGCATGAACGCGCCGAAGGCGGCCCGGCCGATGGGCGGGCTGGCCCACCGGAACCCGCGGTTCAGTCTCTGCTGGGCAACTCCAAGGACCCAAACCGGTCCGAACACGGCGAGAGTGCTCTCGAATGCAGCGAATGTCATAGCGTCCAAGTGCCAGCCACCTGCCCACGTTCCTTCGCTCGCCCCACCCAGGATGAATCCGGCGGCGATGAATACGCCGAAGGCGCCGACGGCCGCCAGGCTCACTCTGCGGCTTTGGGCATGCAGACGTGCGGGAACCGCGGTCAACCAGCCGTGCCGTGCTGCGACGACACCTAAGGCAAACAGTGCGATGGCAGCGGGCCATTCGTACAGATTCAGGTCGACGTACCGCTCACTCTCGAGCGGAAAACCGAGCCGGACCAAAAAGGTTGCGACCCCCACCGCGGCGGCGAGGGCTACCAAATGGACGATCCGGATATCACGCGACGCGAGCCGACGAGAGCGACCCCGGCGCAGTCGGAACCACGTCACATAGACCAGGGAGAAGATCAGCAGGTCACCGACAAACCAGAAGTAGCCGGTGTCCATGCTCTCCTCAGGTGTGCCAACGAACTCCGCCCAATAGGAACCCGGTGCGTTCCCCAGGGGGCGATACAACGCATACAGCAGCAGCGGCCAAATCACCCCGACAAAGATCACGAACGGGATACCGAGGCGCACCAGCCGGTCCCGTGCGTACCTTCCCGGCCCTTTGCGCTCCACCGACCGCGTGGTCAACAGGCCTGCCACCAGAAACAGCACCGGGATCATGAACAGACCAAAGGGAGCAAGGAGCGAGAACAGCAGGCCTTCGGTCACCGGCGATAGCGTGACCTCCCGGACGTCGGCGTACGACCACACCCCCAACGCCGCATAACTCGCCAATCCGTGCCCGGCGATGATCGCGGCGATGAGGAGCACCTTGAGGTTGTCAACGTAGATGTGACGACTCGAAGCCCACGTCTCGACCGCGGTTAGCCCTACCTTCGAATCAGGAAAGGCCGATCCTGGGTTTGTCGCCTGATCCGGGATCAACTTGTCCATACTGCCCATCAAGCCCCACCCCTGGACGACCGTCCAGAGGAGAATGGCTCTTTCTCGTGGACCACGTTCACCCAACCCAAAACCAACCTCTCGCCAGCGCCCGGACGCGATTCTCCACAGACCGTTTGGCCGCACAGACGACGCTGACCTCATTGAACTCGGGATCTATGCACCCACTCTGGATCCGGCGGTTCTACCCGCACACGAGGTATCCGATATCGGGACTTCCTGTAAGGAGGTGGCTACGCGGGGATTCCAGTACTCACCGCGATTCGTCCCGCAAGGAGTCTCGCAGGGACGGGTCACTGGGCGACCAGGGATACCTTGAATCCGGGTGGCGCCGAGGTCATGGAGGTCCCCTGACCGGTACCGGATCAGACCACGGATCGAACCCGAGCACCGCTGATTCGACCGCAGGTGTGTGTGGGGTGACCGGCGCGACCGCGTGGTAGGCACTTCCCACAGATGGTCTGGGATCCTCATCACCCTTGTTCGGCCACATGGCAAGAGCCCGCTCTGCCAACGCGGTGATGGAGAGAGCAGGATTGACTCCGAGGTTGGCACCCACCGCAGCCCCGTCGATGACATGGAGCCCAGGCTGACCGAACACACGGTGATATGGGTCGATCACCCCTTGGTCCGGATTCGCCCCGATAGGAGCACCGCCGAGGATGTGAGCAGTAGTCGGGCGATTCAGCAGCACCTCGTTGATGGCACTCATCGGATCGCCATTCATGACCTCGGCTGCGATACGCGCTGCCTGGTTGGCAATTGGAAGGTGCGTGGGGATGGGGGCGCCGTGACCTTGTCGTGACCAAAGCCGAGTGCCGAGGACTCCTCTTCTGCGGAACACCTGGATGCTGGTGTCGTAGCTCTGCATGACAAGCAGGATCACCGAGCGCTCCGCCCACCTCCAAACCGAGAGCGAGCGAAGCCAACGTATCGGGTGCCGTAGGGCATGGATCAGATAGCGAAGCGGTCTCGGCATACCCGGTCCACCGTCGATGAGGATTGTCCCCAGAAAGCCCATAAGCGAACTGCCTTCGGGATAACGCACTGCCTCGATGTGAGTCTGGGGCTCGGGGTGAATGGAGGAGGTGATGGCAACCCCCTTCGAATAGTCAACACTGGAGCCTCGTGCCGTTGCCCCCAGGATCACCTCGGAGTTGGTACGAATCAGATGCCCAACCTGGTTCGAGATCCCAGGAAGGCGTCCACCTTCTTTCAGGGCGAGGAGAAGACGAGTGGTGCCCAGGGCTCCGGCCGACAGCACGATCTGATCAGCAGTGAAACGCCGCCGTCCCCTCCATCCCAGAGGTCCCGCTCGCCGCGTCGTCACCTCCCAGAACCCACCGGGAACGAGCCGAAGATCAGTGACCTCGCAATCGGGATGAACCACTGCACCGTTGGCTTCCGCTAGGTAGAGGTAATTCTTGTCGAGTGAGTTCTTCGCGTTATATCGGCAACCAACCATGCACGCCCCGCAGAAGATGCATCCCGACCGCGAAGGACCCATGCCTCCGAAGTAAGGGTCCTCCATCTCGACGCCCGGTGTCCCGAGATACACTCCGATTGGTGTCGGCTGGAATGTCTCCGAAACACCGAGACGATCACCCACCGTCTTGAGCACGTGATCCGCGGGAGTGTCAGCCGGTGACTCGGTAACACCGAGCATTCGTTTCGCCAGCGCATAGAAGGGGGCGAGCTCGACCCGCCAGCCTGTGATCTGTGACCATTGGGGATCGGTGAAGAAGGCGTCATGTGGTTCGTAGAGAGTGTTGGCATACACCAGCGATCCGCCACCGACACCGGCACCCGACAGCACCAAGACCTCTCTCAACAGGGTCAAGCGGAGAATCCCCCGCATCCCAAGCCTGGGAAACCAGAGGAACCGTCTGAGGTTCCAGTTCCGTCGGGCGAAGTCATCCGGTCCGAACCGGTGCCCGGCTTCGAGGACGCCGACCGAATAACCCTTCTCCGTCAACCGCAACGCCGAAACACTCCCCCCAAACCCGCTCCCGATGACGATGACGTCGTAGTCGACCACCGGCCTAATGCTACGTTCCTATTGCAGCCGACCCCGCATGCGAGACTCTGGAACACACCGTTGCACGAGCCCGCTCACGGCGCGCCAGCGGTGACCATCAGCGACTGGACGATGTCATGCGCCAGCCGACACACGAGTCGGTCACCCATTACCAGCATCGAACTACCCGAACCCGGATGAGAGCTACCGCCGAATACAAAGGCTCCACACTCAGCTACGTCATGTGGACAAACGACCCAGAACTGATATTCGGCGTGTCTTAGCTCGGATGTTCAGACGCCACTATGGACAGTCAAGAGCCCAACCTGTGCTGCTGTGGGCGGATAGCTAGTTTGAGCGGCCAATGACGCGTTGCAAGCCACACCCGGCTTCCAGGTCGTAACAAGAGAACCCGTGACGTTGATGAGTCCACTGAAGGCGGCGGTCCGTCGCCGCATTGCCGAGTTTCTCGTCAACCTGAAACGATTGCCGGGAGAGTAATCCACACACGTACGAGGTGACCGCTGATGTCTGATCCAATCGTCTTCATAAGCCACAGCAAGGTGAAAGAAGGCGAATTAGGAGCGTTTCGGGAGCTCAGTGAGGAGATGTGTTCGGTGATGGAGGTCGAGAAACCGGGAACGGTTCTTCATTACGGTTACCTCAACGAAGAGGCAACAGTGATTCACTTCGTTCATGTCTTTCCGGACGCTGATGCTATGGACGCACACATGATCGGCGCCGCCGAGCGAGTTGGGAAAGCTGATGAGCTAATCGATACCTTCGACTTTGAGGTCTATGGGGCACCGAATGAGGAGACCCTGGCCGTGCTACGGCAGGCTCCCGGTGTCGATGTTGCTCTGAGACCGATCGGTTTTGGAGGGTACATCCGGTTAGGGGAGATGTAACGAGAGCCCAGTGCTTGCGAAAAGACATGCTCAGCCCGGGAAATCAATCTGGCTGCGACGAGGGAATCGTTCCCTGGGTTTCTTGGCGTGGGTGGTTGGCCGTGTAATCATCGATGATCTGCTTCCGGAACTCGTCCATGGCGGTCTGTGTCCGGCTTCGTCTGGCTGTCATCATCAGTCTGGCGAGTGAGCGCTGAACGAGGGGTCCAGTCGGCTTTGTTGCGGTCTCACTGAACCGAGTGCCGTCATCGATTTGCGTGAATTCGAGGTCGATGATCGACTGGGTAGGTCTCCTGCCAGGGATAGGTATCAATTGCTGCAACACGACACGTTCGAAGGGCAACCATTCCATTATCAGCTGAGTGACGATCATCTTTCCGTGGTAACACCGGTAGGTGCTGCCGGCCGCTACCCGTCCCTTCTTTCGGTCCAGCACCTCATAGCTGTCAGACCCGATGATGAGGTTCCGAAACCTTGACTGGTTCGCATAATTCCAAACATGCTCGATAGGCATCGGAATGTCGGTCGCCTGTGTCATGAGGATGTCTTCGGGTCCATAGAAGCTTCGTTCAACCTGGGTTGTCGCTTCGTAGACCGGATGCATGTCTTTGACGACGACAGTGATCTCGCCAAACTCAGGCACGACTTCCCGATGGGCAACCATCCCTTCCTCACCCGAGTCCAGACCGAGAGCATCGACAGCACCCTCGGTCAACAACAAATAGGCCCGCGCTCCGGTATCTGCCGTTACTGAATTCTTGAGCAGTCGGTGGATCAGATTCACGTCAGTTCCCACGAGCTGTGTGATATCGCCGACCGACTGGATCGCGAATGCTCCGTAGTGAACGAAGAACTTCAAGTCCAGCGCCGAAACATTCGCACATGCGTTGCACCTGCATGTGTTGTTGAGAACCATCAGGTCGACCGCTCGTCTGAACTCGACATAAATCTCTTCGATCCTTTCGAGAAACGTCTGGGCGGTGACGAAGCCTTCTGCGAGGGCGTAACTGAAAACTGCGTCACCTTCTAGTTGTGCAACAACCAGTGGGGGTCGCGTCTGTTCCACAACCAGTTCCAAGAGATCGGTCAGCGTTTGCCGAGCGTGCTCCAACTCAGACTCGCTCAGGTACATCGTGTAGCCGGTGATATCAGCGATCAGAAAGAAGCCACGACGTTCCACTCCGACCACCCTATGCAATCACCAACCTCGGGGTCGAACACACCGGAGGCAACAGCTGAACCCGCCCATAAAGCTCGGCTGTCAGCTTCGAAATCAGCCGATTCGCCCCGGCATAGCCGGCAGTCCTGAACCGAGCGAGACGTGCCGATAGCGCGTACTTCAGCAAAAATGATCGTTTCCGCACCAGTATCGTTGGTCTGCGTGGAGTGCTCAGTCCGCCCTTGCGATCCGCAGTGAGTGACGATCTCGCGCTGTTGTCGAGAGCCTCGCCCTACCCGGCCCAGAAACCCTTCCGGTGCGATATCCCAAGTGCCCTATTACACGAAGGGCAGGCATAAATGTATCGCTTCCCGAAGAGGAAGCTGGTGGTACCAACCGCAGAGACCTTCCGTGCACGAACGTCATCGAGCTGTGCGTCGCAGTGCGGGCAGAGGGGCACCAGATTTGGCTCTTCCTTCACGGTGGTCAAAGACAGGTCCTCCTTTGATATGGATTCAGTGGTGATGCTTGATGATCCTGTGGCAAGGCTAGGCCGGAGGCGGGCCGAGCGTCTCGGTCCCAGCCCGTGGCGGTGGACCACCCTGGACGTGCCGGTTTGCGCTCATTCTTGATCGTTATTGCCCTGTAATGGATGATCTTGAGTGGGAGTGGGACGACGTTCCGAAAGGGGCTCGCGTCATCGTGGACGGGCCGGAGGCCAAGAGTGTGATCCGTGTCAGTCGAGCAGCGAACGCAGTTGACGGAGCTCGGAGGTTCTCAAGGCGAGGATCGGATACCGAGTCGAGTACTTCGACGCTGATCGGTTCGAATCTGGGACCCGTCACCTGGGCATGGAAGCCAGTCTCCCGCATGGCAACCTCCCACTCCGCCAGGGCGTTCTCATCAGTGGCCGAATTGAGCCGGACGACTCTTCCGTTGTCTTCGTTGATGAACGGTTCGAAGCGAAGCCGGTCACCGAAGTGTTCCGTGGTCTAGGCGACGACACGTTTCATGAGTGCGGCCGCGCACTCCAGGTCATTGACCAGGCGCAGGGTTACAAGAGCGCGGATTTGTCCCGTTGCAATGCTTTCTTGGGGACGACCTCATCGCAACTCGCCGAGCCCCGTCACCACCAGGGCTCAGGTGGAGATGGCTATCTCGATGACCTCCTCCACCGACCGCGACCTTCCCATTTCCAACGCGGACTGTATATCGAGATCTGGTGATCTGCGCTACCCGATATCGAGGGTGGTGGCGGCCGGCGACGAGGTGGACCCGCTCGGGTCGGGAAGGGTCGAACGCGTCGGTGCATGCCGTGGCAACCCCTCGGCCATCGGAACGCACCCTCTAGTCTCGTTCATCATGGGTCGTCCTTCTCGGCTCCTAAAGGTCGTTTTCGACGCTCCGGCCGTGCTGTACCGGATCGGTCTCGGCTGGATGTTGGGCAAGCGCATCGTCGCTGTGACCCACCGGGGACGGAAGACCGGACAGCTTCGGGAGACGGTGCTCGAGGTGCTCCTCTTCGATCCTGACAACAAAGAGAGCGTGGTGGTTTCTGCTTACGGCACCAGAGCGGATTGGTATCGCAATCTCCGGGTCCAACCTGCCCTCCGAGTTCGAACCGGCGGGATGGACTACGTCCCCGAGCAGCGTTTTCTCACTGCTGACGAGACCAGAGAAGCCGCCATTGAGTTCTCCCGTCTCCATCCTTGGGAGGTGAGGCTGGTGCCCAGAGTGCTACCGGCGATCGGTGCGGCGGTTCCAAAACACTCCGATTCGGATCCTGTGGATCTACTCGCGTCACTGCCAATGGTTTCGTTTCGGCCGAAGACTTGACTGCTGCCTCGTCGTAACGACCAGCAGGGGCGGCAGACCCTTTATCGAGCCTTCACCAATAGTGAGCCGTGCACACCCCAGCTCGCACGCAGTTGCTCGACAACGCGCACCTGAATGAAGTGAGCGGTTCCGCTCTTGAATTGGTAATGCTGGTCCGACCCGACAACGTTCCACCCGCGCCGACACCGACGATCTGCATTGACCATTATGAGAGGCAGGGAGTCGCCCAAGAAGGAGCAGGTCATGATTGTTACGATGCTTGAAGCGACGGTAGACGAGGACAAGGTCGGTCATCTCGTCGATTCGTTCACGGCGAGTGGCGCCTCCCTGCCACCTGCCATAGTCGAGAGCCGTCTGCTGCGAGAGTCCGACAGTGACCTCTGGCGAATCGTCACCGTTTGGAAGAGTCGAGAAGCTCTTGACGGATACCGAACGTCAGTGGACACACCAGAAGGGGTGCTCATGTTCCGCTCCGCAGAAGCAGAACCCACTCTCGCGGTATTCGAAGTAGAGGCTCACGTTTCTCAAACTTGATCCGCATACCCGAACGCCGGCGTGCCGTTATGTGGACGTCGGGCCAGGGGGCTCATCTGAGTAAACACCTACGAGCCGTATCCCCTCACATCCTGTGGCAGGTCGAGGTCACAGGCGTGCAGTACGACGCCTCGATGCGGGTCGATGGTGTCGTCGACCGGAGCCAGGAGGAGCGCGCCTTCAAAAAGAGCATTGAGTTCCGCGGGTGGAAGGTCGTTCACTATCAGTCTCCCGTCGGCCACGCCCCAGACGAACTCCTCGCTATTCGCATATGCCTGTCCGGGTGCGCCGTATTCCCACCAGACGTGGCCAGTGCCATCGGGGCGAAACATCCAAGTCCGACGACCTGGCCAGATCGATCCCTGGGGGTCGCCCTCTTCCCCTTGTCCGGCAATGTAGGCGAGGGGATGATGCCAGTCTTCTTCCCCGGTGGTGCTCTGCCACGCGCCGACTAGGTCGGTTTCCAGGTCACCGGTCATCTCGGGGGTGACAGTTGTGGAACATATCGGCATTGCAGCGGCCGTGTCCCAGTCGACTAGTGGTGCCAAAACGGGTGCGATGACTACGGCGAGCGGGAGAAGATGTGCCATAGCTGATCGACGAGCCCGAAGCCTCACGGAATAAGTGACCGCAGCCATCGAGAGGGTCGGATAGCCGAGGAGGCCAAGCCAGATTGCCCAATCGGGCAGCCCCACTTCCCCTTCGCCGAACGAGATCCCAAACGTCAATATCAATGTCGACCAGGACATCACGCCCAGAGCAACCACTATTTCCACGATGAATCCAATTCGTTTCCAAATGCTCTGCCGCGCCAGCTCTTCAGTCCCGGCTGCAGACCTCCGTCCCGATAGTGCATCGCAGAACGAGAACCATCAGGACGAGCGTCACTGGGAAGACGGCAACGCCGAAGTAGATCCACCCTCCGACAAGGACGGGACGAGCCCGGTTAACGACCATAGACCCAGCGGACGACGCCGAGGCTCCTGTTGCTCAGCCTGCACGGTTCCTCCGAGTCGCAGAAACCTGATATCGGTGCCCGCGCGTTCGACTCAAGAGCGAATAGTTGTCGCAAACAGAGTTGCGCATATCCGGCAGTTCCGGAACAGAACCCGAAATGCCTCGTTATGTGCGGCTTGAGCCGAGGCTAGATTCGGCTGGATGGAAGACTCGTTCGTACCGCCGAGCTTCGAAGTCCCGCATGGGTACGCCTGGTCCGAATTTCACCTGGAACCGTTGGGCGAGCAACACAACGACCGTGACCACGCTGCATGGATGTCGAGCATCGACCACATCCGATCTACTCCCGGATTCAGTCCACAAGAAGAGCCGAACTGGCCGGTAGCCATGACGCTGGAAGAGAACTTGGAGGATCTGGTGCGACACGCCAAGGACTTCCATGAGCGCAGGGGATTCACGTACTCGATCCTCGAAGGCGACGATGTCATCGGCTGTATCTACATCTATCCGGGTCGCTTCCCGGGCCACGACGCGGAAATCAGCTCATGGGTGCGCGGGAGTCGTGCTGAATTAGATACGGCGGTTCGGGAGGCACTGGCCATGTGGATCGATGACGCATGGCCTTTCTCGAACCCTTTCTATGCAGGAAGAGCCTAAGGCGCCCATAACCGGCAGGGAGGGATACTTGACCCTGCCGTTCTGCGTGGGTGATTTGGCCGGGCGTGCTCCTCCGCGGCGCGCGTTATGCGCGGTGAGTAATTGGGGGTCGGTCGACGGGATCGGCCAGAGTTGGCGTTGGCGTTGGCGACGACAGCGTGACCCAGTTATGCGCTTGCCTCCAACCCAGGGTAGGGAATTCCTATGGGCAACCCTGGGGAATTCCGGCAAGCGGAATCACCGACAGCACGCGGACCCTCGCCGACCGGATCGAGGAACGCACGACAGCCTGTAAGCCAGCTGTCAGTCCAGAAAAGTGGACGGGGAAGCCTTCATCTGAGGGGAACCCAAGGCAACGCGGCGAGTGGGTAAACCCTTGGGACTATCACACTCCGGGCATGCCCTCGGGTGACTTCTGTTGCGACTATCGCAGGCGGAGCTCCGCTCGACACTCCAGCAGTGCGAGATTCACTACCGCCGGATGACGCTCGTGCTCTCCGACTGTTCGAAGAGGGCAAGGAAGGCTCGATTCGCCGGCAACTCAGAGTGTTGGGCTTCCTGCAGAGGTATCTGCCTTGGCTCGCTCAAGCTGTCTTCAGGAGACAGGTAGACCCATCGGACGTTCCCCTGCTCGACCGGAAAACATCAAGGGGTTAGCTGCCGGTCTGGCTCAGGGGCCTGATGGCGCCATGGCCGACTATCGGATTCTCGCGACGAAGAGGGGATGGGGGTTCGAACCAGCCGACATCGCCGTTCCCGTGCACATATGGCAGGGCGAGGAGGACCGAATGGCGCTTCCCATCCAGGCCCACACCCTGAGCGAGATGATGCCCCAAGCCGAGCTGCACTTGATCCCCGAAGCTGGACACCTTGCCATATTTGCCCACTTCGGCGAGATACTCGACGCGCTAGGAATTCCGAACAGACCTTGACCTCTTAAGGACCTTGCGCACGAACTGCTCTCCGATGCAAAGACCCGCCCAGATCGACAATTCTGGATGAATAACGCTCACCTCAGTAGGTGGGCGGTATCGGCATCACTTAGGTGTGCGGACATGGAATGCCGTTTATCGGGCTCTTCTCATCTGGGTGGGGATTGGCGGGTTCTGATGCGGGGTGGTGTGGGCCGGTTGGGCCAGGTGCCACCGGCGTGGAGGAGGCAGCCGAGCCGGTAGTGGTGGAACTGGTGGAACCCGTGGCCGGCTCTCTTCACCATTTTGATGACGAGGTTGAGCCCTTCGGTGGGTACGTTGGAGGCACCGGTGTGGTGATGGTTGAGGATCTCGGTCCGCCACCGGAGAGGGCGTCCGAGAGCTCGGATGGCCCGCTGCGTACGCCGCATCACCCACATGAGTTGACGGATCGACACCGTCCCTGACCGTGCAACCATTGGCAGGAACGCGCAGAAAGCCGTCTGAACCGGGTGATGGTGTTTTACTGAGGTTCTCGATTCGGCTCTGTCACCGCCTGAGATGCAAGTTGATCGTGTCCACCATTCAATTCCACCAACGGGTGATGACAGCGCCGGGGGGCCAGCCTGTAGGTTTCGGAGTCGTACACGGCGGCGAACCGACCGACCGGTGCGAAAGGATTGGTGCAGGTGTCCGCGTCGTTCGTCTTCTTCATCACCCATGTGGTCAACGAGGGTGATCCCAACGAGTGCATAGTCCAGAACCCCCGGTTCGAGCTTCTCTGCGACGACGAAACCGAGGTCAGCTTCCCTTCTTGCGTCGAGCTGCGGCCCCCAGCCAGGTTTGCCCGGCAACCCCTCCATTGATGGACATGGAGGCACAGAACGTCGGTCGATACGAGATCAGGGTGGAAGGGATCCTTGACCGGCGCTGGTCGGCCTGGTTCGACCAGTTCCAGATCACGAAAGAAGGGGAGCGAATGACACTTATCGCTGGAGAAGTGGTCGACCAAGCGGCGCTGCATGGGCTGCTCACAAGAATTAATGACCTGGGTCTGACCCTCATCTCGGTCTGCCGCATCCGAGAGACCTGAGAGCGCGGACAACTCCTCGGAGGCTGAGTTGGGCGAGATGCTGGCGCACGACAGACATAGAGGAGCCAACTGGGTCCCGCTGACTGGCCACCTGGCCCCCTATCTGCAGAGTCCACAGGATGGCCCCCTCCCGTTTCCCAAGCCGGTCCTGGTCAACTGGGCCAAGAACAAGTGGCCCCTCCCTGATGACATGCAGATTACTCACGAATGCACCGGCTCTGCTTTTCCTTCCGTGCCGTGGCTCACCAGCGGAACACCCATCGAGACTCGCTTCACGACACGCGAGTACAGTCGAAGAACCCGGAGCCTCGGATGGATGAAGAGAGCACGGCGGGGGCCGAGAATCGGTCTGATCGCACGGATTTCCTCGAGACGAAGTTGATTTGGCCATCCGCATGGCCAGGTTTTGTCCCCAGACCCGATCTGGTGAGTCGACTCAACCGCTTCATCGATCGTGGGCTCGTCCTGTTGAGTGCTCCGGCCGGGTTCGGCAAGACTTCTCTGCTTGCGGAGTGGGCCCGTGACAGCGATCGACCGGTCGCTTGGCTGTCGCTGGACAGCGGCGACAACGATCCGGTGCGTTTCTGGCGCCACGTAGCAGCGTCGCTCGATCGAGCTATACCAGGCTCCACCGGGTCGGCCGGCGATCCCTCCCCGGCTACTCCGCCGGCACTTGAAGAATGGCTCACTGGCCTCATCAATGCCGTGACAGCGCAACAGCATCCGGTGGTCGTGGTTCTCGACGACTACCACCTCGTCGAGGCTCGGTCCGTGAACGCTTCGATGCTCTTCCTCCTCGACCATCTTCCTCCCGGGCTTCGTGTTGTGCTGACAACTCGGTCAGACCCGACGCTGCCCCTTGCTCGGTTCAGGGTCCGCGGCCAGCTTGCAGAACTGAGGGCCAACGACCTTCGATTCACCAGCGACGAGGCGCAAGCGCTTCTCGACGTGGCGGTTGGACCGGATGTTGTCATGCCGGAGGGCGCGGCTGCGATTCTGAACTCCCGTACCGAAGGCTGGGCGGCCGGCCTGCAGCTGGCGGGGCTGTCGCTTCAGACTGCGTCGGACGTTGAAGGTTTGATCGCGTCGTTCTCGGGTAGCCACCGATTCGTCCTCGACTTTCTCACAGAGGAGGTCCTAGAACATCAGCCGAAAACGGTGTCCGATTTCCTGATGGAGACTTCGATTTTGGAGCGGCTGTCTGCCGGTTTGTGCGACGCGACGACAGGTCGCGAAGACAGCCAGCGAATGTTGGAAGGACTGGAGAAAGCCGGACTCTTCCTGGTACCTCTGGACAACGTGCGTGGCTGGTGGCGGTACCACCATCTGTTCGCCGACGTCCTGGAGGCTCGACTGAAACAGGAGCGGCCCGCCCGAGCTGTGGAGCTGCACCACAACGCTGCCGTGTGGCACCACGAGCGTGGTTCCATTGATGAAACCGTGCGTCATGCCTTGGCTTCTGCGGATACGACCTGGGCAGCCCGTCTCGTGGAGGATCATTTCAACGCTTGGGCACTTCGGGGGGAGACGGCCACGGTGCAGCGTTGGCTTGCGGCACTTCCAACTGACGTCACGCAATCGCGTCCCCGTTTGTCGGTCGCCCAGGCCATTCTCGCCGGGGTCGAAGGCGACGTAGGGGCCGTCGAGATGTGGCTCGACCGCGCTGAGCGTTCTCTAACCGAGACGGATGTTGAGCCTTACGAGCCTTCAGGAGGCCGCGAGTCGAGCGCCCTCACCAACGTGCCCGCTGCTATCGCCCTCGAGCGGGCATATCTGTCGATGTTGAGCGGCGACGTTGCGGCGGGCGCCACTCTCGCCAACCAGGCTCTGTCGCATCTGGGAGAGGGTGACACGATGCAGCATTCGATAGCACGCGGACACTTGGCTGTTGCGTCCTGGTGTGAAGGCAACCTTTTAGAAGCAAGGGACTCGTTTGCACGGCTAACGGGGGCCTGGTTCGCTTCCGGTGAACCCACGATGGTGTCCTGGGGCTGTTACGTGCTGGGTCGAATGGAGCAGGCGCAGGGTGACTTGGAGGGAGCACAAAGTGTCTATGAGACAACCCTCGCAGCCAGTGTGCGGTCCGACGGTTCATATCCCCCTGCCGCTGGGGCGGCGTTCGCTGGCCTAGCCGCGGTCGCTTACCAACGGGGAAACAATCAGGAGGCCCTGGAACATGTGAGGTTGGGTATCCCTCTGTGTCGCCGACTCGCCTATATCCAGCCCCTTGCCGATGCGCTTGCGGATCTGGCTTGGATCCGGCTCGCCGCCCAGGATCCGGCGGGATCCCGGCAAGCGATCGACGAGGCCGATGCTGTTGCTCCTGGAGCACAGGTTGTCAGCCTTCTCAATCCGGTCCCGGCCCAGCGGGCCCGACTCCTACTGGCTCTCGGTGACGTCTCGAGCGTCACCCGCTGGACACAAGACAACTCGTTACGCCCTGAAGACGAACCTTCTTATCCACGCGAAGCGGAGTATCTCGTTTTGGCTCGCCTTCTCATCGCCACGAATCGACCTGAAGAAGCATTGAGCTTGTTGGACAAGTGCTACCAGGCAGCTGAGCTCCAGAAAAGGGTTGGGAGCCTGATCGAGATCCTGGCGCTTCAATCATTGGCGTGGAATTCGTGGGGAGAGAAAGACCGCGCTCTCGATCTCCTGCGCCAGGCCCTCGTCTTGTCACAGCCGGGAGGATACGTACGCGTCTTCGCCGACGAGGGCCCCGCCATGTGGGAATTGTTCGGACGGCTTGTGGCCGCCAGGGGAGATACGGCCGATCCCGAGGCACAAATCGATCCCGCCTATCTCGGGCAGATTTCCCAATCCGCCGACCGAGGCTTCGACCTGAAAACAGAGCTTTCGAGTGATCGCCATCTCATGATTCCGTTGACTTCCCGCGAGCTGGAGGTGTTGAGCCTCCTCGTATACGGGGCCACGAATCGACAGATCGCCGAAGACCTCTATATCGGTGTCGAGACCGTGAAAAAACACGTGACTCACATTCTCGACAAACTGGGCGCTTCCAATCGCACCGAAGCGGCCGCGCGGGGCCGCGAGTTGGGTCTGGTGCCCTAACCGCGTCCTGTCTGCGTGAGTCACTATGGGCACCACCGACAATCTCTACCTACGGGCCAAGGTTCTTGTCCGAAACCCCATCTCCTCGAATCGCCGGATAGGAGTCCTCGGTGTCCACTTTCATCAATGACTCGGCCTGGAGGTAAGAGGTTCAGCACGTTATGAGCCATAACGGACATGATGGCTCAGTTTGATCATCGGTAATAGCGCGTAGGTACTCCTCAGCTCTCGTGTGAGGCGGCGAACGTGATACAGGATCTCCAACTCAGTCATGACTCATAGCCTCTTGCTGCCTGGCCCAGCGACTGAAGCCCGTTCGACACGGTCAATGGCCCTGAGTCCTCGATAGGTGGCGAGTGTCCGGCTGCCCCACCCCAAGATCAAAATCCCAGCAACGGCGGCTGTCAGCAATCCGAGGTAGCGCTCGGCCGCGAGAGAGGTAAAGCTCGCCACGCCCACTACTGCCAGGTTGTCCATCGTGTGATAGATGGACGCGGCGAACACGCTCTTTCCGGTGTTGTTGTACAACCAGACCAGAATGACACGCGTCGCAATCGTGCCAAGAGCCCACCAGGCGATCCAAGCCGCGGTCCTGCCTCCCTGGATCAAGGTAGGTAGATGCCACACCGCCCACACCACCCCCAACAGGACACCTCCTCGCAGAGCGTCTAGCCGGTGCTGCATTGGGTCGATGACGTACCCAGACCAGGCCAACTCCTCGCCGAGAGCCCACGCGAAGAACAACGCCACCATGCCCAGGAGCGTCACGAACGAGAAGTCGTAGAGCGGGACGGGCCAACCCTGAAGACGGAGCAAGATGTACGCCACGACGACGATCGCCGGCTTGAGCATGACGGCCGGTATATACCAACCGGGATGGCGCATCCTGTGAAAATCGAACGAGCGGGCGAGAAGCGCCTTCACGCCAGCCCGTCCATGCTGCCGACTCGTGAGAATGAGAGCTGCGATCACCGGTAGAAACGGCAGTGCGATCACGGTGACGGGGATACCGGGCCGCAGCTCCACGCGAGTCACCGCACCGATCAACCACAAAGGAGCAGAGAGGGCGAAGAGGAGCAGAAAAAGTCTCATGACTGGGCTTGACACAGACCCGCCTCCTTCGTCCTTCGGCATCTCGCGGCTCATACTGGTCAGTGCACCTGCGTCCGCCTGATCACACTGAGCATGATCGGCTTGAGGCCGGCCGCTAGGACTCTGGCTGGTGTCATCTCTACGGACTCGGTCAGTGTTGGCCGGGGCGCGTGTTCATCTGTTTCCATGGTTTGAGCCTTTCGCTGCGGAGTGCGGAACCTTGTCGGTTTCACCGGATGACAGGTGCCGAACTCATCGGTCGTTGGCGCATCGGTGGATACCACCCAGACGGCCTATCTCAGGCGATCTGGGGACGTAGGAATCCCTCGAGATTCCGCCGGAGGACCTTTACCTCGACCCCGCGCTCGGCGAGCGCCTTCAGGCTTTCGGTGAGTACCGGTCCTGGCTCTCCATAGATTTCGACACTGGTCGTCTCGGCCCCCTCCAATGCTGCAGCGAGAGTCTCGCTGCCGCCCTGCTGGAGCTGGACCCAGTGGTAGTCCATCGCCTCTGAGTCGGGCTGGATTTGCAGATAGGTCAGCTCGTTCCGGTCATCGTCGACGAACACCTGCGCACCAATGGTGCGAGGCTCGTTGTCGGCGACGAAATCCACGAACTGCCGGCTCAACTCTTGAAGGTCTCCCGAAACGCCATCCTTCACCTTGTGGTGGGTAACGAACATCATGGTCTGCGACATATTCACTCCTTCCTCTTGAACTGCCGTCATCCGCTGCTCGACGCGAGCATTGGCGCCGAACGTACGGCGAAAAGCCTCCGCAAGTCGTCACCCAAATGTGGAAGCTGACGGTGGAATCCGTCCGTCCGACATCCTTGAACCTCGCTGCGCTCCGGCTCAAATGCCTATCCGGCACTAACAGACAAGACCCATCCGAGTGTTGAATCGTGCGTCTCTGCTTGGTCGATCCGACGCTGTTGAGGGCTGACGGGCCAACGCCCGCAGGGGCATCTCAACTGAAGGCGGATAGCAGCATTCCACCCGGAGAGTCCACCAAGGGGTGATGTCGAACCGAGCCGCAGCCCCTTACTTTCCTCACCAAGCAGCACACGAAAGTCGTGATAGACGTGTATGACCTAGTTGTAATCGGGTCCGGCCCTGCAGGCGAGAAAGCTGCGGCTCTGGCCGCATACTTCGGCAAACGGGTCGCCATGGTCGAACGCAATCGGCGTCCCGGTGGAGCACCCGTCAACACCGGGGGCATACCCAGCAAGACGCTACGCGAGGCCGCCCTATACCTAAACGATCACAGAAGCCGCGACGTCTACGGAGTTGGTCTCGCCTTGAACTCCGAATTAGCACTCGAACGCATCCGAACCCGCGCCGCCGAGGTCTCAACAGTCGTAGGCGGGTCGGTGCGCCGGAATCTCTCCCGGCATGGAATCGAGTTGCTCATTGGTGAAGCCAGCCTGCAGCCGGATCGGACAGTGACCCTCAGGCAGGCAGGCGGCCGACACCAGGCCCTCAAAGGAGAAGTGGTTCTCATCGCAACGGGATCGCGCCCATTCCATCCACCGGGCATCCCCTTCGATGATCCTGACGTGCATGACTCGGACACGATTCTCGACCTCGACGCGAGCCCAAAAAGCCTGGCGGTCGTCGGCGCGGGTCCCGTTGGATGTGAATACGCCTCGATCTTCGCCTCATTGGGCGTGAAGGTCAGCCTCATCGACACGAACCTTAGAATTCTCCGTCACTTTGACGCCGAAGTATCAGCCGGCTTGGAAGAAGCCTTCGTGGAGATAGGGATGGACCTCCTCCTTGGCTGGCCCAAAGCACAGATCGCACGCAGGCGTGGGTCTGTGGTGGTCACCGCCGCCTCGGGCGAAGTGGTAGAACCGCACAAAGTTCTGTTTGCCGGGGGCCGGGTCGGCAACGTTAAAGGTCTGCGACTGGCGGAGTCGGGGGTAGAGGTGGACGAGCGAGGTCGAATCGTTGTGGACGAGCATTTCCGAACCACTGCCGAACGCGTCTACGCGGCCGGCGACGTCACCGGTGCGCCGCTCGCTTCGATCTCGGCCGAACAGGGACGGATCGCCGCCTGCCACGCGTTCGAGGTCCCCTTCGACCTGACGCTGGACTGGTTGCCCCCTTCGGCCGTTTACACCACCCCCGAAGTGGCGATGGTGGGCATGACCGAGGAGGAGGCAGAGGAAGAAGAAATCAACTACGCGGTGGGCCGTGCACGCTTCATCGACAACCCCCGCAGCCAACTCGCGGCCACCACCCGGGGATTTCTCAAGCTATTGGTCCGCAGAGATGACCGCCGGCTGGTCGGTGTCCATGTTGTGGGAGAGGGGGCCGCAGAGTTAGTCCATATTGGACAGGCCGCCATGCACTGTGACGCCACTATCGACCACTTCGTTCAGACGACTTTCAACGTTCCCACCAGGAGCGAGGTGTACAAGTACGCCGCCTACGACGCATTGCAGGATCTGATCGGACGCCGTCTGCCGACCGCCACCGTCCCCACTGCGAGTATGAGCCATGGCTGAAGCCATCTACAGCTCGAGACATGAACTCGCCGACCGAGCGGGCGTGGACCACGAGTTTGTGGACCGCCTCGTCGAGCTGGGCATCCTTCAACCCGAGAGGGGCGAACAGTTCGATCCCGGCGATGCGCGACGAATCGCGATCATGCAGGCGCTGAGACGGGCAGGCGTTTCCCTAGAGGGTATCGGCCGCGCCGTGGTGAATGGTCAGCTGTCGCTTGCCTTCGTGGACACTCCGGCATATGAGCGTCTCGGGTCGCTGAGCGACGTGACATTCGCCGGTCTCAGTGAAGAAACCGGCATCGACATCGAGGCACTCATGGCGGTACGAGAGGCGAGCGGGTCAGCGGCACCCCAACCCTTCGATCGGATACGAGAAAACGAGCTACTGGTTGTTCCCCTCCTCGAGCTCCAGCTCTCCACGGGAGCCCGACCGAGAAGCGTTGCACGCCTACTACGAGTCTACGGAGACAGTCTGCGACGCATCGTCGAAAGCGAGGCGAGTCTGTGGCACAGCGAACTCACGCCGAGTCTCGGTGATGGGCTCGACACGGCTGCGCTGCTCGAACTGGCAGACGGGTTCACCCCCCAACTAGCTGCCCTGAGCGACCAGGCGCTCGTCGCCATGTATCACAGCCATCAGGCACACACTTGGACCAAGAGCATCATTGAAGGAGTCGAACGGGAACTAGAAGCGGCCGGGCTGCACAGCCGGCTGGAGGTCCTGCCGGCCATCTGCTTCCTGGATATCAGCGGCTACACCCGTCTCACCGAGGAGGCTGGCGACGAGGCGGCGGCCGCCACGGCGGAGCGTCTCGACCAACTGGTCCAACGGATATCCATCCAGCATGATGGCCAACGCGTCAAGTCGCTCGGTGACGGAATGATGTTCTACTTCCCTTCGGCTGGACCTGCCGTAACAGCGGCCCTGGATATGGTGGAGGCCGCACAACGAGTCGAATTACCCCCCGCTCACGTCGGAATCCACGCAGGACCCGTTCTCTTCCAAAACGGCGACTACTACGGAAACACTGTCAACATCGCCGCACGTATCGCCGACTACGCCAGACCGGGCGAGGTTCTCGTCAGCCAGGCCGTTGTCGAGGCTTCCCTGTCCCCGGATCTAACCCTCGACGAGATCGGTCCAGTCAACCTCAAAGGACTATCAGAGTCGGTGCGTCTCTGGGCAGTCCGACCGGTCTCAGATCGAGGACACCGGTAGCGATCCCCGGTGAGGAAGATCGCTTCAGCCCCACGTGACCCGGTTCCATTTGTTGGCTCTTCGATCTGCATGGTCGCAGCCGATGGGCACCAGTTCGGAGCCAGGATGCCTCGGGCGTGGGGCCAGCCCGGGACCAGCCAGCGCCGCCAACACCTGTGTACCGACCTCGGCGTCAAATGGTTCACCTACTGCAGCCAAACGTCCACGCGTGCACTGCTCCCGGGTCCCGCTCGTACGTGTAGAGCGGTGTCCGTGCGGTGCCCGGCGTTGGTGGCCGGCCTGTTGCTCATTTCGTCTGTGACGTCTTGTGTCAGGGTCGGTGACACAAGATCGCACACACCGCGGCCATCGGTTGCGAGCGGCGGTCTGAAAGACCGGAGGTCGACGGCAGGGCGCCGTCCCTGACCATCAAAATCGTCAAGGGCTATCAGGGTCTTCAGGCCGTCAGCACCCGGACTGAATCGTCCTCTAACCGGCCCCAGGACGAGCATAGGGCGTGTTTCGGGCGGGTAATGATGCGACTGATCAGCCGGGTCGAGCAGGGCGTCGCGTCACTGGCGTCTCCTCGAGGGTCTTTAGGGTCACCAGCTCGACATCGTGGGCGCCACCCGCTACGAGGCGGCGGCCTTCACCAGGGCGACGACCTTCTTCTGGACCGCTGGGGTCCAATCTTTGAGGGCGTACGACGTCGGCCACATTGGACCGTCGTCGAGGTTGGCGGCCTCCTCGAACCCGAGCGTCGCGTAGCGGGACTTGAACTTGCCGGCGTCCTTGAAGAAGACGACGACCTTGCCGGCCTCGTTCGCGTAGGCCGGCATGCCGTACCAGGTTTTTGGCGACAACTCCGGAGCGGTGGAGGTCACTGTGGCATGCACGCGCTCGGCGAGTGCGCGGTCCTGTGGGGCCATCGCGGCGATGCTGTCGAGCGCCGCCTGGAGGGCATCGGCCATCTTGGCCCCCTTCTTCCCCTCCGCGCGCAGCTCGGCGGCGCGCTGTTTCATGGCGGCGCGCTCCTCGGCGCTGAATCCATCGGATTCGGTCTTGTCCTCCGTCGGCATGGTCACTCCTCTCTTCTTTCTTGGGTCGGGACGAACGGTGTCTGCTGTGACACGCTAGGGCTGACCCGATGGAATCGCTTCTTGATTCCTGTTCGGTTTCGAGCCCAACCCTGACCGAATCGTGCGGGATTGCGGGCCCGACGGTTCTCCGAGGAGTTCAGTGCTCCGAACTTGTCGGTCCCATCGGAGTTCGGCTGCGACGACCATAGGCGGCGTGCCATCGGACGAAAACGCTGCTATTTCGATAGGCCACTGCGTCTGCTCGTCTCCACCCGGCCACGCGCACCGACACACACGGGAACCTCTTGCAGAACCCCGGGCGGTCACGGTGCCCCGCTGTCGGCTTGATCGCGTTCATGAACCGGCGCATCCCTCTCATGTCGATGGCGCTCGACATCGCGCAAACCGGGAGCCGCGCATGCCGGCAGCGCGCTCGCCTCGATACCGACTTCAAGTGGCCTCGGCGACGATTTCGTTTATCTGACCCGTGGTCTGAAGCATGCAGCCCTCTCGCTCGGCCACAACGGACAGCACCTTGAGCATCGTCGCCCAGGAAATCCCGTTTGGCTACGCGTATTGATCCTTCTCGGGATAATTGCGCTCTCCTTGGTGATTTATGCCGGGGTCGTCTCAGGGTTCACCTATCAGCTGTGGGGGGAACAGCGATTCTCCGACATCGTCAACGGAACGGACCAGACCCTGGTTGTGGTGTCAATCAGCTTCAGTGGAAACGAACTGGAGCTCGAAACTCTTGAGCCGGGTGAGAAATACAGCGAACAGGTCTTTGATTGCCAGCCAACTCCAACGGGGCCGCAGCTTGTCGTACGGACACCGGACGGTGACCTATATGCACGACAGCCAGACCAGCTCTGCGCCGACGACATCTGGACCGTTACCGGACCCGACCCCTGAGCCGCACCCCACACCGCAGCGCGGGGGGCTATCCCCGTGCCGCGCTCAGCGGCTCGTATGTTCGGTGGTCTACATGTTTCAGTTACGGACGCAAGAACTATCGACTCTTGACGTGGGCCCATCCGGAAATCAACGATATGAGCGGATAACAAGCGCTGCGCCGACCGCTAGGGATTGGCATCACGTAGGCGTGCGGTTGCAAGGTTGGGGTCGGAGCCGTACTGGTTCTGCTCTACAACAGCGCCGTATCGCTGTTGCGCGGCTTGGGCCGATGTACCGAGGATTTCACCGATTTTGTTCCACGAGATGCCTGAGGATCGTGCCGCGCTGACCGCGTCGACCACTTCACGTTCGCTGCGAGCCCGGGCCAGAGCAGCACGTCGCAGAAGATACTCCTCGACCGGCACCTGGTCGCCCTCACCTGGCTCATAGTCCTCGAACCGTTTGGCTAGTTCGTCGGCTTGGTTGAGTATCTCTTGGATCGAGCGGGGCGTTGGTGTCACCTCAGGAACTTGTCGCGGGCGGGCATTGCATGGACGATGAACTCGATGCCTTCGGCGGCGGCGACGCCGATCTCGAGCATGCGTCCTGATTCGTCTCCGCCAAGCAGCATGACGAGGTCATCCAGCTCGAACACTCGCATCGGGTCTGTAGGCGTGCAGCATGTCATCATCGGAGATCCCGTGTTTGCGGGCACTCGCCACAATCACCGGATCCATGTGCGTCAAGTTAGCTTGATATCACAGACTGTGGAGAACAATGCACCAGATCAACAATCTTGTGCGGATAACGAGCATTTCACGAGGTGCCGGTAACTCCACCTCGTGCTCGGGTTGAGTTCCAGGCGACGGCCCGGTTGGTCGCCTGGTGTCGGAGAGCGGCATAGTGAGTGTCGAACCACTTCTTCGTTCATTCGCCGGGCTCGCCAGAGGCAGGCTGGAACGGTGCGCTCCACGGATGGGGGTAACCCCTGATTCCGTAAGCTCTTCTCGTCTGGCAGCATCCAGTCTGTAAACAGGACGACCCGCCCACTGGACGTGCGTGGGACAACTTTTGTCAAAGCTCGAGGACCAGTGAACTGGGGGACCAATGGACATCGCCTTGATCGCCATGAGCGGCATCCGCGCTTATAACCCGGAGTTGACCGAGATGGGAATGACGCTCCCTGGATTCGTGGAGCGGGGTCGCGCCATTGCCTCACTGCCCAGTCTCTCGCTGCTTACGTTGGCGGGATTGACTCCCGAACGGCACACAGTGTCGTATCACGAGATCGCAGATTTTGACGAGGTTGACGGGCTGCCGGAGGCGGATCTGGTCGCCATCTCCACTTTCACCGCTCAGGTGAACGAGGCCTATCAGGTGGCCGGCCACTACCGCCGAAGAGGTGTTACCACGGTCATGGGTGGCCTGCATGTCACGTCTTGCCCGGAGGAGGCTCGTCAGTACTCCGACATCATCGTGATCGGAGAGGGGGAAGGGGTTTGGCCGCGGCTCCTCGAGGAAGTCGAGATGGGACGGGCCGACGCCACCTACGACGCCAGGGGTTGCGAGTACGACCTCGCCGACGCACCAATACCGCGGTTCGACCTCCTCGACACCGACCATTACAACCGGATAACCGTTCAGACCAACCGGGGTTGTCCCTGGCGATGCGAGTTCTGCGCCAGCTCGATCCTGCTGACTCCCCGCTACAAGATGAAACCAGTAGCCAAGGTCATTGAAGAGGTCCGTGCGGTCAAGGCTTTGTGGCCACGGCCGTACATTGAGTTCGCCGACGACAATTCCTTTGTCAACAAGCGACGCTCACGGGAGCTGGTGGAGGCCATGGCCGGCGAAGGTGTCCGCTGGTTCACCGAGACCGACATCTCCGTCGCCGACGATCCTGGACTCTTGGGGATGCTCCGAGAGGCGGGGTGCGCGGAGGTCTTGATTGGATTGGAGAGCCCCAGTGTTGCTGGCCTCGATGGTGTCGAGCTCAAACGCAACTGGAAGCTGCAACGGATGGAGGGCTATCGAGAAGCAATCCGGCGGATCCAAGCGTACGGGGTGGCTGTCAACGCTTGCTTTATTCTTGGGCTGGACGGCGACGGCCCTGAGATCTTCGAGTCCGTTGAGTCATTCGTCGAGGAGACCAACCCGTTCGATGTTCAGATCACCGTCCAGACTCCATTCCCGGGTACGCCCCTGTATCAACGTTTGCGCGGCGAAGGCAGGCTCCTCGAAGAAGGGGCGTGGGAGAAGTGCACGCTGTTCGACGTGACCTACCGGCCGACAGGGATGACAGCCGAGGAGCTGGAGCGCGGGTTGATCGAACTGGGCAGGCGTCTCTACTCCGAGGACGCCACGCGCCGTCGACGTGAGGGATTCATGGACCAATGGCGCGATGGGAGGCGGGCAGCTCGCGCTCCTAAGTCCAAGGAGACCCTGGCTTGAGGGTCACACTGTTGGCGCGGAGTCACATCGAGATGTCGGACGACCCCTCGTTCCTGCCACGTGTGCGTCGCCTCTCCGGTGTCAGCTCGATTGTCCTGGGGATCATCTGGCTGCTGGCGATGCGCACAACCGAACCCCACAACGTGATCATCGACGGAGCCCTTTTTGCGGGGTGGATTCTGATGCCGACCGTGCTCTGGACCAGTATTCGCCGTCCCGAGATCCGGCCATGGGTCTTCCTTCCTTCGACTCTGATCACCCTGGGTCTCGGTGCCTTGTGTCTCACTGCGCTGCCGACCGATTCGCAGATTGTTTCCGGTTGGCTTCTGGTCACCGCTGGCATCCTGTTCGGGGGTTTTCTTGGCGGGTGGTTTTGGTTCCGGTGGCTCCCTGTGCCGGCTTCTCTCGACGCCCCGTTCGCATCAGGGCGATGGGCGCTGATCGGCGCCCATGTGCTGATGATCGTTGCTGGTCTCGTCCTGGTAGCGCTGGGCTTCTATCTCTGAGTCCGGGGCGGGCCGCGAGTGGAACCTCAGGTGGTCGCTTGGACACCCGCCGGCTGAGTTCGACCCAGGTACAGCCAACACTCCAACATCAACACGAAGAAGATGACATCGGCGATGCCGAACACGGCAGCGAAGGCAACGTGAGGGACGTCTCCCATGGCCCAGAAAGTCAAAGCCACCGAGGCGTAGACGAGCTTGTAGAGGGTACCCACGAAGATCATGTCCCGGTTTCGGGCCAGATCACCTCTCCAGATCAGGTAGTAGGCGACGCCGATGACGAACAGGAAGCTTCCCAGCAGCGGTATGTAGCCGCCCTCCGGCGGTGTGACCTCGAGCATGTCGAAGGCCGGCTGGTAGAAGAAAGTGAACGTGATCCCGAGCACTCCGTCGTAGACCGCTGCCACAAGGAACAAGCCTCGGTAGTAACGCTCCCTCGACTGGTCCATGGCTCCTCCTTCCGTACCAGGGTGTAGGCGGCTTATCGCCAAGCGGTTCAACCCTACCCCCGGTGGTTCATGGTGGTCCGGAGCAATCCTGGAAATCATGAAGGCTCTCGTCACGGGATTTTTGCTGTCGCAGTACTCGGGGGAATCGTCTTCGCCGCACGCAAGAAACCGGCCCGCAGTTGATGACAGGCAGGGACCCGGACTACGGAGGCGACAAGGACAACCCGTCGTTTCCTGGGTAGTCCAAATCAACAAGCCAGAACTCTCAGCTCCATCCCAAACCATCCGAGATCAACAGTTCTGGGCAAGTAACGCCCTCGGAGCTAGTTAGCGCATATCGATGCCTGTTTGTTTGTCAAGGGGTGTTTTCGGCGCGTTGGGCTACCTCGAGCGGGTCGAGGTAGGTGATGCTGCGTAGGGTTGGGGCTGGCCCGGGGTGGCTGAATCGAAGAGCCGTTTGATCAGGGTGGAATAGCGGC
>DASUUC010000056.1:0-11696 GCA_036374335.1 Acidimicrobiia bacterium
CTGCATGTTGTGGATTCCTCAACATCGATGCCGCACACACCGACCGCGGAGTGCGCCTGATCATGACATCTGAGAATCCTGACGCCCTACCAGTGATCGAGATGCTTGTCGGCGGCTCGGAGCAAAAGGGTTAGCCGGCTATTCCGTCAACATTTGTTGACGGAGTAGGTCTTTGTCGATATCGTGAAGTCGTGGACATCGATGCGAGAGCACGCAAGCACGGTGTCACGGATGAAGACATGCTCCACGCACTACGACACCACTTGCGAGCCTTTGAAACCGACGATCCCGCGTGACGATGTTCATCGGGCCGTCGCAATGCCGAGCCTCTTGAGGTTGGAGTTGTCATCGATGAAGACGGGGCGGCGGTTATTCACGCCATGAAAGCTCGTGACAAATTCTTGAAGGGTTGGTGGAGCAAATGAGAAAGTCGAGGGCTCAGCGGACCGAAGCGCCGTCGAGCATCTCAATGCAATGACCCGCAAGTACACCCCCCGTTCCGCTCATCAGCGTCACGTCTCCCCAGCGGCGCAGGGGGAGTCCGGCACCAGAGTGATCTGCCGGATCCACGCACGCCTTGTCACCCGCGACGCCATCTTCTCATCGGCCGATACACGAGAAAGCGACGCCACTCTTTCGAACCCTGGATCCGAATCGCCAGGTCCAGGACGAACAAAGGCTGTAATAGCATAATAGCCGTGCTATCATGTAGCTGTGATCTGAAGCTTCGGTGATCAGGCGACCGAAGACCTTTTTGATGGTCGGAACACCAAGGGTGCCCGTCAGAGGTTGCCGCGGTCTCTTTGGAAGGTGGCCGCGAGGAAACTCGACTCTATCGACCAGGCCGAGATCCTTGACGACCTGCGGATACCTCCCGGGAACCGTCTAGAGGCGCTTCGGGGAGATCGTCGCGGTCAGCACAGCATCAGGATCAATGACCAGTATCGGATCTGTTTCCGTTGGACGGATTCGGGTCCGGTCGACGTTGAAGTAGTCGACTATCACTGAGGTGAGACATGGTCCGCGTGCCAACCAACCGAACCCCTACCCATCCAGGGGAGATGCTGCTCAAAGAGTTCCTTCAACCGCTGGGGATAAGTCAGCGGGAGTTGGCCGACGCCATCGGCGTGCCCTATCAGAGGGTCAATGAGATCGTCAATGGGCGTCGCGGAGTGACGCCGAGCACCGCCCTGAGGCTTTCGCGGTACTTCGGCACGTCAAGTGGCTTCTGGATGAACGGCCAGATGCGATGGGACCTCTACCACGCGCAGCAAGACGAGGGCGATGAGGTCCGCCGGATTCGCCCCCACCCTCGGCGGCAGGTCGTGTCTTAGGCCACTGACTCCGGGTCTTGGAAGTATGTCGTCTGAGTCGAGTTCACATCGACTCACGCTGTCTCACGCTTTCTCACGTCGCTCGCCCCACAGCCACCCCACAAACGCGATGATTGGTGCCGTTTCCCCTGGTCACAGCGTTTTGGCCGCATCTTTCGCAACGAGGGGTCGGGGGTTCAAATCCCCCAGCTCCACGAAACCCCCTGGTCAGGGCGATTTTCTGATTCGGAACCAGTCTCTCGTTTCGGCGCGACTTGATCGTGGCGCTCCACAGACGCCCCACAAGACCGACGTCGTGACCCCCTCGTTTTCTGCGAGGTGCTTTCTCACTACACCTCACGCGGGCTCACTCGGGCACGTCGAGGAGCGATCGAGAGTTCCCCGAATAGCGCATTTTGCCGGTTCTCGCGCTGTCAAGTTGGTCGTTTTCGGGCCGGTGCGGCGCGCGTTATGCGCAGTTCTCAGCGAGGACTAGCACTCCTTCTTCAGGGCTTACTGAAGGGCCGTCTTCGTAGCTTGGTTCAGGCGTGCCTTGCGCAAGTCTTCGGTGGTCGCGAGTGGACCCGCCGCGATAGGGTTTGGTCATGGCTGTTGGCGCCCGTGTGGGCGTGCTCGAAGGTGCTCGCGATGCGGCCGATGAGTGCAGATGGCACGATGCGTACGAGATTCTGAGCCGACTCGACCGGGAAGTGGTCCTGGGAGCTGAGGATCTGGAACTTCTGTCGACTGCCGCCTTTCTCACTGGAGATGGGGACGTGTCTCGCCAGGCGTCGATGCGGGCTTATCAGATTCGGCTCAACAGTGGAGAAAGACGCCGGGCAGCGGTTCATGCGGTGAGGATCGGACTCGACAAGCTCGACACCGCCGAGATCGCACAGGCATCTGGGTGTCTGCCCGCCTCGCTCAGCAGTTGCTCAGCTTGGGTAGCTCAAGCTTCGGCGCTGCTCGACGGCGAGGAGGAATGTGTTGAGCATGGCTATCTCTTGGTCCCGGTGGCGTTCGAGCATCTAGCGGCGGGAAACGACCTAGAAGCACTCGAAGAGTCTGTGAGAGTGGCAGAACAGGCGGTCGGAATAGGACGTCGTTTTGGCGATCCGGAATTGATTGCACTGGCGGGAATGGTTCTTGGACGTGCCCTGATCAGATCCGGACGTGAACAAGATGGCATGTCGGTGTTGGAGGGGTCGGTGTCGGTAGCGGTCGGTGGTGAGGTGTCCGCTCCTATCGCGGGAATAGTCCTGACTGCGGCGGTGAAAGCTGCCGAGGAGCAGTGGGACCTTGTTCGATTCGATCGCTTCGTTCGAGATCTCGCCGATTGGTGTGGACTTCAGCAGGGAATGGTTCGGTTCAGGGCCCGCTCACTTGCTCATGAGTCGACCCTCAACCGGTTTCACGGGAGGTGGACAAAGACTTTGGAGCTGGCTACGAGAGCCAGCGACCCGGTGGTCAGCGATCTCGACCACGCCGCGTTGGCGGACGCTCTGTACGAACAGGGAGAGGTTCTGCGGCTTCGCGGCGAATTGGGTGAAGCGGAGGATGCTTTCCGGCGTGCCGGCCAGACAGGGCGTGATCCACAGCCGGGGTTGGCACTACTCCGCCTGCTTGAGGGTGATACCGATGCTGCGGTGGCCTCGATGGCGCGAGCCGTCGCAGAGTCGAGCCAACCACTCGAGAGGGCCAGGCTGCTGGCTGCACAGGTTGAGATATTAGTTGAGGCTGGGGATCTGGACGGGGCTGAGAGCGCGGTCCGGGACCTCACAGAGATAGCCAGTAACCGTGACAGTCCCTTCTTGGAAGCGACCGTGCGACAGGCCGAGGGGAGACTGCGGTTGGCCGAGAGCGACGCAATGTCAGCATTGGACCATCTGCGTGAGGCGTGTCGAGTTTGGCGTCATCTCGACTTCCCCTACGAGGAGGGGCGTGCACGGACGCTCGTGGCACGGAGCTGTCAGATGCTCGGCGACGAGGACACCATGGTTCTCGAGGGCGAGGCCGCAGTCCGGATCTTCGCTCAGCTGGGTGCTGAACGAGATCTATTAGACGCACAACAGCTCATCAAGAGGGAGTCTGCGCAAACCCATGGCCTCACCAGCCGGGAGCTCGAGGTTCTAAGCCTGGTGGCTAAAGGATTGACCAACAGAGAGATAGCTGACCAACTCGTCGTGTCGGTGAGAACCGTGGACAGCCACGTCAGCAACCTTTTCACCAAGCTCGGCGTCACGAATCGCGCCGCAGCCACCGCCTACGCCCACCGACATGAGCTGACGTAAACACTTCTCGGTATAACTACTGAATTGGGTTCGACCGAGATTTGGAGTGTTTCCCCGACGACAGCTCGGATTATCGCCGGTACCTTCGTTAAGGAGAACGCCATCACCCGGTTGTGGCGGTCTCAAGAAGCAGAATCTCGGCCTAACAGTTGCGGGGGTTGTCATGTTCGAAAACACGGGAGTCGTATTCAGTTTCGCCGTTGATGACGTGCGGGAAGCACAAGACTTCTACGAGCAGAAACTTGGCCTCAAAACGACACTCGAGTCTGGAGACGAGGATTACGCCGTTCTGTGGCTCCATCTAAAGGGAGACAGCAACGTATTGGTCTACCCGAAGCCAGACCACATCCCCGCGTCGTTCACCCTTCTCAACTTCGTTGTTGAAAACATCGACGACGTTGTTTCCCAACTCACTTCACGTGGTGTTCGCTTCCTTCGATACGATCAATTCGGCGCAGACGACAAGGGGATAGTCCGAGGGCCAGACCGCGATATGGCCTGGTTCTCCGATCCGGCCGGCAATAACCATTCGGTCGCTCGACCCAAGACACCCTCAGGCCTCGACCCAGTCTCCTTGACCTCGTAGGCGGATTTCATGGTCGTTGAAACGGTTGCCTCCGGCGTCTACCAGATCGGACCCCGGTTCGTGAACTCGTTCATCATCGACGGTGACGAAGGAGTCACCCTGGTGGACACACTGCTACCGAAGAAGGTGGATCTGATCACAGCGGGCTTGAACAAGATTGGCCGTTCGTTGGAGGATGTCGGAGCAATTCTGATCACCCACTCCCATGCTGACCACTCGGGAGGTGCCTCAGCGGTCAAAGCCCACTCCAACGCACGGCTTTACGCAACAAAGGCGGATGCACCGGCGATCCAAGGCGTCCAAAAGCCGCCGGCCTCGCCGACTCCGTTCTACGTCAAGCCGCTTGCGTGGCTGATGGCAGCGATGCCAGGCCCGCTACCAACAGATGTGGATCATTTCGTCTCTGAAACCAGCGGAGATCTACTCCCCGGCGACCTTCGTGCCATTAACACTCCGGGACATACACCAGGTCACACGTCATACCTTCTGGACCGTGACGGAGGTGTCCTGTTCGTCGGTGACGCCGCCAGGGCCACCAAGAGAGGAGAACTGATCCGTGGCTACTTCAACCGTTCAACACCCCTGATTGACGGCAGCCTGCGCCACCTAGCAGAGCTGGATTTCGAAACGGCCACTTTCGGCCACTCGGACCCTCTGACCAGTCAGGCGTCCTCTGCCTTCCGGAGATTCGCAAAGTCACTCTCATGAGGGCCGTTTTCAAGGGCCGTTCTCAACCCCAAACGAACAAGCGTTGTCCCGATCACAGGATTCCAGGCTCAGGTAACGCCGATCAACAATTCTGGGCGAGCGAAACCCGGCAGATGCCGACGATGCTCGCGACACCGAGATCCTTCTCTATCCACCAGTTGGGTGTGTAGGAGCGCGGCACTGCTGACTATGGGCGTGAGACTGTTCCGCTCCGTGGTCCGACGTCGAGATGTGCCCAGTGGCTTCGGTTGTTCCAGGTGGGGAGTGCCTCAGCCAGCGTTGGGGGTCCTTTTACTCGGATGCGGTGGTCTTTGATGGCGTCGGTCCAATTGATGTGTCCGAGATGCCATTCGGAGAGTGCTCTTGACTCGATGATTGCGACGAGGTCTTCGGTGAATCCTGGGTGGGTTCTGCATACTTCTGATTCGGTGCCGTTGAAGATGCACCAAAGTTCGTTGCCCTTGACGGGTATGTCGGGGAACTCGAAACGCACCACAACGCGGCGATCGGGTAGTCGGTCGTGGTCGAGGTAGAACCGCACCCAGGATTCGAGGACGACACCGGGGTCGAGGTGTTCTGGGGCGAGTTCTATCCACCTTTCACCCCAGGTTCCTAAAGCCACCATGACTTGGCTCAGGTCGCGGCCGGCTTCGGTGGGCGTGTAGATGTGTCCGCGGCCGTCCGGGTTGGGTTCGATGGTTATCACCCCTGCGCGATCCAACTCGTTGAGGCGGCTGGAGAGGAGGGTGCGTGACAGACCGGGCGCGCCGTCGGCCAGCTGGGAGAACGTGTTAACGCCGTTGAGGATGTCCCGGAGGATGATTGGTGTCCAGCGTTCGGCCAGGATCTCCGACGCTCTCGCGATGGGACAGTATTGGCCGTAGCTTCTCACCGCCGATGAGTCTGTCGGCCATTGGGACCGCGGTCAATACAAAATTTGTACTTCAAGCCGAAGGCCCGATGCGGCATAGTCGGCTTGTCTAGGTCGGCACGGGAGATGGCGATGGCAACAGCAAGCACGAAGACCACAGAACCATTCGGGTTCGCTGAGTTCAGGCGATCCGAACGAGACCTCTGGGATCACTTCGACCTGCAACCGGAGGAGAGGCTCGTCAACCTCGACGACAAGAGAGTGGTGCGCATACACGACATCGGGGACGGAGAGCCCGTCCTGTTCGTTCATGGAACGGGAGGCTCCGGTGTCTACTTCGCTCCACTCGTCAAAGAACTAGTGCCGACCTTCCGGTGCATTCTCATGGACCGGCCCGGTTGGACTCTGAGCAGCCCCATCGACTATTCGGCCGGAGATTTCGGCTCGATCGTCGCCGAGCTTCAAGATGAGCTGCTCACATCCCTCGGCATCGACCGGACCCACCTGGTCGGAGGTTCGATCGGCAACCTCTACGCCCTACGGTTAGCTCTCAACCACCCCCGTCGAGTCGGCAACATCGTCCTTCTCGGTGGACTGCCCGCCGAGGGTGGTATCCCACCAATGTTCCTTCGGTTGCTCCGAACACCCTTGGGCCGAATCATGATCAGGATCCCACAGAAGCCATCGATGCTCCGTAAGCAGTTGGCCGGCCTCGGTCATGCAAAGAGTCTCGAGCGAGGCATTATCCCGGACGAGTACATCATCATGAAAGCGGCCGAGAGCCGACATACCAGCGCCCCTCGGTACGAACGTGAATTGGTACGCAGCGTCATCGCCGAAAAAGGATTCCGACCCGGGATCACGCTCAGCAGGACCGAACTCGACGCCATCGAAGCGCCCACGCTGATGATTTGCGGAGACGACGACCCAATTGGTTCAGAGAAGCTGTGGGTTGATTTCATGGCGAGCTTCCCCAACGGCAGCATCACCTTCACTCCCGACAGCGGACATCTGCCCTGGTATGACCGCACACGGGAGGTTGGAGCCCTCACACGGGCACACCTGCAAACGTCGCCACCCACGGGCGAGTAGCGACCTCACCTGTAATCAGACCGACGCCTCTTCCGCTGCTGCGGGTCGATGAGCTTGTGGCGGATCAGAGTCCGATACACCGCCGAACGAGACGGCAAAGGCACCACACCCTCCCGCTCCAGGTGATAGACAATCGTCCGAGGACCCCAACCAGGATGAGCCCTCCGCATCTCCACAATCCGAGCCTCAATCTCAGCAGGGGTTTGATGAGGACACGAAGCCGGCTTCGAACTCTTGTCGACCAGGCCAGCCAGCCCCTTGTCGGCGTAACGACGCAGCCACCCATGAACCGTCTGACGGGCAACCCCATACCGGCGGGCCACATCCGTCACGGTGGCTCCGCCCAGAACCTCCAACACTGCCTGATACCGCTGCTCCACAACACCCAACTCCACCAACAAGACCACGACCTCCTCGCAAAATGCGAGAAGGATGGAACCAGGAGGTGTCACCCACGTACCGGAGCCACTGTCGCTTAGGAACCGGAACCGCCTCCACAAACTGTCGCCCACCTACCGGAGCCACAGTGTCCATCATGTGCCGAAGCCGCACACTCAGCGCGACTCACCACGTCTCGCGACGTCTCACGTAGCTCGGCCACCGCCGCCCCACAAGATCCGTGATATCAACCGTTTCCCCTGGTCAGGGCGGTTTGACCACATCTTTCGCAACGAGGGGGTCACGGGTTCAAATCCCGTCAGCTCCACAACCACTAAACCTCCTGGTCGGGGCGTTTTCCGGTCGCCGCTCGGCTCGCCCGAATGGCGCTCTTGTGGTGCTCGCGCTCCACAGGCGCCCCACAAGGACCACTCCTGAAGCACCTCATTTCCAGCGAGGTGCTTCGAGCCTGGAGGGCTTCTTCGGTTCATGCGGTCCTGGGTGGAGCGCTAGGGGATGGCTAGCCCTGGAATCCGTCCGAGACTCCTGCCATCGTCGCCTGGACCAGCCACACAGGAGAGAAACAATGCAGACACTCACAGCATCGGCCACCGTGGTTCTCGCTGCGGTCGCCGTGCTCGCCTACTGCGCTGCGCGGGGCCAAATCAGAGAAGCTCGGCAACTTCGCAAGGCATCGCATCACGCCTACGTCGTGGTTCACGCCGAAGGAGACAAGCCAACGAGGGCCATCTATCTTGTGTTGGAGAACACCCGGGCAGACTGTGGCCAAGAACGCATCTGTGACGTTCACCCCGCCCCTGCAAGCGGCCCACTCAGCGGTAGACCTCGCTGGGTCCACAAGAGTGTGGGACCAACAAACTATGCCGCCGGGCAAGTCGGTCCGCACCGTGCTTGATCGCGGGCCCGAACGCCTCGACAGCGATCTTCCAATGGCGTACGAGGCAAGAGTGACCTACGACTCCCCGGCAACAGAGGGGTTCAAGATCACGGACACCTATCGAATCGACCTGCGGTCATCGGCCTACGGAGTACGGGAGTGGGATCTCGTCGACGACAATCCGAGGCGACAGACCGCAGCGTTGGAGAAGATCGCCAACAGTCTGGACAAGTAGCCAGTCGTGCGCAGACCGGGGCCGTGAGGCACCTCACACCCAACGAGGGGTCAGGGGTCAAATCCCCTCGGCTCCACCACCCATCAGCAATGTGGTTCTTGCCAAGGGTGGTCGCTTTGCGCCAACGCCGTTCATGTAGCCGTCTCGGCCGGCTCCAACTTTGGAAGGGCTGGCTTGACTGCCGGGTCGAGGAACAGGACCAGCAGCTCGGCGATCCACTCTTCCCATTTGTTCATGGTCCAGCCCAGTTTGAGGAGGGTGGCGACGGTGGCGGCCGAGTCGACGGCGGTGGCGAAGGCTGCGATGTCGTCGAGGCTCAGCCCGGCTTGGCGGATCTCGTCGGGGAAGAGGATCTCGCAGACCTCGCGGGTGTTCTGGTACTTGTAGGCGAAGCCCTTCTCCTCCAACTCGACCAGTCTCGGGTCCCGGGCGTCTGTGCCGAAGACCATCGTCTCCAGCTGGAGGGCGCCTCCCTCCCACGTCTCACGAGAGCTTCGGGCAGTCATTCGGATCCGCTCGATCGGATCGGATTCGGCTCGTAGCGCATCGAGCAACTCGGTTTCGGGGTTGTCCTCGTCCGGGTCCATGTAGACCATGGCGGCACTCAACAGGAGACCGAGCTTGTCCCCGAACGAGTTGTAGACGGTCTGCTCCGACACGGCGGCCCGCTCCGCGACATCTTTCACCGGTGTCTCCTGGTAGCCGTTGGTCATGAACAATTCCAACGCCGCGTCGATGATCGCGCGCTTGGTTGCCTTGGCCTGTTCCTCACGCCGCGGGGAGTGGTATGGCCTCTTGACGCCGTCATCCGATGGTTGTAGTGTCACTCAAATCACTTGGGTTTAGCTTAAGTCAGTGTAGCAGAGGTCGAATCAACTTTGGAATGGGAGGTGAGGTCATGACGGTACAGACGGCACCAATCGCGGTTTCTCGCGGGCGCAGAATCGGCTTCTGGGTCGCCATGGGGATTTCTCTGGCGCTGGTGCTCTTCGGACTGGCGGAGATCCTTTTCTACGGAGTGGTCGGCTGGCTGGATGATTCCACCATCGAGCAGTTCTTCCCCGGTGACGCCATACATCGATTCCATGGTCTCGGGCACTCCTTGGTTACCTGGCTGCTGTTGGCATCCGTTGCAGTCCAGTTTTGGCGGCCGGAACGTCGCCTCGCACCAGCTGTCTATGCCCTGATCATCTTGTGCATCTACACGCTCATGGACGTCTTCTCGGGGATGTTCGACCCGCTCGAGGCGGTCGGTATAGCCGCTCTGGCGTTCATGGTGTGGCTGCATCCCGGGCGCGACGCCAGCTCGGTGAAGCCGATTCGGTTGAGGGCGGTGGTGTTTGCAGCACCGCTGGTCGTGGGCGGCGTCGTCATCGCCATCATGGGTCTCGTCGAGCAGTACTCTGCACCGGCGGGAGAGCCCCATGCAGTCATCGGACACTATGGGGATATGGCCGCGCTGGCGCTCAGCATCGCCATCGGCGCGCTGATCGGAGCTACCTCTCTGGCCGGCTCGAGGGTGATCGCCGGACTCACAGTCCTCGCCGCGACATACATCGGTGTCGCCTCGATCGTCTACCCCGGCTACTCCTCGAGCCCAGGGGCGACGGTGGGCCTGCTCACCATCCTCGCCGGGGCTCTTTACGCATGGGCGGCGAGAGCTCGGCCGTCAGCAGTGAGAGCGCAGAGGTGAGCGCTACCACCCGCCAACGCACACCCGGTCTCAGAATCCGGCTCCGGCAGCGGACCATGCTGTGGGGAGAGCGCGCCTACATCAGTCTCTACCGGTTGCTGAAGGGGAGAGTGGTTGCGGGTTGGAGCGCTGGCGCGCCGGTAATCCTCGTCACCACGACCGGACGAAGAACAGGGCTCCCCCGTACCGTTGCCTTGGGTCACCTCCGCGTCGGCGAGGGAGTCCTGGTCGCCGGAACCAACGGTGGACTGCCCCGGCTTCCCCACTGGGTGCGCAACCTGGAGGCGGATCCACATTGTGTGGTCGAGGCCAGGTCGGGACGCTTCGAAGCCAAGGCTCGGTTCCTCCAAGGTGCGGAGCTCGAAAAGCACTGGTCCCGGCTGGTATCCGCCTACCCGATCTACGCCCAAGCACCCGCAATGACCGGACGACAGATACCACTCATCCTGCTGACACTCGAGGCGTGACCTGTGTACCGGATCCTGTTGTTGATCCACGTCCTGGCAGGCATGGCTTGGGTCGGCGGAGGATTCGTCATCCAGGTGACCTCCCAGCGAGCGCTCAAGACGGCTGGAGTGCCAGCGGCCGGGCGAGTGATGGAGAGCTTCAGGTGGGCCGACACGTGGCTGGCGATCGGTGTCCCCATCCTGGTTGTGGCTACGGGCGTCACGATGGTGGCCATGAGCGGCGCTTGGACGTTTGCTCAGACCTGGGTCTGGGTATCGATCGCGCTGGTCGTGGGCTACGAAGCCATCGCCGGAACCGTCGGCGGACGGCTGTATCGAGCAGTTGAGGCCACCATGCGGGAGACCGACTCGACCTCCAATGGCGAGCAGACCCGGCTCTACGGTCGGTACATGCAGTTTGGTATGGCCCTTCTTCTCGTCCTCATTGTCCTGGTGGTGCTGATGGTGTACAAGCCGGGGGCGTAACCCCCGGCCGCGAGGGTTTGCGGGCTCGTGACACGGCCGACTCGAAGGGTTTGATGATCTTGAGCTATGAAGGAAACGCGATTGAACCTAACCATCCGATCGCGCGTATATCGCGCGAGAGGGTGCGACGGAATGGTCAGTCCTGGACTCACCACGCTTCACGATATCTTACGTCGTTCGGCCCACAGCCGCCCCACAGGGCGGCGAGAGGTCGCCGTTTCGCCTGATCAGAGCGTTTTGACCGCATCTTTCGCAACGAGGGGGTCACGGGTTCAAATCCCGTCAGCTCCACTGTTTGCCCTGGTCAGGGTGTTGTCGGAGAGCCTCAAGGCGCGGCTTCTTCGCCCGTGCGATCTCGCTCTTAGCCTTGCTGCTGCTTGGATGCCACCGCCAGTCAGTTGTCGAGATTCGACCGTTCGAGAGGTCCAGGCCGGTGTGTCGGGTCGATCACCAACCGAGTCACCGGAGACTCGGCTTCTGCACCGATGAGGCTGTGGCCAATGGTTTCCAGCCTCCCTATTGGCCCCGAAGACAGTCGCCTTCGGGTGTTCGAGTCCTGTCAGCTCCACCAAGGGGCCGGGCCAGCTTCTGTCTCGCCTCGTCGTTGAGCCCAGGTGCTGCCGGTTGACGGCCACGTTCAGCGGCGAGAGGATCCCCCGTTCATCGGGCCTCGACTTACTCGCCAGCCGCGGTGGCGGC
>DASUUC010000057.1:0-60759 GCA_036374335.1 Acidimicrobiia bacterium
ACCCTCCCAGAAGGGCTGGCCGTCGTGATCCCAACGCGAGTTGGCACCGATCAAGTCGACGACTCGTCGGGCGCGATCCGAAGTGGGATCGAGACCAAACTCCCGGAGCTGTGACAACGCGAAGCTGGTGGCCGTCCACGGCTGACCGATCTCCGACCACTCGCGCGGCTCGAAATCACTCGGTAAGAAGGCGCCGCCCGCCCATTGCCCGTCCTCGTACGAGAGAAGTCTCGCTCCCCAGCCTTCCGTTTCCACTTTGGCCCGCTCCGCCTTCCACTCCGTCTCCGGAGCGTCGAGAAGATCGCGCATCACCTGCCACCGGATCGATGGATCTGAGTCGAGAAGCCACTCGATCACCGAGGCGAAGTCAGGCATGGTGGGCGAGGCTATCAGCGCACAACGATTCTAGTTATGAGCGCTCGACCTGAGACCTCCGATGGCCGTAGTACCTGGATCTGCCAGGCGAGCTCGATCCCGACGATTCTGGGATTCGTCTGGCGACCACCTCGATACTGGGCGCTGGCTGGCTTAACCTCGACGGGTGACACCATCCGGCCCGCCGCAGCTAGGGCGCTCGGTCGTGGTTGTGGCCGGGGCAACCCCACCCCCGGCTTGGAGCGACGCGGAGCGGTTTGTCATCGACCCCGGACTTCTCGAGTCTTCCGTGAAGCTCCTCGACATGGTCAACACACTGCAACGCCGATACGTGAAGCGAATCCCCGGCGTCTACGAGCTGACGGTGAGCCCCGATGACCTCAACATGGCTGAGAACACGGATGCGACACCGTACGAGTTGGGCGCTACCTTCAGTTTCCTGCGAGAGCGGCTGACGAAGCTCATTTGGCACAACGCATATGACGCTCGCTCAGAGCAGCTCGTGTGGTGGTGGGCGCACAAAGCTGCTGCCCGTTTCAACGCCACGGTCGCCGGGCCTGCCGACGTCTTGTTGGAGAGCGGAGAGCCCGCGTGGATCGATGGCGGACCTCGACAGCCTCTGGAGCTCGGCGGGACGGTAATACATCACGAGTCGGTGGAGTTGGGCCGGTTCAATCCGATCCCGCCGCTGAAAGCCCCCAGAGCCGACCTCGCCTCCGACCAACTCGAAGCCGTATCGCATCTCGGTGGACCGGCACGGGTCATCGCTCCTGCTGGTTCGGGGAAGACTCGGGTCCTCACCGCGAGAGTGCGGCATCTTCTCGAGGATCGCGGGATCGAGCCCGCCCTGTTGACGGCTTTGGCTTACAACCGTCGTGCTGCCGCCGAGATGGTCGAGCGTCTCCCGGCGGGTGAGGCGCTCAATGTGCGGACCATCCACTCAATCGGGTGGGAGATCGTCCGCATGGCCAAGCCAGACCTGCGGCTCATCGGCGAACCTGAGCAGCGACGCCGACTTGCTCCCATAGCCAGCGCCCCGCCACGGGCCAACACCGACGTGATCGGACCTTATCTAGAGGCTCTTGACGAAGTGCGCATCGGGCTGCGCCATCCCGAGGACGTGGAGGCCAGCCGGGACGACGTGCCCGGGTTCGCAAAGACGTTTCAGCTCTACCGGAACCGCCTGGACCGCGACGGTGAGGCCGACCACGCGGAACAAATCTACGGTGCCATCGAGTCTCTTTGCCGCCTCCCTGACCTGCGCGCACACTGGCAAGCCAAGTGCCGGCACCTCCTCGTCGACGAGTTTCAGGACCTGACGCCCGCGTATCTGCTCCTCATCCGGTTACTGGCCGGGCCGGGAATGAGCGTGTTTGGAGTTGGTGACGATGACCAGGTGATCTATGGCTACGCCGGAGCCGATCCCGGATACTTGATCGACTTCGAGGATCTCTTCCCTGGCTCCTCCGCCTTTGCCCTCGAGGTGAACTATCGCTGCCCAGCCGATGTTGTCGACGCCGCGGTCAATCTCGTCAGTTACAACCGGAGACGCGTGGACAAGAAGATCCTGGGCAGCTTCGCGCATGAGGGGTTGGAGGTAGCGACTACTCCCGGTGACGAGTTAGCCGTGGCCGCAGTCAATCGGGTCGAGGAGATCATCGACGGAGGAGCCGAGGCCGGTTCGACGGCGATCCTTGCCAGAGCCAACTCCAGTCTTCTCCCGGTTCACATCGCTCTCGCCGAACAGGGAATCCCTTACGAGTCCCTGCTCACCCCGGCCATACTCGAACGCACCGTTCTCCGGGCAGCACTCGCCTGGATCCGAATCGCATTGAACCCACACGGGATGCATCGTGATGATCTGTTCGAGGCGGTCCGCCGCCCGGGCCGGGGGCTGACCCGCCTATTCGGTGAGATGATCGGCCGGCGTCGTGGTCCCATGCCGCTCGATGAGCTGATCGCCATGGGAGCGCGTCTCGATGGCCGCCGTCAGGATCGCTGGTACGAGTTCTGCGATGACATCGTCATGGCGTCGCAAGCATGCGGTTCGACATCCGAACTTCTTTCAGTGCTCTCCACCGAGATCGGGCTCGACCGGGCCGCAGCCGCCCTCGACTCTGGACGCTCCCACGCCGATCGTTCCGGGCATGGTGACGACCTCACAGCCCTGCGACGTTGCGCCGCTTTGGGACCCGAGCCTGCCGGCTTCGAGCGCTGGCTGCGGGAGCGGCTCGCCGAGCCCACCACCAAGGGCGGTGTGCTGCTCTCGTCGATACATCGCGTCAAGGGCCAGGAGTGGGATCAGGTGATCGTGTTCGGCGTCGATCGCGGATCCATGCCTCACCAGCTCTCCGAAGATCTCGAGGAGGAGCGTCGGGTCTTCCACGTGGCCATGACCCGTGGCCGGCGATCGGTGACGGTCCTCGCCGACCGGGAACGTCCTTCCCGCTTTCTCAGCGAGCTAGACGGAACCGCTCCACGACCCGTCGATCCTCCGCCGGAGCGGGTCGACCGCCAAGCGGCCAATGCACCGCCGGACGGGATCCATGTCGAGCTTGGGGACGTGGTCGGTATAACCGGCGGCTACAGAGCCCAGGTCGAAGAGACCCTGGCCACAGGTGTGCTGGTCAAGCTGACTGAGACCGGTGCGACGATTGCGGTCCCGTGGGGGGAACGGATCAGCAAAGGAGATCTGGAGGGACGGCTCACTCCCGGAAGCAGTTCCGGTGATCCACAAATGGTGGAGCGGTTGCGAGCCTGGCGGCTCACCCAGGCCAGGTCCCAAGACGTGCCTGCCTTTGTGATCTTCAACGATCGCACTCTGCAAGCCCTGGCTTCCCTCCGTCCATCGACTTCCGAGGGCCTGCTCAATGTCCCCGGGATCGGGCCTGCCAAGCTCGAGGCCTACGGAGACGAACTGCTCGAATTGCTTACATTCGACTGAGGGCTGAGGACTCGTCAGCAGTCACCTTCTCCAGCGCGGTTGGCGTTGCTTTGTGTTCGAAGATATTTGTGGGTGGGTCTTGACATTTGTCGGTGACAGAGTGTATGGTTCGAACATATGTTCGATCATCGGGATGTTGGTGTCGGACTCTGGCCAGGGGAGAGACTTGAGGATTTGGAGGCTGAAGACCAGCTGGCCTACCGGTTGACCTGCCTCGAGCTGGCTGATGGTTGGACGGAACCCGACCGGCATGTTTTGCCTTCTGGTCTAGAGGAGATTGCTCCGGGTCCGTTTCTGGCGGCGGTGGTGTCTTCTGTGGATGCGGAAAGGTTGAATGGTCATGATGCGATCCGGTTGATGCAGGCGCGGGCCCGTCTCGGGTCTCATCATGATTCGGGGAAGTATGTGGCGATGGCCGAAGTGGCGTGTTCGCCTCCGGGGGATGCCGATTCACCTCCAGAACGGTGTTTGGAGTCGGTGGAGTATGCGGCGGTGGAGATAGCTGCTGGGCTGACGTTGACCCGGAGGGCGTCTGAAAGCCAGTTGGATTTGGCTTTGAGTCTTTCCGATCGTCTCCGCCAGGTGTTGACTTCTTTTTCTGAGGGGAGGATCGACCTGGGGAAGGTGAGAGTGTTCCACCAGATGTTTGGTCACCTTCCCAAAGACACCGTGGACATGGTGTTGGATCGGATCCTGGATGATGCTTCTGGGTTGACTACCGGCCAGCTCCGCGCCCGGCTCACCAGACACGTCCTCGAAGCCGATCCTGATGGGTCGAGAGCCTCGTTTGAGGAAGGTCTCAACGATCGGAAAGTGACCGCTTATCCCAATCCGGATCACACCGGAAGTCTCCTCATCTCCAACGGCCACCCTGTGGAGGTGGCTGCGGCTCGAACCCACATCGAAACCCTGGCTCGTAGCCTGAAAACCGGAGACGAAACCAGGACCCTCGACCAGCTACGCAGCGACGTCGCCTTGGACCTGCTCTCCGGCAAATGCGCCTGCGGTAACCCCAAATATCAGGTGAAACCCGGTGGGAGTGGGGTGGACATCCACGTTTCCGGGTCGACGTTGGCGGGACTGTCTGATGATCCGGCCGAGTTGGCCGGATACGGGCCGGTGTTTGCTGAGATCGCCCGCAAGACGGTCATGGAGAACGTCGACGGGGAGTGGAGGTTTGTGGTCACCGACAACGGCGGGCCGGTAGCCACCGGAACCCTGGCCCGACGACCCAGCCCAGCCCAGCAGCGACAAGTCCGAGCCAACTATCCCAAATGTGTCCATCCCGGATGCCGTCTCGACGCCTGGGACTGTGACCTAGACCACCGGTATCCCCACGGCCAGGGAGGCGCCACCTGTATCCACAATCTGGCGCCGCTATGCCGCCACCACCATCAGAGCAAAACGGACGGCGGCTGGAAACTACAACGATCCGACTACGGCGACCACGAATGGACCAGCCCCTCGGCCACACCTACACCCGACCACGAGGCCCACCCGACTAGGTGCCCAATGGTCCCATCCGGACGTACGTGACTCTGGACGATGGACTGGGTATACGCCAGTAAGCGGGCAAAAGCCCCGGAAGCGAAGTGAGGGCAGGCAATGATCAACAAGGAGTTCCGCCGCCCTCGAGTCCACAGCGTGGTGCTCACTTCGCCAGGCTGGGCGGGTCACCTTCCCGGGCTACACATCGATATCAGTCATTGCGGAAGCAGACGGGTACCAGGCTCAACGCAGCTACTCCATAGCCACCCCCGAAGAAAATGAGCCTGCTCCACCGTGTTGCTGGTGATCAACGAACCGGAGTCCTCATATCGAGTGACCCTCGAGGAATTGAGCTGGATCCAGCCCGCCAAGTCGTGAGCCCGCGAAGACGATGGCTCCGGTCAGTCGAGTGGCAGAGGGGTGTTTGGCTGGGCCCAGATCTCTCGCCCCTCGTTGATAGCTGCAAAAGCGACCAAGATGGCCGCCGCGGGGTCGGCCCACCACCAACCGAGGGTCGCATTGAGGGCGAGACCACTGAGAGTGGTGACCGAGAGTATGCCATCGAGGAAGGTCACCGTCGCCTCGGACTGAAGAGGTTCGGACCCGAGTTGAACCGCGGTTCGACGTTTCAAGATGGCAAGGCCCATCATGACGATGGCGGTGATTGCCAGATAGGCGATACCCCAAGGAGATTCCCCGGCGCGTCTCCCACTCAATAGATCGTTGCCGGCCGCAACGATGAGTGCGACAGCCAATGCGACGAAGGCGGCTGCGATGAGGCGGAGGGCGAGTCTCGTTCGCCCCGCTTTCTTGTCTTCGTGGGAACGGACGTGCCAGATGACAACGCCAGAAGCGAACAACTCGACCACCGAGACGGTGCCGAAACCAATGAGGGCGAGAGATCCGGCCACTGAGCCGAGCGCGATCGTCAGCACCGCCTCTCCTGCATTCCATGCGACCGTTCCGTACTCGAGCAGTAAGGCGCGTCGGCGAAGTGCGGCGTCCGTGGTCGCCGAGGTCTTGGAAGTCACGGGCACATTCTGATATGTGTTGCCGTGGAGTCCCACTCAGTCGTAGACGTGGCGGAACATCAGAGCGATCCGAGGGTCGGCTGACCTCACCTTGGGGACCGCGTGCTCCCAGGTACGTTGGCTGCTACCCCCCATCACGACCAGGTCACCATGACCGAGGGACAAGCTCGTTGCCTGTCCACCCTCCTTGGGGCGGATCAGAAACCTGCGGGCGGCTCCCAACGAGACCGTCGCCACCGTCGACCGGGGGCGTTCCCGGGCGATGCGGTCGCCGTGATAAGCGACCGAGTCGTTACCGTCGCGGTACCAACCGGCGCTCACCTGGTCCAATCTGATCTCATAACGCTCGGAGAGACTGTCGATGATCTCGGGGATCACCGGGTGGACTTCGGGCTGGATGCGGGCCACCAGCCGTGGCGTGAGCACCTCCCGGTCATACATCCGTACCACGGGTTGTGACCAATCAGCCTGGTCGACGAGGGTGGTGAAGAGGTTCTCATCGCCGGATAGCCACATCGGTGAGTAGTCCAGCCACGCCTCGTCATCCAGCTGGATTCGCCTCATCTCGCTGAATTTGTCATCAATCGAGACCGGTACGAAGCCAAACAGACTTCCCTGCACGTTCTCTGTGGCGAACATATGTTCGATGATATCGCCGTTCTCGGCTCGTCGCAACCTGAATTCAAGAACGGCGGGACAGTCCTAGGCTCGCGCCGAGCATGACGACAGCCGCTCGCGCTCTGTATGTAGGGGGACGTTCCATCCCCGTGATCCTCCCAAACATCAGGGATGCGCGGCTGCATACGGCAGCTGTCATCGTCTCCGTCCACGTCATCGGGATCACCGCGCTGGGTTTCGAGGTATCCGTGCCTCAAATCGCGGCGGCGATCATCACCGCCGCAGTCGTCGATGTGGTGATGACGCTGCGCAATAAGGGGCCATTGATTTGGCCGGCGAGCGGGATGCTCACCGGAAGCGGAGTGGCACTGATCCTCCGTCTGGTCGGGATGGGGAGCGGCGACTATTGGAGCTGGACCGGCTGGTGGTGGTTCGCGTTGGTGGCCGGTGTATCTGTTCTCACCAAGTATCTGATCCGTTTCCGCGGCACCCACGTGTTCAATCCGTCGAATGTGGGGCTGGTGATTGCGTTTCTCGTCTTAGGCAGCGGGATCGTGGAGCCTCTCGACTTCTGGTGGGCACCCCTCGACTTCTGGATGATTCTCGCCTATGCGGTGATTCTCGGGGGAGGCGTTCTGATCACCCGGCGGCTCCATCTGCTGGAGATGGCCGTGGTGTTCTGGGTTGTTCTCGCCGCTGGTCTCGGCATGCTGTCAGCGTCGGGACATTGCATGATCGCCACCTGGTCAACGTCGCCGGTGTGCGGTGAGCGGTTTTGGACGACGCTGGTGACCTCTCCGGAGATCCTGATCTTTCTTCTCTTCATGATCACCGACCCGAAGACGATTCCCGAGGGTAAGGGAGCACGCGTGATCTTTGCGGCCACCCTGGGTCTATTCACCACTCTCATGATTGCCCCGCACACCGTCGAGTATGGCGCGAAGGTTGGGCTGCTGGCGAGCTTGGTCGTCTGGAGCCCACTGCGTCGCGTGTTCGACCGTGTCATCCCGGCGGAAAGCCTCGAGCGATCGGGCTTCAGGGAACTGATCGACAGGATCAGCGGTACGCCCAGGACCGAGTTTGCCCGAGGGATCGTGGTCGGTGTCGCCCTGGTCCTGTCCGCAGCCGGGATCGTCCTCGCGGGCACCACGGCGCGGGATAGCGCGGTTGCGGGCACCTTCCCGCTGGCTGAGTTTCAGGCAGATATCGACCCCTCGTCCCTTCCTCAGGTGGTTGTCGACGACTCGGTAAACCGTCTCGACATCGACGTCGACGATGAGTTCGTTGAAAAGCTCGCTTTGACACTCGCCGAGAACCTAGCCATCGAAGCCGAGGCGGTGCGCACGGCCGACGGGAGCCTGCTCGGCCTCTCCGACGGAGCGGACCGACTGGACGAGCTGCAAGCGCGCCTCGACGCTGCCATCGCCGCAGGTGACCGATGGGTCGATGAGTACCGGTTCGAATCCCTCTCCTTGAGACTGCATGAGGCGCCTGAGGGACAGTCTTCGGCTGGACTGGTCTTCTCAGCTAATGGAGAAGTCCACCGGATCCTTTACGACCCGGCCGGTGAGGAGCAGAAGCGTGATACAGAGAGCTTCGCACTCGACTTCGTGTTGCGCCAGCTGGCCGGGCAGCGCTGGCTCATCGTCGATGTGGTGCCCAGTTCCGCATCAGATAAATGACATCACCCGATCGGAAGCCAGTAGGAACGGGGGCAGGTAAGCGGGGATGTTGGAGCTCAACCGCCGAGCCAGGGCCGACGGGGGTGTTCACCCACTCGTCGTAGTGAATCTGGTGACCGGGATTGAGAAAGATCCCGAAGAACGGGTCACCGAGACGGCGATCGACGATCCCTTGGAGTACACCACCGGTCAGACCGATGTGAAGCGCCCGGTACCACTCGGCCACGGTTTCGAAGTAGGGGCGGACCAGCTTGTCCACACAGTCGGAGATGCTCGACGGCGATTCCTTTGAATTGGGTCTCCTCTCTCGATCTGGTCACCCGGACTGAGCAGACCGATTCGCGCCCGGTCTCCCGCAGTAAGCATGAAGATTCCGGACTCCGTTCGTGGTTTGACAGGCCGCATATTCAAAGTAGGCGAGCTGCTCGATCTCGTTGATGACACGCAACCCGTCTCCGGCATCGATCAGAAGGTCGGTTGCGTTATCTAACGAGTCCGATCCGGCTGCTGCACGCAGGTCATCGACGATGTAGGAGGGGACATCGAAGCGCATGGGCTCCGAGAAGGTCTTCCAACCAACGACTCCGACTCTCGTGCCGGCAGTGATCCCTTCATCCTCGAGGATCTCGGCAATGGGACGCGAACGGTTCTCTCAGCTGTTCGAGACGCCTCGGGTAGAGGTGAACGGGCAGTTCCGGCACTGCGTCGGGACTACCAAAGTCGGCCAGCTCGGTGGTTGCCAGATGTGCTGTGTGGCGGTGGTCATCAACGGTTCAGTCTTGCAGGGGAGAGAGGATCGAGACCCCACCGGATCCGCGCTTCACCACGACCGTCTGGTTCGCCTCAGTCGACATCCATCTACTTCGTTCCCCGTCCGGCCAGATGACCCGCAACTCCACCGAATCCGCCTGACCCAGCCCGAAATGCACAGGCCCCAGCTCGCCGCCGGCGTGCCCACCACCGATAGTGATCTCTGCGGAGATCGTCGAGTTGTTCGATCTCAGCTCCATCCACGCTCCGATCGCGTCCGAATTCGGTGCAGGCTGTTGAACATCCACGGCGAGCCAATTGCCCGCGTCGCCCATGTTTCTCCACACGCTTGCGGGCTGCCGCCTTTCCGCTACGACCACATCGAGCAGTCCGTCACGGTTGAGGTCCGCCAACGCACCGCCCCTGCTTCGGGCGTAATCGATCAGGCCGGCTTCTTCAGCACCTTCGAGGAAGGTTCCGTCGCTCTGACCGAGAAGAAGGTTGTTGGGATCTTCCATGGCGAAGTCGGTCTGGGCGTCGACATTGCCTTTGGTGACGAAGATGTCGACGAACCCGTCGTTGTTGACGTCGCCGAACTCGGCATGCCAGGCAGTCGAGGGTTGGTTCGTGTCACCGAGGAAGGGGCGATGGGCAGTGGCACCGACCTCGAGGGCGATGTCCTCATAAGCCGGTCGGGCGCCGTCACTCACCGTCTGCAGCTTGTTGTCACCCTGGCTGGTCAAGAACACCTCGGGAAGGCCGTCTCCCGTCAGGTCGTGGCTGGCGATCCCCATGCCCCAAATCTGCATCGTCTGCCATCCATCGTCGCCGGTGTACAGGCGTGGCGCCTCGCCAGGCTCGACCCGCCACAATTGCTCCTGTCCCTCCCGGTAGTAGTGGCGATCGTTGGTCATCCTCAAATCACGGTTGCCACGTCGACTCCAGTCGCTGAACAGGATGGACAACGTGCAGAAGCCGGGGGAGAGGATCACCGGCTCCTTGTATGTGGTTCCGTCTGGGCGAAACAGATAGTGATCCTCACACTCATCGCGGGCACCGGACCTGGTCAGCGCCAGGTAGTTGCCGAACGCAATGGTGGGAAGTGACTGCCCTTCCTCCCAGACGGCACTGAAAGCCGCCGTCCACTCGTCCCCTCCGTCAATCTCCCAATGGTCGTTCGCCGGCTCGAAAACGCAGTCACCGGTACCTCGAAGCATCACATTCTCGCCGACGCGAAGGACGGCGAGATCGGTTATCCCGTCGGAGTCGACGTCGATCGGATAGGCGCCGGTCACGTCATTGAGATCAGTGACCAGTGAGGTGACGCGATCGAACCGGAGAGGTCCTCCGTCCTCGCTCCCGTTGAGGTAGAGACCAGCTGACTGACTTCCTCCAGCGATGTATAGGTCCGGGAAATGGTCCTCGTTGCAGTCGAAGACGGCGACACCACCTCCGACGAAGAATTGAAACTCCCCGGCATATATCTGATCGATGCCATCGTCATCGGACTCCTCGACGAAGGTTGGTGCTCCCAGGTCCTCTGTCGGGGTCTCCCTTACGACGTCGATGATGCCCAGGATCACGGCCCCCGTGGCCAAGCCACCGACGAGGACACCGGACAAGAGGATCAGCAGCGACTTGAAGGCAGAGCCATGCTGCGAGGGAGTCATCGAACTTGGCAGCGACCGGCGCTGAATCCACAATGCCGGCCACATCGACAGGAAGGAAAGTCGTGGCAGAGCCAACTGAGCCTGTGAGTTGGGGGGTGCTCAGCACGGCCGACATCGGACTGAGCAAGGTGATCCCCGCGATGGCCCGCGCCGAGATGAGCCAGGTCCAAGCCATCGCCTCGCGGTCGTTGCAGACCGCTGAAGCCGCTGCCGCCCGGTTGGGGATACCCCGGGCTTACGGCTCGTACCGGGAACTCTTCGAAGACTCCGACATCGAAGCGGTGTACATCCCCCTTCCCAACAACCTTCATCCGGAGTGGACCAAAGCTGCTGCCGCGGCCGGCAAGCATGTGCTCTGCGAGAAGCCGTTGGCGATGACGAGTGCCGAGGCCGGGGAGATGATCGACGTCTGTGACGAAGCCGGAGTGCTGCTGATGGAGGCATTCATGTACCGGCTTCACCCGATGTGGCTGAAGACCAAGGAGCTCGTCGCCTCCGGTGCCATCGGGGAGCTTCGCTGCATTCAGACGATCTTCTCGTATTTCAACGACGACCCGGCCAACATCCGCAATATCCCCGAGGTGGGTGGAGGAGCCCTCTACGACATCGGCTGCTATGCGGTGAACGCCTCTCGCATGCTGTTCGGCTCGGAGCCAACCGGGGTGAAGGGTTCGATAAGGCGCGACGAGCGGCTGGGCACGGATGTGGTCACCTCGGCGCTTCTCGTATTCGATGGTGGGCATGCCACTTTCACTGCCTCGACACAGATGGAGCCCAGTCAGCGCGTCGAAATCCTCGGAACCCGTGGGCGTATCGTCGTGGAGATCCCCTTCAACATCCCGCCCGATCGACCGACGAGGGTTCTCGAGGTCGCGGGTGGCGAACCGCCGGTGGCGCCAGGAATCGAGATTCATGAGATCTCCGCCGCCGACCCGTACACCATCCAGGCCGATGCCTTCTCACGGGCGATTCGGGACGGCTCACCCGTGCCAGTACCTCCCCACGATGCAGTGGCCAATCTGGACGTCATTGAGCGAATCTTCGCCGATGCTGCGGGCTAGCCCACGTCTTTGGTCACAGGAGAGAGTTCGCCCGATCCGGAGGTCGGAAGGTGACTGGCGAAGCTGGTCGGATTGGCGATCACCTCCGCGAACACGAGCTCGGAGGCGCCGATGAGCGCCGAGTCGCCACCCAGCTCACTACGTCGAATCCTGACGGACAGCCATGGCGCGGTGAGCGCCATCTCTTGTGCCGACTGATTGACGGACTGCTCGAGAAACGGATACAGCTCCTGAAAGAATCCCCCGATCACCACCAGATCGGGGTTGAAGGTGTTGATCAAGTTGCCGATCCCAACACCAAGCCACCGCCCCAGCTCATTCAGTGCAGTGAAGATCTCGGGGTCGCCCGCATGGGCGCGGCGTAGGATCTCCGCGGTGAGACCCTCCCGGGCCTCCTCTGTCGAAACCCCGGCGAGACGGGCCAAAGCCTCTTCGCCGACTTCGGTCTCCCAACAGCCGATGGCTCCACAACGACACATCCGGCCCTCTGGATTGACCATGGTGTGGCCGGCCTCGCCGGCATAGCCGGCAGCCCCCAGCATCGGCTTGCCGTCGTAGATGATGCCGATGCCAACCCCGACCTCGCCGGCCACGAATATCAGATGACGGTTTCTTCCTGACGTGCCACGCCGGTACTCGGCAAGAGCACCGAGGTCGGCCTCGTTGGCCATCATGACCCGGTCGAATCCGAGTCTGGCGGAAACCATCCCGGCCAGCGGCACGTTGCTCCAGCCGAGGTTTGGGGCCACGTGGACGAACCCGTCTTGGCGACGGACCACACCGGCCACTGCCATTCCCACACCGGCGATGGTGGCGTCGCTGGGAAGCGCCTGGAGGAGTGGAGCAGAGAGAGTTGCCAGGTGCTCCACGATCTCCAGTGGAGTCCGCGGCCCCGCCGAGTGCGCCACCCTCACCTTGTCGAAGATATGGCCCCCGAGACCTACGGTCGCCACAGCCATGAAGTCGACTTCGAGCTCGACCGCCAACACGACCGCTCCTGCTGGTTGAATCGTCGCCACAGAGGAAGGTCGCCCCGGCCCGGTGCCGGTAGTGCCCCGATCCTCGACCACGAGCCCGAGGCGGGCGAGCTCTCCGATGAGATCACGAATAGTCGATCGGTTGAGACCCGTCTGCGTCGCCAACTCCGAGCGAGACAACTCCTTCGCGATGTGAAGCCGGTCGAGCACAGTGGACAGGTTGTGGCGACGGAGCTCTTCGGATGCAACGCCTCGCCTGGGCCCGGACATATCTGAAATTCGAGTGTCCACCAGCAGGCGCCCTTTTGTTGGGGTATACACAATATACGTCGAGCTCCGGGCTGGCTCCTCTCAGATCTCTTGGTAATACAGGATCACAATCTGGCGACTTTTGTTGCAGGCTAGAACAATTAGTGGGTAGGCTCCCGAGACGCCATGGCGTGTGCCCAACCGCGCAGGACGACACTCCTGCATCCGGGACGAGAAGGCTGCGCTCTGGCAACCCATGAGGAGGAACAGATTGAAAAGAAACAGCTACCTGATCACCCTCATCGCCATCCTCGCGCTCGTAGTCGCGGCGTGTGGCGGTGATGGGGAGGGGTCAGACACGACCGACGGTGCCACGGACACAACGGCGGCTCCGGACACGACCGAGGGTGCGACCGACACCACTGAGGCAATGACCTCCACCACAGGTGGCGGCGACGACGAGATAGTCGTTGGCGTCTCCTGGAACAACTACAACGAAGAGCGTTGGGCACGCTGGGACGAGCCGGCCATCCAGGCTGCACTGGACGCGGCGGGAGCCACGTACATCAACTCCGATGCAGGTTCCTCAGCAGAGCAACAGCTCGCCGACGTGGAGAACCTGATCTCCCAGGGCGCAGATGTCCTCATCATCCTTGCCCAGGACGGGACGGCCATCCTCCCGGCGGTGCAGAGCGCGCTCGACCAGGGGATCCCGGTGATCGCATATGACCGACTGATCGAGAACCCCGACGCTCTCTACATCACCTTCGACAACGTCGAAGTGGGGAGGATGCAGGCCAGGGCGATCTTCGAAGCGGTTCCCGAAGGCAACTACGTCTTCATCAAGGGCAACCAGGCGGACGCCAATGCTGACTTCCTCAGGGGTGGTCAGCAGGAAGTCCTGCAAGAAGCGATCGACTCGGGTGCCATTGTCAACGTGGGCGAGGAGTACACCGACAACTGGGACCCGGCTGTGGCCCAGACGAACATGGAGCAGATCCTCACCCAGAACAACAACGAAGTCGACGCGGTCGTAGCCTCCAACGACGGCACCGCAGGCGGCGTGGTGGCCGCTCTCGATGCGGTCGGTCTGGCCGGCTCCGTGCCGGTCTCCGGACAGGATGGTGACGGAGCAGCGCTCAACCGCATCGCTCTCGGCACTCAGACCGTCTCGGTGTGGAAGGACGCCCGCGAGCTGGGTAAGGCTGCCGGTGAGGCTGCCATTGCCCTGGCCGGTGGCGCTGAGCTCGCCGACGTGCCCGGTGTCGTGCAGTTCGACTCACCGGGGGGCAACTCGATGACTTCGATACTGCTCACGCCCATCCCGATCACTCAGGACAACCTGGATGTGGTGGTGGACGCCGAGTGGATCACGGTCGATGCCTTGTGCCAAGGTGTTGAGCCGGGATCGGTCGAAGTCTGCGGCTGATCTGAGAGAGTGGGGTCCCCTGATGCGAGTCGAGGGATCCCGAGACAATGTGCACGCCGCGCCCTCTGCGGAGAGCGCGGCGTGTACTTTTGCGGGACGGGAATGAGATGGCACTGACCGAAGACACAACGGCGAAGACCGAGCAAGCGGTCCCCGATGAGCACGCGACCAGCGCAGGGCCCGGACTTTTGGGTCTGTTGCGCCGAGGCTTCTCCTCCCTGGAGTTGGACACCCGTCTGCTCGGGATGGTCATCGGCCTCCTGACGATCTGGGTCGGCTTCAACCTCTGGTCCGGGGGAACCTTCTTGACTCCGCGCAACATATGGAACCTGACCGTGCAGACATCTGTGGTCGCCATCATGGCCACCGGGATGGTCCTCGTCATCGTGTCGAGGAACATCGACCTGTCCGTCGGCTCGATGCTCGGCTTCCTCGGGGTGTTCATGGCCTTGATGCAGGCGGAGTGGCTGCCTCAGATCATCGGCTTCGATCAGTGGTACACGTGGATCGTCGTTCTGCTCGCGGGAATGCTGCTCGGAGGACTGGTCGGAGCAATCCAGGGGACGGTCGTCGCTTACCTGGTGGTCCCGTCTTTCATCGTGACGTTGGGGGGTCTTCTCATGTTCCGCGGGCTCGCCTGGCTACAGGCGAGCGGTCGCACCATCGCTCCGATGGACTCGAGCTTCCAGCTGCTGGGTGGGGGGGCGCGTGGCTCGGTAGGAGGGACAGCCAGTTGGATAATCGGAGTAGTCGCCTGTGTCGCGGTCATTCTCCTCCTCGCGAACCGACGGCGAACGTATCTCAAGTTCGGATTCCGGGTGCGGCCGCTGTGGGCCGACATCGCCTTGATGTTGATGGGATGTCTCGTGATCCTGGGCGCCGTCTGGTACCTGAACCGCTACTACATGCCCGAGCCTCTGGCGAGGGCCTATGCCGAAGCGAACGGGCTCGAGTGGCCCGAAGGCGGCCTGCAGATCCCGTTCGGGATCGCCAACCCGGTCCTCATCGCCATCGGCACCGCCATCGTCATGACATTCATCGCCACTCGTCGCCGGTACGGCCGTTATGTGTTCTCGATCGGCGGGAACCCTGAAGCGGCCACCCTCGCCGGCATCAAGACCAAGCGGACCGTCGTTCTCACATTCATGGTCATGGGAATCCTGGTCGGTCTGGCTTCCGCGGTTCAGATAGCTCGTCTCAACTCGGCGACCAGCGGTCTTGGAACCCTCCAGGAGCTCTACGTCATCGCCGCTGCGTTCATCGGGGGCACATCGATGGCGGGAGGGGTCGGGACGATTTTCGGGGCCGTGCTGGGCGCACTTCTCATGCAGTCTCTCCAGTCGGGCATGGTCCTGGTTGGGATCCAGACTGCACTCCAAGATGTCGTGATCGGTGTCGTGTTGGTCCTTGCCGTTGCGGCCGATGTCGCATACCGAAAGAGGCACGCCAGATGACGACTGAAACCACTATGAAGCCCCTCGTCGAGATGGAGCATATGAACGTCAGCTTCGGCGGCGTCCATGCAGTGGAGGACATGTATCTCGATCTGTTCCCGGGAGAGGTGCACGCTCTGGTGGGCGGCAATGGTGCCGGCAAATCCACATTGATCAAGACCCTTTCCGGGGCCCAGAAGGCCGACTCGGGGACGATCGAGATCGACGGCACCCCCGTCGCCATTCATGGGCCGATCGATGCCAAGAACCACGGCATCGAGACGATCTACCAGACGCTGGCTCTGGCCGACAACATCGACGCGCCCGGGAACATGTTCCTCGGCCGTGAGCTCACCACCCGATTCGGCAACCTCGACGATTCGGCCATGGAGGACGCGACACGCAAGATCATGGCCCGGCTCAACCCGAAGTTCCAGAACTTCAAGTCGCCGGTGGACTCACTGTCCGGAGGCCAAAGGCAGTCCGTCGCCATTGCCCGAGCCGTCCACTTCAACGCCCGCATCTTGATCATGGACGAGCCCACTGCCGCGCTGGGCCCGGCCGAGACCGATCAAGTGCGACAGCTGATCCGCCAGCTCAGGGCAGAGGGTCTCGGGATCATCCTGATCAGCCACGACATCCACGACGTGTACGACCTGGCCGACCGGATCACCGTCATGTACCAGGGCGGCCGCGTCGGAACCGTGCAAAAGGATGATGTCACCCTGGACCAGGTCCTGGCGATGATCATCCTCGGCAAGCCACCGAGCGATGTCACCGAGGCCGAGCTCGAAGAGCTCCACGGCTGACGCCACACTCATCTACGAAAGAGAGGTGCACCCATGGGTGACCTGAAAGGAAGAACAGCGTTGGTCACCGGGGCCAGCCGGGGCATTGGAGCCGCCGTCGCGTATACCCTCGACAGGGAAGGGGTGAACCTCGGTTTGGGGTCACGAAGTGGCGACGACCTCGGGATCACCGAGGCAGTGGCCATGGCCGCCGACGTGCGCGACCTGGCGGCACTAGAGAAGCTGGCTGCCACGACCGCGGAACGATTCGGTGGTCTGGACATCCTCGTGATCAATGCAGGCGTCGGCTCGTATGGGCCGTTTCTCGATCTGCCGGCCGACGAGCTCGAGGACATGATCGATATCAATGTGAAAGGCGCCCTCTACTCGGTGCGGGCCGCGCTGCCGTACCTGCTCGAGGCTGACGGGGGGGACATCGTCACCGTCGCCAGTGAGGCGGGACGCAGGGGGCTGCCCTACGAGGCGGTGTATTGCGCGTCGAAGTTCGCCCAGATCGGACTGACCAGGGCCCTCGACCACGAGCTGAGAGAGCACGATGTCCGTTGCACCACGGTGGCTCCCGGTGGCGTGGCCACTGACTTCGCCATGGGCCGGGGACGCACTCCGGACATGCCCGAGTTGGAAGGAATGATGAGTGCCGAGGATGTCGCCGACGCCGTCGTCTTCGTCCTCACCAGGCCCCGCAACCATCGGATACTCGAGGTCGCCTTCCGGCCCATGTCTGAGCCGTCGATGGGATAGGTGCTCTGATGTCGTTTTTCACCGAAGTCGAGAGTGTGGCCTTCGAAGATCTCCAGTCGGACAACGACCTGGCATTCAAGGTGTATGACCCGGATCGGGTCGTGATGGGCATGCGGATGGAAGACCACCTGCGGATAGCCGTGTGCTACTGGCACTCGTTCAGCTGGCCGGGCTCCGACGTATTTGGCCACGGCACATTCGACCGTCCCTGGCTGGAAGCAGCCGGGGAGCCGCTGGGCGCGGCACGAGACAAGATGGATGCGGCATTCGAGTTCTTCTCGAAGCTCGGCGTCCCCTTTTACTGCTTTCACGACGTAGACATCGCCCCCGTAGGAGACACGTTCTCGGAATCCGCTCGCTACCTCGAAATGATGGTCGACTATGCGGAGGAGAAGATGGCAGAGACCGGTGTGAGGCTCTTGTGGGGCACCGCGAACCTGTTCTCTCACCCCCGCTATGCCGCGGGCGCAGCCACTAATCCCGACCCGGAGGTCTTTGCCTACGCCGCGGCCCAGGTGAAACACGCGCTGGAGGCAACTCACCGTCTCGGCGGCGCCAACTATGTGCTGTGGGGCGGGCGGGAGGGGTATGAGACGCTGCTGAACACAGACTTCAAGAGGGAGCAGGAACAGCTCGCCCGGTTCCTCCATCTGGTAGCCCAGCACAAGAAGAGCATCGGGTTCGAAGGGACCCTCCTCATCGAGCCCAAGCCGGCGGAGCCGACAAAGCACCAATACGACTACGACTCACAATCGGTGCACGGGTTCCTGGTCAACTACGACCTCGTCGACGACTTCAAGGTCAACATCGAAGGAAACCACGCCACCCTCGCCGGTCACTCCTTTCACCACGAGGTTGCCTACGCAGTAGCTCACGGGATCTTCGGGTCGATCGACGCCAACCGGGGCGATCCCCAGAATGGATGGGACACAGACCAATTCCCCAACTCGGTCGACGAGCTGTCGCTCGTCCTCTACGAGATACTCCGAGGAGGCGGATTCACCACCGGCGGCTTCAACCTCGACACCAAGCTGCGCCGTCAGTCGATCGACCGCTCCGACCTCTTTCACGGTCACATCGGTGGCATCGACACCTTGGCCCGGGCTCTACTCGTGGCCGCAAATCTCATAGAGGGCGAGGTCCTTTCCGCTCCGAAAGACAGCCGCTATGCCGGTTGGGATCAGAGCCTCGGCGCCGGCATCCTGGACGGGAGCGAAACTCTGGAGTCTCTGGCCGCCAGGGTCGAAAAGGGAGATGTCGACCCTGACCCGGTGTCGGGACGACAGGAGAACCTGGAGAACAGGGTCAACCAGACCATTTGGACGGTCGACGCCTGAGCATGGATGTGACTTTCGGTCCATATCGGTTGCAGATCGCCACCGATTTTGGACCGCGGATCACCTCCCTGCGGTGGGATCGTTGCCCCGAGCTCCTGGCGCAGCTGGGGCCGGAGGTGAATATCGAGCACGACGGCGGCGTGTATCCATTTCGCGGCGGCCATCGGTTGTGGGCATCACCGGAGGTCCCCGCCGTCACATATGCATCCGACGACCACGAGTGCGCGGTTGCCGAGGCCGGCGGTCTGGTGACGGTTTCTGCCCCGGCCGATCCAGCCGGATTGGTCAAGGAGATCACGGTGTCTCTGGATGGGGAGTCGCTGCTGGTGGACCACAAGATCACCAAAGCAGATGGCGACACAGCCTCACTGGCGGCGTGGGCCATCACCCAATTCCCCCTCGGAGGCACAGCAATCCTCCCCCTGATCGGTGAGGACACCGCTCCGTCGGCCAACAGGTACCTGGTCATCTGGCCATACACCTCGATCGAGGACCGACGAGTGACCTTTTGTGACGATGCCCTCGAACTCGAGGCAAAATCGGGTCATCCACTGAAGTTTGGAGTTGGTCCCGCCCCGGGACGGCTTGGATACTTCCTCGATGGCGTGGTCTTCATCAAAGAGATAGAGCCGGCAACCGGCCGAATCGTTCCCGACCACGGGGCGGTCGGCCAGGTCTACATCGGTGAGCACTTCTGCGAGTTGGAGAGCGTCGGGGGAATCACCGACCTGTCCAGGGGTCGGGATGCCGTCCTCCGAGAGCGTTGGACAGTGGTCGACTGTGGCGACCTCGACTCGGCGACCAGGCTGACGGTCGAACCATGAGCCACGTTGTCGGGATCGACGTCTCGACCACGGCAACCAAGGCTCTGCTCATCGACGAGCAGGGCAACGTGATCGCCGTGGGAAGCGCGTCGTACGACTATGACGTGCCCCGGCCCATGTGGACCGAACAGGACCCACACCTGTGGTGGAACGCCGCCATAGAGGCTCTGCGCCTCATGCTGACCGGCTCTGCCACCTCGGCTTCGGATATCGACGCGATAGGGCTCACCGGCCAGATGCACGGGTCGGTGCTCCTCGACGGCGAAGGTGAAGTGGTCCGACCGGCCATTCTCTGGAACGATCAGCGGACCGCCGCAGAGTGCGACGAGATCAGACGACGAGTGGGCAGGGACCGGCTGATCCAGATCAGCGGCAACGACGCTCTCACCGGATTCACCGCGCCCAAGCTGCTCTGGGTGGCCGATCACGAACCAGCCAACTGGGACAGAGTGGCGACGATCCTCCTCCCCAAGGATTACGTGCGGTTCCGGATGACCGGCGACCGTGCCATCGACACCGCCGGCGGTTCGGGCACGATCCTGTTTGACCTCGCCGAACGGACCTGGTCCCCGGAGATTCTCGAAGCGCTCGAGATCGACGCAAGGCTTTGCCCGCCAACATACGAAGGCCCCGAGATCACCGGTCAGGTCACCGCGGAGGTCGCCGCGGCCACCGGTCTTCTCGCCGGCACTCCTGTGGTGGCAGGTGGCGGTGACCAGTCCGCCAACGCGGTTGGGGTCGGCGCGGTCGAAAGTGGGGTCATGGCGCTGTCGCTGGGTACCTCCGGTGTCGTTTTCGCCACCTCGAACGGGCCCGCAATCGACTCCGAGGCCAGGGTGCAGGCTTTTTGTCACGCCGTGCCCGGTCGCTGGCACATGATGGGGGTGATGCTGTCTGCCGCCGGGAGCTTGCGCTGGTTTCGGGACGCGGTGGCGCCGGGCACCGACTTCGAAGACCTGGTGCGTGAGGCCGGCGAAGTGCCCGCGGGAAGCGACGGGTTGATTTTCCTTCCTTATCTGACAGGCGAGCGGACACCCCACCCCGACCCCCGGGCGCGCGGAGCTTTCGTCGGCTTGACAGTGGGACACGATCTGCGTCATATGACCAGAGCAGTTCTCGAGGGTGTCGCCTTCGGGCTCCGCGACGGCCTCGATCTCATGGTCGAGGCCGGCGTACCGAACCCAGGGTCGATTCGGGCTTCGGGAGGTGGGATCAGAAGCCCCCTGTGGCGTCAGATTCTGGCCGATGTTCTCGACACGGAGCTCGAAACGGTATCCACCGAACAAGGAGCTGCTTACGGTGCTGCCCTGCTGGCCATGGTCGGAGCCGGGTATTATGAGAGCCCCGAAGCGGCCACGGAACGGGTGGTCCATGCGCTGCCGGCCGCTCAGCCTTCGGCTGACAGGGAGACATACCGCTCGATCCACGAGCGTTACCGGAGTCTCTACCCCGCACTGCGGCCGGTGTTCCAGGCCATCGACGGGTAGCTAAGTTGAACGCGGCTCACAGAGAGGAGTGGTCGTGAAGATTGCCGTCGGCAGTGAGAAGGGCGCCTATCTGCTCGAGGAGACCTCCTGGAACGTCACCGGCCCCATCTTCCCAGGCTGGAAAGTGTCCGCCTTCGGTACCGCACCTGACGGGGCCCATCTCGCCGCCGTTGGGAGCAATTGGTTTGGCGTGGGCATCCATCGCAGCGATGACTTCGGGACCTGGGAGCAGACCGACACGCCGCCCGAATGGCCCGAGAACTCGGGACGGAAGATGGAACAGGTGTGGACCTTCCATACCAATGGTGACCGGATGTGGGCCGGTGTCGCCGAGGCTGGTCTGTTCACTTCGGATGACGCCGGAGTCAGCTGGAACCCGGTTGACGGCCTCAACGAGCATCGCACCCGGAGCGATTGGAGCCCTGGTTTCGGTGGCCTCTGCGCACACCGGGTGAAGGTCGAAGGTGACACCCAGTGGGTGGCGATATCGGCGGTCGGTGTCTTCAGATCCGATGACGGGGGTGAGACCTGGGATCCCAAGAACGACGGTGTCGATGCCGTCGGTTTGCCCGAGGACGCCTCGCGTCCCGAAGTCGGTTACTGCGTGCATTGCGTGGCCCACGATCCGGCCAATCCGCAGCGGATCTGGCGTCAAGATCACAGCGGCGTGTACCGAACCGTCGATGGCGGAGACAACTGGGAGCGAATCGAAAACGGCCTGCCGGCAAACTTTGGGTTCGTCATGTGGCGTGATACCGCCAGCGGTCGACTCTTCACCATCCCGCTCGAGGCAGATGCCAATCGGGTGCCGGTGGACGGCGCGCTCAGGGTTTACCGATCAGATGACGACGGCGACTCCTGGACGGTCTCCGGAGGCGGTTGGAGCCTGGCTCCTCAGTTCACCGGTGTGCTCCGTGGCGCCTTCGATGGAGACGGTGAGGGGACCTTCTGTTTCGGGACAACCGGAGGCAAACTCTGGCTGACCAGGGACAATGGCGACACCTGGGAGGAGCTTGGACCGGTCTTTCCCCGAATCGGAGCCGTGAAATTGGTCCCATGACGGTCAGCATCAAGCTCCCCAGGATGCTCTGGGAGACGATCAACACCGATCCGGTCCACGAGGTGGAAGGAGCGACGGTCGCCGAAGCTCTCGACGCCTTGTTTGCCCGGGTGCCGGGTCTGCGAGGGCACATCGTGGACGAGACCGGTGTCGTCCGAGCCCACGTGTCGGTCTTCGTCGACGGTCTCCAGGCCGATCTCGATACGCCGGTTGGTAACGGATCCGAGCTCCGAATTCTGCACGCAGTATCGGGTGGTTGACCAGCGTGTAACCGTGGCCCGCTAGCTTGGGCGGCGAGATGCGAGTTCTCGTCGCCGACAGATTTCCCGAGCGGCAGCTCGAGAGAATCCGAAAGCGCGGACACGATGTTCGCTACGAACCAGATCTCGAAGCGACGTCCCTTCCTGGCGCGATGGCCGACACCGAGATCATCGTGGTGCGCTCGACCGAGGTGACCCGGGAGGCCATCGAAAATGCCCAGGAGCTCGGTCTCATCGTGCGTGCCGGAGCCGGAACCAACACCATCGATGTCGATACCGCCTCCGCACGGAGTGTCTACGTGTCCAACATCCCGGGAAAGAACGCGGTGGCCGTTGCCGAGTTGACCATGGGTCTCATACTCGCTCTCGACCGCCGTATACCGGACAACGTCGCCGACTTGCGTGAGGAGAAATGGCGCAAGGCAGAGTTCTCCAAGGGGCGAGGCCTCATGGGCCGTCGTCTCGGTATCATCGGGTTGGGATCGATCGGATTCGAAGTTGCCACTAGAGCTCGGGCCTTCGGCATGAAAGTCGCCAGCGTGGAAAAGCCCGACCGTCCCCATGATCACCGGGCATTGATCGCTGACCTCAGGATCAAGCTCTATCCGGATCTGGAGACCATGATCCCGGACTGCGACATAGTCACCCTCCATGTGCCGGCGACGGAGGAGACGAACGGGTTGGTCGATCGCGACTTCCTTTCCCGGATGAAGGACGGATCGATCCTGATCAACACCTCCCGGGCCGAGGTGGTCGTCTCCGAGGACCTGATGGCTGCTCTCGACGAGAAGAGGATTTGGGCCGGATTGGATGTCTTTGCCGATGAGCCGGAATCAGGAGAGGCCAGTTTTGACTCCGCCCTTGCTCAACACCCCCGGGTATACGGGACCCACCATATTGGCGCTTCCACAGACCAGGCCCAGGAAGAGATTGCCAAACAGGTGATCAAAGTCATCGACCGTTACTGCGACGGGGAAGTCAGAAACGTGGTCAATCTCGCCGAGCCGATGAGCCACACCACCGTCATCGGGATCCGCCACGTCGATCAGGTCGGTGTGTTGAGCCAGGTGTTCACCGTCCTGCGGAATGCGGGCATCAACGTCGAGCACATGCAGAACCACATCTTCGCGGGGGCACAGACTGCCAAGGCGGTGATGCACATTCACGGGGACTTCAACGACGCGGTCCGCAAGGAACTCACCGATCTCGACGGGGTATTTCACGTCGCGGCCCTTCGTGAGACGGGCTGGTGACGCTCTGATGATCCGCGGGCTAGCTCTGTCTCATCCAAGGCGGAGTCGGAGCCTCCATCCGGGCCAAACCCGAAGGGACAGGGCCAAAACGGTCCTCATTGCCGACCTGCCAGTCACGCCAAGCCTCCGTGATCTCCTCAGTGGTCCGGGCGACGAAGTTCCACCACATCTTGACCGCGTCGCCCAGGGGCTTGCCCCCGAGAAGCATGAGGCGCGCCGGGAAACTCCGAGCGCTCAAGAGAAGATGGTCCCGACCCGTGGGCACGATGGCCAGGGAACCGGGTTCAACGACCTCCTCCTCGACGCGGACCGGTCTGTCGACGGGTACCACCGCGTGTTCGAAGCCTCGATCTGTGGGGATCGACGTGCTGGCGCGAAGGGTCAGGTCGACACCGATGGTCGGGTGTGCAAACTCAGCGGGAGATCGCACCCCGTCAAACTCGCCGATGAGAACTCTGCCATGACTCGCCCCCTCCTGGGTCTCCGGAAGCTCGGCCACATGCTGGAACCCTGGCGAGCCGTGGCGGCTTTCGTCAGTCTGTGCCAGCCACATCTGCACACCCATCGTCCCCGTCGCCTCCCAAACGTCCTCAGTGTCAACACCTTCCTCGGCGTGGGCTATCCCGTGGCCGGCGGTCATCAGGTTGAGTTGACCTGGTCGGATCAGCTGTTCGGTGCCGAGGGAGTCGCTGTGCAATGCTGAGCCGCTGAACAGCCAGGTCACGGTGGCGAGCCCGATGTGGGGGTGGGGCCCGATCTCGAGAGGCGGCGGACGGTCCACGTCGTCGGCCTGCATGAGGTCGACGAAACACCACGGACCCACGGTCCTGCGGTTTTTCGTGGGCAAGACACGAACGATGCCGAGCTGACCGATATTCGCCGTGCGGCCCTCACGCACCTCGATCACGGCCATGCCTCGGTTGGTGCTCTGCCGGTCGAGTTCGTCGATGGGGCCACTCATGGGACCAAATCTATCGGAACCGACCCACGAGAAGTCAGAGGGTGAGACGCACGATCGGTCGGGTGTCGTTGCGACGGATCATCTCGACGAAGCCGTGCTCGTTGAACATACCCAGGGTCCCGGTGAAATAGTCGACTACGGATTCCCTGGTCCCGTCGACCGGATAAGCCTCGACCACTTCTGCCCCCTGCTCCTTGGCGTATGCGATGGCGGCCTCGAGCAGACCCCGTCCGATGCCTTGTCGGCGTTCACCAACCTTCACCACGAAGCAGTTGATAGTCCAGGGCTCGACCTCATCGACAGGCTTGAGCAGTCTGGAACGTCCCAAGGTCGGGAAATCGGACCGCGGGCCGACCTGAACCCACCCCACCGGACGACCGTCGATGTATCCGAGCAGCCCGGGTGGCGGACCCTCCGAGGCCACGTCTGCAAACCGGTCGCGGTTGTCCCTATCGTCACCGAATCCGCCCTTGGGGCGTCGCCAATACATGCAGAAGCAGCGGCGGGCAACACCCCTCTCCCCGAACACCTTCTCCATGTCCGGGAATCGTTCCGGAGTCAGGGGCACACATTTCATTTCCCCTGCCTCGGTGTCGGATCTGAACACCCAACTCATGTTCAGGCGCCGATCTGCTCGGTATCGCAATGTGTCCCAAAAGCCAATTCGATCACCTCGGCGTCCGGAGAGGCCTTGATGATGACCGGCTGGGGAGCGCGCTGCCGGGTGAGGGCCATTTTCGCCGCCAGTCTGCGTCGCTCTTCGAGGAGAGCCCGGGCTAGGTCATGGTTGATGTACATGGTGTCGCTTCCTTCGCGATCGTCCTTTGCTTCCGACACGCTACGGACGATTGCGGACAGAATCGGTCCGCATATTTGGCGATACTGGTACGGACGCATGGACACCGCGGAACGACTTCTCAAGTTGCTCGGGCTTCTCGAAGGCCGGATCGACTGGACGGCCGAAGAGCTGGCCCGTCGCCTGGAGGTGACGCCGCGAACCATCCGGCGCGACATAACGCGTCTTCGCGATCTGGGCTATCCGGTCGAGGCCGTGGCAGGCCCGGGTGGTGGCTATCGGTTGGGGGCCGGAGGGAAGTTACCGCCTCTGCTTCTCGACGACGATGAGGCTTTGGCCGTGGCATTGGGGCTGCGGGTGTCGGCGACCACCGCGGTCGGGGGGCTCGAAGACTCCAGCTTGTCGGCGCTCGCCAAGCTGGAGCATGTCCTCCCCGCCCGGCTGCGCTCTCGTCTCGAGGACATATCAGAAGCCACTACCTCGATGCTCGGTGCGAACAGGCCGGAGGTGGACCACTCCACCTTGGCGCTCGTGGCATCGACAGTTCGCAAGCAAGAGCGTCTGAGACTGACATACACCGACGGCGATGGGAGGCGCACGGAGCGTCGGATCGAGCCCGTTCGCCTCGTTCACACCGGCCGACGCTGGTATCTGGTCGCCTTCGATCTCGACCGGGTCGACTGGCGGACTTTTCGCCTCGACCGGGTCACCGAACCGGTGGCGACGGGAATGAAAGCAATTCGTAGGAAGGGTCCTGACCCCGTCGAGCTCGTGCAGCGGGGCATCACCGTTGACGCCTGGAAGTACCCGGCTTCGATATTGCTCCATGCATCTGCCGAGCGGGCCAGACATGAGATCTCGCCGAGAGTGGGCACAGTCGACCCCATCGACGGGGCCTCCTGCCGCTTGATCATCGGGGCAGACGAGATGGGCTGGCTCGCCCGCTATCTGCTGAGCCTGTCGATGGACTTCGAGGTCGAGAGCCCCGATGAGCTTCGGGCCGAGCTGGTGTCGATAGGTCGGGATCTAGCCAAACGCTTCGCCCTCTGATCCCACGAGGGTCAACCGAGGCCCGGTACCGTCCCGATATGGATCCCAAGCGAAAGGCACTGGTGACCGGTGCTTCCAGTGGAATCGGATGTGGAGGAGCTCGCCGAGGAGCAGTGGGGCCAAGGACGGTGTCGGCGGTCTCACCAAGGTGCTTGCCCTCGCAGGCGGTCCCACCGCATCCGGGCCGTCGCCATTTGCCCCGGCTAAGTCAGAACTCCGCTGGGCGAGAAACAGATGCTGACCAGGCCCGGGCGCACGGCATGGAGCCCGACGATGTGTTGCGCCAGGTGATGCAGTCGCCGCATGCGGTCAGGGAGTTGATCGAGCCCTCAGACGTTGCCGACAACGTCTCCTTCTTGCTGACCCCGGCGGGCAGAACGTTCACCGGAGTGGCCCTGCCTATGGACATGGGTTGGTCGGCGCGGTGACGAGCGGATGGTCGATTCGGCCCGCAAGAGCCGAAGACGAGGGCTTCTTGTGGACGATGTTGTTCTACGCCTCGCATAGCAACGACTGCCCCGGGGTGGGTCCGGCCGACATCATGGACAATCCCGATCTCGTGGGCTACATCGAGGGATGGAAGCTCGCCGGCCTGCCGGGCGTGATCGCCGAGAAGGATGGTGACCCCATCGGAGCTGCCTGGCTGCGACTGCTTCCCAAGTCGGAGGAGTCGAATCCCGTCTTCGTTCGGGGGGACATACCCGAGCTGGCGGTCGCGGTGTTGCCTGGACGCGAGGGGAAGGGAATCGGAACCGCGATGATCCAGTCACTCCTGACCGAAATACGGGGACGGTTTGTCTCCGTCGTGCTCTCGGCGCGGGCCGACAATCCAGCAGTCGGGCTCTACAGGCGACTCGGTTTTCGGTCTCTGGGGGAGATCACGAATCGAGTCGGCACCCGGTCGGTGAAGATGATCGTTGACCTCTGACCGTTCCGTGATGCCGAGCTCGGATCGACGGCAAAACCTAACATTGACCTGATGATCAATGAGTTCAAGGAATTCATCTCCAAAGGCAACGTCGTCATGCTCGCCGTTGGCTTCATCATGGGTCTGGCCTTCCAGGCTGTTGTCAACTCTCTGGTCGAACATGTGATCATGCCGATTGTGGCCATACCGTTCGGAGAGCCGAATTTCGACGAGCTGACGCTCACCGTCAACGACTCAGTGATCATGTGGGGCTCGTTCGTCACCGCGGCTGTGGTTTTCTTGCTCACAGCCCTCGCCGTCTTCCTGTTCATCGTCAAGCCCCACAACGCATATGCGACCAGGCATGGGACGAAGGAAGATGAATCCGAACTCGGGCCTACTGAGATCGAGCTGTTGACTGAGATTCGCGACAGTCTGCGTTCCCGGCCGACCTGATCGATTCAGCCGGTCAGATCGAGCGGCGAAGACGGTTCGAGATGCAGCGAGCCTTCTCTGAGACGCGACAGAAGACGGTCGCGAAGTAGCTCGGCGAGATCGACGAGAGCCTCGGTGGCGCCAAGGGAGAGGGCACTCTTGGTCGAGACCAACGCCGCCCTATAGGGGCTGGGGAGGAGTGCATCGATCGCGGTCAGCCAAACCTGTCGTTCCCGCCCCGGAGCGGTTTGGCTCAGGTGGGCTTCGAGAGCAGCCTGGACGAAGTCGAGCTCGTCGTCACGGCGGGAGGTCACCAGGGTGCGTGCCTGCTGCAAGAGAAGAACGAGGCTCTGGCGATCGGCCTCGGACATCAAGGCCATGTTGCGTCGAACAGCCACCAGGGCAGTGTCGATGGCGAACAGGCGGGCCGTCTGTCGGCTCCAGCCGTCTGAGGTTACTCCTGGCTCCATGTCGACCAGATGCATGATCTCGGTCAATGCGGTCACTTGATCAGGGTCGTTCTTCAAACCCGGGTAGTCCAGCACTATCCCAACCTCCTCCACGAGGGGACGATCTGGCGATCATGCCTGTGGAAAACCGGACTGTCATGAGTCCACAGGCCCACCGTGACCCTTTTGAGTCGCCCGACCTATCTGGTCGAAGGAGCGTGCTGGGGTCGATATCGCAAGCCGGCCTACTCGTACTTGTAGAAGCCCTCGCCGGTCTTCCGCCCGTTGAGACCGGCCTCGACCATCCGGGTGAGCAGTGGGGGAGAGGCGTAAAAGGGCTCTTTGAACTCGTCGAAGAGAACGTCGGCGACATACTTGGCGGTATCGAGGCCGACGAAGTCGGTCAATTCCAGCGGGCCCATGGGATGGTTGGCACCGAGACGCATCCCCGTGTCGATGTCCTCAGCCGAGGCGACACCTGCCTCGTACATCCGGATCGCCGCCAGCATGTAGGGGACCAGCAGCATGTTGACCACGAATCCGGCCCGGTCCTTGGCCAGGATCACGGTCTTGCCCAGGCTCTCCGCATAGGTCCGGGCGGTATCCCGAGCCTCGTCTGCGGTCTTGACCGTCGTGACCAACTCGACCAAGGCCATCACCGGCACGGGGTTGAAGAAGTGGAGCCCAACCACCCGGTCGGGCCGCCCGGTCGCCGCGGCAAGCCGGGTTATCGGAATCGATGACGTATTCGAGGCAAGCAAGGCGTCTCCAGGCACCAAGGCGTCCAGGTCAGCGAAGATCTGTTTCTTCAACTGCTCGTTCTCGGTGGCGGCCTCGATCACGAGCTGACGATCGGTGTGTTGATCGAGATCAGTGGAGATGGTGATGTTCCCAAGCACCCGGTCACGCTCCGATGCGTCCAGCTTGCCTCGGTCGACTGCCCGAGCCAATGAGCCCTCGATCCTCTCGAGTGCGGCGTCAGCCATCTCCGCATTGATCTCATGGACGATGACCTCGCTCCCTGCTCGGGCACACACTTCGGCTATGCCGGAGCCCATCAGGCCCCCACCGATGACGCCGACCCGTTCGATAGCCATTGGGTTTCTCCTCCAGTGTTAACGGTCTGACCATCTTGGCAGCAGCAATTACCCTGTCAGGACAGATGTCCTACGACCACAAGGCAATCGAAGCCCGCTGGCAGAAGCACTGGGCGACGGAGGGGATCTTCCGCGCCGAGGCGGATCCCTCCAGGCCGAAGTTCTACAACGTCTGCATGTATCCATATCCCTCCGGAGCTCTCCACCAGGGTCATGTGCGCAACTACACCTATGGCGACCTGCTCACGAGGTACAAGACGATGCAGGGTTTCAATGTGCTGTCCCCGATGGGGTGGGACAGCTTCGGGCTCAACGCCGAGAACGCCGCCATCAAGGATGGTATTCATCCCCGGATCAACACCGAGAACAACATAGACACCATGCGGAGCCAGATCCAGCAGTTGGGTTCGATGTACGACTGGGACCGCGAGCTGGCGTCACACGACCCGAGCTTCTACCGCTGGGATCAGTGGTTGTTCCTGGAGCTGTACCAGCGGGGCCTGGCCTACAAGACGGCGGCACCGGTCAACTGGTGTCCCAAGGACCAGACGGTCCTGGCGAACGAGCAGGTCGTCGAGGGCGCCTGTGAGCGGTGCGGCACTCCGGTCGTGCACAAGAATCTGGCCCAGTGGTTCTTCAAGATCACCGACTACGCCGATCGGCTCCTCGACGACATCGAGACTCTGGAGCACTGGCCGGAGCGGGTCAAGACGATGCAACGCAATTGGATTGGTCGCTCCGAGGGGGCCCGGTTCGACATCGAGGTCGACGGTGGTGACTCCTTCGACGTGTTCACAACTCGTCCCGACACTATTTTCGGGATGACCTTCTGTGTCCTGGCTCCCGAGCATCCGCTGGTCCCTTCACTGATCGCCGACAGTGAGAACGAAGCCGAGGCGCGTGAATACATCGCTGCGGCGAATCGAGCCAGCGAACTGGAGCGGATGGCAGAAGGCGACAAGACCGGGGTGTTTACCGGGAAGTACGCGATCAACCCCGTCAACGAGCGGCGGGTCCCAATCTACATCGCCGACTACGTCCTGATGGGTTACGGGACTGGAGCGATCATGGCCGTCCCCGGCCAGGACCAGCGTGACTGGGACTTCGCCACCAAATACGGGATCGAGATCATCCGCACCGTGCAGCCTCCAGCGGGTTGGGAGGGGGAGGCCTATGTCGGCGACGGTACAACCATCCACTCAGGCTTCTTGGACGGGTTGGAACGAGCGGAAGCGATCACCCGGATCACCCGGTGGCTGGAGGAGCAGGGGATAGGCGAAGCCACCATCCAGTATCGACTACGGGACTGGCTGATCTCCCGGCAGCGCTACTGGGGCTGTCCCATCCCCATGATCAACTGTGACAACTGTGGGCTGGTGCAGGTGCCGGAGGAGGATCTGCCGGTTTTGCTGCCTGACATCGAGGACTACCTGCCCAAAGGACGGTCACCCTTGGCCGCGGTCGACGAGTTCGTCAACACGACGTGCCCTGAGTGTGACGGGCCGGCGCAACGGGAGACAGACACAATGGACACCTTCGTCGACTCCTCTTGGTATTTCTTCCGCTACGCCGACGCCCGAAACGACGAGGCGATCTTCGACCCGGAGAAGCCCGCCTACTGGATGCCGCTCGATCAGTACATCGGCGGCATCGAGCACGCCATCCTCCACCTGCTCTACGCCCGGTTCATCACCAAGGTGCTGTATGACATGGGTTTGTCCAGCGTGGAGGAGCCCTTCATGCGGCTGTTCACCCAGGGCATGATCACGCTCGAGGGAGCGAAGATGTCCAAGTCGAAGGGCAACGTCGTCGACCCGGCCGGGTTGTTCGCTTCGCATGGAGCCGATGCCTTGCGTCTCTATCACCTGTTCATGGGTCCCCCCACAGACGACGCAGCATGGAACCCCAACGGGATCGACGGCACCCGCCGGTTTCTGGAGAGAGTGTGGAAGATCGCCACCGAGGACTACGAGTTCGCCGACCATGGGGCCGACAACGCCGACCAGGAGATCCTGGGCCTGGCGCATCGCACGGTGCGCAAGGTCACCGAAGACATCGACCGATTCCACTTCAACACCGCGGTGCCCGCTCTGATGGTCCTCTGCAACGAGTTCAGCGACTATCTATCGGGTTCGCCCCGGCGGGAGACTTATGAAGATGTGCTCCGACTTCTGTTGCTGCTGCTGGCGCCGATGACCCCGCACATCGCCCACGAGCTTTGGGAGCAGAAGGGATACGGAAACATGCTGGCCACCGAGGCGTGGCCCACCTGGGATCCTGAGTTGGCCAAAGAGGAGTCCGCCACTCTGGTGATCCAGGTCAACGGCAAGGTGCGCGACCGTATCGAGGTGTCAGCCGACATAACGTCGGACCAGGCCCGCGAACTGGCCTTGGGATCCGACAAAATCCAGTCGTGGATCGACGGACAGGAGGTCAAGCGAGTGATTGCGCGACCGCCCAACCTGGTCAATGTCGTCGTCGGGTGAACGCGGGACGCATCCTCCGCAAAGCCGGCTACGACACCGAGGCCCTTCGGGTGCGAATCGCGCCGGTGGATCCCGATCTCATAAACGTATGGCCCGCTTCCCGGATCTTCCGTCGCTTGTGGCGTTCGGGGATCAGGGGGGTGACCCATTGGCGGTTCGTCTTCGTCGACCCCGACCTCATGCGAGGTGATCCGGAGCGTCTGGCCCGGCTGGTCATCCACGAACTGGTTCATGTTCGCCAGTACCTCGCCGCGGGATATCTCCGTTTCGTCACCTCGTATCTGAAGGAGTATTGGATCGGTCGCATTGGGGGAAAGGATTCCCGCCAGGCCTACCTCGACATCAGCATGGAGCGGGAGGCACGGGAGGTGACCTCGCTCACCGTCTCGACTACGTGATCACCACGTCGTCGAGATCCTCTTCAGGCTCCGGATATCGGGGATCCATCGACTCAAGCGCCTCGATGAGGATGCTGGAGACGACCAAATTGCGATACCACTTCCGGTTGGCCGGTACCACATACCACGGTGCGAATCGGGTCGAGGTTTCCTCGATGGCTTGTCGGTGGGCCTCCTGGAACTGATCCCATAGCTTGCGATCGTCGAGGTCGGCTCTCCGGAACTTCCAGTTCTTCTCAGGCTGTTCCAACCGGGCCCGGAGGCGGTCGGCCTGTTCTTCTCTGGAGATGTTGAGGAAGATCTTGACGATGCGGGTTCCTTCGTCGGCCAGCATGCGTTCGAATTCCCGAATGTGCCGGTAACGCTTGCGCCATACCTCGGGCCCGACCAAACCGTGGACCCGCGCCACCAGGACATCTTCGTAGTGGGAGCGGTTGAAGATCGTGATCGCCCCATCCTCCGGTGCGTGGTGGTGAATCCGCCAGAGGTAGTCGTGGGCCAGCTCCCACTCCGACGGCGCCCCGAAGTTACGCACGTGCACTCCTTGAGGGTTCACCCCCCGGAAAACGTGGCGGATCGTGCCGTCCTTGCCGCCGGTGTCCATGGCCTGAAGAACGACCAGCAGGCTCTGTCGGGATTCGGCCCAGAGTCGCCGCTGCAGCTCGGAGAGTCGCCTGTTGAGATCAGGCTGGACCGCCCTGCCCTCCTGTTTACCACCAGCGAACCCCGTTGTCGCGTTTGGGTCGTGACTCGGCCAATCGAGTCCGGAGTCCGGCGCGATTCGGTAGAGGGCGGTGTCCAACATTGCCGCCGCACCCTAATTGGGGTCTACTTGGATGCCTCGGTGACGCGATCGAAGATGAGGTCGAAATCCTTGCGCCAGGTCTTGCCTTCATCTTCGGATGCCTCCCAGGCGCCGACGATTCTGTTGGTCTCGAGCTTGGCTTCGAATCGCTGGTGGAAGTCGGAGTCCTCCCGCAGGAGGCTCCAGCGGTCTTCGGTGAACTCCATCGCAAAGACCCGCGCCACTCCCCGGTCGTCGTGATAGAGCATGTGATACTGCTCCTGCGGGGTGCTGTGACCGATCACACACACGGAGGGCGGAGTCGGACCGAGACCCCAGCGGAAAACGACGAGCACATCGTCGAGCCACTCGAACGACGCAGTTCCGCTCACTCGTTCGTCGAGGCTGTCGAGGAAGAAGGCGTTGGTCATAGTCAAGTCCCAGGTTCCGATCAGCCTCTCCAGTTGGTCAAGGGCTGGGCTTCTCATGACTTACCTCCAGACATGTCGACTCTTGGGTGCAAGGATCGGCCACAGGTGAGTTTCGGTCTCACTGCCACAAGACCCACAGGTCTGAGACGTTGGTTCCGGTCGACCCGGTCTCTATGAGATCCCCCGTAGCTCGAAGGTACCCGGCGGAGTCGTAGCGCCGGAGTGCTGCACGCAGATCACCGCCCCTCGACACAGTCTCTCCGTCGACGATGGCGCCGGCACTCGCCGAACTTCCGTCGACACCGTCGGTGGCGAATGCGGCAAAAACGCGATCTGTGCCCGCGAGCCGTTGGGCCGCCAGAAGAGCGGCGTGGGTATTGCGGCCACCCTGTCCGACTCCGTTGACCGCGACGTCGGGCTCTCCGGTGGCGATGGTGATGCCCGGACCCGCTTGCATCATGAACTCATCGAAAACCGAGGAGATGGGCCCGCGCAGCCAGCCATCCAGGACAGAGGCCGGCAGGCCCCTCGAGCGTGCGGCTGCGGCTGCCGCGTTCGCTGCAGTGTGGCCATCGGCGATCACGTGAATGGCCGTGGCGGGAACCGTGGGCCGCGGTGCGTCTCTGATCGCTTCCTCAACCGACCGAGGGACAACGATTCCATGGTCGACCATGGCCGATATGGCAGCTTCCGGATCGGCAGCGGTGGGCATGGTCGGGCCGGAGGCGACAACCGAAGGATCTGCCCCGCACACATCAGAGATGAGATAGGTGTCGATCGGCCTCTGTGCCGCCCGGGCCAACCCGCCACCTTTGATCGCTGACAAATGCCGGCGCACCAGGTTTATCTCCGCGATCGAGGCTCCAGACGACACGAGGGTGTCGCTGGCTTCCCGGATGAATTCCCGACTCACCCCGGCGATGGGATGCTCGCAAAGCGCGGAGCCTCCTCCTGAGAGGAGGGCGACGATCCTGCCCGGTGCCCTCGCCGCGATCTCGAGTACACGGTGCCCCGCCCGAAACGATCCATCTCCCGGTATCGGATGATCACCCACGAGGAGCTCGATACCCTCGGGTACCCGATCCGGCTCTATGGCGACACAGACGCCTCGCACCTCGTCGAGTATCCGGGCAGCTCCTCGGCACATAGCAGGCGATGCCTTGCCGATCGCGATCAACGTGACCGGGGCCTCCATAGGGTCGGTAATGCTCTCGCTCATCAGCTTCTCCGGTTCGACGGCGGCGATTGCCACATCTAGTAGCTCACGCAACTTGTCTCGGCGGTTGACGTCCACTGTGCTCGATTCTGCCTTCTCGGCGCTCGACGCGTAGTCGGAGGGGTTCCATCGGTCGGGGCGGGGAGGTAGTTATCGAACAATGGGTGAGATGCGGGGAAGGGTGGCTGTGGTGGTTGTGCTCGCCGCCATGGCCCTTTCGGTCGGGGTGTTGATGGGTCGGTTGCCGGCACCGGCCCCAACGTCGACAAGCGATTCTGCGTTGCCTGCCGCCCAGGCTCCCGCGGACACTGTGACAGTCCATGTGTCGGGAATGGTGGTCTCACCAGGAGTCGTCGATGTTCCTGTCGACGCGATCGTGGCCGAAGCCGTCGAGGCGGCCGGCGGGCTGCTCTCCGGGGCCTTGGTCGACCAGATCAATCTTGCAGCACCCATCGTTCCCGGCGAGCAGATCGTTGTTCCCGGCCCTACGGAGGCCACCGTGGGAGGCGGCGGTGACGATGGTGTGTTGTCGATCAACCAGGCATCCCCGACCGATCTCGAGTCTTTGCCTGGAGTGGGTCCGGTGCTGGCAGAGCGGATCGTCTCGCATCGGGAGACCAACGGCCGTTTCGAGACTGTGGAGGATCTACTCGAAGTCCCCGGGATCGGCGAGGCCAAGCTGGAAGCCATTCGCGATCTCGTGAAGCCGTGAGCACTCGACACCCGGCGATCCCACCACGGGTGTCGCGACCTTGGATGGCGGTCGCCATCGTGGCCTGGGCGCTTGCTTCGATGGTGGCTCCTGGGCCGGTTTCGCTTGCTCGCGCTGGCGGAGTGTTCCAGGGATCGGTCATTCTCAGGACCGACATCATCGAGGGAAGATTTGGCCCTTGGGCCTTGGGGACGCTGGAGGGGGCGGCGGTTCTCGTTGACTTCGACGATCGCATGGATGCGGGCCGTGGAGACACCCTCAACCTCACCGGTCGGATCAGTGGGGAGCCTGGCCGAGCCTCGGGCCGGCCGTATGGGGCGGTCCTAGAGGTGCGCGCAGTGTCGTCGGTGGAGAGGAGCCGGTTCCCCCTCCATCGGGCGGGCCGCTTTGTTCGCGACTATGTGAATACTCGCCTTGCCCCCTTCGACGATGGGCGAGCCTTGCTCGCGGGTTTTCTCATCGGGGAGACAGACCGGATCTCCGAACCAGATATCGAGGCGATGCGACGCAGCGGGCTGGCTCATTTCGTGGCGGTGAGCGGATCGAATGTCGCGCTGTTTCTTGCGTTGCTTGCCGTCGCTGCCGGGCCTCTCGCTCTCGGTCCAAAACGACGCGCTCTCCTCGGGCTGATCTCCCTTCCGGTTTATGTGGCCGCAACTCGATTCGAGCCCTCCGTGGTGCGTGCCTCGCTGATGGCGGGCCTGGCTCTCGGCGCCAGGCTGTTCGGTGTGGTCCTCGAGGCCTGGCAGCTCCTCTCTCTGGCCGTGGTCGTCCTCCTCGCCAGCGACCCGGAGTTGACCTCGAACGTGGGGTTTCAACTCTCGGTCGCGGCCACGGCCGGGGTTCTCGTCGGGGCCCGCTGGCCCGTGTCGGGACGAATTGCCCGGGCTCTGGCCGTGACCCTTGGAGCGCAGATCGCAGTGGCGCCGTTGCTGTTGATCCACTTCGAGTCGGTTCCGCTCCTGTCCCCGCTGATCAATCTGATCGCTGCTCCGATCGTGGCTGCGTCGACCACGCTCGGCGCCGTTGGTGTGGCCGGTCTTCGATTCCTCATCGGGCCGGCGGCGTGGCTGGCCGGGCTGGTTCTGACATTGGCACGGGGCACGGCCGGCTGGCCACAGCTGGGGGGCTGGGAGTTCTCAGCCGTTCTCACGCTGGCGGCCGTGACGTGGCTGGTTCCTCGGCTGCGGCCGGTCGCGGTGAGCGCGGCGTCGCTGGCGCTCACCGTTGCCATGGCCACGACGAACATCTCCATGCCGGCAGGGAGTGTCGCGGTCCTGGACGTTGGGCAAGGCGACGCCATCCTGATCCACGGTGGTGATGGCCGCTTTGCTCTCGTCGATGGGGGCCCTGACGCCATAGTTCTGATCGACAAGCTGCGTGAGTACGGAGTCAGGTCGTTGGACCTGGTGGTCCTGTCGCATGTGCATGCCGACCATGCCACGGGCCTCACCGGAATAGTCGAGACTTTGGCGGTCGGCCAGATCTGGGCCGATCCCGAACCGCACTCAACACCCTCGGCTGCAGCCCTGTTCGACACGACGGATCGATATGGGATCCCTCGGTTGGCCCCCACTCCGGGTCACCGCTGGGAGTTGGGTCTCCTCGAACTGGTCGTGGAGGGCCCGGTGAGGCGGTACGCCTCGCCCAACGACCAGAGCATCGTGATAACGGTGATTGGGCCCGCGAAGACGATGCTGCTCGCCGGCGACATCGAGACTCATGCCCAGGCCGATCTCGATCACGTGAGCGCCGACGTTCTCAAGGTCCCTCACCAGGGCGCGGCGACTTCCGACGCTGAATGGCTGGCTTCGGTTGGGTTCGAGACCGCTGTGATCTCCGTGGGGCCGAACCAATTCGGACATCCCGCGGATTGGGTCGTTGAGCTCCTGGATGAGACCGGTGAGCTGTTCCGCACCGATGAGGTAGGCGACGTCGTCGTGGATCTCTCGTAGGGTCACCTCCGAATGAAACGTCGGAACTCCCATATATGGGCCGCACAGCATTAGGAACGAAGAAGGGGGGGCATATTGTGGTGACCGGTGCCATGGGGGTGGGGAAGACGACGGTTGGGCGTATGCTCGCTGTGGAGATCGGGTTGCCTTTCCTCGATTCAGATGAATATCTCGAAGCGGATAGAGGAGAGCCCGGCTCGGCGATTGCGGCCCGAGGAGGGGTGGCAAGTCTCCACGAGCTCGAGCTGGAGGCATTCTTGGCGATGTGCCAGACCCCAGGCACCGCGGTGATCGCTCCGGCGGCGAGCGTCGTCGACCATGAGCCGGGTCGTCGGGCTCTCGAAGAGAATTACACCGTGTGGCTGACCGCCCCCGAAGAGGTTCTTGCGGAACGACAAGGCAAGGGGACGCACCGACGGCCCATCTCACCCGAAGCGCACGCGGCACTGCAGGCGGCTCGGGCTCCTTTTCTCAGCGAGGTGAGTGCCGTCACCATCGACACCGGGACGAGCTCAGCTATGGAGGTCGTTGAGAAGCTGGTTGAGATTCTGCCCGAGTCCCTGTTCGCTGACGAGAACTAAGGCGAGGACGCACCCGCCCATCTTCGCCTAAAACGACTGATACAGCCTTCGAGCCTGACGTTGCGGGTCCAGGTAGTACTCGTCGGGGGTGACGTCGAGAGTGACGGTGCGGGTCGGCGCTGCAATCTTCGGTTCGGTGGCTACGAATTGCTCGATCACCTTCGCGTGTGGCTTCAGGCTCCCGTCCGGTCGAACCAGGCCGAAATGCCTTTCGTGTTTGGCCCCAGACTCATCACAGGGCGGACGGCCCCAAAGCTCGGTGGCGTAATCAGCGAAACACCAAAGCATTGCGCCAGTGGCCCCCACCTCGACGAGCCGGGTAAGCGTCGCCCGCACGTAGTCCGCAAAGTCCTCTTCTCCGGCCATGAACTGCGAGCGTCTCTCGCCGTACGCGGTCCACTCCCAGGTAACTGAGTCGGCGCCGTCGGGAGCAGTGCAGCCTCCCCATTCCTCGGCGAGGCAGGGCTTGCCGCCCAATGCTGTCGTGAGCGCGCACAGAAATGGCACGAAGTCGGGATCGAGGTTGTCCCGCGCCCAAGGGACATACATCGGGTAGCCGTGCATCACCGCCACGTCGCTGGCGGCAAAGACCTGGTCGACGCGGAAACCGTTGTCGGACAGCAGGTTGGCGGTATGAAGTCCCGTCGTGACCGGGTGATCCGGGTCCAGCGAGCGAACCTGATCTGTCATCTCTGTCACCCATGCGGATCCAGACTCCGCTGAGTCCGGATAAGCAAAGAGATCGGGCTCGTTGCCCAGGTTCCACATCCAGATTGCCTCGTGGTCACGAAACTCGCCGACCACGGTCTCGACGAGGAGACGCTCGGCATCGAGGGCCACAGGATCATGAAACATGTTCCGGTAGGGGGTGTTGACTACCCGGCCACCGCTCACCACTTGCCGCACGTGGGGAGAGGCGTGCCGGGGAGCATCCGGGTCGAGCATCCAGCCAGGCGCCCAGTTGGGTCCGCTCATGTGTCCGGTGAAAAAGGTCACATCGAGGCCAAGCCCACGATCCGAGGCGATGTCACAGACCTCGGCCAGATCGCGGAGGCGCTCCGAAGATACCGTGTCGGGAGTCACCTGCCAGTCATCCCAGAGCAAAAAGATGCGCACCAGGTCCATGCCCAACGAGGCGATGATGTCGAACTCGTCGGCCACCTCTGCCCCGTCGAACTCCGACCACCAGTACATCGCCTTCCGTCTCGGCCAGTAGTTGACACCGGTGAGAAATCGGCTGTCCTCGGTCATTGCCCACACCTCCTCGCGACGCGACCCGCATGGACCGGCGAGAGCGGGATCACGGTGTCGCCGACAAGATCGACCTCGATCGTCTCAAGGTAGTCGTTGAGCCCATCGACTACCTGAGTGTCAAAGTCTCCGGTTACCGGAAAAAGATCCTCACAGAACTGGGTTTGGGTCGATCTGTCGTAACCTCGGCCGGTGCCCGACCTGCTCCAACTAGGCGACCACACGCTTCCTCTCGGTGGTGTCACCTACGTCATGGGAGTCATCAACGTCTCACCCGAGTCCAAGAACACCCACACCATCGCTCGTTCGGTCGACGAGGTCCTGGCCATGGCGGAGCGGTACCGACGGTGGGGCGCATCCCTGATCGATCTCGGGGGTCAGTCCTCCCACTACGACAACCCCACCGTCGAGGCCGCCGACGAGATATCTCGTGTCGTTCCGGCGATCGAGGCATTGTCAGCAGAGGGCCATCCCGTGGCGATCGACACCTGGAAACCCCAGGTCGCCGAAGCGGCGGTGCAGGCCGGTGCCGTCATCGTCAATGACACCGGAGGGCTGGCAGATCCCGCGATGAGAGACCAGGTGCGTCGGTCAGGTGTCGCCGCCGTGGCCGTCTACATCGAGGGGGCCAATCCCCACGCCGTCGGCGAAGTCGAGATCAGAGAAGACAAGGCGCAACGCACCGCTGATGGGTTCCGGGTGTTGTTGGGGGAGCTGGCGGCGGACGGCATCCACAACGTGATCCTCGACCCAGGCATCGCCCTCAGCTATCGAGGTGACTACGACGCCTATTCGCGAATGCAGCTCGAGGTCATCGCCGGCTCGGATCACCTTCATTCGCTCGACAGGCCGTTGTTGATCGCGATCCCGAGAAAGCGGGACGGTCATCGTCTTGCGGTGTACATGGGTCTTGCCCTGGAGCACATGGCGGACATCATTCGCGTCCACGACGTGGCAATGGCCTGTGACATCGTCCGACTTTTTGGTCGTAGCCCGTGACTACGTTGGTGCCATGTCGCTGCTGATCGTCACCGGTCCATCAAGCCCCGGACCCGGCGAGCGCGAGCAGATGCTGGAGGTCGCCACTGCCCACATGGTCCAACACGATGTGGCTCGTGACCAGGTGGTGCGCATCGATGTCCCGGGGCGAGGGGCCGGCGATGACGGCGACGGCTCGCTGCGTGCGGAGTTGGAACCGATGATCCCTCTCCTGCAATCGGGCTCCCTCTTCGGCGGCGCCCAAGGGCTGGAGGTGGTGGACGCCGAGAATCTCCAGAAAGCCGAGGTCGAGACGCTCGCCGCGCTCCTCCAAGGTGCCGACCTGGCCGCGATCGAAGTCGCTTTGGTCTATGGCGGCGCTGTTCCCAAGGCAATCCGACAGCTGGGTGGACAGACGGTCTCGGTGAAGAAGATGTGGGAGCGACAGGCCTCACAGTGGCTGCAAGAGGAAGTCCAAGCTCGTGGCCTCGTGCTGGAGAAGGGTGCAGCTGAGGCGATGATGAAGCGGTTCGGCACCGACACGGCAAGCATGGGACAGGCTCTCGACCAGCTCGAAGAGACGTCGGGCAAGATCACCGCCGAGCTGATCATGGACCGGTTCAAGAACCGACCCGATGAGCCGACGTGGCATATCACCGACGCCATCGAGAAGGGCGACGTGCCCACCGCGCTTCGACGGCTCTCCGATTTCCTCGTCCATGGCCACCCATTGGTCTATCTGGCCGCTCTCGAGTCAGACCTCAAGAAGCGGGCACTGGCAGCCACCGCTCCCGATAGAGAGACCCTCAAGCAATGGGTCGGTGGTTCAGACCGCCAGATTTCCCGCTTGTGGAATCAGCGGGGACGAGTCAGGGAGTCGGCGTTACGCCGAGCTCAGGATGCACTGGTTCGAGCCGATCGAGTGGTCAAGACCCAGCCCGAAGACGTCCACCGAGTGACCCTGGAGCGATTGACAGTGGCGTTCTGTCGCTGGTACGGCTGAGGAGAAAGCCCGCTACTTCGAGCGCAGCGAGCTAGCCAGACGTGACTTCTGGCGGGCGGCGGCGTTGGGGTGGAGAACACCCTTGGCGGCGGCGGTGTCGATCTTCCTCTGAGCGATCTTGAACAGCTCGTCGGTGGGCTCGCCGGCCTCGGTGGCGCGTTGGACCTTACGGATGCTCGTCTTGAGCTCGCTCTTGATGCTCTTGTTACGCAGACGCTGGGTCTCGTTCTGGCGGTTGCGCTTCTTCTGTGACTTGATGTTGGCCATAGCGGAACGTGTTGAAAACTCGAATCCTGATAGGGGTTCCGGGGCGGACGCCGCGGAGAGAGAAGAGTAGCAGTGCTTGGTTCGAAGGTACAATGACACCGTCCACACCCTTCAAATGACTGATCAGGCGCGCATCCGCAACTTCTCCATCGTGGCCCACATCGACCATGGCAAGTCGACCCTGGCCGATCGTCTTCTGGAGAAAACGGGCACGGTGCCCGCACGTGAGATGCGGGAGCAGCTGCTCGACTCGATGGACCTCGAGCGGGAGCGGGGGATCACGATCAAGGCTCAGACGGTGCGTCTGGAATACGCGGCCAACGATGGTCTGACCTACATACTCAACCTGATCGACACCCCGGGCCACGTCGACTTCTCCTATGAGGTGAGCCGCTCTCTCGCCGCTTGCGAGGGCGCGCTGCTTCTCGTCGACGCCGCTCAGGGGGTCCAAGCCCAGACCCTGGCCAACTCCTATCTGGCGATCGACGCCGGCCTCGAGTTGATCCCGGCCGTGAACAAGATCGATCTCCCGGCGGCCGATCCCGATCGGGTGGCTGCCGAGCTGGTCGGGATCATCGGAGGGTCGCCCAACGACGTTCTCCGCATGTCAGCCAAGACCGGAGACGGAGTCGACGATCTCCTCGAGACCCTGGTCAAAGAGGTCCCCCCGCCAGCAGGGGTTCCCGATGCGCCGTTGCGGGCTGTCGTGTTCGATAGCTATTTCGACGCCTATCGTGGCGTGGTCTGCTACGTGAGGGTCGTCGACGGGCGACTCGAAACAGGCGACGCCCTCCGTTTCATGGCCACCAACGAAGTCCACGCTGCCAACGAAATCGGATTTCTGAAGCCGAAGGCACACCCGGTGGCAACGATGGGCCCGGGCGAGGTCGGTTACCTCATCACAGGGGTGAAGGAGATCGATCGGATCAAGGTAGGGGACACCATCACCAGTGACCGCCGACCGGCTGATCGGGCCTTGCCGGGCTATGACGAGCCGAAGCCCATGGTCTATTCGGGGCTCTTCCCAACCGACGGTGACGACTTCGAAAAGCTGCGGGAGGCCTTGGAAAAACTGCGACTGAACGATGCCTCGCTCACCTGGGAGCCGGAGACCTCCAAGGCCCTGGGATTCGGCTTCCGCTGTGGATTCCTCGGTCTCCTTCACATGGAGATCGTCAGGGAGCGTCTCGAGCGGGAATACGACCTCGACCTGGTCGCCACCGCGCCATCCGTCGCTTATCGAGTGACCTTGCTCGACGGCGACGTCAAGGAGTTGCGCTCACCTCAGGATCTCCCCGAGCCCAACGACCGGGGTGGCATTTCCGAGCCTTATGTCAAGGCGATGATTGTCGCGCCCACCGAGTACGTCGGCCCGATCATGGAGTTGGCGACATCCCGGCGGGCGATCGTCGGCGACATGAACTACCTGAGCCCTGAGCGCGTGGAACTCGATTTCGAAATCCCTCTCGCAGAGATCGTCTTCGACTTTTTCGACCTCCTCAAGTCACGCACCAAGGGGTACGCGTCCTTGGACTACGAACCTGCCGGCTACCGGGAATCCGACCTGGTCAAAGTGGACATCCTGCTCAACGGACAGCCCGTCGACGCCTTCTCGTCGATCGTCCACCGGGACCATGCGGAGGAATACGGCAAGAAGATGACTGGCCGCCTCCGCAAACTCATTCCACGTCAGCTCTTCGATGTTCCCATCCAGGCTGCAATCGGTGGTCGGATCATCAGCCGCGAGACCGTCAGGGCCAAGCGCAAGGATGTGACCGCCAAGTGCTACGGCGGTGACATCAGCCGCAAGAAGAAGCTCCTCCAACGTCAGAAGGAGGGCAAGAAGCGGATGAAGATGGTCGGTTCGGTGGAAGTCCCTCAGGAGGCGTTCGTCGCTGCGCTGCAGGTGGAGGACGAATGATGAACCCCGCCGCGGCCGACCGCTTCGTCGAGGCCGCTGCCGCCTATGTCCACATTCCGTTCTGTTCGGCGGTATGCCCATACTGCGACTTCGCGGTGGTAGCCGGTCACGACCATGTGGCCGCAAGTTACGTCGACGCCGTATGTGCCGAGATCGACGCGGCAAATCCATGGCGCCCACTCGACGCGATCTACTTCGGTGGGGGGACGCCGAGCCACGTCGATACGGCCCTGCTCGGCCGCATAGTCGAAGCTCTCGAAGCCAGGCATGGGATGGCCGGCGGTGTTGAGCTGAGCCTGGAGGCGAATCCGGAAGACTTCTCGGTCGAGCGGGCCAGAAAGCTTCGTGAGATCGGGTTCAACAGGGTCTCTTTTGGGGCACAGAGTTTCGACAACTCGGTTCTGGCCAGTCTGGGACGGAGACATCGCGCATCTCACATCGAGGATTCTGTCGATGCCGCCAGGGAAGCCGGGTTCAAAAACGTGTCCGTCGATCTCATCTACGGGACACCGGGCGAAACCGACCAGTCGTGGGAGGAATCACTCCACCGAACCATGGCCATCGCTCCGGATCACGTTTCCTGTTACGCCCTCACGGTGGAAAGAGGTACGCCTCTGGGCCGCGCCGTCTCCTCCGGAGCAGAAGCGCCCGATCCTGATATCCAAGCCGATCGCTACGAGACGGCCGAACGCGTTCTCACGTCCGCCGGTCTCGCGAGATACGAGGTCTCCAATTGGTCGAGACCCGGTTGGGAGTGCGGTTACAACCTGACTGTCTGGGCACAGGGGGAATACGAGGCGTACGGCAATGGAGCTCATGGTTTCCGGGATGGCCGCCGCTACCGAAACGTCCGCAGAGTGGATACCTACATCGACCGGGTCGAGGCGGGGGCGTCGCCGAGGGCGGGACACGACACCGTGACCGGGTGGGAGGCCGAGTTGGATCGGCTGTTCGTGGGTCTCCGTCGAACGGTGGGTGTGGCCCACGGTCCCGGCACCGAAACCTTCCTAGCCTCAGACGAGGGAAAAGCGCTGGTCGACGCGGGCGTGATGGGCGCAACCGATGGACGTCTTCGAGTGACCAGGCCCTTGCTGACCGATGCGGTCCATCGCTCACTTCTGGCACTCGATAGACCTATCGTCATGGTCGATAGCGATGCTTGAAGAACGTCGATCAGAAGTATTGCGTGCCCTCGTCGAGGAGCACATCAAGACCGGGAGTCCGGTCAGTTCGCGCGCCGTCCTGGAGAGGTCGTATCTCGACGTGTCTGCGGCGACTATCCGCAACGATCTCGCCGCCCTCGAACAGGAAGGCCTGGTTCAGCAACCTCACACGTCGGCAGGACGGATACCGACCGTCGCCGGCTATCGCTACTACGTCGATCACCTCGGTCCCGGTCGTCTTCGCCAGGCAGCACAAGCCAAGATCTCCAGTGTCTTCGGTGACGTCCACGTCGAGCTCTCCAAACTGCTCAAGGCGACATCGAACCTGCTGGCCGAGATAACCGACCTTCCGTCGGTGGTGGTGGCTCCCGGCTTCGCCAGAGAGAACGTCCGCGCCGTCCACACGGTTCAGGTAGATGCGGATCAGGTTCTCGTCATAGCGGTGACGGAGGGGGGCAGGGTCGTCCAGCAGCGGGGTCGGATCCGGGTGCCGGTGACGCCGATGGAGATCGAAGAGGCGCAACGAATCGTGACTTCGGCGGTGGTGGGCAAGGAGTTGGGAACCGCTCCGGAGTTCGATGAAGACCTCGAGACCGATATGTCCAACCCGACCAGGGAAGCGGTCCTCACCATCGTCGACTCGCTACATCTGGCCGGCACCTCCGGTTCGGAGATGTTCGTAGGGGGAACCCAGCGCATGACCCAGGTTTGGCAAGACCTCTCAACAGTGCAGCGGATCCTCGAGATCATGGAGCGCGAGGCCGAGGTCATCGACTTGCTGGCGAGCGCCTCGGGGACTTCGATTCAACTAGGGGAAGATCTCGATCTGGCGGTTGTTTCCAAGACATATGAGAGTCGGGGGGACGGCGGTTCGGTTGGGGTCATCGGCCCGATGCGAATGAACTACAAGCGGGCCATATCCGCAGTGGAAGAAGTGACCAGGGAACTCGAGGAGCAGATCGGCGCCAGGACCGACTAGCTATGGCAAAGAACTACTACGAGATCCTCGGGGTCGAGCGGTCGGCCACCACGGAGGAGATCAAGAAAGCATTTCGCAAGGTGGCACGGGAGACCCATCCCGACGCCAACCCAAACGATCCAGGCGCCGAGGCCCGGTTCAAACTCGCCGCGGAGGCGTACGAAGTGCTCTCCAACCCGGAGCGCCGTCGCAAATATGACCGCGGCGACACCATCGACCTGTCGGGTCTCTTTGGCGGCGTGGGCGGTCTGGACGATCTGCTGCGGTCGGTGTTCGGCGATTCGGGTCTGTTCGGTAATCGGCCCAATCGCCAACCGCGGGGCCGCGATGTCTTGGTCCGTGCCCAGGTGACTCTGGAAGAGGCGGCGTTCGGCACCGAAGCAACGGTCGAGTACGAAGCGGAGAGCACCTGTCCCGAGTGTTCTGGATCCGGATCGACCCCCGGGACGCACCCCGTGACCTGTCCCGATTGTGGTGGAGCGGGCCAGGTGCGCATGTCACAGCGGTCGGTGTTCGGGACCATGATGTCTGTCACGACATGTCCTACCTGCCGGGGAGGGGGATCGCTGATCGCGGACCCGTGTGGCGAGTGCTCAGGGTCGGGGACGGTGCCGGAGAAGGTCACCGTGAACGTGGAGATACCGCCCGGGGTGAGTACCGGCACCAGGCTGCGGCTCACCGGCCGTGGAGAGTCGGGCGGCCGGACTGGTCCGTCTGGCGATCTCTTCGTGGAGGTGATCGTGGCCGAAGACCCGAGGTTCGAACGCCACGACTCCGACCTCTTGCACCGAATCTCAGTCGGCATCGCCGAGGCGTCGCTCGGCACCCGAATCGATGTCCCTACCATCGACGGAGAGGCCATGCCGTTGGAGATTCCGCGAGGCACTCAGCCAGGTTCGGTGTTCACCGTCCCCGGCTACGGCATGACGCGGCTCGGCCGCCGGGGCAGGGGTGACCTGATGGTCGTAGTCGACGTAGCGGTACCCGAGGATCTCGACCCCGAAGAGGAGGAGCTATTGCGCAGGTGGGCGGAGCTACGAGGTGAGCGCACCAACCGTCCCGCCTCGACCGGATGAAGCACATCCCGCACCTGGTGGTGGGTGCGCCGTGGGCAGGCCCCAAGCTCGGATTGACAACGGTGCAATGGCGGCATGTCACCAAGGTGCTTCGGATGAAGAGTGGTCAACCGGTCACTTACACCGACGGCTTGGGCACCATGGGCAAAGGGATACTCGGTCCGCAAATCATCGAGCGGGGCGAGGAGGAGACGGTAACACGGCCCACGAATTTGACGGTGGCTGTTGCACCACCTGCCAACAAGGACAGGCAGCGATTCCTCGTGGAGAAGCTCGCCGAGTTGGGGGTGGCCCGTCTCATCTGGCTGGAGACTGCCCATGGGAAAGAGCGCGTCGCCAACTCGGCCAAGGTGTTCAGTTGGGTGCATGCGGCTGTCGAGCAATCACGCGGCGCCTACCTGATGGAGACCTCCGCCGAGCTGGCGAGACTGAGCGAGCTCGAGGGGAGCGTCGTCGTCTGCCACCCGGGAGGCGAGGACGGTCCCGGAGAGCCCGATGTCGTCGCGGTCGGACCGGAGGGTGGGTTCTCCGAGGGGGAGATCCCCGAGGGGGCCCGCCGATGGGATTTGGGCCCCACGATGCTGAGGGTGGAGACCGCAGCGCTCGTGGCCGCGATATGCATACGCGGTAAATAGTGCAATCGTGCCCTGTCGCGGATAGGATGTGCAGCACGGATTGGGAGCGGAATCCTTGGTAGACGAATTCAACTATGCCCTGGGTCAACGACTGCGAGCTGCACGGCGTCACCGGGGATGGTCTCTGGGCGATGTCGAGACTCACACAGGTGGTGAGTTCAAGGCGTCTGTGGTCGGTGCCTACGAGAGAGGCGAACGCGCCATATCGGTGCAGCGTTTCGTGAGTCTCTCCGATGTCTATAGCACTCCGCCATCCGAATTGCTCCCCGCTCCGTCGGATCCGGGGCTGGTCATCGACCTCGATGCCCTTGCCGGGGAGGACGGCGATCTCGTCGACCGCTATCTGGCGGCCATTCAGATGATGCGCAAGAACCCTGGTGTGGAACAAGTACGGGACTCCGACAGAGCATTGATCAGCTCTCTGCTGCAATCCGCCCGATCTCAGAGCTCGGAATAACCGGTACCCAGACGGAGTTTCCAACCCGGTCGACCAAAGTAACCTGACTCAACGCCGTCCCGCCGGTAGAATGAGTCTCCACTCGCCTAGTTAAGGCGTAGATCCGTGTCTTCTGACAGCATCGAATCGCGTTTACGCGTTCCCAGCCATCACCTGCTACTCGACCTCATCGGAGAATCCGATAGGCACTTGAGACAGGTAGAGGACCTCATCCCGGAGGTCCGATTCGTCGCGCGCGGCGACGAGATCGTGATGTCGGGGACTCCTGTCGATGTGGAACGAGCCCGAACCGTCCTCGACGAGCTACTCATCCTGGTTCAGGAAGGCCAACCCCTCGACGAGGGGCGGGTGGCCGAGGTGGTCAAGATGGTCTCCGACGACATACCGGAACCTTCGACCGTTCTCAGCGACGGTATTCCGGTCGGCCGGGGTCGCATGATCCGACCCAAGACTCACGGGCAGCACAAATACATGGAGGCCATCAGGGAGAACACTCTCACATTTGGTATCGGCCCGGCGGGGACCGGCAAGACCTACCTGGCCATGGCCGCCGCGGTCGATAGCCTGATCAACGGCTCGGTGCGTCGCATCATCCTCACCCGTCCGGCCGTGGAGGCGGGGGAGCGTCTCGGCTTCCTGCCGGGTGATCTCACCGCCAAAGTCGACCCCTATCTGCGTCCTCTCTACGACGCTCTCTGGGACATGCTCGGCCCGGAGGAGACGGCGTCCTTGATCGACCGGGGAACTATTGAGATTGCTCCGCTCGCTTATATGCGAGGAAGGACGTTGAACGATGCGTGCGTCATCCTCGATGAGGCCCAAAACACAACGCCGGAGCAAATGAAGATGTTTTTGACCCGCTTGGGGTTCAATTCCAAGATGATCATCACCGGCGACGTCTCCCAGACCGACCTGCCGACAGGTCGTCACTCGGGTCTCAAGATCGTTCGTGACATTCTTCAAGGCATCCCTGGAGTGGCGTTCATGGAGTTGAGCTCACGCGACGTGGTCCGTCACCGGATCGTCGCCTCGATCGTGGAGGCCTACGCCAGGTTCGAGGCCCAGAAGAAGTGATGCAACGCTCCACTCTGGTACGCATCGCCATCTTCCTGGCCACGGTGGTCGCGGCGTGGGGAGTGCTTTCGCTGGGTTCAGGCTCTGACGAATCAGCCCAGGCTGAGGGTGAAGTGGCGGCCCAGGACTACATAGCTGAGCGGAGCGCCTCCGTGGAGGATGTCATCGCAACCCAGCGTCTCGAGCAAGATGCCAGGGAGTCTGTGGACAAGCCATATTTCACGGACACCGATGTTGAACAGGTCGTCTACGACTCTGTGCGCGACGTCTTCGACGACATCCGGGGAATGGAGCTCACCGAGGCCCCGGGAGGGTCACGGCCGACCCTCCCGACCTTGCCCGAGACCACGACAAGCACGGCCGAAGACGAGGAGTCGACGACTACGACCGAAGAGACAGAGCCTGCGGTGGTGACAGGACGTGTATTCCTCGACGCCAACGGAAATGGTGCATTCGACTCCGAATCCGAAGAGAGAAATGATATTGGTCTCGCTGAGGTGACGGTGTCGGTCACGACCCAGGACGGAAACTTCAACGTTGTCACGGACGGTGACGGTATCTGGTCGGCCCAATACGACGGAGGTGCCGTCGTGGTGGAGATGGACGCCGGTGATGCGGAGATTCCCGATGGTTTCGTGGTCGGCACGGACAACCCGGGACAACTGCTCGAATGCATCTCAGGTGAGACATGTGAGGCCGAGGACATCGGTCTCGAAGTGCAGTTACGACCCGTCGACGAGGTAGCAGAACGGATCGCGACTGAGCACGACCTTCCCAACGAGACCGCTGCCTATCTGGCAGCTGTCGCCACTGAAGACGTGGTGCGCGCCGCCTTCGGGGAGCCCCAACTGCTCACTGTGATCGAAGCGGCAGCTGTTGACCGGGTGACGTTGGAATTCGGAAGACGCATCCAACCGGAGCAGCTTCAAGACGCGCAGCGCTCGGTCGAGAATAACCCTCCCCAAGTCGTCTTCAATTCCGAGATCGTTCAGGAGGCCGGAGCCGCCGCCGGTGAAATCGTGTCGAGCAGACTCCAGGCGAACTATCGGGTGAACGAAGAGGAGTATCAGCGACTTCAAGAGGCTGAAGCCAATCAGGTTGAGCCGGTCATGCGGGACATCGCCCAGGGCGAGACCATCGTCACCCAGGGACAACGCCTCTCGGCCTTCGATATCGCCGCCATCGATGCGACATCGGCGCCCACCTTCGAGGAGCAGCCGGCGAACGGTGTTGTCGCTGTAGTCGCTGTCCTGGTTGGTCTCCTCGGGTTGTATCTCGCCACCTTCCGACCCGAGTTTTGGGCGCGTCCCCGCATGGTGGCATTGCTTGGGATCATCATCGTTCTGGCCGCGGCATCAGTGCGGGGCACAGTTGCATTGGAAGATTCTTTCGGCTGGTATGTTCTGCCTGCGGTGGCCTTCGGTTTCGTCACGGCCGTCCTATTCGACCAGCGCATCGCCGTTCTGGTGGCGCTCGCGGTGGGAGTGCTGACCGCGGTGGGAACCCTCGATCCCGGGGTCACCGTGTACGGAATGCTCGCCGCCTTGGCGCCGATCCCGTTTGTGTCTTCGGTCAGCAGCAGAGGGGCCTTCCGCAATGCCGTGGTGTTGTCCTCTCTGGTCGCCGCTGCGGTCGCGGCATCAACGGCGTGGTTCTTCCAAATCGGAGCCAATGAGACATTCTTCGATGTCGTCCCGATATCGGTGGCCTGGGCGTTCGGCGTGTCCATCTTTGCTTCCCTGCTCGGTTTGGCTGCCCTCCAGTTCTTCGAGTCGGCCTTCGACATCACCACGACCCTTGGGCTCTTGGATCTGACCGACCGCAACCACGACGCCTTGCAGATGCTGCAGGAGAAGGCGTTCGGAACCTTCAACCACTCCCTCATGGTCGGTACCCTCGCCCATGCCGCCGCCCGCTCCATCGGAGCCAACGCCTTGCTCGCCCGAGCCATGGCTTACTACCACGACTTAGGGAAGACAGAGAACCCCACGTTCTTCATCGAGAACCAGTTCGGCATGACCAACCCCCACGACGAGCTCGACCCGAAGGAGTCGGCTCAGATCGTTCGTGACCACGTCACAGCCGGGGTAGGGCTGGCGCGTGACTACAAAATCCCTACCGATGTGACTGAGGGAATCGTCAGTCATCACGGAGATGGGGTCATGCGTTTCTTCTTCGAAAAAGCACGCCGGATCCATGGCGATAACGTCGATATCGACGACTTCCGGCACATCGGGCACAAGCCCCGGACTGCCGAATCGGCAATTCTGATGCTCGCCGACTCCCTGGAAGCCGCCTGCCGCGCGGTCTTCCAATCGGAGGAGCCCACGCCCGACGCCATCGAAAAGGTCGTGGACCGGGTCATGAACGAGAAGATGGAAGACGACCAGCTATCCGAATCGCCGTTGACCCTGGGCGAGCTCACCAAGGTCAGAAGAGCTTTCCTCGACTCCCTCATCGGGCATTACCATCAGAGGATCCCCTATCCGAACTTCCCCGGCAGCTGATGGACGATCCATCGTCTAGTACGAAGGGGCTCTGCGCCCCGTGATCTTTCTCGCCGACGAACAGACCGAAGAGGTCGGCCTCAGCGACTTGCACTCTCTGGCCCACCTTGTGCTACGCGAAGAGGGCTATTCCAACCAGGTCGAAGTGACGCTCATCTTTGTCAGTGAAACCGAGATGGCCGCGTACAATGAGAGATTCCTCGACCGCAGCGAGCCTACTGACGTTTTGGCCTTTCCCGTTGAAGAGCTCATGCCTGGTGTGGTGCCCGACATCGATCCGCACGGTCCTCCGCTCATGCTGGGTGACGTCGTCGTCGCCCCTGGGTATGTACGACGGCAGGCAGAGAGTTACGGCGTTGAGTTCGAGGATGAGATGGCACTCATGGTGACACATGGGATTCTCCACCTCCTGGGTTATGACCATGTGGACGATGAAGAAGCGGAGCGGATGGAATCCCGGGAGAGAGAGCTCCTGGCGATGGTGGGGAAGATCCGGCGATGACCGCCTTCGCACTCGTCCTGGCAGTTTTCCTCGTACTGTTTGCCGCATGGCTCCGGGCCGCCGGAACAGCAATCAGCAGGATCCCGAGGGCGGACGCTCTCCGTGACGCATCGGACGAGGTCAAGGGGGCCGACACGGTGGCCGATCTCCTCGATAAGCGAGAGAACATAACACCCGCTGTCGGTGTCGTCGCCTCCGCCCTACTGGTCGCCGGATCGGTGATGGCCACGGCGGTCCTGGCTCAAGACGACGAAGGCGGGGTGTCGCTGCTCATCGCGTTGGCTGTTGGCCTGGTTGCCTTCCTCCTCGGTGACCTGATCCCACGGCGCGTCGGACGGGACAACCCGGGCAGGCTTGCCTATCGATCACATCGCATCCTCGACTGGTCGGTCCGTCTCGGCGGCTGGGCGAACGAACTTCTCCCCGAGGTCGAGAACGGCCTGGAAGAGGTAGACGAGCAAGGAGAAGACGAAGCCGAAGAGCACGAGCGGGAGTTGATCGATTCGGTCCTCGAGTTCGGTGAGACGATCATCCGGGAGATCATGACCCCACGTCCTGACATGGTCACCGTCCCGATCGACGGCACGATCCAGCAGTTGATCGAGATATCGACGAGCGAGGGCTACTCCCGGCTTCCGGTCACGTCGAACGGCGATGTGGTGGGCATGGTCATAGTCAAAGACTTGCTGCGCATGCTCACCAACAATGGCGACCAGCCGGAAACGGTGGGCGAGGTGATGCGTCCAGTCGAGTTCGTTCCCGAAACCAAGCTGGCCGCGGCTCTGCTCGCCGAGATGCAAGAGAGTCACACCCACCAGGTCATCGTGGTCGACGAGTACGGCGATGTGGTCGGCCTGGTCACCATCGAGGATCTTTTGGAGGAGTTGGTCGGCGAGATAGCCGACGAGACCGATCCCGACGAGGCGCTCATCGTGGCGCAGGGCGACGGTTGGTGGGTCGACGCCCGTCTCGCCGTCGACGACCTGTGCAAGGTCACAGGGGTCGAGCCGCCCGACGACTACGAGGGGGACACCGTCGGAGGCCTCGTCCTCGGGCTGGCGGAGAGAGTCCCGGAGGAGGGCGAGGAGTTCCTCTTCGAGAACCTTGCCCTCACCGTCGCACGCATGCAGGGTCGTCGTGTTTCTGAGATCGTTGTCACTGTTACGGAGCGGGCAGAGTCGGCGTGAAATCCGGGTTCGTAGCTGTCGTGGGGAGACCCAACGTCGGCAAGTCGACACTCGTGAATCAGATGGTGGGCACCAAGGTGGCGATAACCTCGAGTCGGCCACAAACCACCCGAAACGCTATCCGAGGAGTCGTCACCGGTAACGACTTTCAGATCGTTCTCGTTGATACCCCTGGTCTCCACAAGCCCCGCACCGAGTTGGGCAACCGCCTGAACTCCCTTGTCTACGGAACGCTGGCCGACTCTGACAACGTGGTATTCGTGATCGACGCCACCATGCCGATCGGACCAGGCGATCGTCTCATCGCAGAACGTCTCATCGAAAGCGGGGCAGATGTCGTGGTCGCGGTCAACAAGATCGACGCGGCCGGCCGGGCGGCAACAGTCGCCCAGCTGGTAGAAGCCGCGGAGTGGCCATTCGAGCACTATTTCCCGATATCAGCCCGTACCGGGGAAGGAGTTCCCGAATTGGTTCGCGAAGTGGCGTCCCGTCTTCCTGAGGGCCCCCAGTACTACCCGAATGACATGGTCACCGACCAGCCAGAGTCACTCGTGATCTCAGAGATCATCAGGGAAAAGTTCCTCGACCGGCTCAGGGACGAGCTTCCCCACGCTCTCACGGTTCGTGTCGAGGACATCGAGCAACGCGAGGACGGTCTCATCGACGTCTCCGCCGACCTCATCGTCGAGCGCAAGAGCCAGAAGGGGATCGTCATCGGTCAGGGGGGATCGTTGCTCCGGATGGCGGGCACCGAGGCGCGAAAGGAGTTGGAGACGTTGTTGGGTGAGAGAGTCAACCTCAACCTCCACGTGACGGTTGAGAGAGACTGGCAGCGAACTCCCCAACTGTTGGATCGTCTCGGGTTCGAGGACGTCTAGGTTCCGGCCATGGACACAAGTCGCTACGAGTACCTGCGGTTGAATTCGGAGCCGGATGGCGTCCTAACGGTGACTCTCGGTGATCCGGATCGGCTCAACGCGGTCTCCGAGCAAGGGCATGCCGAGCTGGTGGATATCTGGCCGGAGATCGACCGGGACCAGGAGGTACGAGCAGTGCTGCTGCGCTCTACGGGGAGAGCCTTCTCGGCGGGAGGCTCCTACGAGATGATCGACCAGATCGTGGCCGACCAGACAGCACATCGCCGAGTTCTGAAAGAGGCTCGGGAGCTGGTGAGGAACATCATCGAGTGCTCCAAACCAATCGTCTCCGCAATCAACGGCCCGGCCGTCGGAGCCGGGCTGGCCGCTGCCCTGCTGGCCGACATCCCGGTAGCAGGGCGGGCGGCGCGCATAATCGATGGCCACACCAACATCGGGGTCGCCGCCGGCGACCATGCGGCGGTGATCTGGCCGCTTCTGATCGGGATGGCGAAAGCCAAGTACTACCTGATGACCAACGAGCCGCTCTACGGAGAGGAGGCGGAACGGATCGGACTCGTGGCGAAGGTCGTCGACGATGACAGCCTCGATTCCTACGCCCGCAACCTGGCGGCCCAGCTCGCCGGCGGCTCGCTGGAGGCGTTGGGATGGACCAAACACACGCTCAACCACTGGCTGCGTATGGCCTATCCGATCTTCGACGCCTCCGTGGCCTACGAGTTTCTCGGTTTCACCGGACCCGACGCCGCAGAAGGCCTGGCTGCTGTGAGGGAGAAACGCCCGCCGCATTTCGGCTCATAACCCGAACCCTGGCTTCACAGCGTCGCTGGGCGACGGTCACCACCCTGGGTTCGCGGAGTCGCGGCAAGAGCCGGCTAGGCGAGACCGTCGGCGGTGTCCGCCAGCTCCAGATCCTTCTCGGTGAGGCCACCCTCCGAGTGGGTGCTGAGGGTCAGCGTGACCTTGTTCCAGCGGATATCGATGTCGGGATGGTGGTTGGCCTTCTCCGCCTCCAGCGCGACCCGGGTGACGAATCCCATCGACTCGTTGAAGTCAGTGAACTCGTAGGTCCGCGTGATCTCGGTGTCCGCTTGCGACCAGTCGGGATGGTCTTCTACGAAAGCCTGTACCTCATCGTCTGCAAGAAGTGGCATACACCAAGACTAAGGCATGACACGGATACCCTGTCGTTCCCATGGCGCTTCGACACGACCAAGGAATCGTCCTCCGGGGCTACCCGTTTGGTGAAGCCGACCGTGTCGTCGTGCTGCTCAGCCCGAACAACGGCAAGATTCGCACGGTTGCCAAGGGAGTGCGCAAGACAAAGAGCCGATTCGGCGGTCGTCTCGAGCCGTTCACTCACGTCGACCTGGTGCTCTACGAGGGACGCAATCTCGACACCATCACCCAGGTGGCGGTGCTGGAGCCATTCCCGAAGCTTCGCTCCGACCTCGACGCCGTCGTCTCCGCAGGCACCATGGTCGAGGCAGCCGATGCCGTCGCCCAAGAGGACGAAGCCGCTATCCGTCTCTTCCTGCTGTTGCAGAGAGGTTTGAAATCGCTGGAGGGTGGCGAGCGGAGCCCCGACCTGATCACCTCGTTCCTGCTCAAGCTGGCTGAGGTGGTGGGCGTCGCACCGTCGCTGCTGCAATGTGCGAGTTGCGGGAGAACCGACAACCTCCACCGTTTCTCCTTTGGTGGAGGCGGCTCGATCTGTGACCGGTGCCGGGTCGAGGGGACGGTGAAGCTGCGGGATGGGATAACCGAGTATCTGGCGGCCCTGGCTGGGTCGGAGTTCATGGCCCTTCCTCCGGTGGATCTGGGCCTGTCCGGCGAGGCCATGGGCATCGCCCGACGGTTCGTGGAATATCACCTCGATCGAAAGCTGACCTCACTGGCGGTCATGGAATGACCTTGGATCTCGGCCAGATCGACTCCGATCGCATACCGGTTCACGTCGGCCTCATCCTCGACGGCAATGGCAGATGGGCCAACCAACGCGGTCTGCCCCGAACCGCCGGCCACGTCGCCGGGGAAGAGGCGCTGTTCGACACCGTCGAAGGCGCTTTGGAGATTGGGATCAAATGGGTCACCGCCTTCACCTTCTCCACGGAGAACTGGGCCAGGTCCGACGAAGAAGTCGAATTCCTGATGTGGTTCAACGAGGACCTGCTGCTGCGACGTCGTGACGACCTGCACACCCAGGGGGTTCGAATGCTATTCGCCGGGAACCTGGACGATCCCAGGATCCCCGAGCGAAACAGGCGACATATGGCCGAGGCTGAGGCGAAGACCAAGGACAACACCGAGCTCCATCTGGTGTTCGCCTTCAACTACGGGAGCAGAAGGGAGATTGTGGACGCCGCAAAGGAATTGGCTGCGAGAAACGATCCCGATGCCATAAACGAAGAGACGTTTCAACGAGCTCTGTACATACCCGACATGCCGGATGTCGACCTCATCATCAGATCTTCGGGCGAGCACCGGCTGTCGAATTTTCTACTCTGGCAGTCCGCCTACGCCGAGTTCTACTTCCCCGGCATACTCTGGCCCGACTTCGACCGCCATGCCCTCGTCGACGCCGTGGTGGAATACCAGGCCAGGGAGAGACGGTTTGGAGCCGCCGAGGATCAAGTCGATGCCTCGGGTTGACTAAGTGGTCGATCTCGGCCACCGTTCCCATTCGACATGACAGAAGTCACCCTCGAGACCATCTCCAACCTCGCCAAGAAACGAGGTTTCGCCTTCCAGGCTTCCGAGATCTACGGAGGATTGCGCTCCGCTTATGACTACGGGCCTCTTGGCGTGGAGTTGCTGCGCAACGTCAAGGAGCAATGGTGGCATTCGATGGTCCAGGAGCGAGCCGACATCGTAGGGATCGACTCGGCGATCATCCAGGCCCGTCCGGTGTGGCGGGCGTCGGGACACGAGGAGGTCTTCACGGACCCCATGGTGGAGTGCCGCAACTGCAACACCCGGCACCGCCTCGACAAACTCGACGAGCCGGAGAAGTGCCCTACGTGCGGCGCAACAGGGCAATTCACCGATCCTCGCGACTTCAATCTGATGTTCCGCACTCACATGGGGCCGGTCGAGTCGGACGAGAATCTGGTCTACCTGCGACCGGAGACCGCTCAAGGAATCTTCACCAACTACGAGAACGTGCGGCGCACGCAACGTCTGAGGCTCCCGTTCGGCATAGCCCAGATCGGAAAGAGCTTCCGCAATGAGATCACCCCGGGCCAGTTCGTCTTCAGGACCCGTGAATTCGAACAGATGGAGATGGAGTTCTTCTGTCGTCCCGAAGACGCCAACGAGTGGTTCCAGTACTGGCTCGACGAGCGGATGCAGTGGTACGTCGACCTGGGGATGACCCGAGACAACCTTCGGCTCCGTCAACACGAGAGTGACGAGCTCAGCCACTACTCGGTCGTCACGGCCGACGTCGAGTACCGGTTCCCCTGGGGCTGGGACGAGCTCGAGGGAATCGCCAACCGCACCGACTTCGACCTCCGTCAACACTCCGAGCACTCAGGCGAGGATCTCCGCTATTTCGACCAGGAGTCCAATGAGCGCTTCTTCCCGTATGTGATCGAGCCGGCGGCTGGGGCCACTCGCACCACCTTTGCCTTCCTCATCGACGCTTATGACGAGGAGGAGGTGGAGGGGGAGACCCGGACGGTGTTGCGGCTCCATCACCGTCTCGCCCCCTACAAGGTGGCAGTGCTCCCTCTCTCCAAGAAGACTGAGCTCATCGAGCCGGCCGAGAAGCTCGCCGAAGAGCTGCGCAAGCGGTGGATGGTGGAGCTCGACATCACCCAGTCGATCGGACGTCGCTACCGGCGACAGGACGAGATCGGCACGCCGTTTTGTGTCACCGTCGACTTCGATTCGTTGGAGGACGGGGCAGCCACCATCCGCGACCGAGATTCGATGGCTCAAGATCGTGTGCCCATGACCGGCATCGCCGACTACCTCGCCGCACGGCTGGTCTGAGTCACATCGAGCCCTGGAGGCCCAGACTCCGGGCCATCGCAGCGTGACCCGAGAGCGTCGGTCAACCTTAAGATCGACCCATATGGCTGATCGTGGAGACATCGACCGGGTGCGGGAGGCAACGGACATCCTCGACCTCATCTCCGAAGTGACCAACGTGAGGAAGAGTGGCCGGTCGTACATGGCGGTATGTCCATTCCATCAGGAGAAGACGCCGTCGATGTCGGTCGACCGGGCTCGAGGCCTGTACCACTGCTTTGGATGTGGCAAGGGAGGTGATGTATTCCAGTTCGTCGAGGAGACCAGGGGAGTGGACTTTGGGGAGGCGCTGGACATTCTCGCCACCAAGGCGGGGATCACTTTGGTCCGTGACCCGACCGAGGCCCGTCAGCGCGGTCGCCGGGCGGGCGCAATCGACGCGTTGCGGCGTTCTGTCGATGTGTACCACGATCGCCTCAAGAAAGCTCCCGATGCCGGGCCCGCCCGGGCTTATCTACGTAGCCGTGGCTATGACGTCGACATCATCGACGAATGGAAGCTCGGGTTCGCCGGAGTGGATTGGGACACACTCTCCAAGACCCTCCGCGCCGGCGGTCTCGACGATCGGGCTCTGGCGGACGCCGGGCTCGGTCGCAAGGGCCGTCACGGTATGTACGACGTCTTCCGGGGGCGGCTGATGTTCCCGATCTACGACCTCCGGGGGGACCCCATCGGATTCGGGGCGCGCAAACTGGAAGAAGTCGATCGCTCCCAGACCAGCAACCCGGACGCCAAGTACGTCAACTCGGCCGATTCAATCGTATATCAGAAATCGCGTGTCCTGTTTGGGCTCGACCGGGCGAGGCTGAGCATCGACGAGGAGCACCCTGCGGTGATCGTCGAGGGGTATACGGATGTCATCGCCATGCACCAAGCAGGAGTTGGCACCGCGGTGGCAACCTGTGGGACGGCTCTCGGAGATGGTCATTTCGACTTGCTGCGTCGCTTCACCGAGCGGATCGTCCTCGCCTTCGACTCCGATGAGGCCGGGTCGAAAGCGGCTTTACGCAGCGACGACCTGGAATCCCCCTTCCGGCTCGACCTCGACTTGCGGGTCGCGGTGATGCCTGATGGTCTCGATCCGGCCGACCTCTATCAGGAGGGACGGGGCGAGGAGCTAGCCAAAGCAGTGGACGTCGCCAGGCCCCTGCTCGAGCACCGTATCGAGAGCGAAGTCGCCCGTTTCGATCTGAGCGGCCCGGAGGGGCGGGCCCGTGCGCTTCATGCTTCCGTTGCCCAACTGCGAAGGGTCCATGATTCGATAGCCCGTCGTGAGTATCAGCGGTTCGTGGCTCGTCTCATCGGTGTCGAATTGAACGAAGTCGAAGCCGCCATGGGGCGTGGCCAACGATCACGGACCGTGACTACCCGGGTTGCGGAACGACCTCTCGACCGGGCAGAGTCAGAACTCCTCCGGGTCGTCGTGGGGAATCCTCCTGGCATGGAGATATCTGCCTCGGACTTCACCGACGATCGTCTCCAGTCGGCGTTTCTGGCGGTGGAAGAACAACTGGCTACCGCCGCTCCCGGAACCCCGCTCGACCCGTCCCTGATCGAAGACCCGGCGTTGCAGGCGATTGTGCGCGGTCTGGTATTGGACGCTCGTCCACTGCCTGATTGGGCTGAGATGAAGGAGAGGGTGCGCATGCGGCGCATCGACGCCGAGATCGACGGGCTCGAGGCGAAGCTGGCCGCGGCAGACGAGGGCACAGAAACTCATTCCGATTATCTCCGGCGCTTGATAGCTTTACAGAAGGAGAAACGCTCCTCGGGACAATGACGGAACATTCACTAGCGACGGTCACGGCCGCCCTGGTCAAGCGTGGCAACCACCGGGGTTTCTTGACCATGGCCGAGGTGCAGCAGGAGCTGGAGGACATCGAGGCTCCAGGAGAGGCGTTTGAGAGGGTGGCCGACGAGCTCCGCATCAAGGGCATCAAACTCATGGAGGAGGGCCCGGGGGTTGTCGAGGAGAACATAGAAGTCTCCCAGATCTCGGTCTCCGATCCGGTCCGACTGTATCTCAACGACCTGGGGCGATACCCGCTGCTCACCGCCCAGCAGGAGGTCGAGCTCTCCATGCAGATCGAAGCCGGCCAGAAGGCGAAGGAGCGCCTGGAGCACGACGAGCCGTTGGCTCCAGAGGATCGCGCCCTGCTTAAGCATCAACTCCACGTGGCCAAGTCCGCGCACGACCAACTGGTCAACTCCAATCTCCGTCTGGTGGTCTCGTTGGCGAGGCGGTATGTCGGGAGGGGCATGGCGCTGCTCGATCTGATCCAGGAGGGCAATGTCGGGTTGATGCGTGCCGTCGAGAGATTCGACTATCGCCGGGGCTTCAAGTTCTCCACATATGCCACCTGGTGGATCCGTCAATCGATATCGCGGGCGATCGCGGACCAGGGACGGACGATCCGCATGCCCATCCATGTCTTGGACGCGGTCAACAAGCTGACCCGCATGCAACGCGAGATGACACAGATGCGGGGCCAAGCACCGACGATCGATGAGTTGGCTGACGAGATGGACCTGCCGGTGGAACGGGTCGCCGAGCTCCGTCGCATAGCCCAGGACACGGTGTCTCTGGAGACCCCTGTCGGCGAGGACGAGGATGGCACGTTGGGTGATCTCGTCGAGGATGTCGATTCCGAGATGCCCGCCGATGTCGCCACATTCACATCACTGCAGTCTCAGCTCGCCGCCGCGCTGGAGGGACTCAGCGAGCGGGAGCGTCAGGTGCTCGTGATGCGGTTCGGTCTCGCCGACGGTAAGCCGAGGACTCTCGAAGAGGTGGGTGTCCACTTCAATGTGACCCGGGAACGCATCCGCCAACTGGAGACCAAAGCCCTCGCCAAACTCCGTCACCCGGACAAGTCAGGCCGACTGCAGGGATTCCTGGAAGACGCCTAACCGTTGGGTAAATCGCGTTGCTACGGCAAGAGGTCGTGGTTTACGAGACCCCATGCACGCCGAACGAGTGAATGGGAGTACAGAAGCCGCGTTGGTAACCTGAGTCTTCGCCAACCGGCACACCTTCCGCGGTAGCTCAATTGGCAGAGCAGTGGACTGTTAATCCATTGGTTGTAGGTTCGAGTCCTACCCGCGGAGCA
>DASUUC010000058.1:0-53453 GCA_036374335.1 Acidimicrobiia bacterium
TCAACAACTCTCTGGTGGAGCCGTCGGCGACCACTCGCCCCTGCCGCATGATCACCGAGCGGGGGCACAGCTCCAGGGCGAGCGGCAGGTCGTGGGTGATGATGAGCTGAGTCATCTGCAACGGAGCCAGCGCAGTCACCAACTCCCGACGACCCGCTCCGTCGAGGTCGGATGAGGGCTCGTCGAACACGAGGACATCAGGCTCCATCGCCAGAACCGTGGCCAAGGCGGCCCGACGCCGCTCCCCGCCACTGAGGTGATGCGAAGGACGGGAGATCAGATCGCCGCCGCCCACGGCTTGCAGAGCGCGGTTCACCCGCTGTTCCAACTCCAAGCCCGAGATTCCCAGGTTGGCGGGCCCGAAGGCGACGTCCTCACCGACATTCGGCATGAACAGCTGATCATTGGAGTCCTGAAAGACCAACCCCACACGACGCCTGACCTCGGCGAGGTTCTCAGCGCTGACCGGGAGATCCCCGATGGCCACAGAGCCCGACGCCGGCTCGTGGATCCCGTTCAAGTGCAATGCGAGCGTCGTCTTCCCCGCTCCATTGGGCCCAAGCACGGCAACTCGCTCCCCCGCCTCGATAGTGAGGTCGACACCGCGGAGGGCGATCCTCCCGTCCGGGTAGGCGAATTCGAGACCCACGACGACGACCCGGGAACTCATAGAGTGAGAAAGGCGATCGCTGATATCAGAGCGGCGCAGGCAGTGACGACGAAGGCAGCTGCCCATTCCCCTGCGTCGGCACGTCCGTGGTCGAGAGCGGGCATTGCTCCGTTGAACCCCCGGGAGAGCATCGCGGCGTGGACCCGCTCGCCACGCTCATACGACCGCACGAAAAGCGCCCCGGCCGAACTGGCAATGGGACGAGCCTGGGATATCCAGCGGGGGTCGTAGCCGCGGGAGCTCATCGCCATCCGCATCCGGCCCAATTCGTCCACGATCAGCTCCAGATAACGGACCATGAATGTCGCTATCGCGATGAACAACGCCGGGATCCGAAGGGCACTCAGACCCCTGATTATGTCCGGGACCTCGGTGGTGGCGGTGAGGACGATGCTGACGCTCGCCCCAAGGGTTGCCTTGGCGAGGACGTTCCACATCCCCCACAACCCTTCGACGGACACCGACACGCCACCGATCTCAGTCGTTTCCCCGGTGGCAATGAACGGGATGAAGAACGCGAAGAGCACAAATGGCGCGATTGCCAGCAGCCGCAACGCCACGAATCCCGGAGAGAGCCTCGAGATGGTGGCCAATCCGGCGACCACGATGGCATACAAGCCAAAGGCCCATACCGCCTGCCGGGGGGTGATGGCGATCGAGGCGACGATGCCGAACACGGCGACGATCTTCGCTTCAGGGGCCAGCCGATGGACCGGGCTGTGCTCGTGGACATAGAGCGCGTGACTGTGACCGGCACCCAATGGTCAGCCGTTCATCGTCGTATGAGTCGGGTCACGACCGCGCTTGTCCCGCATTGCGAGAAGAATTCCGGCGGCCACCGCCAGGGTCACCAGGGCCCCGACGACTCCTGCCACCGCCAGACTCAACGACTCGTTCGCGATTCCGCCCGTCGCATAGTCGGCGAACAGCGAGTCGGCCAAGGCATGGTCGGAGGCAGACGAGACGATTCCGGTGTCCTGTGCGACGCGCTCCAAGCCGTCGGGATTGTCTACGGCGAACTGGCTCACGACGGCGGCGAAGACCAGTGAAACGAGGATTCCTCCGATGACAAACGTCCTCGTGGTCACCCGGGTGTCGGCGAGCTGACGTCGATCGAGGTCAGACGCACCATGAACCAGATCGGGACGTGAGGCGAGCACTGCTCCGACTGCGAGAGCACTGATGACCCCCTCGCCGGTCCCGATGAGAATGTGCACCCCGACCATGGCAAACAGGACATCATCGAAAGCGACCGGTGCGGTGGCACCAAACAACCACTCGATGGAGAAGGCCACCGACGACATGACCACCGACGACCACCCCGCCAGCCCGACTGCGCTCATCACCCCACCCGTCGTCTTGGGGAACCCGCGGCGGCACAGCCTGAAGACCGCATATCCCCCGTACGCGGGGATCACGGCCATATTCAAGACGTTGTACCCGAGTGCGGTCAGACCTCCGTCGGCGAAGGCCAGCGCCTGGATGATCACAACGATCGTGACCACTATCGCCCCAACAGACGGCCCGAGAAGGATGGCGGCGAGCGCCCCACCGAGGAGATGGCCGGTGGTGCCCGCGGCGACGGGGAAGTTGAACATCTGAGCGGCAAATACGAAAGCGGCGGTGATCCCGGCGAGGGGAACCAGCTTGTCCTGGAGCTGGTGCTTGGCCTGACGGAGCGCCATGGTCACGGTTCCCATGCTCAAGGCACCGGTGGCCATGGCAGTTCCGGCGTTCAAGAACCCGTCTGGGGCATGCATGACTCAGAATGCTAACACGCACTTGCGAACCATTCGCAAGAAGAAGATGATCGCACCAAGCCGTTACCATCTCGACGATGGAAGCCGCCACCGAGCTGGGAGTCGTCCTCAGGGATCACGGATACCGTCTCACCAGCCCGCGTTGGCTGGTCTGGTCGGTACTGCGCTCAGCCGGCGGTCACCTCACCGCCGAGGAGATCGCCTCCCAAGTCAACGATGCGGACCCAACCGTCAACATCTCCTCGGTATATCGAGCCCTGACCCTGTTCGAGGATCTCGACCTCGTTCGAGAGTCACATCTCGGCATCGACGACTCTGCGCGATGGGAAATAGCTCATCCTGACGATCACTTTCACATGGTTTGCCGTCTCTGTGGCTCCGTGGACCACCATGAAGGCGAGCTCGTCGACCAGATCAGGTCCCACCTCGGCGACCACCATTCGTTCCAGGCCGACAACATCGATCTCGTGGTCACCGGGGTCTGCGAGATCTGTGCGAGCTGAGCGCCGGCGAGAAACCGGGTATTAAGTCCCTACCGGTGGGGACCTCCGGTCCTATGCCCCTTCTCCGACATGACCGAGGATTGAAACGAGCCGGAGAAAGGAATGTGACCAGTGAGGGTCAAGGACTTGATGACCACAGAGCTCATCACCGTCGGCCGTGAGTCGTCGCTCAAAGAGGCGGCACGCCGCATGATCGAGGCTGGAATCAGCGGACTCTTGGTGACTGCTGCCGACGGCAGCCTGGAAGGTGTCATCACCGAGGCCGACTTCGTCAAAGCCGAGTCAGGGCGCCGCGCCGCCAAGAGGGCTCGTCTTCTCCAGTGGTTCAGCAACGGTCAGCCGAAGATCCCGAGCAGCGAGCGTCGGGTTGAAGACGTGATGACTGCCGATGTGATCACTCTCGGGCCAAACGCCGACCACGCCGAGGCGGCCCGTCTGATGCAGGAGGCCGGGATCAAGCGGGTGCCGATAGTCGACAAAGATGGACGACCCGTGGGGATCGTCAGTCGCTCGGACATCCTGAGGGCCTTCGCCAGACCCGATTCGGAGATCATCGACGAGATCGTCGATCACATCATCAGCGACGTCCTGTGGATCGACCCGAGACGGGTCCAGGTGGCTTCAGTGGACGGCAACGTCTCCCTCACCGGTCAGCTGGAGACGAAGGGTGACACCACGTTGCTCGAGGACCTGGTCCGACGGGTGGATGGAGTTGTCTCGATGTCATCCTCCTTGGATTGGGAGATCGACAACACCAAGCTGGAGATGGTCCCACCACCCCCGGGATTTCGCCGCACCAGTAGGCGATAGAGCAAGGTTCGGATCTCAAGGAGCGATCAGCGATGCGTAGTCCTCCGCTCCGACCGGATCGTCCGACAGGGCACCGTTGGCGACCGGAACATCTGTAGGTACCCCTTCCAGCTTGAAGGCAACGAGTTCGATTCCTTCGATTCTGGTCACTGTCATCACGATCTGAGCCACTGCCAGGACCTCCTCATCGCCACCCACGGCGGCAAACTCCCGGCTCAGGTTCACCTGCAAGGTTGCGCCGTCATCATCGACGGCGAGGATCTCGGTGGCCCTGGGTATCGCCGTCCTCAGACCGGATCGCTGCTCCGGCTCGGTCACCGGACCGAAAAGGGAGTCGAAGACGATTTCCAACGTTGGGGGTGCGGGCAAATCGCGGGTCACATTGACCAGGGAGGCTTCGCGGACGAGATACATCGAAACCGCGGCGAGATCGCCGGGAATGGGGCCACCGGCGTCGGCCACGGCGACGGCCTCCAATTCCACTGCCTCGGGCGCAGAGTCGAGAGGAATTCCACATCCGGCGACGACTGCGGCCAGGAATACGAACCTCAGACGTCTCACGACGTCTCGGCCTCCAACTCGACGACAAACCTCGCCCCGCCACCGGGAGCCTCTTCGACCCAGAGCCTTCCCCCTTGGAGCATTGTGTTCTCCGCGGCAAGGGCCAGACCGAGCCCGCTGCCGTCGTCTCGACCCGAGGCTTGGGCGTCTACGCCCCGGGCAAACCGCTCGAAGACTCTGGTCCGGTCCTCCGCGCGCACTCCCGGACCTCTGTCCTCCACCCCGATTCGGACGACATCGCCGATCCTATGGACTGTGACCCGTGTCGCTCCGGACCCGTGAGTGTCGGCGTTGTCGATCAGGTTGACCAGTATCCGCTCCAGCCTTCCCTCGTCGGCATTGATCAGGGACCGCACCGCGCTCTGATCGACGACAACGGGCAGATCGGGTCGGCGTAGCCGGTTCAACAGCCGGTTGATCACCGTTGTAGCCGGTAACGGCTGTAGGTCTGCGGTGACCACACCAGCGTCGTGTTTCGCGATCTCAACCAGATCGGCGGCTGTCCTCTCCAGTCTGCGCACGTCCCTCCCCAGTAGTTCGAGAGCTTCCTTGCCCTCGGGTGAGAGCTCGTCCTTCCGCCGTTCCAAGACCGACAGCGATGTGAGAAGCGTGGTCAGCGGTGTGCGCAGCTCGTGCGCGACATCGGAGGCAAAACGCGCCTCCCGGGCGATACGCGTCTGCAGAGTGTCGGCCATTCTGTTGAACGAAGCGGTGAGAACCGCCAGGTCCTTGTCCAGCCGCTCGTCGAGACGGCTTTCGAGCTCGCCGGAAGCGATCTGTTGGGCGACATCGGTAACCTCACGCAAGGGACGCAGCACGCGACGGGCGATCAGACCACCAAGCAATGCACCTGCCACCGTTGTGATCACGCCACCGAGGATCAGGACCTGGAACAGGGTGGTCAGTGTGCTGGCGACGTCGGCCAGAGAGAAGACTTCGAAGTAGTAGCCGAGATCCCCGTCGAGAGGTATCCCCACGATGCTCACGGGGCGACCCTGTAAAGAGATCGTCTGTCGGGCAGGCTTGCCGTCGAACACCATGGTCCTAAGAGGATCGGGCAGATCCTCAGGTCTCACCTGCAGAGAGGCAGCGAACCACTCCTCTTCGTGGAACAACAGGGGGGTGGACCGGCTTGGCGGTCGGAGAGAGACGAGCATGTCCCCGGGGTTGGCTTGGCCGGATCGAAGTGTCGCCGCAACGAGCTGCGAGTCACTCGACGCTTGCTCGATCGAGCTCGCCCTCCGATCGTCGAGAACGAGCTGACGCACCGAAACATAGGTGATGGCGCCGAGCAGGACAGAGAGGAACAAGGCAACCGCGGCAAATCGGACCACGATCCGGGCCCGAAGACCCAACGCTCCACCCGACCAGAGCTCGTGTGAGTCTCTATCCGACAAGGGCCTCGCTCGCAGGTGGCTCGAATCTGTATCCAAGGCCTCTCACGGTCACCACATAGACAGGCTCTGACGGGTTGGGTTCGATCTTCTTGCGCAGCCGCCTCACATGAGCATCGACGACCCGGGTGTCACCGAAGAAGTCATAGCCCCAGACATTCTCGAGCAGGATGTCACGAGACATCACCCGATTGGGACTCTGAGCCAGCTCACAAAGAAGCAAGAACTCGGTTCGAGTAAGAGGAACCTCCTCCCCGCTCAGGCTCACACGACCCTCCTCCGGCGAGATCAGGAGATCGCCGAAGGCCATTGCGGCCGAGTTCTCCGCATTGATCCGGGAGCGACGAAGCAGGGCCCTGATCCTCGCTGCCAACTCCTTGATCACAAACGGCTTCGTCACATAGTCGTCGGCACCTGCCTCGAGCCCGGCAACGACGTCATGGGAGTCGTCACGCGCCGTAACCACGATGATGGGGACATTGCTCGATTGGCGAATCGAGCGGCAGAGATCGAAACCATTGGCCGGCCCGGGAAGCATGAGGTCGACCAAGACGAGGTCGGGGTCCGTCGCCGTGAGTCGTTGCATTCCCGACTCCACGTCGGTCGCGGTTTCCACAGCGAACCCTTCGTCTCTGAGCGCGAGACGCAGCGCACTGCGCAGCCGATCGTCGTCTTCGACGATCAGTATCAGACCAAGAGTCTGCTGAGTGGCCATCACCCCTCGTTTTGTGCGCTGGGGAGGTTTCTGCTGACAAATGCGACGTTAACCACAGCCACAGCCCTTTTTGGAAATGTCACACGTCTGTCACAGAGCCAACGCCGGCCCGTCACATGCACATCGAATACTTTCGGACATGACCGACGGTCGTGCTGTGCGGCGTATCCGTGAAGCGACGGTTCGTCTCCGCCTGGGGGCAGTGCCATGACTGCACCAGCCATCATCGACGATGCCACGCAGGAGAAGGTCGAGCACCCACGGAATCGAATATGGCTGCTCCAATACGGACCGTGCTGGTGTCGCTCTCATCCCACAGATTCCAGCTCATTCGACTATGTGAGATTGCGCCGGACCGTCGCAGACCTGGGTGACTGGGACGAGAACCTGTTGATCGTCTCAGCGCGTGTCATCGACGGGTCGAACCACCTTCATCGTCAGGTCTATACAGAGATGCCAGATCCCAAGGTGGTCGTTGCCGTGCCACCCTGCCCGGCGGCCGGCCGGTTCTGGGAGGATTTGCCCAACGGTTGGAAGCCGGTGGAGGAGATCATCCCGGTCGACATTCGGGCCGCCGAGTGCATAAACGGGTTCCCGGAGTCGTTGATGACGGCGGTGTTATCACTGGCGTTGACTCGGTCGGAGGGCTCTCAGAGGGAAGCGGCGAGACCGGTGAGCCTGGGTGGCTGACCGGCAAGCAATCCACCACGCAGATGTGAGGACAAACAGGCATGCATGAAGAGATCTTGATGCTGGCGCTTGTGCTCGCAGCAGCCTTGTTGGGTGGTCGTGTGGCGGCTCGTTTTGGCTATCCGGCCATCCTGGGCGAGATCACGGCCGGAATCGTGTTCGGGCCTCCGCTCATCGGCATCCTGTCACGCAACGACGCCATCGACATCCTGGGTGAGTTCGGGATCCTGCTGATGATGCTCTACATCGGCGTCCATCTCGATCTGTCCGACCTGCGCCGCGCCTCGATGCCGGGGCTGTTGGCCGCCGCAGGGGGCTTCCTGGTGCCTACGGCCGCCGGTTTGGTCCTGATGCTGGCAGTGGGGAGGAGTTTTCTCGAAGCTCTTTTCGTGGGGTTGGCGATGGGGGTCACATCCCTAGCTACGAAGTCCAGAATCCTCGTCGATCTCAAGATCCTCGACACGCGAATCGCCCACGTACTCGTAGCCGGAGCACTTCTCTCCGACGTGACAGTGCTGGTCGTGTTCGCCGCAGTTGTCGGGCCCGATGTGTCCGAAGGAGTCTCCATCGGCACCGCCCTCTTCGCCGGAGGCAAGGCGCTCGCCTTTGGTCTGGGGGCATGGCTGGTTGGGGGCTGGCTGCTACCGTGGGTGAAAGACCGTGTTGTTGGGGGCCGCGATCTCGACCGGAGCGCAGTCCTCCTGGCCGTTGTCGTGTTCGGGCTCTCGTTTGCATATGCAGGCGAGCTGGCCGGGATCCATGCCATCCTCGGCGCCTTCGTTGCCGGGCTATTCATAGACAAGCGGATCATGGAGCCGAAGGTCTCCAAGGACGTCCAGCAGAAGCTTGCGGTGATGTCCGTCGGGGTTCTTGCACCGTTCTTCTTCGTTTCGGCTGGGTTCGAAGTCTCCCTCAGCGTGTTCCGCACAGATCTTCCCCTCCTGCTAGGGGTGATCGCCCTCGCCACAATCGGCAAGATCCTCGGGACCGCGCTCTTCTACATCCCAAGTGGCAATGGCTGGCGGGAAGGGGTAGTGGTCGGTGCCGGGATGAACGGACGCGGCGCCGTCGAGATCATCGTCGCCGAGATCGCCCTCGCCAGTGGGCTGATCGATCGGGACGTCTTCTCCATTCTCGTGTTCATGGCCCTCTTCACCACGGCAACGGTGCCGGTCCTACTCACCTTGGGCGTGCGTTGGCTGCGACGCCGAGGCGAGCTGGTGCGCGCCGGCGATCGGGACCAGGTCTTGGTCATCGGTGCCGGCGTCATAGCACGACGATTGGCGGCTGTCCTGAAGCAGAGCGCGCCAGTGACCCTTCTCGACACCAACCGGGCAAACCTGAGAGCCGGAGAGCGAGAGGGCCTCGAGGTCAAAGCCGGCAGCGGTCTGGATGAGGTCGCTTTGGAAGGCGCCGGAGTCGAGAATGCCCTCAGGGTGATCGCGGCCACACCCAACGCCGAAGTCAACGTGCTGACCGCCCAACTCGCTGTTGACTTCGGTGTCCCCGAAGTGTCAGTGCTGCTCAGGGAGTCGGATACCAAGACATTCGAATCACGGTTAGCCGACGCCGACATCAAGGTGATCCGCGCGCCTGAGGACTTCGCTGCATGGGAGCATGCCCTCGATTCGGACATGGCCGTGGCAGAGACCATCGAGGCGACCGACGATCTGAAGAGATTCCGTGACGCCTCGGATCCAGTGTGGGTGGAGTCGGATGAGCACACCGGCGAGTTTCCGATAACGGTCGTAAGCAACGGGGAGCGAACTCCTTACACAACCGAGGTCAAACTGACCGATGGGGAGCAAGTCATCGTCTTGAGACGGCTCGACCTGGACAGGAAGAGGCCACAGCCGGCCGCCGTCGACTTCTGAATCAGACTGCGAGCTGTTTCCGACCCGGATCGGCGAGCTTCGCCGCCAGCGGCCCGGTGATGGCCATCAGCAGGACATAGGCCGCGGCGAGTGCAGGTAGATCTTCTGCCCCGGCGACACCAACCGCAAGACCGGCGATGACTATCGAGAACTCTCCTCTCGCCATCAGCGCCAATCCGGCGCGGATCCGACCCGCCTCGCCGATCCCCACCCTCCGTGCGGCGTACCAGCCCGCAACCAGCTTGGTCCCAGCGGTGACCACCCCGAGTGCCACGGCGACGAGCAGAACCGACGGTATGGCGCCGGGGTCTGTCGAAAGCCCAAAGAAGACGAAGAACACGGCAGCAAAGAGGTCTCGCAACGGCGCGAGCAACGAGTAAGCCTTCTCGACCGCCTCACCAGAGAGGCTGATTCCCACCAAGAACGCCCCCACCGCCGCTGAGATATGGACACCCTCGGCTATGCCGGCCACCACGAGCGTCAACCCGAACACCGACAAGAGGCTGACCTCATCGGAGCGGTGCAGGACGATCGAACCCAAGGTGTCTCCGCTTCGATAGGCGAAACCGATGGCCACCGCCATGAGGACTATCGCAACGGTCACCGTGAGGATCGCGCCCATGGTGCTCCCACCTAGCGCGAGAGCACCAAGCGTCGGAAGCAAGATGGCCATCGCCAGATCTTCGAAAACCAGGATCGAGAGGACCACAGGAGTTTCTCGGTTGCCGCCCCACCCAAGGTCGGTCAACAACTTGGCGATGACACCAGTCGAGGAGATATAGGTGACGCCTCCCATGAAGAGCGCGGGGATGAGTCCCCATCCCAGGAGGAGACCGGCAAGCATCCCTGGTGTGAAGTTCAGCACGAGATCGAGGAGACCGGCCCCAGCCACGGAACGGACGCCGACCAGCAGCTCGTGCGCCGAGTATTCGAGACCCAGCATCAGGAGCAAGAAGATGATGCCGAGCTCAGCTCCGACCTCGATGAACTCCTCCGAGGTCACTAAGGGAATCAGCCCACCATCGCCAAGGGCGAGACCTCCGAGCAGATAGAAGGGTATTGGGGAAATCCCAAGACGCCCGGCAAGCCGAGCCAGGATCCCCAAGGCCAGGATCACGGCGCCTAGCTCGACGAGGAGTAGAGCCCCGTGTTCCACAGCTCAGCCGGCGGTCAAGATTTCGTCAACAGTCTTGATTCCCTCAGACGTGCCCACGACGACGAGCGTGTCCTCGGCCTGGATCGCGAACTCGGGGCCGGGAGCGGGGAAGGCCTGGTCACCGCGAATCACAGCTACCACGGACACCCCCGTCCGGGTTCTGACGCGAGCGTCTCCTATTGTCTTGCCCGCATAGGGCGTCCCGGTCCGCACGGTCAGCCAGTCGATGGCAAGACCCTCGATCTGCTGCTGGAGGCTGTTCAGGTTCTCGATGACAGTCGTCCCGCCCAGGGCCTCAGCAAGAATGTGACTGTCCTCGTCGGAGAGGCTCAGGGTCTGTCTCACCGAGTCGGGGTCCTCCGCAGTGCATACGAACAATTCGCGGCGACCCGTGCGATGGTGGATGACACCAATCCGGCTTCCGTCCTCGGAGGTGAAGTCGAGGCGCCTGCCCACGCCGGGCAGCGATGTCTCTTCTATTCTCGTCACCGATCAGTCTCCTGGAGTGTCGTCTACCAATCCTAAGTCACGACTCTGCCCATTCATTGCCCCTCAGCCCCCTCCGGGGTCGGGATCAACTCCACTTCGCGAATGCGTCGGCCGTCGGTGCTGGTGACCCGAAGTCGCCAACCCTCCTCCTCGACGATGTCCCCGGCCACCGGGAGCCGACCGAGCCGGTCCATGATCAGCCCACCCAGAGTCTCGTACTCCCCTTCAGGCAGGTCCACGCCGTAGTCTGCGAGCTGGTCCGGTCGTACCAGGGCGGGCGCCAGGATCCGGCCGTCCCCTGTCCGGGTAGGTTTTCGCTCGCGACGGTCATGCTCGTCGCGAATGTCGCCGACCAGCTCCTCGGCGATGTCCTCCATGGTGATTATCCCCGCTGTCGAGCCATGCTCGTCGATGACGATTGCGAAGTGGATGCGCGTCCGCCTCATCTCGTCGAGGACGGAACGAATGTGAGCAGACTCCGGCACGAAGAGGGTCTCCCGAATCAGGTCCCGGGCCACCATCCGATCCTCGTCTTCGTCGGCGACACCCATCAGATCTTTGACGTGGACGGACCCGAGCACGTCGTCGAGATCCTCGCCGTAGACCGGAATGCGCGAGTGGCCGGTTCGTTTCATGAGCTCTTGGATGTCTCTCACCGTGGCTCCGCCCTCGACGGCTACCACATCGGGTCTCGGGATCATCGCCTCGGCGGCGTCGAGGTCGCTGAAGACGATCGCCCCGGCGAGAAGCCGGTGTGTGAAGTCCTCGATGACCCCTTCCTCCTGACCCGTGGCAATGATGACAGCCAAATCGTCCGCGGAGTGGCCGACCTCGAGGGAATCGGTTGGTTCGACCCCGAAGAGGCGTAGCACGCCGTTGGAGATGGCGTTGAGAGTGGCGATGAGAGGGCGGAAGACGATGATGAAGCCCCTGAAGGCATGTGCCAGCGTCGTCGCCGACCGCTCCGGACTGGAGATGGCGATGTTCTTCGGCGCCATCTCGCCGACCACCATGTGGAGAAACACCACGATGAAGAGGGCGATGACCAGGGCAATGGCGTGGATGACACCTTCGGGGATGGGAATGAAGTCGAGGGCTTGTTCGAGAAGGTGGGCGATTGCCGGCTCGGCAACGGCACCCAAGCCCAGAGACGCCATGGTGATTCCGAGTTGGGCCGCGGTCAGGCTCAACGAGAGGTTCCGGTTCAGCCCGGCGGCAATCCGGGCCGACGACGTCTGCGTTTGCTCGAGGACATTGCGTCGAGCGGTTATGTAGGCGAACTCAGCGGCCACAAAAAACCCGTTGGCCAACAACAGCAATACCATGAGCAGTAGCGGCCCCACGCTCACGACGGCTCCCCCGTCGTGCGAGTCTTGACCACCCGGACCTGGTCGATCCGGTGGCCGTCCATCTGGAGCACCTCGAACACCAGCTCGCCCACCGAGATGACCTCACCATCCTCCGGGAACCGGCCCAGGGAAGCTACCAGGAAGCCACCGAGGGTTTCGTAGTGGCCCTCGGGCCACTCGTAGCCGATCCTCTCCTCGACATCATGCCGGTGCAGCAGCCCGGAGAGCACGTCCACCTGCTCCGACTCGGCGAGATCCCCGTTCGCCTGGTCGTATTCATCTTCGATCTCGCCAAAGATCTCCTCGAGGAGGTCCTCGATGGTGATGATCCCGGCTGTGCCCCCGTATTCGTCGATGACCATCGCCATGCCCTGGCCCTGTGTCTGAAGCTGGGTGAGCAGATACTCGAGCCGACTCGCCTCCGGGACCCGAAGGTCGGGCTCGGCGATCTCTTCCACCGGGGTCAGGGCACGCCGTGAGGCAGGGATGCCAATGGTGTCCTTGACATGCACAACCCCGACGATCTCATCGAGGTCCAGTCCATATACCGGGAAGCGGGAGTGGCCGGTTTCCCTGGCGATCTGACGCAGCTCCGAGATCGGCTGGTGTCGATTGATCGCCACCACGCTCACCCTGGGAACCATCGCCTCGGCTGCCACCTTTTCCGTGAAGGTGATGGCCCTGGTGAGCAACTCCATCTCCTCGTCGTCGAGGCGCCCCTCCTCCCCCGACGAGCGGATCATCAGCTCCAACTCCTCCATCGACCTGACGCCGGCCAGCTCGGCTCTGGGCTCGATGCCCAACCAGCGCACGGTCCAGTCCGCGGCGTTGTTGAGAAACAAGATGAGTGGCCGCACTGCGCGGTTGACCATCTGCATTGGGATCGCGAACCTGGCCGCCGATCGATACGGACGTGCGATAGCGAGGTTCTTCGGAACGAGCTCACCGAAGACCATCTGCGCCATGGTGGCCAGAACGAACGCGATGGCGACTGAGACCGCCAGGGTGGTGCCCTCGCTGAAGAAGTCGACGTTGCCGATCAGCGGGGTGAGAACCTCGGCGATGGTCGGCTCGGCGATGGCGCCAAGCACCAGGGAGGTGATGGTGATCCCCAGCTGGGCACCGGATAGCTCGAAGGACAGATTTCGAAGAGAGCTGAGTATCCGACGTGCCCGCCTGTCGCCTTCGCGTGCTTGTCTCTCCACCGTGCTGCGCTCAACGGCGACGATGGCGAACTCGCCGGCGACGAAGAACGCATTGGCCAGGATGAGGATGACAACAGCTGCCAACCCCAGGTAGGTACTAATCAGGCATCTCCGTGGTCACCGGCAAGAAATGAGGTTACCTGTCATTCCTGGGGTCTCGTCAGCCAGACCATGGTTGCCGCCAGGATGAGAACCAACCCGACCGCCATCGTCCAGACGTTGGCCGATTGGTGGAGCGGGATACCGGGCTCGAGGACCTCCAACGACTCGACACGGAGAAATGACTCGCCCTGGCGGTCGTCGCTGTGATGAACCCATGTCCCGGTGACCCGGACCAGAGGTCCCCGGTTGCGATACCCGCCTGGCGGATCGAGGTCTTCGGCCAGCTCAGCGGGCACACGAATTCCCACTCCGACGTTGCCGCCTGCGGGACGTTCACTCTGGAGGAGCGGCACCAGTGCGTATGTGTCACCGTTCAACTGGGTCCACATCGAGCCGTCGTCTCGGAAGCCATAATCACCCACGAGCTCTCCTTCCACGATCACCACGACACCGCTGAGCTCTACCGACTCTGCGACCAGTTGACTCACCGTGACCTCCTCGGATGCCTGCGCCGGCGAAGCAACAACCACGAAGGCGGCAGTGGACAGCAGCAACTGGAGTCTTCTCATTGACCCCTCACCCAGGCCACGACGAAACCGACCAGCGAGAAGACGGCGACAAACTCGAGTCGGCCGGCCCACATCTGCAGGATGTAGACGAGCTCGAGCAGAACCGGCATGGAAGGATCGGTGACCCCCACGGAAAGACCCACATTCGCCGATGCACTCACCGACTCGAACAGTGCCGCCTGGAGTGGGATGTCGTAGGCGAGACCGATTCCCGCCCCGAGCAGGTAGAGAGCCACATAGAGGAGCGAGATGATCATCACCGATTGGATGAGTGGGGGATTGAGGTGCTTGCGGCCCGACTGGTGATATGCGGTGCCAACCACGGCATGCTCGGGAAGCAGGACCTGACGGATCTGGTTCACGACGGCCTTGATGGTGAGCCCGATCCGAAGCGACTTGACTCCTCCGGCAGTCGACGAGCCCATACCGCCGAGAGCCATGGCTATGGCCATTCCGCCAAAGGCGAGCCCGCTCCAGGTTCCCAGCTCGGTTGACGACACGGTGGAGAACCCCGTCCCGGTGTGGGCCGACAGGATCTGAAACAGACCCTGCCTGGTGAGACCGACCACCGACGTGAAGACTCCCGTGACCGCCAAGCCCAAGAGAGTCAGCACCATCGTGAAGCCGAAGGTGGAGAGGATGGTCTTGGTCTCGAGGTTCGCCAGAACCGCCCGACGTGGCGAACCACGCCACAGGGCGTAGTGCATGCCAAACGACATGGCTCCGGCGACCATGAGGATGGCGGTCGCTGCCTCGAAGGTCCCCGAGTGGTAGTAGCCGACACTCGTCGACTGTGGGGAGAACCCTCCGGTGTCGAAAGCGGCAAAGAAGATCATGAGCCCGTGGAACAACGCACGATGGAGATCGAAGCCAAGCACCAGCCAACCCACCAATCCGAGGGCGGCCACGCCGAAGAGAAGGTGAACCACCGAGACGGCCCAGATGAATCTTGCGGTCGACGTGACTGATGGAAGGATCCGCTCGTCCCTGGCCTCGCCGAAATAGAGGGTTATCCCGCCCGTGCCCGCAAAGATCGACAGAGCGGCGAGGATGATCCCCTGACCGCCCAAGAATTGCAGCAGGTGACGCCAGAAGTTGAGCGATGACGCCAGGTGATCGACATCACTCAGTAGCGACAGCCCGGTGGTGGTGAGTCCGGACACCGCGTCGAAGAGGGCATCGAGCGGCTTCACGAAGTGACCCGAGAGGAGAAGGGGGATCGCCCCGATCATCGGCACGATCAGCCAGGTCAGTGCCACGACCACCATCCCGTGACTCCAATCGAGCTTCGGCTCCGGTGGCGCCAAGCGGACTCCGATGGTGCCCGCCAAGGCGAACACACCAATCATCAACAGGAAGGACCCGAACGGATGCCATTCCCGAGCCGCGGCTGCCCAGAAGAGAGGCAACAGGCTGGCCGACGCCACCACCAGGAAGATTCGCCCCAGGTAGAAGCCAATGACGCGAAAATCTTCATTGACCGGTCGAACCAGCATGTCAGAGGATCGCCAGGATCACTGTCGAGATCAGAAAGGCGACAAGTGCCAGTCCAGCCACTATCACCGCTTCGATGGCGAACATGACCAGCCCACCAAACAGGCGGCGGAAACTCGCCCAGGACAGGTTCTGCGGCTGAATCAACGTTTTCGCCCGTTGCGATAGCCCAACGCGCCGCGAACGTGATCCTCGAGCTCGACACTGCTGACGGCCGTCACCTGATCCCCGGGCCGCAGGATGGTGGAAGCGGTGGGGACACTGACGTCGTCGCCGCTCACCAGTGCGATGAGGAGGGACCCCTTGGGCAGGCGCAGCTCTGCAACAGGAACCGATTCCACATGCTCGGGGACGTCGATCTCATAGACCGAGATCTCGCCCCGCCCCAACAGAGTTATGTGACGGAGCTCGTCTACCTCGACTTCGCGTGATATCAGCGTTGCCATCACGTCGGTCACCGCGACTACCGGGATCTCCAGTGCCTCGAATGTGGGCCGATTCAAGGGATTGTTCAAACGAGCCAACACGTGTTTCGCTCCCAGGGTCAGAGCAAGCTGGCAAGCCACCAGGTTGACCTCGTCGAGGCCGGTGACCGCGAGCACCCAGTCCGACCGGTCGGTGTCGGCGGCTTTGAGCAGATTGATGTCTGTCCCATCGCCTTCGAGAACCAGGACTTTGGAGTCATCAGACAGCGCTTCGGCATGGTGGTGGGCCTCCTCGATGACGGTTATCACGTGGCCTGCCTTGGAGAGCTCCTTGGCCAGGAACGAGCCGACCTTCCCGCCGCCGATCAGAGTGACTCTCACTCCGAGGCATCCTTGATGGCCAAGTACTGGAGGATCTTTCTCCTTGCACCGGTGCGCGCCGCCGCGACCACGAGATCGCCCTGGGCGAGCACGAAGTCCTCGTCAGGAATGAAGGTCTTGTGACCGCGGTGGACTGCAGCCACTCTCAGCGCACCGGGCTCCTGAAGCACCTTCATCGTCAAACCGGCGCCGTCGGGACCGATGATCATCTCGACGATCTCGACGTCACCACCAGAGAAGGTCACGTGATAGGAGAACTCCTCGCGCACGACCTGTTCGTGGATGACCTTTGAGGTGAGCTTGGCGCCGGGCACGAAGTTCACCCCGAGGGCGCGGTAGGCGTCCTCTCGGGCGGGGTCGTCCAGTCGGGCAAATGCCTTCGGGACTCCGAAGACTCGCTGGGCAACCTGGACGGCCATCGCATTGGCGTTGTCGGAGTCTGTGGCCGCGATGAACGCGTCGGCAAGTTCGATCCCGGCATCCTTCAGCACGCGCACGTCGTATCCGAGCCCTTCATGTGTAGTTCCGTTGAATGTCGACCCGAGACGGTCGAACACGCCCGGTCGGTTGTCGATGACCGACACGTCGTGACCCTCCTCCGACAGTGTCAGAGCCAGGTCACTCCCAACGCGGCCGCACCCGGCGATCACGATGCGCACCCGTCCCTCCTATTCGTGTCTCAGCCAAAGCATCGTCAGCGAACAGGCTAAGTGGAAGTCGAGTCGCCGTGTCGGAAAACATTCCGGGGTCACTCGACCAAGGTGTCTGCGTGGCGAACCCAGGGTTGCAGACACCGCTGAGCGGAGTCCAGCGCCCTCAGTCCGCGACCAGGACGTCAGGCCCTGACTTCCTGTTTCATGAACGAGACATAGGCGAGAGCGAACATCGCCGCGGTCATCGCAATCAGGAACACCATCTGAGGCCAGACGATCCCCAGGCTCTGGGCGAGGTTCAACTCGGAGAGGACGGCCCGATCGACCTGCTCGAGCGTGAGCAGACCGGTGGCCCGAACCTCGGGATCCAACAGGACAGTTGAGCCCTGCTCGAACAGGTTTATCGGTGATATCTGGGACACAGCCTGCTGGGCTCGGGCGTTGGCCAGGACGCCGGCGTCGGTCCCATCGTCAGGACTGATCAAACCGGCTACCGCACCGAAAATGAAACTGCCGAAGAGGGCGAGGACCAACCAGATGCCCACTGGGACCAGGGCCGAGGTCGCCGCCCGCGATGTACGCACCGAGACAAGGGTGGCGAGTCCCTGCCAAAAGGCGACATAGACCACGGCGAGGATGAGCCAGACGAAGAGCCTGGTTATCTCCTGAAGCGACGGGGTGACGCCGAGGCGGAAGATTCCGATGCCGGCAACAAAGAGCACCAATGCCGTCAGCATGACCGCGATCACCGAAATTCCGGCGACGAATTTGCCGAGGATCACCTCATCACGGTGGATCGGCTGTGAGAGCAGACGCGGCAGCGTGCCTTGGGCCCGCTCACCGTTGACCGAGTCGAAACCGAACATTATTCCGAGCAGCGGAGCGAGGAAGCTGACGAAGATGATCAGGGGGAACGGGACCGGATCGACGGTGACCGTGAACAGCTTCAGGAACAGCGCTGTGATCCCTTCGGCATCTGGAGCGATGTCCCGTATCCCCCCCGATGCCGCGAAGACTGCCGCCGCGGTGGCGATACCGAGGACTCCGAGGAGAACGATGAACCGTCCCGAGTAGAGATGATCGGCCAACTCCTTGGCCGCGACCACCCTCCACCCTCCCCTGCTCCCTTCGGGTCGAGGATCCTTCGCCACCGGCTCGGTGACGACATCTGGATCGGTCATGCCGAAACCTCCTCGCCTTCGAAGTAGCGCCGGTAGATCGCATCGAGATCCTCGTCGACTCGGCGCACACCGGTCAGTTGTGACCCTATGGAGACGAGGCGATTGACAGTCGCGGGGAGCGTGCCGATGTCGAGTGTTGCGATCCAGGAGCCGGGCACCCGGCCGTGGATGACGTCATCGACGGTCTCGATCTCCTCCAGGCGTCTCAAAGCAACCTCAGCATCGTCGTCGAACCGAAACTCGACACGGGCATGACCGACCTGCTCGGCGGCGAGGTCGTGGGGGCGGCCCTGGGCGATGACCTCGCCACCGACGAAGATCGCCACCCGATCGCAGACCGCCTGCACCTGGTTGAGTAGGTGGGAGGACAAAAGCACGGTGACGCCCTCTTGGACCGCCAGCTCCCTGATGAGATCGAGGATTTCGGCGACCCCTTCGGGGTCGATCGCGGTCGTGGGCTCGTCGAGGATCAGAATCGACGGTTCTTTCACCAGCGCATCGGCGAGACCGAGACGCTGTTTCATGCCCCGCGAGTACTCGCCCGCCGGCTGATCGGCCGCATACTCCAAGCCAACTTGGGCGAGCAGTTCATCGACCCGGGTCTGGGGGTCTTCGATTTGGTTCAGCCGCGCGGTGAACTTGAGGTTCTGTCGCCCGGTCAGGTCGTCGTAGAAGCCAACGGCGTCAGGTAGATAGCCAACGCGGCGCTTCACTTCCAAGGGGTGGCGCCGTGGGTCGAGCCCGAGGACCTTCATCGATCCCGCGGTCGGCTCGGTGAGCCCCAAGAGCATGAGGATGGTGGTCGTCTTGCCTGCTCCGTTGGGCCCCAGCAGCCCGAACACCTCACCGGCCTCGATGTCGAGGTCGAGCCCCTTGACGACGGCCACTTCGTCGTAACGCTTGGTCAACCCGACCGTGCGGATTGCGCTGGGCACCTCGCTACCTCCTGCCGAACCGGCGGAACACCCAGGCCAGCCCGGCCAATGTCAGGGCGATGAGGGCGACACCCACGAAGCCCCAAAGCGCTGATGGGTTGACAGTTGTTCGGATGTCCACCGATGTGTTGGCCTGCTCACTGTTCGCCGAGAACGTGATGATGTAGTCGCCGGCAATTGCCTGATCAGAGGGGGTGACGGTGGCGACTGCATTCACCGACTGACCGGCTTCGAGCTGGGCGATGGCCGACTCGGCAAACGTGACATCCCACCCGCTCGGCGGTGTCGACGACAACTCGATGTTCTGCATCGGCGCGGTACCGGTGTTGGTGAGCACCAGCTGGATCTCGCTCGAGCTATCGGCGCTGACCTCAGTGGAGAGACGTTGATCTGCGGTGGTCATCTCCAGAGAGAACGAGCCAACGATCTCGACGATCATCTCTGCCTCGACCTGGGTGTCCGGTGACGTTGCCTGGACAGAGATGTTGTACTGGCCGGCCTCAGCGCGTGCTGGTGATGTGGCCTCCACATTGATAGTAGACGTCGATCCGGAGTCGACCTGGATGGTCGCCGCCTGAGGCTCACTGGAGGGCTGGGCGGTGACATCCCAACCGGCGGGACCCGCGGACTCGAGCTCGAATTGGAGGTCGGTTGGGGTGTCATTGCGCAGCTCCACGCTGAATGATGCGGTATCGCCGGCAGGGACACGCAAGCCGGGGAAATCCGGTGTGAGGGTCACCTCCCCTCCGGCTTGGGCAGATACCCGTACCTGGAGGGGCAGCTCGAGGGTCGATCCTCCACCGGCTGCGGTCACCGTGATGTCGTAGGTCCCCTCGGATGCCTCAGGTGGGACATTCACATCGAAGGCGAGCTCCGGGGCGGTGGGCCCGGCAGTGACGCCATCGACCTCGAAGCCACCACCGCGGAAGGTTCCCGTCCACCCTTCCGGGAGCCCGCCTGCCTCGAGCGAAACCTCGGTCGGCTGAGGAGCCGTGATCGTCAGCTCGTAGCTCGCCTGGTCCCCGGCCTCGACGGCGACCCGCGGATACGGCGTGGTCAGTGTGAGCTCGTCAGGAGCGGGCGCAGCCGGCTCCTCCTGGGCCAGCGCTGGGATCGCCAGAGATGCGATCAACACCGCTGCCAGCCCAACAATAAGGCGTGAAGACCTCATGTTCGTCGGTTCCTCCATGACTGATTCGATTTCAGAGTGCCGGACGGTACGCAACCCGGCTTTCGTTCAGAAATTGTAAAACCCACGCAAAGACCCCATTAGGACCTACCAAGCGCGTTCCTAATGCTGTAGCTCCCATATATGGGAGCTACGACGTCTCATTCGGCATCCCTATCGTGGTCGGGATGACCCTCCTCCGATCAATCCTCCTGTTCGTGCTGGCGGCCCTCGCCGAGATCGGAGGGGCTTACCTCGTGTGGCAGGGAGTCAGAGAGAAGCGCGGCGTGGCCTACGTGGGAGCCGGGGTCGTGGCCCTCGGCTTGTACGGCTTCTTCGCGACGTTCCAGCCTTCTCCTCATTTCGGTCGCATCCTCGCTGCGTATGGCGGCGTTTTCGTCGTGGGATCCTTGCTGTGGGGCGTCGTGGTCGACGGGTTCAGGCCCGACCGTTACGACGTTATCGGCGCGGTGATCTGTCTGGTCGGCGTTGCCGTGATCATGTATGCCCCGCGCTCAGCCGGCTGACTCGCCCCGAGCCAGGGGGCGAATCCAGCCGGCCGGCCATACGCGCCGGCGGCACTCTCCTCCACTACCAAAGCGTCGGTCGGCTGTCATGCCGTCGGACGTAGCTCGAGACGCCGGAGGAACTGGGCGTTGACCGCCACGATGACGGTGGAAGCGCTCATGAGGACCGCGGCCACCGCCGGACCCAGAACGATTCCTGCCCAAGCCAAGGCACCTGCGGCGAGAGGCAGCGCAAGGATGTTGTATCCCGCAGCCCAGCCCAAGTTTTGCAGCATCTTGCGATAGCCGGCACGGGAGAGACGGATGATCCCGACTACGCCGCGGGGGTCGTCCGAAGCGAGCACGATGCCGGCCGACTCGATCGCCACGTCCGTGCCCGCTCCGATGGCGATGCCCACGTCTGCCTGGGCCAGCGCCGGGGCGTCGTTGACACCGTCACCGACCATCGCCACCCTCAGCCCCTGCTCCTGAAGCTCTGCAACCTTGGCGTGCTTGTCTTCGGGGAGGACCTCGGCCATCACCTGATCGATGTCGAGTTCTTCGCCAACCGTCTCTGCCACCTCATGGGCGTCACCGGTGATCATCGCCACCTGGATGCCGTATTCATGCAGTTCGGCGACAGCCTCGCGGGACTCTTGACGGACCTCGTCCTCCAGGGAGACGGCACCGACGACCTCGCTGCCTCTCATCACGTAGAGCACGGCCGCGCCCCGCCGACGCCAGGCCGAGGCCGACTCCTCGACGATCGACGGGACCTCTATTTCGCGCTCGCGGAGAAGGGCAGGCCCGCCAACGGCGACTCTCGAGCCGTCGACGGTGGCTTCCACCCCGCGGCCGCTCATCGCTTTGAAGTCGGCAGCTGAGGCCAATTCGCCGCGTTCCCGGGCGGCGGTGACGATGGCTCGGGCCAGAGGATGCTCGGAGTCGGACTCGACCGCACCGGCGATCGCCAACAGCCGATCCTCATCACCGTCGACCGCCATCACCTCGGTCAACCGGTGGCTCCCCTTGGTGAGCGTCCCGGTCTTGTCGAACAAGACGATGTCGATCATTCTCATCTCCTCGAGAGCCAGTCGGTCCTTGACCAGGATGCCGTTCCGCGCCGCCAGACTCGTGGAGATCGAGACCACCAGTGGAATTGCCAACCCCAGAGCATGGGGACACGCGATGACCAAGACGGCCACGGTTCTGACCACGGCCTGGTCGGGTTGAGCCACTGCGAGCCAGGCCACGGCTGTGATCACCGCGGCACCAACCGCGACATAGAACAGGAGGGCCGCGGCCCTGTCGGCCAGCACCTGGGCGCGGGAGCGGGACTGCTGAGCTTGGGCGACGAGACGCTGGATGCCGGCGAGTCTCGTGTCATCTCCGACCGCTACCACCCGGACTCGAATCGAGTTGTCGGTGGCAACCGTCCCGGCCACGACTTCGTCCCCCTCTTCTTTCGCCACCGGCTTCGACTCGCCGGTCACCATCGATTCGTCGACTTCGACCTGTCCTGAAGTGATAACACCGTCGGCGGGGACTCTGCTCCCAGGCCGGACCAACACCACATCTCCGACACCCAGCTCAGAGACGGAAACAGTCTCAACCTCGCCGTCGGTGATCCTCTCGGCTTCGTCGGGGAGTAACTCGGCCAAGGCGGACAACGCTCCCCGTGCCTGTCCTATGGCGCGCATCTCCATCCAGTGGCCCAGCAGCATGATGGTGATGAGTGCCGCCAGCTCCCACCAGAATTCCAGATCGAACCAACCGGCCGTCGTGGTTAGTGAAGCGACGAAAGCGACGGTGATCGCCATGCCTATCAGCAGCATCATCCCCGGTTGACGGTCTCCGGCTTCCTGGATTGCCCCTTTGAGGAAGGGGGAGCCGCCATAGAAGAAGATGATGGTGCCCAGAACCGGGGCGATCCATTCCGAGCCGGGGAAGGCGGGGGCCGTGTAACCGAACCATTCCTGGATTGTCTCCGAGTAGAAGACAACGGGAAGGGTGAGGACCAGGGACAGCCAGAAGCGGTCGCGGAACATGGCAACGCTGTGCCCGGCGTGTTTGTCGTGACCGCCTCCCTGACCGTCGTGCCCGCGCTGCTCGTGGCCGTCGGTAGTCTCAGCTACCGCAGTTTGTGAGCTGGGTTCAGGGTGGGAATGATCCATTGCTGCTTCTCCTTTCCCGGTCCGTTCAGGAGCGAACCAACCGCTCGATGGCCCGGGTCGCCTCGGTCACCATTTCGTCGGCGGCTCTCTCGTCGCCGGCCTCGGTGGCCTCACGCACGCAGTGTCGGACATGCTCGTCGAGGAGACCCACCGCCACCCCTCGCAGGGCAGCCGACACGGCGTTGACTTGGGTGAGAACATCGATGCAGTACTTGTCCTCTTCGACCATTCGCTGCAAACCACGGACCTGCCCTTCGATACGGGCGAGACGCTTGAGGTAGTCCTCTTTGTTGATCTCGTATCCGCGCATATGGAACTCCTATACCTTAGGGGGGTATTGTATAGCAAGAGCAGGGACCGTCAAGCAGGGAGCACTCCCCCTCCGACCTGATGGCCACGATCAACACCTTGATCTCAGGTGAGCTGCACCGTCACCAGCTACTCAAAATCGGTTCGGCCACACAACTCGAGGCACGCCTCCGTCATCGAGGGTTCACGTGGGTCACATCACATGACGGTGGCCACCCACACCGAACCCGCCTGCCCGACTCTCCGGCTACTGAGCACGTCAGTCGCCGGTATCGCTTCCTCGTTATCCGCAGCTTCGAACGCTCGTCCCCTGGAAAGCTGGAACAGGTCGCCGGTCTGCTTCGCTCCGGATCGCAGCCGGCCCATTCTCCTCGATGTCGGCGATCAGCCAGTCCATCTCGGCGATCTCGCGTCGCTGCGCTTCGATGATCTCCACCGCCAGTTCACAAACCCTTACGTCTTCTATCTCGGCGCGCTCACTGGTGAGGATGGCGATCGAATGGTGCGGAATCATCGCTCTCATATAGGAGGCCTCCTGGACGGTGGTCTGGGACCTGACCAGCCAGGTGGCCAACCCGAACAAGACGATGGCTCCGAGAACGATGGCCAAGTTCGCCTTCCAGTTCCGGTACATGCCGAGCATGAAGGCCAGCATCACCAGGGCCATCGTCGCACCCATCAGCAGGGTCATGAACACCCGGGTCTCGCTGAAGGCGACATGGGAAAGCTCGAAGGTGTTCAAGTAAGTCGTGGCATACATCACCAGCATCGCGGTGATGATCATCGAGATGAATCGCAGGTAGGACTTGGCTTCCTTGCCGGACTCGGAGTCGGTCTTTTTCTTTTCGGCAGCAGCCGATTGGTCTGAGTCAGTCATGGAAAGTCCATACCCCCCTGGGCTATGGACAAACACGATGCCCGCCCGACTGCCCGATGCGGTGGCGGGTTATCGCGGGATCGGAGCTCAAATGTCGTGGCAGATGAGCCCCGATCCTGCTGGCTTTCCGATTATTCCTCGACGATGACCTTGGCCCTCATCCAAGGATGGGGAAGGCAGTAGTACTCGAACTCCCCGGCTTCGGAGAACGTGTAGCTCCAGGTGTCTCCGGTCTCCAAGAAACCGGAGTCGAATGCGCCGCCGACATCGGTGACGGTGTGCATCTGACCGGGGTCGTCGTTGCTCCAGGTGACGGTGGTGCCGACCTCGACGGTGAGCGCGTTGACCGAGTAGTCGGCCGGGTCTTCTGACTCGGCGAACTCGTTGGCGGCTCCCATGTCCTGAGCGGTCCACGCACCGGCCACGATCGAGACCGCCTCGCCCGCCGGCTGTCCCATGTCATGATCGCCACCTTCATCGGAGGCAGCATCGCCATCGGGTATGGCACTCGAGTCTTCGAAGATCTCGGCGTTGGCCTCACCGGTCACGACGATCTGTCCGATGGCTCCTTTGTCCACGGCGCGGGACAGGGCGTGGTCGACGAGGACGATCGTTGAAGGCACCTGTCCAATCAGCTCCACCACGGTTCCTCCTCCGGCGGGGACCAGGGTGGTCTGCGAGCCGCGTAGAGGGGGGTTGAGCAGGGCTGCCTCCTGATACACCTTGTCCCAATGTGACCCGATGGGATGGAAGTTGGAGTCGAGGTTGAGCCCGGCGTTCACGAAGTAGATTCGCGCCCGCTCGCCGACACTCATCTCGAGGGCGTTGTCTCCGGCTAAGGCACCGACCGCGCCGTTGAAAACGACATAGTTCGGCTCTTCGTTGGTCACGGCAGCCCGGTCGAACTTGACCAGTCCCGGGTCTTTGCTCGTCGTGTAGTACTCGGACTGGACCAGGTACCACTCGTGTTCGACGTCCGGAAGCGGAGTCTCCGGGTCGACGAGGATTCCGCCGAACATCCCATGGGAGATGTGGGCCGGGATGTCTCCGTAGGCACAGTGGTACATGTAGAAGCCCGGGTAGAGAAGCCGTGCCTCGACGGTCTTGGTCTCACCAGGGGCAACGGTGGTGGCCTCCGCTCCTCCGCCCTGGCCGGTGACGGCGTGGAAGTCGACGTTGTGCGGGTTGGAGCTCGACTCGGGATTGGTGATCGTGAAGCGGAGGACATCGCCGACGCGTGCCCGGATCATCGGCCCCGGTGTCCCGACGATGACCCCATCAGGCCCATCGACTACGCGGTAACCCCAGGTCTCGGTCTCGACACCTGTACTCGGGTCGATGGTGGAGACCCCTTCGACGATCTCGAAATGGACGTCGACGATGGCGGGAGTCGTGCGGCCGGATGCCGGCGGGACGGCTGGTGCGGCGGCGACATTCACCTCACCTGCCGGCACTGCGGGAAGCTCGGCCTTGGGCACGAAGCTCCCCACCACGTCTTCCGGTATCGCCGACGCGCCTGCGGGCTCATTGGTGGCGAGGTAGCTGTCGACCCGTTCGGAGACGATGGCGTCGTCGACGGAGTCCCGGCTGGCGGTGATCATCAAGGCGGCGATCCCGAGCCCGACGGCAACGAGCGTGCCGACGATCCCCAAGACGACGAGTGTGCCCAAGGTGTAATGAGGATGCGGGGGTGGCCTGTCTCTGGAAGAGTCGGTAGTGGGACGATCGATGGTTTGGGTCATGGTCTATCTCCTTTCGGTTTGAAGGACTGGGATGGCGTCGAATCCGTCGACGAGGACTCCGCGCGCCTCGACCCACACCTCGTGGATCGAGCAGGCCTCCTCCCCCGGGCACGGACCGCCGCGCAGTACACAGCGCCCGTTCTCTGAGGGACCTTCGGTGGCTTCGACGACATCGAGCAGACGTACATCGAACGCGAGGTCGGTCAGCTCATATCCGCCTCCTGGCCCCCGGCCGGAGACGACCCAGCCACTCTGAACGAGAGGGGCCATCACCTGGGGGAGGAACGACGGTGTGGTGCCGATCGCTTCGGCGAGATCCGAACGAGTCATGCGACCACTGGCCGAGGCCAAGGTTCGGAGCGCCGCCAGGGCGAGATCGGTACGACGGTTGAAGCTGATATTCATTAGTTGTTGAGTCAAGAACTAATGAGTTCGCCTCAATAGGGTCGAAGGGCCCAACCCAATAGGGACCTCCGGAAGATCACCCACGAAAAGCTCGATCCCGAATACGATGTGGGTAGGTCATGAACTACGCGTTGCTCTACCTCGAGCACCTCAGTGAACAAGACCTGCGGCTCATTGCCCGCAAGGCGGGTCGGCAGGATGGGCCGAGCGAACTGAGCGCTGTGGTTCGCGATCATCCCGAGATCATCGAAGATGTCCTGTCCTCACCCGAGCTCTCCGATGCCATATTCAGCGATGAGAGCGAAGCCGTCACCCCTGGTGTCACCCCATTCCTGGTATTCGGAGCGCTGGTTCATCAGACGGCGAGAGAGCTTGATACCGCGAACTACGTGCCGGAGTGGACCGGGCCCGGACGCCGGCTCCCGGTCTTCGACGTCACGCCACTTCGCGAGTTCCTGAACAGCGGAGCCAACCGGTTCTTCCTGATCGAGCTGCTCGCCTCTTTCGTCAAAGTGGCAAGTGGGAGCATCTGGGTCCGCACCCGCAAGGGATACCGCCGCCGGCGTTTCAGCGAGCTCGATCCGGTCCAACTCGCCGAGATGGTCGAGATGCTCCCGCCGAGAGAGCGGCCCGGTGGCTATCGCAGACTCGGGGATGTGGTCTTGTTCCTCTCCGGTGTGTTTCCAGATCACACCGCGACCCATCCTCCCGCGCTTCCGGAGCGAGAACGTCTAGTTGCCTCCGCTGGGGTAGCTCCGGTGACTGCGCTCGCCGACGGCACCGATCTCCGTTTCCACGAGATCGTCGGCGCCAACTGGTATCGCCGGGCGGTCGAATCGGCGCAGGTCTCGGTGGGAAGTGGACCCGGAATGTTGCTCGAGGTGGCAGACCACTTCAGCCATGCCCGCCGTTTTCTCAATGTCTTGGCGGACCGCCACCTCTTCCGGTACGAATCGGGGCTGATGCGCCCCTCCGGCTGACGTCCTCCGCCGAAACGCCTGCTCTCGGAGCACATCGAGTCGCCAAGCAACACGTAATGCACGGCACGGTGATAGGGCGGACGTGAGCAGTGCGATAGCGTCCCGCCCATGTTGCTGGCCGCACGTTCATCGCTCACCTCGGAGGCGACCGGTCTCCCGGTGGTGCTTGCGTCTCTGTCGTTGGTGTTGTTGGCGATAGGGCTGGCGTGGTGGCTGGGACTCCGTATCGAACGTCGTCTGATCGAGGCATCGGTGAGAGCGGCGGCTCAGTTGCTCGCTGTCGGCTTCGTCTTCTTTCTCATCTTCGAAGCGACCGGCGCCATCTACTGGGCTTGGCTTTGGGTCGGGGCCATGGTCGTGGTGGCCACAGTCGTGGTGGTTCGTCGGGCGAGACATCACATCAACGGTCTCGTCTTGGTCACCACCGGGGCGGTCCTGGGTTCCGCCCTGATCTCAATTGCCGTCACCTTCGGGTTCGGTGTCATCGCCTACGACCCGGTGTCGCTCGTGGTCATCGCCGGGATCACGATCGGCAACGCGGTGCCCTCGGCCGTCCTCGGCGTCAACCAGTCGGTGGGGCTCAATCGGGCTCGCCGCGGTGAACTCGAGGCCCTCCTCTCCCTGGGTTTTGATCGCGGCCAAATCGTGCGGTTCATGGCTCCCCGGGCGGCGAGGTCATCGCTCATCCCCCAGGTGGAGCGGACCAAAGTGGTGGGCCTCGTCGCTCTGCCGGGCGCGATGACCGGTTTGCTGCTGGCCGGCGTGGACCCGGTCGAAGCGGTGGCGGTCCAGCTCCTGGTGATGTATCTCGTCCTCGGAACCGCGGCCCTGTGTGTCGTCGCGACCGTTGCCACCATCACACGAGGAGCGGTCACGAACAATCTGCTCGTGGCCGATTGGGTCAAAGCAGACGGAGACAACGGCGAAGCCTGAAAGCCGGCCGAGCAGCCAGGGGTTTCGTCTCCCTGAGCCATTTGTTAGCGGCGGCCGTCAGACATCCTTCGGGTCGACGGTGGGAAGCTCCGTTGGAAGAAGCGGATTGGGCCGGTTTCCTATTACCTCCGGATGTCGTCGGCGTCGCACTGATTGCACAGGAGGACGATACGTATGCCAACCACCGATAGCTGCGTGCCTCTCGACTTCCCGACGATCGTAAAGGGGAACCGCCTGGAGGTCGGTGCCGTCGCAGGTGGGACACACGGGTGTGGTGGGGTGTTCCCAGGACTGGCCGCAAGCGCCACAGGTGATGGTGATGTTGTGGTCGCGCTTGACACCGGTGAGGTCGTCTGATTCTCGACAGACCGGACATTCGATCTCGAGGGCCATCGTGTCTACGCCTCTTCTGTCCAGCATGCGGGCATGGAGTCTGCTCGTCGCGTTCGGCTTCGCTGCGTGTGGCCATCACGCCACGGATGCGTGTGGGATTGCAGGCTGGACGGGAGACCTTGTCGGAATGCTCGCGGTGGTAGTGGTCATCATCCAAGTAGGTGATGACGAAGCGCTCTGAGGGTGTGGGACTCATGACCTTCGACTCCTCGATGTGAGCCGGATCAAGTCGCGCCTGCAAATCGAGACGGCAGCGTCTCCAGGTTCTCCGAAACGACGGAGCTTTCGGAAGTGGGCTGCCCGGGTTCGTGGCCATCCTCACCGTGCTGGGTCTGATCGGAGGCGCCTCGGTGGCCTCATCGAGGGAGCAGCCTTACGACGTCGGCTGGGCGGGGGGTCATAACCTCAGTTGACCGCCGGGCGGTTGTGCCCGGCGGTCCGCAATCGACGGGAATCCCACCCGCTCCGCCAGCGATGCTAGCGAGTACAGCATGTCGTTTCGATCGCTCGCGCGCCTCGCGTAGTCACTCTTGGTGGTGAACGCTCAGCTAACACCCGCCCTCGAGGTGCCGTTCTCGGGCGGTGTCAGATGTGTGCGGAATCGCCCGGGATCTGCTGATCGCGCTCTCTCGGAGAGTCAGGCGACTTAGCCCGGATTCCGACACCGCGCAGGTGCCGAGTTCAGTACCTGATGCCTGAAAACCCGGTGATCCCAAGTCGCTTATGTTCCGCTCTCCAACTCGACAGAACTCAACGAAACCGCCCGAGGATCCGGGCTTGACAAAAGGTGCTTAGTTCAGCAATCGCTACCAGCGCCGATCGAGATCCACAGCTTGCCAGTTGCCCGCAAGTCGCCAATGAGAGAACCTTGAGGCAAGACGCTCGGCAACCGATCGAATGTGGATCGCCGAGCATCCCGGGCGGTCTCAGATATCGGCGGTTTCCCTCCGACTCACTGGTACTTGCTGAGTCGTGGTTGTCACCACGCTTGCCGCTTTGGGCCACCTGTAGGCGAACCAGACGACTGCCGCCATGACCACAACCGTTGCCCCCGTCATCAGGTTGAAGACTGCGGTCGGGTATGCCGTGATCCCGTCCGCGAGCATGATGGCCTGGAGCACCCCGAAGATCGTGCCAGCGATGAGGTTGGTCAAACGGTCGAGCCGACTGGGCAGAACAAGTGACAGAAATGCGAACCCCATGGCGACCAACAGATAAGAAGCGAAATCCTCGTTGCTAAGCAAAGAGACCTCGGTCGCACCTTCGCTAACGGCAATCGTCCGGTAGGCAAAGAAGGCGACTACCTGCAAAAGCCATAGGGTCGAGATCCTGACCTTGTATGACAGATCCTGCACTTCTCCACACCTCCCATCTCCGACAGGATTTGTGTCTTCTCGACACAGCGTCGTCAACTAAAGCGGTAATCGGTTTGGTGGCAGCTCGCTAGAGGACTATGGCCCTTCATCGCCGTATCGATATCGGGCATTATCGAGGGCGGACCGAGCCCGAGCGTTACGTGCCGCTATGCGCTATCTAGACCCGCGAGCCCTATTAGTCCATATAACTGTTGATCTGCGCTAGTTCCGCGTGGGCGTGCGTCCTCTCAGACCGTTAGCTCGAAGCATCCCCAGTGTGCGGGCGCTGTGGCGGTGAGCCGGTAACGACCCGGAGCAGGGAACTTGGTTCCGCTGGGCCAGAAGACGACGCCGGCACTCGATGCTCTCACCTCGAAGGTTTGGACCACGGCCGGATCGGTGCTGTCGAGCGGTTCGACGGACACTTCTAGTGGTCCGGTGAGGGCGACACGGTGGTCGAATGGAACCCGGTAGATCTTGACCTCACCATCGGGCCAGTCTGAAAACCTGTCAACGACGGAGGCGAAGTTCCCGGCCAGTATCTCCCCGGAGCGTATGTCGATTGTCGGCTGCATAGTCGACGTGGTTGACGACGGCAGGGTGGTGGCCGGGGCCGTAGCCGCAGTCTCACCGCTCGTCACCGTTGTGGGCACGGCACCATCGGACGAGCATGAAGCGAGAGCCAGGGCCAACACCACGACCATCAAACGTCTCAAGGCCATGCCTAAGAGACGATACGGCATGAACGTGCGTTCCACGTCTCGAGCCGACCCAAAGGATCATCAGGCATTTACATCGGCAGTTCCGCGATTTCCATTGCATAGCGCATAGGTGATCCGTTATCGAGCGATGCCAGATATGTCCGGTTGTGCTCGGGATCTGTTGATCGGCGCTACTTGTCGAGGGTTGTGTCGACCGCGCCGTCTGGTACCTTCGGCGACGTGAGTAGGCGGAACGGACTGGTAGCGATGTCGCTCGTCGTCTGCTCGGTCCTCGTGTTGGCATCTTGCTCTGACGTCCCAGATTCTGGCCGGGCAACTGAGATCTTCGCCGACTGCTTGGAACGAAACGATGTAGAGGTTCAGGACCTCGAAGTCACACTCAACGCCGACGGCTCGGTGGGAAGCATCTCGGCGACCATCATGAACGAGGGCGCAGTGCCCTACGAGCCAGCTGTTCGCATGGCCTGCACGGAGGACGTGGAACTCAACCGCTGACCCGTGGTCAATTTGGATCGACTGGCCGTCCCCGACCGACAAGGACAGAGTGGGACGTGCCAATAAGTGCTGGTGGAGTAGATCCTTCCGCTAGCCACCCTCCTCGGTAGGCAAAGCACGGTTTGACACCGAATGTCACTCTCCGTCTATGCTCCGTTCGCTAGTTGACGCCCATGCGGGCAAGGGAGGAGAGGGATATGAAGAGGCTGATCACGTTGTTGGTCGCCATGGCTGTTGGTCTGGGGCTTTTCGCGGGCACGGCGCTCGCGGCTGGACACGACCAGGGCCGCAGCGAATGGCCCGACGGGCTACCGCCTCATGGCCATGTGATGCTGGTCCGCGTGGTGGTCGACAACGGCAATGTCTATTTCAATCGTTGCATTGAGCTTGCAGCCGGGAAGACTCTTCGCGGTACGGCCCATCACGATTCGGTCCACACCGGTGTGCCGGGAGGTTCACCGTTCGCCGAGGGGGTGCTTTTCCAGGCAGGCAATTGGGTGATTCCAACTCAGGGCTTGACCCCCTTCACGGGGTGTGACGACTTCACGAGCGGGATGCCATTCGGCTAACCGCCACATGGGAAGACACCCCGCGACTTCAGCGGGGGGTCTGCCGTTTGACGCTCGCGTCCACTGCAGCCACCAGAATCGCTCTATACGTGCCGACATCGGACGGTCTCAAATCCGAGCGCTTCCGTTGCCGATTTGCCGATATGCGTGGCTAGCCCTTTCATGGGCTCGACCCAGCCAGGTACCGTTCAATAGATGGTCGACCTACCTCCCAGCGGCACCCCCGGTACATAGTTCCCCAAAGCACTTCGCCCGCTGATGAAGGCCATGGGATGGACGGGCAGTCTCATGGTGCGCTTCGGAGCATAGGTCCAGGGACGGCCCCTCCTTCGCCTGACCACAAAAGGAGCCAGGTCAGGAGCCCGCCGGAAGACGATACTCGGCTGGTTCCCTGATAGATGCCGAGACGATTCGTGGTTCGTGGTTGGTTCCGACGCTGGATCTGCCCGTCATCCAGCATGGGCTTTCAACCTTGCCAAGAACCCGGGCGATGCCTTCGTTAATTCGGTGATGGAGAGTTCCCAGTCAAAGCAGAGTTGCTTACCGGGACCGAGCGCGATTCCGTTTGGAATCAGGTCGTGGAACTTGCGCCAGGCTATGGCCGCTACCTGGAACAGACTGACCGCGAAATGCCAATCTTCAGACTGATCCGACGCACGCAGCACGGCTGAGCTGCTCTCCGACGGGCCAGTCGCACTCAGCCGGCAATGCACTATTCGTGCTCGTCCCCGCGAGCGCATTCGTGCCGTTATGGGCGGGTGGTGAGTGGGCACCGCCTGCTGGACAGCCATCCGTGATCTCGACGTCCTGCGCCTAGACCCGGCTGGGTACCATCGCCGTGAATGGCGAGCGCACGGGTCCTCACGTCCCAAGAGGTCGATTTCCCCCGCTGGTACCAGGACGTCCTCGCCAAGGCCGAACTCGCTGAGAACGGCCCCGTTCGCGGAACGATGGTCATTAGGCCCTATGGCTACGGGATCTGGGAGCGAATGCAGGCCGAGGTAGACCTCCGCATCAAGGCAGCCGGCGCCGGCAACGCCTACTTCCCGCTGCTTATCCCCGAGGAGTTGCTGAGGAGGGAGGCCGAACACGTCGAGGGCTTCACGCCCGAGCTGGCCGTCGTCACCCACGCTGGCGGTCGGGATCTCGAAGAGTCCGTTGTCGTCCGCCCGACCAGCGAGACGATCATCAACAGCTACTTCTCTAAGTGGATTCAGAGTTACCGGGACCTTCCCTTGTTGGTCAACCAGTGGGCGAATGTCGTGCGCTGGGAGCTGAGGCCCCGGATCTTTCTACGGACTACCGAGTTCCTGTGGCAGGAGGGCCACACCGCCCATGCAAGGGAGGATGAGGCGCGGGCCTACATGCTCAAGATCCTGCACGAGGTGTACCGGATGTTCATGGTGAATGTGCTGGCCATTCCGGTCATCGCGGGCATCAAGACGCCCCGCGAACGTTTCGCCGGGGCTATCAACACGGCGTCCTGTGAAGCGATGATGCGCGATACCAAGGCCCTTCAGATGGGAACGAGCCACGAGCTGGGCCAGAACTTCGCCAGGGCATTCAACATCAAGTACCTCGATGACACAGGCGCCGAGCAATACGCGTGGCAGACGAGTTGGGGGGCCTCGACCCGCATGGTCGGTGGTCTCATCGTGTGTCATGGCGATGACGCTGGGCTGAGGCTGCCTCCCAGCATCGCACCTACCCAGGTAGTTGTGATGCTCGTGCGCGACCAGCATGGTGCAGGCGAGGTCGCCAGGAAACTCGTCAACGAGCTCGAATCTGCGGGGCATCGCGTCTGTCTTGACGACCGCGTTGAACAGTCCTTCGGGCGCCGGACCGTCGACTGGGAACTGAAGGGTGCCCCCCTCCGCATCGAGGTTGGACCCCGTGAACTGGCCGAGGGTCGGGTCACGATCGTCAGGCGTGACACGCTGACCAAGCTGCCAACACCGGTGGCCGAGGCAGGGGCGGTCGCGACCACGACGCTCGACGAGGCAACCGAATTCCGCGATGCCCGAATCCATGACGTCTCGACCCTCGGTGAGGTGGGCGAAGCGGCTGCCGCCGGCTGGGCTCGCCTTCCCTATGACATCGTCGGAGAGAACGGCGAAACCGTCCTGGCCGAATCCGCGATCACGATCCGGTGCCTAACACGACCGGATGGCACATGTCCCGAGACGGTCGACGAAAAGGGACTGATCGCCTACGCAGCACGCGCCTACTGACCTGCCATCGGGCTTCTGCTGACGTGGTCGACTCACATCGGGCAAGGTTGGTTCCAGGTCGCCCCATTTGACCCATAGCCCACGGCTGCCACGGCAGCGACTAGACGATCCCCTGAAGACGGTGCCCGGCCTGCGAGGCCCGCTCCGTAACCGGCAGGGAGGATGGGTTTGGGTGCGCTGACCGTTTCGTGGGGGCTGTCACCCTCGGCCTCCCCGTACGGTTGGTTTGTTCCCGGGGTTGGCCTGACTCGCGAACCGGCTGACACCCTGCTGGGTTGTCTTTCGAATGACCCGCCGACCTGGCTTCGGGAACGGCACTCTACGGTCGGATGGGAGGTCGGTGTTCCGGTCCTGTTGACACCAGGCCGGCGACCTGGCCCACCCGTCCGGCAAGTGCGTGCCACCCCTGCCCGTCTATGCAAGGAGGGATGGCAATGACCATCGTAGGAAACCCCGATGCTGTTGTTGGCGGTGTCGACACCCACGCCGATGTCCATGTCGCTGCTGTGTGAACCACCTGGGAGGCGTGCTCGGTGTCAAATCGTTCTCGACGACGAGCCACGGCTATCGGCAGCTGGTCTCATGGCTCCGCTCGCATGGCGAGCTGGTCCTGGTTTGGTATGGAGGGCACCGGTTCATACGGAGTTGGCGTGTCCCGGTATCTGCAACGTGAGGCGCACCGTGGTCGAGGTTGACCGGCCGAACCGGCAGACCCGGCATCGGAAAGGGAGTCGGATCCGGTCGACGCGTTGGCTGCCCCCCGTGCTGCCCTCTCCGGGGCGGCGACTGGCTCACCGACCCGCGACGGGAACGTGGAGGCGATCCGGGTGTTGATGATCGCCCGCCGCTCCGCAGTCGACACCCGCATCGAACCATTGAATCAGCTGCGGCATCTGGGTTCACTGCGACACCGGAGATCCGCACCAAGTTCGCAGGGTTGTCGGCGATTGCCCTGGTCAACAAGACATCAGCGTTACGTCCCAGAGAACAAGAAGACCAGGTGCGTTACACGACTCTGGTGACCATCCGAGCTCTAGGACATCGAGTCCAATACCTCCGGGAGGAGACCAAGCGGCTCAACCGGACGCTCCGGCCACTGATCAGACCGACCGCACCCACTCTCCTCGATGTCTACGGGGTCGGCTACGACACAGCCGCCAAACTCCTCGTCGCTGCAGGAGACAACCCGGAGCGAATCAGAACCGAAGGCGCTTGGGCCAACCTCTGCGGGACAGCACCCATCCCCGCTTCATCGGGGAAGACGAAACGGCATCGGCTCAACCGGGGCGGCAACCGCCAAGCCAACTCCGCTTTGTATCACATTGTCATTCCCTCTTGGAGTCTCGCCAATGGCCGATGAGCCCATCGACCTCGCGGCCGCGCGGGAGCAGACCCTCGAGGCGATCCGGATGGAGTATCCGCCGTTGCTCACCTCGGCACACGTCGCCGAGCTCATGCAATGCACCATCTGGGAGGTGCGCGACCAAGTCCACCGAGGTGAGCTGCCGGCCGTCCGTTGGGGTCAGCAGTTCCGTTTCTTCCGCGAGGAGGTCCTCGCCGTTCTCCTCAACCGGCCAGCTGGGCCCGACGAGGCTGAGTGAACGTGTCCAAAAGAAGATCCTGAGATCACCTACGAGAAGTGGTTCCCCGACGTGCCACCGGTCATGGACAGCCAAGAGCTCGCCGAGCTGCTCTCGGCATCGGACCAAGTGATCAGGACTTGGGCTCGTGAGGGGGTGATCCCCTCCCATCGAGCTCCCGGTGCCCGCAAGTTCAAATTCCTCCGCCACGAGAGATCCAGTGGCTCGTCGAGAACCGGTACCAACCGGAGGAACGACCAAGCCCCCACGTAGTTCTCACCCTTCACTAAACGTGGTCGGTCCAATATTCGCTACCCGCTGATAAATGCCGGATAGCGCGTGCCCTCAGCTCAGAATTCTCGCCTCGCTTGACGAGCGTTATGCGCTGCGCCACCCATATGGCTCTCTACGTCAACAACAACCCGCTGTGCAGGGGAGTGTCGGAAAAGCGGTGTATCTGCCTGTTGGCCTGATGCTGAGCCGTTCGGCTCGGCGGAAAGGACGGGCAGTGTCGGAATCATCGAAGCCGGCGGAGAGGTCGCTGGAGGACAGGCAGCTGGACGAGGAGCTGGTGGAACAGGCCCGTTCTGAGGGTGTGGACCTGGGGGCCTGGGTGGGCCGTTGACCGGGTTGACCAAGCACGTGTTGGAGGAGGGACTCGAAGCGGAGATGTCTGAGCATCTCGGCTATGACAAACACGAACCTGCGGGTCGTAATTTCGGTGACCCTCGTAATGGCACCCGGTCGAAACGGGTAGTGGCTATGCCTTGGACGAGGCTTCCGTGTCCACGTCGCGATCTCCACACGTGCATGACCTCGAAGCCTTGCTGGCGGATGGTTGCGATGGTCGGCCGGTTGAGGTGATAGCCGTCGGAATCCTGGTAGAGGTTGATGAGGAATTCCAATGGCCGCCGGAACACCCCGTCGGCCTGGTGGCCGTCGATGTCGAGACGCGTCGCAGTGAGGCGCCAAACGCCAGGAAGATCGCATCGTGGCGCTCCCGCAGATCGGCGAAAATGACGTCGGTTCCGAGGCGGCTGTCGAGGTGCACCTGGGCTCCCAGACTGACGACTGCGTCGATCTCTTCCCGCAGCAGGCGCCGGTCGAGCCGATATTCGGGGATCCCCAGCACCACCACCCCCCAGGGCTCCAGTGGCCTCGTAGACAGTCACGCTGTATCCGAGCAGACGGAGATCGTAAGCGGCCGCCAGGCCGGGGGGGCCTCCACCTACGATCCCCACACTCCGGGTTCCCAACGTCTGAGGCGGGGCTGCCACCCGCGTCCATTGGGCGTTGGGCCCCGCTTCCGTCCCGTACTGCTCGGTGACGAAGCGCTTGAGCGCCCGGATGGCGATCGGCTGGTCCATCTCACCCCGTCGGTAGCGTCCTCGGAGGGGGCGGCACACACCCGCCCACAGACCGCAGCGAACGGGTTAGGCAGGCAGGCCGTCAGGTAGGCGGTCAGGCCGTCCCCGTCGGGGGCCCGGCTTCGGTCCAACCCTTCTGTCGTGGCGCCAAGGATACCCCCGCGCTTGCTTCGGTTAACCGGCCGCCAGCGTCACCTCGATCCAGCCCTGGTTGGCGCTCTGGGCATGGGTGTCGTCCTCCCAACCCTCCGGCCCAAAGTCCGGATCCCAGTAGGCCAGGGCCATGCCCGCCGAGGCGCCCACTTCCAGTTGCCCGTCGTGTTCGTCACCGGTCTGGAGGGGTCGTCGCATCTCGAAGATCCAGGTTCCTTCCCCGTCCTCGACGGGATTGGTGTGATTCCAGACACCCAACAGGCTGTTCTCACCGCTGGCACTGTTGTCATCCTCACGCTCGTCGGGGATCGTCGCCCACTCGTCGTCGAAGTTACACCCCGAGTCGTTGCCAGGCTCACCGTCACCGGGACCCGCCGCCGCCCCTCCGTTCTCTTCGCCGGCGGCACACTCGAGCTCCCAATGCCAGATGTCGACCATGCCCAGACTGGTCTCGCGATCCGGCTCCTCGGCCCCCATGTGCTCTCCGGCCTCGGCGTCGATCCGCCACATGACCGCAGAAGAGCCCGACAGATGGGCGTCCTCAGCGTTCCAGTTGTAGTCGTCCTCGACCTGGAAAAGCACATAGACGAACTCGTCGTCGTGGGCCACCTGTACCGTTGCCCCCAGGGGCTCGGCATCCTCGCCCTCGATGGCCTCCAAAGTGAGATCGAGACCCGCAATCCCGTCCCAATCGGCGGGATCCCCGTCGATTGTGATGGTGGCCGCGGGCGCCTCCAACGTCCGTACCGGGCCCTCTTCGTGCTCGTCCCCCGGGGCCGAGGTCGTCGCGCCTGCGGCCGTGGTGGTGGCTTCCGGAGCGGTGGTGGTCGCCTCCGAGACTGCGGTAGTCGCAGTCGTCGTTTCTGAGGCAGGTGTGGTGCCCGTCCCCCCACCATCGCAGGCGGCCAAGAGCAGAACCAGGGCTGCGCCAATAGTCAGTCGGGTCGTCATCGGTCCTCCTTTGGAATGGCACAACCACCCGGGCCACTTCGAAACCCGGGTGGCCAGCGACCTTCCTATTGCTACGGAACTTTGCCGCGCCCGCCCCTCGATGCGAGAGGCGAAGGTCCCAAACATTAGGGACTTCCAGCCAGAAGGTGCGGCCGCGGGCTGCACTACGCGCGGCAGTTGGCCGGTCACCGTGTTGCCATCCCTATCGCTGCTGTCCTGGGTGCTGGCACCCCGGTCGGCGTGTCGTGCGCGACGTTCGGCATCCATCCGGACACCTATCAAAGGTGCGCGCCCGGGATCGTCAGGAGATTGTTCGGTTTAGGGGGGCTTATTGCCCTAGTCATCGTGGGTTGCGACGCGCTCGATTCGTCGGCATGTTGGCCCGGTACCCTGTGAGATCCCTGCGAGCGCGATCGGATGATCATGCACCCGGTAGACAGGACCGTCCGACCCTCGATCGCCGCGCTTTCCTCCGGACCGCCGACCGGCCCAGCGTTCGAGAGAGGCGAATGACCCGACCATTCCGCTACGGGGTGGTCGGATCGGGCCATCAGGGAACCGCGGGTGGGTTCCATCTGGCGACGTGGGGAGCCACCGACCGTGTTCTTCTCGCCGACCATGAAGACCGCGGCACAAGCCTCGGCGAGGGTCAATCAGCTGAGCGGGCGCGAGGTCGCCTTCCCACGACAGGTGGATGTGGGCGATTCCCAACTCATGGCCGAGACTCTGGCCTCGGTCGACGTCGTCGTCTGTGCCGTGCCCTACTCGAAGATCTTGACCTGCACGCGGGCGGCCATCGAGGCCGGAACCAGCATGGTCGACCTGGGCGGCCACACCGAGACCGTGCTCCAGCAATTGGAGTTGGACGGGTCGGCGACGACCGCGGGGGCCACCATTGTGCGCGACTCCGACCGTGCGAGGAGTGTCGACCATGTCCATTTGATTCAGGAAGTTGAAATGTCCTATCCCATCATCCTCGGCTATGACGGGACGGGTGATGGACGGCAAGCACCGGATCGTTAGTGCTCTGCTGGAAGGGCAAGAAAACCGACCGGATCTTCTGGGTAGCCCTCGACTCAGGCTTTCCGGTTGGGCTGAACTCATGCGGCGCGCCTGCCGACGTATCGCAGAACGCCAGGAACGAAGGAAGCGAATCGAGCGCACCCTGGGCCGCGGCCTATAACCGACCTTCGCCGAACAATCAGCCCACCACCCCCAGATGCGCAACGCACCGACCCATCCGCCCTGGTCCCCCCACTCACAGTGGCTTACGGTAGTGCTCCTAAATGCCGGCTATCTCTCGGTTTAGAGGTCGTTAACGAGGGCGTTGACCGTGGTTATGCGCTCTGCTACCGGCAACTGCTGCTGGGTCTGTGCCGGGCACGCTCAACTCCGGGAGCTGGCTCGCTTCACTTCTTGTTTGTATGTCGGCTGGTTTTCGGGCAACAGGCGGCTAGACGGCCGTCACTCCCAGCGGAAGAGTCGTACGGCGATTGCAGTGCAGATCAAGGGGACTCCGACGAGAACGCCCGTTTCGAGTAGAAGAGATCCCCACGGTTCGCCAACCCACAACCCACGCAATAGCCGTACCACGTAGGTCAGGGGAAGAGGTGCTGGCCGGAGACCTGTCAGCAGGCCTCTGACCAGCACCTTTGTGGTCGGGACGGCCGGATTTGAACCGGCGACCTCAGCGTCCCGAAAGATGTCGGCCCGTTTCTCGACGTACTGATTTGGACGAATTACCAGGTCAGAGCGTATGGGCGGACTCGCGTGGACCCCTCCGATTGTGGGGGGACGCGGGATAAACGCCGGATGGAAGTCGCGAAAAGTGACGCTATCTCAGGCCATCCATCCACCATCGTTCTGACTTACGATGCGTTGGATGGTTGTCTTCTTACTTATATCCCTTCGTAGTGTCGCCAATGGCTGAGGAGCCCATCGATCTCGCCGCTGCGCGGGAGCAGACCCTCGAGGCCATTCGGAAGGAGTATCCCCCATTGCTCACTTCGGCGCACGTTGCTGAACTCATGCAATGCACCATCTGGGAATTGCGCGACCAGGTCCACCGCGGCGAACTCCCTGCGGTGCGTTGGGGGCAACAGTTCCGCTTCTTCCGCGAGGAGGTCTTGGCCGTACTCCTCAACCGGCCGGCGGGACCCGACGAGGTCGATTGACGTGGACGAGGAGAATCCCGAGATCACTTACGAGAGGTGGTACCCGGACGTCCCACCCGTGATGGACAGCCAAGAACTGGCCGAGCTGCTCTCCGCGTCGGACCAGGTGATCCGAACCTGGGCACGCGAGGGGGTGATCCCCTCTCACCGAGCTCCCGGCGCCCGCAAGTTCAAGTTCCTTCGCCACGAGATCTTCGAATGGCTCGTCGAGAACCGCTACGAGCCCGACGGGGACGACGTTGGGTAGACCCCTCGATCATGAGTGGGCGATCGAATCACGACTGCCCGATCACTTGGAAAACTCGTGGGCTCCAGAAGCGGCGGTCGTATGCGACCTCATCCAGGTACTCCAGGAATCCCTCGTCTACCAAACGTTTCACTGCGTTTCTGGCCGCTTGGTTGGAAATCCCGTATCGGCGTTCCACATCCGCGACAGTCACGACCGGGAACTCGATAATCCCATCGATGACGTCGACTGCCAGGCGACCGCGTGGTAGACGCTCCCGCACACCTTCGCTCATCTCTTCCTGAAGAGCTAACAGCCGATCAATCCGGCCTCGCGATCGCTCCGACTCGACGTGTACAGCCTCGACGAAGAACTCGATCCAGGGCTCCCACTCCCCGGTCACGCTCAGGTTCAGGAGGTGATCCCGGTAGTCGTCCTTCCGCTCCTCAAGCCGTGGAGAGATCGACAGGACCGGGACGCTGAGAACACGTTCACGCATCAACTGCAGCACGGCTGCCAGTCGACCCAGACGTCCGTTCCCGTCGTGATATGGATGAATCGTCTCGAATTGGTAGTGGGCCATCGCCACGCGGACGAGAGATTGAAGATCGTTTGGATCCTTGTCGTCTCTTACCCAATCGAACCATTGGTCATAGGCTGCCTCCAATTGGTCGCCGGGTGGCGATGGGACAAACCTCGCCTCGGTGATCGGCCGATCCTTGGGGCCGATGAACACTTGAGAAGTGCGAACATCACCTGCTTGCGGACCGTCCGAGTCGGTCGCTTTCACCAGCTCCCTTTGGAGCGTCGACAGGAGGCCACTTGTAAGCGGCGACTCGACTATCGACGCGTACGCCAGCTCCGCCGTCCAGACGTAGTTGAGAACCTCCCTCACACGGCTTGGCAACTCCTCGATGTCCGGTTCCCCTGGACTCGTCTCCGCCGCGAATACCTCTGTCAGGTTGGCGTAGGTTCCCTCGAGCGCCGATGTCCCGACAGCTTCAAGTCGGGTGGCAACCCTCGTCACCAGGCTGGGGTTTGGAAGCCGGGCAGACGCCGCATCCAGACGACCAAGTTCTGCCATCGCGTCGCCGATGTGGTTCCAAGCCGAGGATGACAACTCGACGTCGTCCGGGAGTGGGTCCGGAATGTAGGCGTCCACCTCGTATTCCACTCCGAAACGATGGTCGTAACCCGATATCACCACCGTCGACCCGATGGGCGAATCCTTCAATGAACGCATCAAGACTTGGATTCTAGCCGACCAAATCCTAGTTTCACGCTCAAAACTTGGATTACATGTATGTGATTCCAACTTTCGAACCGCGGCGATCGACACGTTGGGGTCGCCCCAATCCACAACATGTTGGGCCCTTCGCCGGAGGTCCGACTATGACGCCAATCGATGCCCATGGGTGTCCGTTGGCCCTTGCCTTCTCACGTGCCTTCGTCAGGAGTGGTACAGCCTCCGCTCGAGTCACCATTCGATTACGTAAGGGTGGTGGTGATGCAGAGCGCGTTTAGCCTGACACCGGTGGATATTCGAGACATGCGGACATCAATCGATCTCTGGGTTCGGCGATCATTCGAAGGCTCCACGTTCGCGAATGGCGGAGGGCAGCGCCTGGTGTATCACGTACCCTCAGAGTCAGCCGCGCTGAAGATTTGGGTCACCGCTGACCCCTTGCAACATGAACGGCATGTCAGAGAGATCAGTGCCCTGTCGCGACTCGACCATCCGGCCCTACCGCGGGTTGTAGCTCCTATCGCGCAGATCGAGATTGATAGTCAGGTGCTCGCTTTCTATCTGGAGCAGTGGCTCGATGCACCGTCGCTCAAGTCTCAGCTTTCCCAGTTTCCGTTTGAAGATCAGAGGGTACGCGGGCTCGGAGCGTCGATTGCTGATGCCCTTGCCGCCCTTCATGCTGTCGACATTGTCCATCGGGATGTATCCCTGGGAAATGTCTTGGCCTCCCCGAACGCTGGGTATCTGACCGACCTCGGTCTTGCGAAGCACCTGGACTTGGACTCACTGACAGCCGCAGTCGAGGCCGCCGATCTGGAGGGCCTCAACTTTCACGATCTCCGCAGGACCAACGCCACCGCCATGGTCGCCGAAGGCGTCGACGTCAAGACCGCCCAAGCGAGACTCGGACACACCGACCCGAGACTCACGTTGGCCATTTACGCCCAGGCAACAACCGACGGTGACCGCGAAGCGGCGAAACGGCTCGGGGCTCGTCTCATGGCCAAACCACAAAACGGAAAGTCCGACTCCGACTCAGCTGCCCGCTAGACCTCCGTGGATAGCCCAGGCTCATGATGGTTGTGACGTATCAATCGCGCGCTTTCTCGTCGTTGACGCGTTGGTATTTCGTACATCCCTCAAGGAACCCTCATGCGACGCGGTACATCTGGCACATGATCCGATCGACGCGCCCTGCGGATCCCAGTGCGGCCTGGGTCACATCACTCTCGGCTGGACTGGTCTCCATTCTGGCTGCGGTACTCGGCCACCCCGCCATCGCGGAGGTGATTGGGGGAGGAGTGATCGCCTTCGTCGCGTTCCTGCTGGGTCGTCCTCTCACCCGGCGCGTGGCGATCGAAACCGACCCTGGTAGGGAGCTGATCTGGAACGTGCTCTTGGTTCTGGTGATCGTCTTGGCACTCGTCGGAGTCGGTGTGATGGCAGCGGCGATTCCGAGGCCGTCCTGATCGCGTCGAAATCAGGCAGCCACGCGTCGAGATCGCGTAAAGATGGCCGGGGTCCACCCTCGTTCAGGGCTATCAACGATGTGTTGGGCGCGGTCTCGTGACGACCGCGCTTTCTGTTGCACGCCATCAGGTGAATTTTGAGAGGCCAGTCTGATCTGAACATCAAGCGAAGGCTCTTCGGTCGGCCTTTCGCAACACACGAGGAGGAGCATCAGCTCCTACCCAAGCGGCTGGCCCTCCCCGTGTTCGCCTCCGACCCGTTGTCGTCCGTCGCCTACGCCACCGAAGAGGCGATGTTGGTCTTGGCCCTGGCCGGGACAGCTGCCTTCAGTCTGTTGACTCCCATCTCGCTGGCGATAGCGACATTGCTGCTGATCGTGATCGTGTCGTACCGCCAGACGATCAAGGCGTATCCCGACGGTGGCGGTGCATTCATCGTGGCCAACGACAATCTGGGGATTCGCACCGGCACCGTGGCCGCTTCGGCGCTCTTGGTCGACTATGTGCTCACCGTGTCGGTGTCGGTCGCTGCCGGTGTAGCTGCCATCACCTCCGCTACTCCTGATCTGATCCCTTGGAGGGTGGAATTGGCCCTGGGATTCGTCGCCCTTCTCACCATCGCCAACCTTCGTGGTGTCAGGGAGGCCTCGACGCTGTTCGCGGCGCCAACCTATTTGTTCGTTGTCACGGTGGCGATCATGCTGATCACCGGATTTGTCGAGTGTTTCGACGGTCAGTGCCCACAGGCGGTCTCGTCGGGTCTCGATCTCGAGCCTGAAGTCGCCGCGATTGGGATGTTCCTGGTGCTTCGGGCGTTCGCCTCCGGTTCCACAGCCTTGACCGGTGTCGAAGCGATCGCCAACGGTGTCCAAGCCTTCAAGGAGCCCAAGTCTCACAACGCCGCCACGACGCTGGGCATCATGGGGGCGATCTCCATCTCGATGTTCCTGGGGATCTCGACTCTGGCTCGCTGGTTCGACGTTCGCATCTCGGAGGAGACGATCGACGAGTACGGGACGGTGATCTCCCAGATTGGGCGAGCCGCTTTCGGCGGAGGGTTCGGCTTCTACGCTCTGCAGATATTCACTGCTGCGATCCTGATCCTGGCCGCTAACACCGCCTATCAGGACTTCCCCCGGTTGTCAGCGATCTTGGCAAGACACAAACTGACCCCACGGCAATACCTCAACCGAGGGGACCGGCTCGTCTTCTCCAATGGGATCGTCACACTCGCGGTGGTAGCCGCTGCGCTCCTGGTGATCTTCGACGCCGAGGTCAGCAGGCTGATCCAGCTCTATGTAGTCGGGGTCTTCACGGCCTTTACTCTGAGTCAGGCGGGCATGGTTCGCCACTGGCTGCGAACGAGGGAACCGCGATGGCAGCGCTCCGTCGCCATCAACTCCATCGGGGCGGCCACGACCGGGATCGTGCTGGTGGTCATCGCCACTGTGAAATTCGTGCACGGGGCATGGATCGTGATCGCGGCCGTGCCCGTACTCGTCGCGCTGATGTTGAGCATCCGACGTCACTACTTGAGTGTCGCTGCCCAGCTGAAGCGGGTCCCTGTGGAGGCGGTACCCCAGCCCACGCGAATTCTCGTGTTGGTGGCCCACCACGACGAAGGCACCGACCGGGCCCTCCGATACGCAGAGTTGCTCAGCGCCGAGGCGATCACCTGCGTGCACGCCGAAGAGCCCCGATCCGACGACCTCATCTACACGTGGGACGCTTCCCACCCTGGACATAATCTCGAGGTTCTGCCCGGTGAGAAGGAGTCGATCTCACGACGTGTCGTGAACCGGGTGCGCCAGGAACGTCACACGTATCCCGATTCGAGGATCACCGTGATCCTGGCTGACCGGGTGCGGATCCGCTCGATTCTGGCGCCATTCGCTCACCGACACAGCCTCGCCATCAAGTCACGCCTGCTGTTCGAGCCAGATGTTGTGGTTACCGACCTGAACGTCCTCCGTCGCTCGAGACGGAGTCACCTTCGAGCCGTACCGGTGGGCCGAATCGAGCAAGTAGTCCTCATCTCGGACATGACCCGGCCGATCCGGGAGGCGCTCACCTACGCACAGTCCTTGGGACCGCCGGTGACTGCGGTGCACATCGACGTCGACACCGCCCAGAGGGAGCGGCTGGAGTATCAGTGGCGCGAGGCGGGCTATGAGTTCGAGCTCGAGGTGATCGCCAGCCCGTTCCGCAGCATCGTCGACCCCCTCGTCACCTACTTGAAGGAGAGGCGCCGCTCCGCCACGCCGGGCACTCTGATCTCTGCTGTGATCCCCGAGTTTGTCGTTCCCGGTCGGGTCACACAGCTTCTCCACAACCAAACCGGGCTGGCGATCAAGGGTGTGCTGGCCGCAGAGCCGGGTATTGCGGTGACCAGCGTGCCGTTCCACCTCCTGCCCGAGAGCGGGCAGCGGGATCAAGTTCGACCGGCGGGTCAGCCGTGAGCTTCTGATCCGGACACCGGTTCGAAGCGGTAGCCCATCCCTGCCTCGGTGATGAAGTATCGGGGTCGGGAGGGCTCGGGTTCGAGCTTCCGTCGGATCTGTGCGATGTAGGACCGCAGATAGTGGGTTTCGTTCTCGTAGGTAGGACCCCAAACTTCTCTGAGGATCATCGTCTGGGAGACGAGAGAACCGGGGTTGCGTACGAGCATCTCCAACATCCCCCACTCCGTCGGGGTCAAGTGAACCTCCTCACCGCCCACCCTGACCTTTTTCGACGCCAGGTCGATGCTGAAATGTGGTGTCTCCACGGTCGCCTGGTCGTCGCTCGGTGTGGCGCGTCGGAGTGCGGCCCGCACTCGAGCGAGGAGCTCACCCATCCCGAAGGGCTTGGCGACGTAGTCGTCGGCGCCGGCGTCGAGAGCCTCGATTTTGTCGTCTTCGCTGCCGCGGGCAGACAGGACGATGATCGGGATCTCAGTCCATCCCCGGACACTGCGGATCACTTCGAGACCATCGAGTTCGGGAAGGCCGAGGTCCACGATCACGAGGTCGGGCCGCTTGTCAGCTGCTCGCTTCACGGCAGTGGCCCCGTCGGTGGCTACGTCGACCTTGTACCCGCGGACCTTGAGGTTGTTGGCCAATGCGCGGACCAGAGACCGGTCGTCCTCGACGACGAGTACGCGCGTCATGAGTCGAGCTCCACCGACAGGATCATGGTCGTGCCGCCGCCCGGTGTGTCGTCGACCGTGATCTGATGTCCGAGGGCGTCGGCGAGACCTTTGGCAACCGCCAGTCCCAACCCGACTCCGGCCATGTGGCTGTCGTCGAGGGTCCAGTATGGCTCGAAGATCATCTGTCGTGTGTCCGGGTCGATGCCCGGGCCTCGATCGATGATCCTCAGGTCGATCCGGTCGCCGACCACGCCGGCGGTGACCCTCACCGGCTTCTCGGGAGGAGAGTGATCGAGTGCGTTCCGGACGAGGTTCTCGACTATCCGTTCCAATAAAGGCGGGTCGGTCAGCATGTCGGGGAGCTCGACTTCGGTGTCGATCGAGAGTCGGTGCCCCTGGGAGCGGAAGACCGTCGCCACCGTCGAGACCACGTCCTCGACCCCGATGGGCCGCTTCTGAACTTGAAGTGTCCCGGTCTGCAACCGACCCGCGTCGAGCAGGTCGGAGACGACACGATTCAGCCCCTCTGTCTCCTCACTGATGGTCTGGAGGAACTCCACTTGGTCTTCAGGTGGCCATTGGACATCGTCCTGGAGCATGCTCGTAACCGAAGCTTGGATTGCGGACAGCGGGCTTCTCAGATCGTGGGATACAGCGCGGAGCAGGGCGGTCCTCAGCTCGTTCGCCCTCTCCAAAGCGTCGACCTCGGCGACATGGTTGGCCATTTCGGCACGGTCGATCACCGTCGCCAACTCGGTGGCCGTTGCGGCGAGGAGTCGTTCGTCCACGGCGTCGCGGGGGCCGCCGACGATGGCAACGATGGCCTCGCCTCCCACTGCGATCGTGCGGTCTGCGGACTCGACGGTGTCGGGTGGGTTGTCTCCTGTTGTTGCGATTGTTCTGAGCACACCACCGGCGGTGTCGAACAGGGTGATGCCCGCCGCGTCTAAAGCCACCTGGAGACGTTCGATCAACTTTTGGGCGGACCCTTCGCCACCGGCGCCGATCAAACCGACGAGAGTCTCTGCCTCTGCCTTGGCGGTGGCCGCCTCTGACGATCGGCGGGCCGCGGTTCCGACGAGAAAACCCACCAGCCCGGTGAGGAAGACGAAGGCGATCAGTGCGAATACATCGGCCGGGTTGGCGATGGTCCATGTGCGGTATGGAGGTGTGAACAGGTAGTTCCCGAGGACGAACCCCACGACAGCCGCGGTGAGCGCCGGCCAGATACCTCCAATCCAGGCCACGACCGCCGCGATCGACAAGTAGACGAGGAGTACGTTTTGCAGGCCAAACTCTTCCTGTTGGGCGAGCATCAGCGGTGTGACAGCCGCGAAAGTGACGCCGCCAACCATCCATCCCCAGAGACGACGTCGCGGCTGCAACGGCGATGGTCGTGCCCGGATCCTCGATCTGGCTCTCACCGGATTGGAGATCACGTGCACGTCGATATCGCCAGCGAGCCTGAGGACGCGCTGGATCACTGAGCCTGCCACGAGCTCCTGCCACCGGTTTCGTCGGGTGGCTCCGACTACGAGCTGTGTCGCATTGTGTGCCCTGGCAAACGAAACCAGCGACTCCCCGACGTCGGCATGTGCCACTTCGTGATACTCGCCACCGAGACGTTCGAGCAGGTCCCGATGGTCGTCCAGCTCAGGGGTTGATGCCAGATTGAGCCCCTCAATGGGCCTGACATGCACACCAAGGAGCTCGCCTTTGGAGCGCATGGCCATCCGAGCCGCCCGGCGTATGGTGTCGTCCCCTCCCTCGTTACCGGTGATGCCGACGACGACCCGCTCCCTCGTCTCCCAATGGCTTTCGATCCCGTGGTCATGGCGGTAGGCGGCCACCGCTTCGTCGACTCGTTCTGCGGTCCAGGACAGGGCGAGTTCGCGGAGAGCTCCCAGGTTTCCCGGCCGGAAGAAGTTGGAGAGGGCGGCATCAACGCGCTCGGCGGGGTAGATCTTGCCCGCCGCCATCCTCTCTCTCACCGCCTGCTGGGTGAGGTCGACGAGATGGACCTCATCCGCTCTGCGGACGACCTGGTCCGGGATCACTTCCCTCTGGCTGACCCCGGTGATTTCCTCGACGACGTCGTTCAATGATTCGAAGTGCTGGATGTTGACCGTGGAGATCACGTCGATGCCCGCTTCGAGGACGTCCTCGACGTCCTGCCAGCGTTTCGGATGCCCCGACCCGGGAACGTTGGTGTGGGCCAGCTCATCGATCAGGGCGACTTCGGGATCTCGGTCCAGGAGGGCCTTGGTGTCCATCTCCTCGAATTCCGCTCCCCTGTGCTCGACACTCCTCCTTGGCACAACTTCCAAACTCTCCAGCAGGCGAGCCGTATCATCTCTTCCGTGGGTCTCGACGTAGCCGACAACGGCATCGATGCCTTCGGTCATCAGGTCGTGGATCTCCTCGAGGGCTGCGTAGGTCTTCCCGACTCCCGGCGCGGCTCCTATGTAAACCCTGAGATTGCCTCTCTTCACGGTCTGGTCGCTTGGATCCATCAGAGCATGATGATCGCTCATTCGAAGAGGCTGACGAGCAAAACGACTATGCCCACCAGTTGGAGGATGTTGGCGACCATCAGTGTCATCGCCCAGCCCACCACCTCGATGCCCGTGGAGTCGTCCATTCTCCCCTTGAGATACCACGCTGCCGTACTGGCTCCCACCAGCATGAGGAGACCGATGGCCACGTTGGCCAGGTCGATGCTCATGGGACCGTCACGGCTCGGTCTTGCGGTGCCAGCTCCCGATCAGAAGGCCAAGAGCGATCAGCAGAATCGCGGCCACTGCCTCGTCGGGACGATCGATCACCAGGGCGTAGTAGGGCATGGTGTGGAACACGTTGAAGACAAGGGATCCGACCACCCCCACGATCACCCCGGCGCTCCGGCCTCCGAACTCGGCGGATAGGACGATGAGAGCGGCCATGACCAGGGCGACGTTCACGCTGCCCAGGGTCTCTCGGAAAGGGATCAAGGCGAGACCGATCCCTATCGCGGCAACTGACCCCACGACCGATGATGCGACCGGGTAGGTGGCAACCGGGCGCCACGTGATGGCTTCTCTCGTGAACTTCATCAGCTCGTCTCCTCCAGAGCGGTGTTGGACTCCAGCAGATTCATACAAGCCTTCCCCTATCGATGATGACGAGGGATCCCAAGAGTCGTATTCCGCGTCTTGGGGGCCGATCTAACCGCTGTGGCGTCCGCTGTGTACCGGTATGCACGCGTTACCAACGAGAGTTCGAGCAATTACTACGCGGTTGCCACGGTCAATAACGCGGCGGCGAATGCACGGAGCCAACTCATTCAAATGGCGAGATTGACCTACCGCGACGTGCCAAACCCGTAAAGAGGCCACGCTGCCGCGTGGGATTCACGTAAAGAACGACGCTCAACGGACGGGAAGGCAATAGAACGACCGTATGAAGGCGACACGCCGCGCCAGTTGAGACTCCACTGCCTCATGAGCGGTTTGGGAACGTGCAGCTGTTGATTGGCCTCCGCTATCGCGTCGACGGGATCCTCCATGAGTATCTCGGAGAAGCCGTCCTTCCCCACTCAAACACGACCGCCCATGTGTTCCTGCGCAATGAATGGCGACCCAACACACCAGACCAGCTTCCCCTGACGATCGTCCGGACGTCCGATGTCGGGGAGACCGTGACACCGACGCGGCACAAAGGCCGACGCCAATGAGGATCGTCATCGCCGGCTGCGGAAGGGTGGGAAGCGATCTGGCCCTAACCCTGTCAGAGGAGGGCCACGACGTCTCGGTTATCGACAGCCGACCTGGGGTCTTCGAGCGGCTCGGCTCCACATTCAACGGCACCACCCATGATGGCCTCGGCTATGACGTCCGCGTGCTTCGTGAGTCCGGCATCGAGCTCGCCGACGCTTTCGTCGCCGCCACTGACTCGGACAACTCCAATGCCATGGCTGTCCAAGTCGCTAAGAGGGTCTTCGGCGTCCCCAAGACCATCGCCCGGCTCGATGACCCGGCGCGGGAAGACGCCTACCGGGCATTGGACGTCCAGTTCGTCCCCGGCGCCAAACTGACCTCGAAGGTCATCCACGAACAGCTGGTCAGGGAAGAGTTCAGCTTCCATGTCACCTTCTCGGGTGGTGATGTCGAGATCGTCGATGTTGTTGTCGGATCCGACGGCGCCGGTATGACGGTCACCGAGCTCGAATTCCCCGACGAGCTTCGCGTCGCCGCGGTGACCCGTGGAAACAGAACCTTCATCCCCAACGGCGACTTTCTGCTCGCTGAGGGTGATGTCGTGGTGGCCGCCGCACGCAGCGGAGCCCGCAAACGGATTCACAGGTACCTGGCCGCCAAGGGAGGCCTGCCGTGAGGGTCACGCTGGTTGGCGGAGGCAAGGTGGGGTCGTTCCTCGCCCGCGAGTTGCAAGAGGCGGGTCATGTCGTCACCGTGATCGAAGAGGCGCACAGCCACGCCCAAGCACTCAGCGATGAGTCGAAAGTATTGGTCCTCGAGGGCGACGGCACCGACGTCAACCTGCTCAACGCTGCGGACACGAGCCGCGCGGATTGGGTCCTAGCTGTCACTGGGCTGGATGAAGTCAATCTCGTGGCCTGCCAGCTGGCGATCACGTTGGGAGCCCGACATGTGCTGGCCCGTCTCAACAACCCGCTGAACCGGCCCACCTTCGAGGCGCTTCAGATCCCGGTCGTGGCCGTCACCGACGTCATGGCGACCCTGATCTCGAGAGAAGTGGAAGTTCCGGAGTTCCGACATGTGACACTGCTGGGACGAGGGGAGATCTCTGTGTACGAGGTCGACATCCCTGACCACTTCGACGCCCGGCCTGTGGCAGAGGTTCGTCTCCCCCGCGAATCCCTCCTGATCGCCGTGGTCAGCGAGAAGGAAGTTCGGGTTCCCACAGCGACAACGCAGCTCCAGCCTGGTGACCAGGTGACAGCGGTCTCGAGCGTGGACCTCGAGGACGCAGTGCGCGCCGCTCTCGGCTACCGGAACAACCGGACGAGGTGACAAACCGACGCGACCATGGTTGGACGAGCCCGCGCGGCATGGCCGGCGGATTCGCCATGTTTGTCATCGAAGGGCTCGTAGTGGTCGCTCTGGTTGCCTTGGCATGGGTCGTGTCGGCCGTCGTCCTGGCCATCCTCTGACGTGCTGGTCAAGCCAACCAGGAAAGACTTCAAGGTCATCGGCTACTACCTAGGCCGCGTCTTTCTGATCGTCGCCGCGGCCGGTTCGCTGCCCCTTCTCTGGGCGGCCCTCAGCACAGAATGGCACCCGTTCGGATCGTTCCTCCTCATGATCGGCGTGTTCACATTCCTCGGCGTCCTTGGAACCAGGCTCGCCACCCGGCACCCCAAGCTGGATTGGAGCCACGGCATGGTGGTGGTCGCTCTCACCTGGCTCGTCGTCCCCCTGATAGGAGCAATCCCCTTTCTCGGCTCCGGTCATTTCGGGACGCCGCTCGATGCCATCTTCGATTCGGTGTCGGGCCTCACCACGACCGGGCTCGCGGTGATCAGCGACCTCGACCACCTCGCCAGCTCACTGAACTTCTGGCGCCACCTGCTCCAGTTCCTCGGTGGTCTCGGGATCATCGTCGCCGCGCTCACCGTTTTCGCCGGACCTGGAGGTATAACCCTCTACTTCGGTGAGGGTCGCGGTGAGCGATTCCTCCCCTCAGTCACGTCGATATCGCGCTTCATCTGGACGGTCGCCGCGGTCCATTTGGCCGTTATCGTCACGGCCCTCACTCTCGTGGGGTGGCTCGTCCTCGGCTTCGAGGTCCACCGGGCAACATTCCATGCGATAACCATGTTCCTCGCCGGGTTCAGCACCGGTGGCTTCGCCCCCCAGTCAACGAGCATCGGCTACTACCACTCTGCCGTCTTCGAGGGCGTCGCTGCGATCTCGATGGTCGCCGGAGTCATGTCGTTCGGCCTCCACCACTCACTTTGGCGGGGTCCCCGACGTGACGCCATCGCCAACCTGGAGACCCGCACCATCCTCTCCACATTCGGATTCACGCTCCTTCTAACCCTCATCGGTTTGGCGGCAGCCGCTGCCTTCACCGAGATCACCGGCCTGACCCGGCAGGGGTTCTTTCAGATCTTTTCGGCCCACACCACCACCGGCTGGGCAACCATCTCGTCGACCGAGCTCTCCGGGTGGGGTGGTCTCGCCTTCGGAGGCATCGCCATCGCCATGGCCCTCGGTGGCATGGGCTCGGCAACCGCCGGCGGCGTAAAAGCGATGAGAGTTGGCCTAACCATCAAGGCAGTCGTCACCCAGGTCAAGCAAGCCCTCCTTCCGGAGCGAGCCGTGGTCGCAGCCACCTATTACCAGTCGGGCAAGCGACACCTGACTCACGACACGGTCATGGCGGTCATGACCATCTCACTGCTCTACGTCGCCTTGTACCTACTCGGTGCGGGAGTTGGGATGGCATACGGGATCCCGCTGCAGCAAGCGTTGTTCGAATCGGTCAGCGCCTCGGCCACCATCGGCCTCTCCGTTGGAGTCACGGACCCGTCCATGCCCGCCCTCCTCCAGATCGTTTACATGGTCCAGATGTGGGCTGGCCGGCTCGAATTCCTCGCCCTCTTCTCATTGATCGGATTCGTCTATGCGGCGGTGAGAGGGAAATGACGCGAGACGCCTGGCTTCTCCTGATGTCCACCACCCTGCTCCTCGCCACACCGGGCGGCGCGGAGGCAACCGAAGGTGTCTCGGTCCCCGACTTGGTCAACCATTCGGTGGAACTGTCCGGAACTGAAGTCACCGTGGTGGGCGAACTCGTCGGCGATTACGGGTTCCGCGACGACGGCTGGATGTGGACTCAGCTCAACGGTGACGCCTACGTGTCCTCCCCGATCCGAGACGGAGGCCAGCCCGTCGGAGGCAACACAGGAGTGGGTATCCGGATGCCAACCCAACTCGGAGATGGGCTCGACCCGCCCGGCGGCTACCACGACCGTGGACCGATCGTCAGTGTCACCGGAATTTGGAAACACCACGACCCCGGCAGACAGGGAGAGTCGTATCTGGAGGTCATGTCGATGACCACCGTCGAATCTGGACGGCCGATCCACCAAGACCCACGGCTGGCCACGACGCTGTGTGGCCTGGGGTTGCTCGCGGCGTCATATCTGCTTTGGCGAGAGAAATCGGATTCGGATGCCCGATGAAACTCCACCACAGCATCGACTTTCACATAACTTCCAGAATCTGGACGCGGGATAACGCGGGATGAAACGAGAAGGTGCTGATCGGAGGCTCGGGGGAGAAGCCTCTGACCAGCACCTTTGTGGTCGGGACGGCGGGATTTGAACCCACGACCTCAGCGTCCCGAAAGGTGCCGGG
>DASUUC010000059.1:0-7210 GCA_036374335.1 Acidimicrobiia bacterium
GCAGGTTGCTCACGTGTTACTCACCCGTTCGCCGCTCCGTCATACCAGTGGGTTACCCCTCCGGTATGCGTCGCTCGACTTGCATGCATTAGGCACGCCGCCAGCGTTCATCCTGAGCCAGGATCAAACTCTCCAACGTACATTCATGTCTCCTCGCCCGGAGGCGAAGATCAATCCTGTCAATGAAGGGTTTGGTTTGGGTCCCGGGGTCGTGAGACCCCGAGCTTGATTTACTCATGTGATTGTCACCGATGTGACCGAGGTCACTGGTGAATCACCGCTGGTGCTCCATTCCCACCCTTACGGAGGAAAGGGCACCGCTGGCTTGTTTTGGCACATTGTTCAGTTGTCAAGGAGCCCACAGCTCCGCGATCTGATGTCTTCGTCTGAATCAGCTCGGCCGCTCATTATACCGCGACCTCGATGCAGAGACAAAGTGGCGCAAGCCCGAATCATGGGCTCCGCCTAGCGGGTGCACGGACCCTCGCCCGCGCCTTGTGAAGGATAGTACAAGGTCCCTTCGAAACCAAGTCACGGATTCCTGGCCCGTGCGTATATGAGCAACGTCAAGCCGACAGTGGATAATCCCGCTTTGGGTCGAAATTCATGTTGGTGGCTTGGGTAGGTCCGGGTCGAGCAGACCGATCGGGATTGTCATCGATCAGTCGACGAGGCGGGCGAAGCGGCGCTTGCCGACCCGGAGAACCTTGCCGCGGAGGGCTGCTCGATCTACCTCCTGGTCGGAGATGGGCTCCCCGTCAACACGAACCGCACCCTGGGAGATCATGCGGCGGGCCTCGGCTCCCGACAGGTCGAAGATCTCTCTGATCAGTGCCGGGACGCTTATCGCCTCGCCCCCGGGGAGCCTTACCTCATCGATATCGTCGGGAATACCCCCCTCTCTGAATACCCGGTCGAAGGCCGCCTCCGCCTCTGATGCTGCGCTCTCACCCCAGTACAAGGTCACCACGGAGCGAGCGAGATGACGTTTCGCCTCGTTGGGATGGACTTCGCCCGATTCGAGTCCCAATTCGATCTCTGCGACTGCATCCTCGTCGTAATCAGCGGCGAGACGGAACCACTCGCCCATTGCCTCATCAGGAATGCTCATCGTCTTGCCGAACATGTCGGCGGGGTCGTCTTCGACACCGATGTAGTTACCGAGAGACTGCGACATCTTCTGAGACCCATCTGTCCCCGCCAGCAACGGCATGGTCAGCGCCACCTGGGGTTCCTGGCCATAACGCTCCTGGACGACCCGGCCCATCATCAGATTCCAGAGCTGGTCACTCCCACCGAGCTCGATGTCCGCCTCCACGGCGACGGAGTCGTAACCCTGAAGCAGCGGGTAGAGAAACTCCATCACCGAGATGGGCACACCCGAGTCGAATCTGTTGGCGAAGTCGGAGCGCTCCATCATCTGAGCGATCGTGGCTGCTGACGTCAGCTCGAGGAGCCCGTACATGTCGAACCCGGCCAGCCACTCGGAGTTGCGCCTGATCTCCAGGTTGTCGCTGAGGAGCACCTTCTCGAACTGGTTGAGAAGGTTATCGGCATATCCGTTCACTTCCGCGGCGGTGAGCCGCTTGCGTTGCGCGCCCCTGTTGGAAGGGTCTCCCACCTGAGCTGTGAAGTCCCCGACGATCAGGACCGCAGTGTGACCCAGCTCCTGGAACTGCCGCAGCTTGCGAAGGACGACGGCCCAGCCCAAGGTCACCGCCGGTGCCGTCGGATCGAGTCCCAGCTTGACCCGGAGCGGTCGTCCTAGATCGAGCTTGGCTTCGAGCTCCTCACGGGGCACCACCTGATCGGTGTGGCGGAGGATGCGTTGCAGTGGATCGGAAGCTGTCATGTGCGGAGGAGGGTAAACCGGCCGGGGGCACAGAGCGCGAACTGAACCAGAGACCGGCGTGCCATCGACAGCTCGCCGGTCTACTGTTTCTCAGGCTCTCAGCTGCAGGTCACCGGCTTGCGGCATACTCGTCGATGAGAGCGGTCAGCTCGTCCACCAGGTCAGGATCCAGTGGCGTCTCCACACCACTGATCTCCCCCGGTGTTCCCGGACGAACGAGCCGCTGGAACTCATCGGGGTGGTTCTCTTCCAGCCAGCGGTCGAAGTGGTCGAGGTACTCGAGGAGGCTGAGTGGCTGCTCCCGATCGACCGGGTCCACATCGAGTGGCTCGGTGAAGAGCAGAAATATTCCGCCCTCCTCGGCGAGCCCGATACCAAGGGTCTCCACCCACTCCGTCCGGTACGCCTCCAAGCTGGAGGTGACGTCACACTGGAAGATGCGATCGCTCTCCGACTCGCAGCTCCGTAGAGTCACCCGCCGATCGAGGGCCGCTCCCCAAGCGAAGTCCGCTTCGAATCCGGCTTCATCGGTCACCGGGATCGGCTGTCCGCCAGCAACTCCTTGGTGGTAGGGCCGCGACAAGCCAGTCTCGAAGGCAACCGAACCCCCAGGTGCGAACAACGCCCTGAAGGCGTCGAAGTCCTCTGAGTTGACGGCCTCGACGACATCCTCGATCACGTGCACCTGAGGTGCCGACAGACTCTCCAGAGCCGGATCAGCGGGTCCCCGGTTCAACAGGAGGACGGGAATCGCAATCAAGGCGGCGAATGCAAAGCCGGCGGCAAAACCCAGCCATCTCAGCATCTGCCGGCCCGATTTGGGTCCACCCTGAGGTGCCCCCACTCGTCTGGTTATGTCCTGAACCATGTCGGTCCTTTCCATCACGTGGAGAAGGAATGCGTCGACCTGGTCTGGCGTCTGTGGCCCGGCTCCCCGACGAACCGGGTTCGCCGCGCGTAGCTCGGCGACCACCATTGCGGCCTCACGAGGATCGATGCGCCTGGTCATGGCTTACCTCCTCCATTTTCGGCACGGCGGGTGTGTCCTGTGAATCCTCTGGATCGAAGCACCACGCTCATCCTGGCGATGGCGCGATGAAGACGCATGTCGACGGCAGCGACGGAGATGCCGAGGACTTGGGCGATTTCATTCCGGGAGAGCTCCTCCCACGCATGGAGCCGAAGAAGTTCCTGATCGCTGGGCTTGAGCGTGGACAATGCTGCCTTGACGTCCTCGTGCTCCGTTCGAGTCACCAGCGACTCAGCAGGTCCCGACCGGGGCGCCTCGCTGCTGGCAGTGAGCCGGCTGGATAGTCGCGCCGTCCGGCGGGTCGTTCGTGTGGCATTCCGGACGACGTTGCGAGCCACGCCGTAGAGCCACAGTCTTGCGTCTTGACCCTCTGGGATCTTGTCCAAGCGACGCCATGCGACGGCGAATACCTCGGCGAGGGCGTCGTCGGCATCTTCGCGTCCCAGCCGTCTCCGGCAGTACGCCCTCAGGTCTTCGCCGTGATTCAGGTAGAGGTGACGAAACCGGTCGTCGTAATCCGGTGTTGCACTCATCCCTTTGCGCTCCGCGGCCGTGCCCATTCCACCATGGATATGTCCGGCGACGGGGGTTGCTAACTATTTCGTTGGTTTGTCCCTCAGGGGGACATGTCCCAGACGAATCCCAAAAGGGATTTGGCACGACGGTGGTGTGGCGAGGGGCTCGTTTCGAGTCCCTCGCTCCCGTTGCAGCGAGCCCCATTGGCCCGCTAGGCAGACAGCTACGACGCGGAAACGAAACGCCAGGGAAGGTCGATGGCCTTGGAGATGCCGATCCGAGGCGTGGCCATGATCCTCTCCGGAGGCTGGCCCTCGTCCAATCTGACGACCGACGACGGGTCGAGCAGGTCGGTGCCATTGAGGTCGATGGTTATCCCGAGCGCCTGGCATAGCTTCCCGGGCCCATTGGCGAGCTCGAATCTCCGGCCTCGTCGCTTTGCGGCCAGACCTTCGCCATCGATGACCTCGCCTCCCCTGATCAGGATTCCCCAGCCCACGCCTTCGGGGCCTGCCGCAGTGTTGGCACAGCTGTGGATGCCATACGATCGGTAGACGTAGAGGGTGCCCGGTTTGCGGAACATCGAGGCGTTGCGACTGGTCTCGCCCCGATAAGCATGAGACGCAGGGTCATCGGCTCCCTTGTATGCTTCCACCTCGTTTATCCGCACCCGGACCTCGCTACCGCCGACACTCGAGACGAGATCAGCCCCCAGCAGGCGAGGTGCCGCCTCCTCGGGTGCCCTGTTCAAGATGTCGCCGAGTTCTCGAAGGCGGGTCATTCCGCGCCCCGGAGCCTGGCTCCGATCTGCTCGGCTGCTGCGATCATCGCATCCCGAATCGTCCCGATCTCCTTCTGCTCGAGAGTGCGGTCGGGAGCTCTGAGCCGGTAGCGGATCGCGAGGGCCTTTCGGTCCGCCCCGACGGCCTCGTCCTTGAACTCGTCGAAAACTCGTGTCTGCTCCACGAGTCCGTTAGCGGCCTGCGATGTCACCTCAACGAGCGAGCGGGCGGAGACCTCGTCGGCGACGAGGAAGCTGAGGTCGAAATCGACGTGGGGGAACAGAGACGGGCTGTTGGCGAGGGTCGGGGCGGGCGGATCGAGCAGCGGGTCCAGATCCAGTTCCGCCACCGCTACCCGGCCTTCGATCCCAAAAGCACGCGCCACCGCGGGAGCCAATTCCCCGACGTGGCCGATTGTCCTCCCGTCGATACTCACTTCAGCGGTCCGACCGGGATGAAGAGACGTGTGGGATCCAGGGGCCAACTCGGCGTCGATGCCCATTGCTTCGGCAAGGTGCCGCCATATGCCGAGAGATACCGCCCCATCGGCGGACCGCTCCGCGCCGTCGAGGGAGACGATGCCGATTTCGCCGACCACGGCCCATCCCAGCCGGTCATACTGGAGAGGGAGGCGGGGTTCGTCAGGGTCAGGATCGGAGAAGAAGATCTTCCCCGTTTCGAAAAGTGCCACCGAGTTGATGCCATGGGCCTGGTTGTAACGAAGGTCGTTGAGCAGGCCGGGCAAGATCGTGGGACGCAGTTTGGCCTCCTCTTCGCGAAGGGGGTTCTTCACGGTCAGGATGTCTGTCCCGTCGGTGTCCATACCGAGCCCAAGGAGGTCTTCGATGCTGATGAACGGGAGATTGATTGCCTGAGTGAGCCCGATTCCGGTGAGGGATCTGTGGAGGTGACGCTGGCGGGTTTGCTGAGGAGTCAGCCCGCCGGCGGGTCCGGTCGGCAGCGTGGCGTCGAAGTTGTCGTACCCATGGATTCGGGCCACCTCTTCCACCAGATCGGCAGGGCGGGTGAGATCCGGCCGAAAGGTAGGGACAGTGACAGTCATGAGATCAACACCCTCGACGCTCATCCCCAGCCGTTCCAGGATGGCGCTGACGCCGGCACTGTCGAATCCTGGGCCCAATAGTCGGGTCACGTCGTCCAGTGTCAACTGAACCGTCCCAGGCTCGACATGAACCGCCACTTCGTCGACCGCACCTTCGAGGACCTCCCCGCCGGCGAGCCGGGCGACCATGGCACTGGCGCGTTGGTTGGCGATGTCCGCCAGATTGGGGTCGACACCCCGCTCGAATCGGGTGGCAGCCTCGGAGCGAAGGTCGTGACGACGCCACATGTGCATGATCGTCGGGGGGTCCCACGAGGCGGCCTCCATGAGCACCCGGCTCGTCGTGTCGGAGACCTCGCTTCGGGCACCACCCATGGTTCCTGACATCGACGTCGGGCCGGCATCGTCGTAGATGATGAGGTCGTCCGTGGACAGCCTCCTGGTGACGTGGTCGAGCGTCTCCAAGGTCTCACCCTCGGACGCTCTCCTCACCACGAGACGATCTCCTTCGATGGTCTCCGCATCGAAGGCGTGGAGGGGATTGCCCAACTCGAACATCACGTAGTTGGTGACGTCCACGACGTTGGACACCGAACGCACCCCGATCTTGTGAAGCCGATGACGTAAACGCAATGGGGAGCGCCCGACTTCGACCCCCGTTATCTCCCGGGCAGTGAACCGCCGGCACCCGCTCGGGTCGGCGATCTCGACCCTGATCGGCGTCGCGCCGGGGACTGTCGTCATCTCCAACTCCGGAATCCGGGTGTCGACGTCGAACCAGGCGCCGAGGTCACGGGAGATGCCCAGCAGTGAGAGTGCATCGGGTCGGTTTGTCGTGATCTCCAAGTCGAAGACGACATCGGGCAACTCGACCAACTCGACGAACGGCGTCCCGATGACCGGTTCACCATCGAGGACGAGAATCCCGGCGTGATCGTCACCGAGACCCAACTCCTTCTCCGAGCAGATCATGCCGTTCGACTCCACCCCTCGGATGGTGCGTTGGCCGATCTCGAACTCACCGGGCAATATTGCACCCGGACGGGCCACTGCCACTCTGGCTCCGATATCGAAGTTCCAGGCACCACAGATGATCTGGCTGGTGCCGGTACCACTGTCGACCTGGCACACCCTCACCTTGTCGGCGTCGGGGTGGGGGGCGATCTCGAGGATCTCCCCCACATACACCTCCGACCAGTCCGCATCGAGTCGCTCCACCCCTTCAACGGTGTGGCCGAGCATGTCGAATGCGTATGACAGCTCGTCGATAGCTGTGGTGGGGAGGTCGATGAACTCCCGCAGCCAGGACAGGGCTACCTTCATCAGAACTGCCTCAGGAACCGGAGGTCGTTGTCGATGAAGTGGCGCAGCGAGTCGATTCCGTGACGGACCATCGCGATCCTCTCCGGGCCCATCCCAAAGGCGAATCCACTGACCTGTCTCGGGTCGTAACCGGCGGTCTCGAGCACGAATGGATCTACCATCCCGCAGCCCAGCACTTCCAACCAGCCAGCTCCTTTGCAGACGCGGCACCCCGGTTCGCCGCCATCGCAGTTGAAACAGGAAACGTCGAGCTCTGCGCTCGGCTCGGTGAACGGGAAGAAGTGCGGACGGAGACGCACCTCGCTCTGAGGCCCGAAGAACTCACGGGCGAAATGGAGGAGCGTGCCCTTGAGATCGCTGAATCGGATGTTCTCATCGACGGCGAGACCCTCGATCTGATAGAAGACGGGGAGATGGGTGGCGTCGATGGTGTCCTTGCGGTAACAGCGACCAGGGACCACGATGTAGACCGGTGGATCGTGACTCTCCATGAAGCGCGCTTGCACGGGTGAGGTATGGGTGCTGTACACCGTGGCGCGCCAGGCGGACGAGCAGGCCCGTGCCGTCCTGGCGTCGCGGATCAGCCAACGACTACAAGAGTCATGAACGAGGTGTCGACGTCTGGACGCCTCCGGACGTAGCGA
>DASUUC010000060.1:0-38180 GCA_036374335.1 Acidimicrobiia bacterium
GTGGAGCTCCTGGAACGTGAGGTAGAAGCAGTCCTCCGTCTCCGCGAGCACGTGGGCCTGCACGAGTCTCTCGGCCTCTTCCAGCAGGGCCTGCTTGTAGACGAAGTAGCGGCTGACGATGCCGTACTTCGGATACTCCCGATATCCGATGAAGGTCCGGACCCGGTCGATCATCCGCTTGGCCTCGTCGGCTTTCTGCTCCCCGTTCGGCAAGGCCCGCAAGCGCTCCAGCACGTCCTTCTCTTTCTTCTCCGCCTCCTGCCGCCCGTGCTCGAAGCGCCGCCTGCCGGCGCCCGGCTCGATGTTCCTGATGTTGTCGAGGATCACGGGCACGAGCGTGGCGGGTCGTTCGCGCCAACGCGGCCTCGTGATGTCGATCTCGCCGACGCAGCGCATGCCGTACCGGTCGAGGTAGGCCTCGATGGCGTCGCGCGCATCCTGGCCGCCCTCGAGCTTGGGCAGCTCGTCGAGGAAGTCCTCGTCCTCGACGTCGTGCAGGAACGCCACCACGTCCGGGTGGGGGCGGATGACGTCGGCGACGTCGAGGAGCGCCAGCCCCATCTCCGCCGTGACGTTGCCGGGCGCCGACAGCGTGAGGGTGTCTGCCGCGTTCTTCTCGCCCAGCCACGCCTGCAGCTGTTCGTTGAGCCACCACGTGGCCTCCATCCCCGCCATGATCACCTGTATGCTCCGCGGATCGCCCAGGACCCGCTTGTGCTCCTGGAAGGCTTCCAAGAGGAAGTCGAACCGCGCCGGCCCGGATTTCGTCCGGATGTCGCGCTGCAGGGTGGCGATGGACGCCTGGCTGCGTTCGATGAGGTCGGTGACGAGGCCCGGATCGGCCTCGATCGGGGCGGGCGCACCGCCAGCGGGCGGCCCTGCTGGACCCTGGTCCGGGAGCGTCGGGATGAAGTCGCCGCGGTCGAGGATGGTCTCCAGCGCGTCCCTGATCAGCGGGTCGCCCCTCCCCAGCACCTCGAGGAGGCCGGCGCGGCTCGACGGCGACGCCAGGCCCTGGATGACGTCGACGAACAGCCTCCCGCCGGCCTCGAACATGGGCCGGAGGGCGGTCAGTTGCCACAGGGAAAGCCCCAGCGGCTTCATTGGGTCGGTCATCATCTGCTGATGACCGACGGAGACGTAGACGTGGTTGGCTCGGTCGCCGACGTCCGGGATGGGGAACAGCGTGGTGATCGGCCGGCTCTGGACGATCTGAAACTCGCCGTCGACCAGGCACCATTCGATGTCCTGGGGGCGGCCGAAGTGCGCTTCGATCCGCCGTCCCAGTTGTGCGAGCCGCACAACCTGCGCATCCGTCAGCGCCGGCTGCTCCTGCCGCTCCGGCTCGATCGCCTGTTCCTGAGTCCCGCCTGCCGGCGAGGCATGGATGGCTACCTCTTTGTTCGCGATCGTCTTTGCGACGACTTCGCCGTCCCGCACCTTGTAGACGTCGGCGTTCACCAGGCCGGAGACCAGGGCCTCGCCGAGGCCGAAGCTGGCCTCCACGGAGGCGACCTTCCGATTCGACGTGACAGGGTCGGCGGTGAACAGGATGCCGGCCGCCTGCGGGAAGACCATCCGCTGCACGACCACGGCCATGTGGACCCTCCGGTGGTCGAAGCCGTTTCGCAGACGGTAGGTCACGGCCCGCTCGGTGAAGAGCGAGGCCCAGCACCGGCTGACGTGCCGGAGGATCGCCGCCGGCCCCACCACGTTCAGGTACGTGTCCTGCTGGCCCGCGAAGGAGGCGATCGGCAAATCCTCCGCCGTCGCGCTCGACCGAACGGCGTAGGCGACTTGCTCACCGAGTCGGGCGAGCGGGCCGGTGATCGCCGCCGCCAGATCGTCAGGGACTGCAATCCCTTCGACGCTACGGCGGACCTCCGCGCTGAGCGCGCGGATCGCCTCCCGGTCGTCCGGGTTCAAGCGCGACAGCTGATCGAGCAGATCGTCTATCGACGGCGCTTCCGCCATGATCCGCCGGAAGGCGTCCGTCGTCACGCAATAGCCAGCCGGCACGCCGACGCCTTCGATCCGCGAAAGCTCCCCTAGGTGCGCGCCCTTGCCGCCAACGACCGCGACCTGCGTCTGGTCGATCTCCTGGAAAACCAGCACATAGCAGTCGGGCTGGAAGGTGTGGATGGTCGGGTCGTGGGTGCCGAACTGGGCCATCGTGCTTGCTCCTCTCGCTACCGCTTTCCCTTGCGGGACTGGGCAACGTACAGGACCTCCCGCACCGATCACCAAGTCCCTCGAGCGATCTCGCGCACCACCCGCATCCTGGAACCGGCAGGGAGGATGGTTGGGTGCATTATGGCCACCTGGAGCATCCTCCCGGACTTCTTGTCACAGTCGACCTGTAGCTTGTGGATCAGGCGGGTTGGTATTCCGGAATCTGTCACTGGCGGGTCGTATGGTCGGTAGCGGAGATCGTGGGGAAGGGAATGGTCCGACCGGGTCTCAGAGCGATCAGACGGCGGCTTCTCATACGAGCTGTCTGTGGTGGGGTCGGAGCGAAGCGTGTCGCGTTCCGTGCTCAACGAACTGGTTCATGGCATCCAGAGCCTGGAGGTGGTGGCGGCGGAATGGACCAGACATTTGGCTGAACGTGGTGGCCATGAGATGTTGGGGTATCCGTCACCGACCGCATTGTTGAAACATCGGGGTCGCATGTCGGGCGGCCACACCCAACAGACAGTGGCCCGAGCCCATGCAATCGAGGGGTGAGCCACCCCAACTCACCCTGCCCCGCTGATCCCCACGACACCGGAACCCGGTCGCGCCATACTGGGCTGATGCATAGAACGACCGAAGAGCTCCAGGCAATGGTGGATGGAATCCTCGCAGCCCCGAAAGATGCCGGTCCGATCGAGATGATCGTGCGACGGCCGGGTGAGAACGAGAGGGAGATCGTCCAGTCGGCTGAGCTCACCAAAGAGCAGGGGCTCATCGGAGACAGCTGGATCTCTCGTGTCGACGAGAACGGTGACCCGCACCTGCCGGCACAACTGACCCTGATGAACTCCAGAGTCGCCGACGCGGTGGCCGTCACCAGGGAACGGTGGCCTCTCGCCGGGGATCAGATCTACGTCGACATGGACATCTCGAAGGAGAACCTGCCCCCCGGAGCTCGCATCCAGGTCGGCTCCGCCGTGGTGGAGATCTCAGGAGTCCCCCACACCGGCTGCGACAAGTTCGCCGGTCGCTTCGGCAAAGAAGCACTCCGCTTCGCCAATGTTGGTGTGGGACGCGACAACCGGTTCCGTGGCGTCAACGCCTTCGTCGTCGAACCCGGTTCGTTCCAGGTCGGCGACAAGATCGCCAAGCTCTAGCGCTGTCTCTTCAAATCGCGGCGAACCAGCCCATCGCGCCTCTATCCGCCAGCCAATGCTGGTGGGGATGGAACATGTACCGCCCATAGTCGGGAAGGTTGAACTCGACCATGGCCCTCTGTCCCTGACCCAGGGCGATGGTGTCATCGCGAAATGCCGGCGATTCCCGCATTCCCGCCGGGTAGACGTCGAAGGTTTGGGAATGGAGGTGGAACGACGCCAATGACTCGTGCTCGAGCATGTTCACGATGTAGGCCCTCACCGGCTCTCCTCGGGATACTTTGATCGGGAAGTCGTGATAGAAGCCGGCGACACCATTCCAGGCCACCAAACCGTTTCTTCCGATCTCTTCGTTGGAGAACCCTGACAGCAGCAATGCCACCTCCTGGGCGTGGGGGCGACCGGCGACGGGGTCGACGATCATCATCCCGTAGAGGCCCCTGGCGATGTGTTCGGCCAATGGGACCGTATGGCAGTGATACGGATGCAACCCTGCCGGTCCCGCTTCGATCTCGTAGGTGGTCTCCCCTCCCGGCGGCACCGGCTCCCAGCCGTCCATCTCCGGGCGGTGGGCACCATGGAAATGAATCGAATGGGCATGACCGGTCTTGTTCTCGAAGTGGACTCGTAAGAGATCTCCTTCGGTGGCCCTGATGATCGGCGCCGGGACGGTGCCGTTGTAGGTCCAGGCATCGACGTGAACCTCGTGGCCCACCTCGACCAGCCGCTCCTCTGCCCGAAACTCCAGTTCACGGACCACTCCCGAAGCCCGACCGTCTGGCGCCGGTGGAAAGGTGTGGACATCGAGCGCCGACTCCTCGAGGTCACGAGGCGGGCCGGAACCCCGGCCGTATATCGAGGACATGACATCCCCGCCAACCGTCATGTCATGCCCCGTGGGATACTCGCCAACTCCGGTCGTGGCTTCGGCGCCGTCCCTGACAGCCGCTCCGAGGACCGACCCTCCCAGCAAGACGGCTCCGCCCAGACCTGCCTTCTTCAGTAGATCGCGCCGGGAAACACCCTCGGAGCCCTCCTTGGTCATCATGATCTAGACGACTCCCCCGACGAGGAGGCCGAGAACGAGGAACAACAGATATGCCCCCATGCCTCCGGCCAGCAGCACCCACCGATAGGCAGCCGGGATCCGGCTCTTGCCAAAGAGGTAATAGGCGATGACTCCCAGAAACGGAACGATCAGCACGACGAGAATCCAACCGACTCCGATACCACGGCTCAGATCCTCCCGTCGGGTGATTATCTCCCATACGGCGATAACCACCCACGCCGCGTAGAGGACCAGTGGGAGCACGTAGGCATAGAGGCCAACGAACCCTCCAATCGTGGATGCAAAGGTCACTCCCATGATGTTGAACCCTTTCTGTTGGGTGAATTCCACATCTGACGGCATGGCCGGGACATCGATTGCCTCGATGTCGGGCTGTGCACTGGCGAAGACGTCGACCGCGGGGATAACGGGGGCATCTGCGCCACCCGGCATCTGCGGCTGGTCCGCCGGGTAAGGCATGTCGCCATAGAAGACCTCGGAGTCGAGCTCGAGCCCGGTCTCGATCACCCGGCCGAAAAGAGACGCCACAGAACCCAATTCCCACAAGGCTGGAAGCCGGAGGCCCGCACATGGTTGGGCGAGCTCGAGCACCGCCGGCATCGTGGTCGAGAAGTCGTTGTCCTCGAAGCAGTTGCCCGATGCCGAGGGACCGGACAGGGTCAGGTCAGCAAGACCCGACGCGTTGACGACGTTGCCGCTGACCACATTGTCGGATGACATATAGACGTTGGCGTCGACATTGAACGAGACCTGGATGCCGCTGGAAGGGTGGTTGAAGATCAGGTTCTTGGTGATCAGACCGTCGGTGGTGCCGGCGGCGATGATGCCGTTGCCCTGGGTCGCCCACTGAGCACCCTTGTGAGGAAAGTCGATGTAGCCGTTGTCGTGGATCAGGTTCCCGGCGATGACGTAGCCCTCAGCGGGCGGCAACAACTCGCTGTCCAGAGTGTTGGGGGCGAGTCCGGCACCGTTGTAACGGAACTCGTTGTTGACGATGTAGACGTCGTTCGAGGCGTTGGTTCCCGAGTAGCCGAGCCCGCTGTACTCGCCGATGGAGTGGGTGATCACCGCATCGCAGGGGTTGCATTGCCCGATGTAATAAGAGGCGTCCGGAGAGCCGCTGGCATAGGAATGCTCGAACAGGCCGTCGCCGGAGTCGAAGGCATAGATCCCGTAGTCACCGTTGTTTACCGCCGTGATGTACGAGCCGCGATACCCGCGTACCCCGCTCCAAAAGACACCGTTCAACGTGTGATTGATGGTGGAGAGGTTCTCGACGACTACCCCATCGGTGAAGAGGGCCTGGATCCCATTCGCCCGCTCAAACTCTCCGTCGATGATCACGTCATTGCGATCGACCCCGCGGATGGTGACTCCAGGCGTCCTCACGTCGACAGCCTCCCGGTAGACACCCCGGTCGATCAACACCAGGTCTCCCGGCTCGGTGGCGTCGACCGCGGCCTGGATGGTCGGATATTCGGCCGGAACGTTCCGGGTCGTCCCCGACCACTCGCTCGGCGAGACGGTGGTGACATCACCGGTAGCTGCGGGGGAAGCCTCGCCCTGCGGAGGGCCCGCGCACCCGACAACGGCGAAGAGCGAGAGCGTGGCCCACAGAACGGGACGCCTGGTCAAACTCAGTTTTCTCCGACGATCAAGACGCCGGACATCCCGTTGCCTTTCGCGTTTCCGTGGTAGGTGCAGAAGAAGACATACTCTCCGGGCTCATCGTAAGTGAGGATTGCCTCATCGCCTTCGAACTGTTCGAGACTCCCGAAAACCGTCTCGGTCGACCACTCACCGTTCGCCTCAGCGGCGTTGTGGGGATTGCGACCCGCACCGACCCAGGTGACCGTCCCACCAACGGGGATCTCGATCTCGGTGTACTGGAATCGGTTGTCATACATTTCGACGACAACGTCCTGACCCTCTATCGACTCGCCACCAGCTCCGGCGTCTCCGCACGCGGCAAAGGCAAGGGCGCCCGCCAGGGCGAGCGCCAGAGACCTTCTCGTCACTCCTTGGACCCCCGGAACAGGTTCTTGATCCAGGACCAGAGCGAAGAGAAGAAAAGTGAGATCCCGCTCACCTCACCTGCCGTCACCGTCTCGGCTTCTTCTTCGGTCGCTGCCCCCAGTTTGCCCTCGAGACAGGCGACGAAGTCATCGATCAGCCGCTTCGACATCTCGTTGATGAGCCCGGTGCGGCCGAACTGCGCAGCAGGACCCGACAGGGTGACGTCGGCATCGATGTCGACCTTGCACCCGGTGGGGTCGTCTTCGATTTGGTAGACCACCGACACCTGACCGCGGGAGCCACCTTTCTTGTCGACACCGCGGCCTTCGATCTTCGCCGACATGTTCGACTCGTCTGGGGTGATGACACACTTGCCCTCGAAGGTTGCGGTCATCGGGCCGAGCTTCATCGCGAGATTGCCTTCGTAGGAGCCGTCTTCGCTCTGGCTCTCCAACGCGGCACCGGGTAGGCACTGGGCGACGGCCTGGATGTCCTGGAAGAACGTCCAGACTTCGGCCGAGGGCCGCTCCACCACGAACTCTTGTGAGATCTTCATCCTTCTCCTGGCAGATATGAGAGAAGCCAGAACGCTAGTGGGTCGCGCTCACCAACCTCAACGATCAATGATGGCGGTTGTCTCCACTGAGCAACTGGAGCGCATGCGGGATGAGATCGATGATAGCCTCGAGATTCTCAATCGCACCCTTGGGAGAGCCGGGCAGGTTCACCACCAGAGACCTACCGATGGTGCCGGCCCGAGCCCGGGTCAACGCCGCCATGGGGGTGGACTCGAGACCGCGGGCGACCATGGCATGAACCAACCCGGGTGCCTCCCGCTCGAGAATGGAAGCCGTGGCCTCCGGGGTCACATCCCTCAGCCCGAATCCCGTCCCCCCCGTGGTGACCACCAGACTGGCCGAAGAGCACGCCGCGAGAACTGCGCTCATGATCTCGTCCGACTCGTCGGGCACCAGGTCACGGGAGACCTCGAAACCCCGGTCGACGAGCATTCCCTGGAGAGCGTCCCCGGAGCCGTCCTCGCGCAGACCGGCCGAAACCCCATCGCTGACCGTGATCACCACGGCTGATGGTCTCACTAACCCCACTGCCTCGGGTCGACTGAGACACCACCTTGCAAAACGCCGAGGGAGAAGATGAGGGCCACCAATAGGAACCCGATCAGTCCCCAAGGCCACGGCGTGGTCCGGTCGTCTTCAGGACCGATGACCGTGGTGGTGCCGGGGGCGGCCGCCAGCGTCGCCAGAAACATCACTGCAACCAGCGGGAGCCCGGGAAGGACCAGTCCCTGACTGTCGGGCAAGAAGAACGGTATTGCCAGGAATGCCGAGACAACCGCAGGAATGAGAGCGATCCACAGGGCGAACACCAGGCGTTTTCTAGCCGTGGAGACATGACGCCGATGCGGGGTGTAAGCAAGGAATGCGGAAGCCGCTGAAAGCGCCACCAGCAACAAGCCAACCGCACCGCCTGCGGCAATGACCATGTCCAGACCGGCAGGGACTTCGAACGTCTCGTAGGCCAGAGCCAATTGGCTGCCGTCGCTGAAGGGGAGAACCACCGCCTGGCTGAGGGCCTGACGGAGCACGTGGAGGAGCGTCCACAGCAGCACGAGACGGGAGACGCTGTGGCCCCGTTGGGTCGGATAGATGAACAGGGCGAAGAGACCCACGATGAGACACAGGAGAAAGCCGCCAGCCCAGGCGAGATCGGTGGCACCGCTGAACTCGATCCTGTTGTTGTACATCACGGCATCCCCGCCGAGGATCAGGGCAAGGATCCCATCGCCCAGGTCATCGAGAAACTGGGCGATGACAATCCCCAGCACCGATGCCAGGGTGGAAGCCACGATCAGCGGGAGGCCGACCCGGGACACCACCGGGAGGGTCTCCGTCGATCCTTTTGTTGTCACGTCCGGAAATGCTAAACGAGTCGAGCGCAGGCACCAGGGGTCTGTCGCCCGACCTGGCTGAAGCTCGGTTAGCGTTTCGCCCCCATGAGTCAGGAATACGGGGGGGTCTACCTGCCCCAACAGTCAGCAGGCGTCTACCAATCGACACCTTTGGCCAACGCGGGCTGGTACGAAGAGGGTCAGCACGGAGGCGCTTTGTCCGCATTGGTGGCAGGCCATATCGAGCATCATGTTCCAACGATCGCCGACATGCAGGTCAGTCGGCTGACCGTGGAGCTGTTCCGGGTCGTCCCCCTCGTTCCGCTGCGAATCGAAACCGAGATCGTGCGGGAAGGAAAGCGGATTCAGCATGTTCGTGCCTCGGTGTTCGACGAGGAGGACACGCTTCTCGCCCTGGTCAACGTCCAGCGGCTTCGAGTCGTCGACCTCCCAGTTCCCGACGAGGCGGCACCACCTCCGCTGACCTTGCCCCATCCGACGGAGATCATCCGGCGGGTGGGCGAGGCGTGGGGTGTCGGAGCTCGCGACAAGACGATGTTCCACCGGCACGCCATGGAGATCCGCGAGGTCGAGGGTGGTTTCGAGGAGGCGGGCCCGGGCACCGTCTGGATGCGACTGACCTCTCCGATCATCGCCGGCCGTGACATCACTCCCCTGCAGCGGGTGGTGGCCACGGCCGATTTCGGCAATGGAATCTCACGAGCACTCGACATGGACGCCTGGGTATTCATGAACCCTGATCTCACCGTCCATGTCTCGCGTTATCCCGAGGGCGAGTGGATCGCCCTGTCCGCGGTTTCGACCTACGGGCATCAGGGGCGGGGCATGGCTACCGGAACATTGTGGGACACCTCCGGCTGGCTGGGCCGGTCGACACAGAGTCTGTATCTCGACAGGTTGGCCTGAGACCGGTCATGTAGCCAGGATCAGAGTCCCGATCATCCACATCAAGAAGAGCCCGATGGCGAGCACCAGAACCAGCCCGGTGCTTCGCCAGTTCTGGGCGATCCAAGTGGCGGCGAGGACAATCGCGATCGCCAGCAATCCCGACCACCAAGTCGGGACGAGCCCGGCTGAGGCCGCCCCAACGGTGAGAATCACCACGACTGCGACAAACCCGGCGGCAACCAGGGCGTAGAGAACCTGCCGGGGTGTCGGCTCCGGCCGGCTCAACCGATCCCTGCTTCCCGAGCGACCCTGGCATACCAGTCGGCAAGACTGGCGATGGTCTCATGTGCATTCAGCCCGCTGGGGTTGGGCACAGTCCAGAGTTGGGCTGACCCGAGATCGGAGTCCTGGCGGCCCAGTCGGGCCTGGCGGGCGCCGAAGGCATCCCGGAAAGCGGTGACCCCGGCCACCGCAACCACCACCGGCTCCACCATCACGACCAGATCGGCGAGCCGCTCACCGCCCTCACGCAGCTCTTCACGGGTCAATTCGGAGGCACGAACAGTGGCCCGGTTGACCAGATTGGTGATGCCCACGCCCACATCCATGAGCGCTTGCCGCTGCTCATCGGTCATCCCTGCGTCGGTGTCGACCGACCAATCGATGAGGCCGGCCTCACGCAGTGCCGGATAGAACCGGTTGGACGGATGACAGAAATGGGTCTGGGTCGCAGCTGTCCACAGACCTGGATTGATGCCGACGAACAGGAGCTTGCAGTCCTCTCCGATGAGGTCGGGCACCGAGACGCCGCGGAAACCCTCTAACTCTTCTCTAGTGAAGCCCAGGGATTACTTCTTCTGGCTCTCGTAGTAGGGGTTGTCTCCCGAGGCGTGGTCGGTCACGTCCACGACCTGGCTCAGCTCGGGAATCGATTCGAGCAAGATCCGCTCGATCCCTTGCTTGAGTGTCACCTGGGCCAACCCGCATCCTTGACAACCGCCGAAGAGACGGAGGTAGGCAATGGTCCCGTCGATGGAGACCAGCTCGGCACCACCCCCGTGGGCGGCAATAGCCGGGTTGACTTGCTCCTTGATCACTTGCTGCACCCGGTCCACCAGTGGACCGGAGAGATCGCCGGCGGGAGCCTCCATGGTCGGGGGCGCCGGGGAGTTCGGGTTGTTCATCGCCAGACCCTGCTCGGTGAGCTCCAGGGTGGCTCCGTCCAGCTTGCCGCTGTCCGCCTTGGGGAAGATCAACGCCAGGTCGCCGTGACGCTCTTCGACCCAGTTCTCGGCTTTGTCGGCCAGGGGGACGAAAGCCAGCTCGTAGGAGAACTGAGGGCCACGGAACCCCGTCACCTCGATCGACAACGCAAACTCGCCATCGCCGGGCTCGTTGTCCCGGAGTTGGAGAATCATGTCCAGGGCGTCGGGCTCGATGCTCAGAACCTTCGAATCAACCATCTATGCAAGGATGGTAGTCGGAGCCTTTTCAAAGACCAGATGCCAACCGCCGTCGTCATCCTCCCCACCAGCACCTATCGAGCTACCGATTTTCTCAAGGCAGCCGAAGCCTTGGGAATCGACCTGGTCGTCGCCTCCGAACAACCGCCTCCCTTCGACATGGGGGACCGCTATCTGCAAATCGATTGCAGCGACCCGGTTGCCGCGGCGGAGGCAATCGCCACTCTGGGCGAGCAGGTGCCCTTCGACGGTGTCATTGCGGCCGATGACCAAGGGGTCATGGTCGCAGCCCACGCCAGCGCGATCCTGGGCCTGGTGGGTAATCCGCCTGATGCCGCAGCGGCCACCCGGAACAAGCTGCTCATGCGCGATCGGCTGGCCACCGCAGAGATCGACCAGCCCCGATACGCCGGGCTGAAGCCCGAGGACGCCCCCGAAGAGGTGGCTTCCCGAGTGGGATTTCCACTGGTGATCAAGCCGATCGACCGTTCCGCAAGTCAGGGGGTGATCCGGGTCGACCGCCTCGAGGATATGAAGCCGGCGGTCAGCAGGATCCGCGGGATCGTGGGCGAGGAGGCGACGCTGTTGCTCGAGTCGTTCCTCCCCGGCGATGAGATCGCAATCGAAGGTCTCATCGCCGACGGGGAACTCACCGTGCTCGCCGTTTTCGACAAGCCCGACACGTCATCCGGGCCGTATTTCCCCGAGACTCTGTTCATCACCCCGTCACGTCTCCCGGAAGAGACGATCAGGGAGGCCGAGCGGGTTGCCTCGACCGCTATTCGCGCTCTTGGTCTGGCATCGGGCCCGGTGCACATCGAGCTCCGGGTCGAGGGTGACCGCCCCCGCATCATCGAGGTGGCGGCGCGATCCATCGGTGGATTGTGCTCACGAAGCCTGAATTTCGGTCTGATGGGAACCTCGCTCGAGTCACTGATCCTCCGCAATGCCATAAGACGTGATGGCAAGACGATGCATCGCGAGCCGGTGGCCAGCGGGGTGCTCATGATCCCCACACCGAGGTCGGGGGTCCTCCGCGGGGTCGCAGGTGAGGAAGAAACCCGCCAGATCGAAGGAATCACCGGAATCGATTACACCATCAAGCCCGGTGGCAGCATTCTGGCTCCCCCGGAGGGCGAGCGTTATCTGGGTTTCGTGTATGCCCGTGGGGACCGGCCCGAACAGGTGGAAGCGGCGTTGAGGAAGGCAATGGAAACACTTGAAGTTCAACTTGAGGGTTAGGTCTTACCCGCGCAATCGCGCGTAAGACGATTTTGTCATTTAGATGGAAACCGTTCTGATCTTTGCGGGTGGCGATTCTCCAACCGACTCATTGGCCGAAGAGCTGCCCGAAGCCGAGCTGATAATGGCCGCCGACTCCGGATACGATCTCGCTGTCCAGGCCGGCTTTTCCGTGGATGTCCTCGTCGGCGACATGGACTCGATCCAAACCAAGGTGCTGCCCCGTCATGTGGTCATCGAGCGGCATCCCACAGACAAAGACGCCACCGACCTCGAGCTCGCCCTGGGCAGTGTCATGGAGTACCGACCAGAGCGAGTCGTGGTGGTCGGTGGAGCCGGAGGCAGAGTCGATCATGAACTGGCCACGGCGGCTCTGCTCTGCTCAGCGCGATGGGCTGCGGTCGATGAGATCGACTGGGTCACCGATCGTGGCTGGTCCCACGTGATTTGGAGACGTCGCCTCGTCCACGGCGACGTCGGCCGGATCATCAGTCTCATCCCGATGGGCGGTCCGGTGACAGGCGTCAACACCAAAGGACTCCGTTGGAACCTGACAGACGCCACGATGCACGCCGGGACGACGTGGGGGGTGTCCAACGAGTTCACCGGCCCGGTTGCCGACATCCGGATCAACTCCGGCTGTCTTCTCGCGGTGATCCCCGGCTAGCCGCCCAGACCCTCTGACACCAGCGGGTCGAGTGCCTGGAAAGAAGCGAGGTACTCCACTCGCTCCTTTTTGAGACGGGCCACCATCGACTCGTACTCCTCTGCCCGGTTCTGCCGCTCGTAGAGACGCCGGGGCTGGAGCAAATCGAGATCGTCGACACCCGGCACCGAACGGGCGACCTCATATCCGAAATCGTCATCCACCTGCCAGTCGATGGTCCCTTCGACGATTGCCTGCACTATTGCCGATGAGTCGGCGATCTCCACGTCCTTCGAGTCCTCCCCCTCTCCCCCGACCCGACCGGTGTTCAGCACGAAAGCCTCGAGATCGGGCATGGACTCCAGTAGCTCCAGAACGCGGTTTCCCTGAAGTGAGTCGTCTTCGAAGAAGAATGGGTTGGTGCCCGGGACCCGAAGGCTCTTTCCCGCCTCCGCGGCCCCGCCGGCCGACGTTCCTTTGGTTTCCCCGAGCATGAAATAGGCGGGGATCTGCTCTCGATCCAGCCGGGACACGGCCGGGATCACATGATCGGATCGATTGAGGATGAGGAGGTAGCGGGCGGGGGGCACATCACTGGGATCGCGGTGGCGGATGTCGGCGAGGGGGAACGTGCTTCTGCCATTCGCCGTGTAGCTCGTGTCGAAGAAGTCGACATTGCCTTTCTCGTCGACTGCGACGTTCTCCAACCAGGCGTCCGGATGGGTCGTCCCGCCATAGATCGTTGGCTCTTCTTCGGGGTCGAGACCGTAGGTCTTGGCGAAACAGCCCGCCTCGGTGGTGTGTAACTCACCGCCGGGCATTAGAGCCACGAAGTCGTCCTGTACTGGAAGCGACCCTGCTTGCTGGCGGAAGGTGGTGGTCGTCTTGCCGGTGCCGGACAAGCCGATGATCAGCATCGACTCCTCGACGCCGCTTCTCGTCGCATCCGCCGGGAACGTCTTCAGCCCGGCGTGGCAGGCAAGGCCACCACGGTCATAGACCAAGCGGCTCCACATCCTCAGGCCACCCATCTTGGATTCCCCGAAATAATCCGAACCGAAGACGCGGGTGACCCAGTTGTCCAGATCCACGATGATCAGCCGGTTGTCCGGTTTGCCCTCGGCTCGGAGGGATGGGGTGTAGATGACGGTGAACTCGGGCTGCCATGCATCATCGGGCGGGAAGTAGAGATGGCTCTGCATCGCTGCGATGTTGGGCTGAATCGTCTCGATGTACAGCCGGCAGGACGTGCGGAAGGCAGGATCGGGGCCGATGTATCCCTCCACCAGGAGCATGTCCCGCTCGGCGATGTAGGCGTCCTGACGCTCTGCCCAGGTCTCCGCTTCGGCCCGGGAGATCCGGTTCTGGCGGATCTCGACGTCGGAAACGAAGAAGGTCGAGTTCTTGAGGCGGGCGGTCACCTCGGCCTGGTAGTTGAGGTTCCCGAACTCGGTCTCAATGAGCCGGGGCATGTGCTCGAAGGCCAGCTCACGCAGCCGCGCGGCACTCGGATTCCGTTCAACGGAACGGGCAGAAGGCAACTCGAACATGTATTCGCTCTCCAGCGGTGGGTCTGTTCAAGGCTACCCGGTTTCCGGGGTCTACTCGGGGGGTTCATACCGGGCGGGCATCGGCTCGCCACGCAATCCGGCGAGGAGATTGTCGACAGCCAGGGACGACATCGCCCGTCTGGTCCGCACCGAAGCGCTGGCGATATGGGGCACGACGAGACAGTTGTCGAAGGTCAGCAGAGGGTGATCCGCGGGCAGAGGTTCGGGATCGGTCACGTCGAGGGCGACACCTGCGATCTGATCTTTTTCGAGGGCGGCAACCAACGCCGTGGTATCCACCACCGGGCCACGTGACACGTTGACCAAATATGCCGTCGGCTTCATGAGCCCCAACTCGACGTTCGAGATCATCCCACGCGTGGTCTCATCGAGCCTGGTGCAGAGAACCACGTGATCTGCTCTCACCAGCAAATCCTCGAGGTCGACCCGCTCAGCGGCTACGGCCTCAACCTTCGGTGACGCATAGATGACCTCCATGTCGAAGCCCGCCGCTCGTCTGGCCACCGCGCGACCAATGCGACCCATGCCGACGATGCCCAGGGTCGTGGCGTGGAGGTCACCGCCCGCCAGGTGGAAAATCTCCCATGGTCCCCATCCGCCTGATCTGACTTCGCGTTCCCCTTCGGGGAGTCGGCGGACGATCGAGCCGAGGAGGGCAAAGGCGGAGTCGGCCACCGTCTCGGTGAGCACATCGGGGGTATGACCCAATCGAATGCCACGCTCCTGGCAGGCGGCGACATCGATGTTGTCCACCCCTACCGCCATCTGGGAGAGCACCTCCAAATGGGGGGCGCAGTCCAGGACTTCTGTGTCGATTCGATCGGTGAGCATGCAGAGAAGCCCGCGGGCACCGGACACCTCCGCCCTGAGAATCTCACGCGGAACCGGCCCTTCTCCATCCCAGATCCCCAGGTCATAGCGGGCGAGACGTCCCAGATGGTCGTCGGGGATCCTCTTCGTCACGTAAACGCGATCCACCCGCAGATAGGCTAAACGGAGTGCTGGCGCCTCCCGATAACATAGAGGTGATGCCAGTGCGGGCCCTCCTGTTCATAATCGTCGGGCTGCTGGTGGCAGCATGCCGCGGCGAGGGGGCAGACCCACCAGCCGTGCCCGAGAACCAGGCACCGACAACAACGATCGAAGTCGAGACGACTACAACCGCCGAGACGGTCCCGGTGTGGGAGGGATATGCCGCCACCTCGACGAACGAGCCCACGCTGGCTGCATACGCCCATGGTCCGTTGGACGTCTACGAGACGCCCACCGACGCCGACGTGTGGATGACCATCGAAGCGACCACGATTCTGGGGACGGTCACAGTCCTCGGAGTCGTCGCCCCGCCAGAAGATGGTTGGGTGGAGGTCATGCTTCCAACCCGGCCCAACGGCAGCACCGGCTGGATCTCCACGAACGACATCTCCCTGTACGTCGTAGACAGCGAGATCGTCATCGACCTCACCAACAGACGTCTCAGCTATGTCGTCGATGGCGTCGAGATGCTGAAGACCGAGGTGGGCATCGGAAGTGAGCACAACCAGACACCCACCGGGTACTACTTCGTGACCGACAACGTCACAATGGCCGACCCCAACAGCCCTTGGGGACCCTATGCCCTGGGTATCTCGGCCCGCTCCGACACGATCACCGAGTTCAACGGTGGCGACGGCATCATCGGCATCCATGGCACCAACAACCCAGGCTCGATCGGTGAGAACATCTCCCTCGGTTGTGTCCGCGTCCCCAACGACATGATCACCCTCCTCCACGAGCTGGTCCCGTTGGGAACGCGGGTCACCGTGAAGACGTAAACGCGACCGCGTTCCTAATGCTGTGGCTCCCAGATATGGGAGGCACAGCGGTTCATTCGGGCGGGTCGTAGTCGCGGATCGTGATCGCCGCGTTGGCGAGGACGGTCGTTCCCCGCTGCTTGGTCGCGGCAGCGATGAGGTAGCGGTCGTCCTCCTCCCAGACCCTGGTCACCAGGGTCTCTCCCGGGAAGACATGGCCGACAAAGCGCGCGGTATAGGACTCCATCCGCTCGGGCTCTCCTCCGAGAGCCGACTCGACCACTGCCTTGTTGACGATCCCGAAAGTGCATAAACCATGGAGAATCGGCCTCTCGAACCCGGCGAACGAGGCAAACCCGGGGTCGGCATGAAGTGGGTTCTTGTCCCCTGACGCCATTCGATAGAGCAGCGCCTGCTGGGGCAACGTCGGTGACTCGACAACGTGGTCCGGCTCCCGGTCCGGGGCGAGATTCGTGGCGGAAGGACCGCTGTCTCCACCGAAACCTCCCTCGTCACGAACGTAGATCCCGGAGCGGTTCGTGAACAATGGCTGCCCCGTTTCTGCCGATGTCGAGACCACCTCGAGAACGATGAGAGCCCCTCTGCCCTTGTCGTAGATGTCAATGATTCGCCCAACCTGGGTCACGGTTCCCGAAGTAGGTATCGGCGAGTGGACGGTCAGGGTCTGGTCACCGTGGAGGATCTTGACGAGGTCGATGTCGAGCCCGCCAACTGTCCCCACACTCATCATCATGTCGAATGGGGGAATGGTCCCGAACGCAGGAACCACCCGGAGATCCCCTTCATAGACGTATTTCAATTCGTCCGGCGAAGTTGGCGGGTTGCCGGCGCCCACACCGAGGGCGTAGAGGATGATGTCGTCGTCGGACCAAGAGTAGTCCCTGGGCTCCAGGGCAGCCCCGACGGCCCTCTCGACGTCGATTGGCATCAGCCCGCCATCAGCTCACCGAGAAGCATCAGCTCCTCGTTGCTGTTGGCCGGGATGATGTACCCGCCTAGATCGCGGATCTCGTCCATGTGGGCGAGCACATCCTCAGCCGACGGGATCTCATCGGTACCCGCGAACCAGCCCCGGTTGGTGCCGATGAAGATGCGGCCGTAACGGCCTCCCCCCGCCGTGAAGATCTCATGCGTGAACTGGTTCGCCTCTGAGCAGAGGTAGACGAGCATGGGAGTCACTTGCTCCGCCCTCACGCTGTCGGGAATCGGCAGGTCCTCGGTCATGCGAGTCTTCGCTACCGGCGCGATGACGTTGGATTTGACGTTGTATTTCGCACCCTCGATCGCGATCACGTTGGAGAGACCCACGAGACCCGCCTTGGCCGCTCCATAGTTCGCCTGGCCGAAGTTTCCGAAGAGACCCCCGCCCGAGGACGCAAAGACGAAGCGCCCGTACCCCCTCTCCTTCATCCTGACGAACGCCGGCTGTGAGACGTAGAAAGAGCCCCTCAGGTGCACGTCGAGCACCGCGTCGATTTGAGATGGGTCCATCTTGGCAAATGACTTGTCCCGGAGGATCCCCGCGTTATTCACCACGATATCGACCTGTCCGAATGCATCCACCGCCGTCTGAATGATGGAGGCGCCCCCCTCAGGCGTTGACACCGAGTCGTAGTTGGCAACGGCCTCGCCACCGGCATTGGCGATCTCCTCGACTACCCGGTCGGCCGCCGAACTGGATCCGCCCGTCCCGTCGACCGCTCCCCCAACATCGTTGACGACGACCCGGGCACCACGACGTGCCAATTCGAGAGCGTATGTCCTGCCGAGACCGCCACCGGCACCGGTGACGATCGCGGCCCGTCCGTCGAATGTGATTGGTTCACTCACTTGGTTTGCCTTCCTTGTCTTGAATCTCAGAGCCCGAGAGAGCGGCCAACGATATCCTTCATGATCTCGTTGGTCCCTCCGTAGATGGTCTGCACCCGGGCGTCCCGGAACGCCCGCGCAATTGGATATTCCTCCATGTACCCCCATCCCCCAAAGAGCTGAAGGCACTTGCTGATCACCCGGTTCTCCAAATCGGTGACCCACCACTTGGCCTTGGCGGCATCCTCCGCGCTCAAGTCTCCCTCGTTGAGTGCCATGATCTGAGAGTCGACGTAGGTCTGGCCGATGTCCAACTCGGTGCGCATCTCGGCCATCGTGTGCTTCACCGTCTGAAAAGAACCGATGGGCTGGCCGAAGGCGTGTCGATCCTTGATGTAGTCGAGGGTCCAGATGAACGCCGTCTGGGCATGGGCGATCGCTCCGACCGACAGTGAGAGGCGCTCCTGGGGGAGGTGGTCGACGAGGTACGCGAAACCCCTCCCCTCCTCTCCCAGCACGTTGTCGACGGGCACCCGCACGTCGTCGAAGAACAGCTCCGCAGTGTCCTGGGCATGGAGCCCGATTTTTTCCAGGTTGCGGCCTCGGGAGAAGCCCTCCATCCCCTCTTCGATGACGAGCAGGCTCATCCCGGCATGCTGTTGCGTTGGGTCGGTCTTGACCACGGTTACCACCAGATCGGAGTTGATGCCGTTGGTGATGAACGTCTTCGAGCCGTTCACCACATAGCTGTCACCGTCGCGGATCGCCGTCGTTTTGATCCCGGCGAGGTCGGAGCCTGCTCCGGGCTCTGTCATCGCAATGGCGGTCATCAACTCACCGGACACGAGACCGGGAAACCACCGTTCCTTCTGCTCCGGTGTGGATAGCTCGAGGAAATAGGGAAGCACGACATCGTTGTGGAGAGTGATGCACATGCCGGAGGCGAAGGCGTCCGCCGCCATCACCTCTTCGACGATCACGGCGTTGAACCTGAAGTCGTCCACTCCCCCGCCGCCGTACTCCTCGGGAATGGCCATTCCGAGAAGGCCCGCCTGTCCGGCGTTGCGGAACATCTCCTTGTCGACCTTGCCCGCGTGCTCCCATTTCGACACATGAGGGACGATCTCGTTGTCGATGAATCTCCGGGCCGTTTCCCGAAAAAGGTCGTGGTCTGACTCGAAGATGACCCGCGGCATGCGCAGATCAGACTCCGGCGTACAGCGACTCGATCTGCTCGGCGTACTTGTCGAGTACGACGCGGCGCTTCAACTTGAGCGAGGGTGTGATCTCACCGCTGTCGGGTGTCCACACGTCGGGCACGATGACCCACTTCTTGACCTGCTCCACCCGAGCCACTGTCTCGTTGGCTTCGGCCACCGCCTTCGCCACCTCTTCTTGGACCTCAGGCTTCTGCGAGAAGCTCTCCAGACCCCGGTACTCCAGCCCTTTGGCTTCCGCCCAGGCCGGTGCCTCCTCGTGGTCGAGGGCGATGATCATGCTGAGGAACTTGCGCTGGTCCCCGATCATGCATGCTTTGGAGATGAGAGGATGGTTGCCGAGGAGGGTCTCCAGTTTCGCCGGGGCGATGTTCTTGCCGGCCGCGGTGATGATGATCTCTTTCTTCCTTCCCACGATCCAGACACAGCCGTCATCGTCTATGCGGGCCAGATCCCCCGAATGGAGCCATCCCTCGGAGTCGAAAGTCTCCCGGGTTGCATCATCCAGCTTGAAGTAGCCGTTGCTGACGATGCCCCCGCGAATCAACAGCTCACCGTCATCGGCGGTCTTCACCTCGACACCGGGGAGCGGTTTTCCCACCGAGCCGAACTTGATGTGCGGGTAGGTGAGGGTTGCAGGTCCGGTGTTCTCCGACATGCCGTATATCTCGTGCAGCGGTACGCCGATGATGTGGAAGAACCTGACCAGGTCGGCGTTGATGGGTGCCGCCGCCGTGACCGCGATCTTGACCTGATCCATCCCGAGGCCGTCGCGCACCTTGGAGAGTGCCAGTCCGTCCAGCAGGCCGGCCAGAGCCGGGGCCTTTTTCCCCGCCTGCTCGGCGTCCACTCGCTTGGCGTTGAGCTCGAGCGCCTTGTTCAGGATCGTGCCCTTGAGACCCTCGGCCTCGGCGAAGCGTGCCTGGAGACGGGAGTGGAACTTCTCGTATACCCTGGGGACTCCAACGAACAGGGTGGGCCTCGCATGCTGGATGTACTCGAGGACTCCGGCGAGGCTGGGGCAATACCAGACCTGGCCGGCCAGGTACGTGCCCATGTAGTGGGTCGCCAGACGCTCGGCGACATGCGCCAGCGGGAGGTAGGACACCATACGCTGGCCCATTTCGAGGTCGGCGGCGCGGCGCAGACTCTCCAGAGTCCATACCACGTTGCGCTGGCTGATCATCACCCCTTTGGGCGTCCCCGTGGTGCCCGAGGTGTAGATCAGGGTGGCCAGGGCGTCTGGAGTGATGGCTGCGGCGGAGCGGGTGACCACCTGCGGGTCCTCTTCGAGACGATGGACCCCCCGTGCCAGGAGGTCGTCCCAGCTCAGCACCCAATCGACGGTGTCGTAGTTCTCCGCCCCAGACATGAGGACGATGTAACGCAGGTTGGGTAACTCGGAACGGATCTCCTCCCATCGCTTCATGAAGTCGAGATCTTCCAGGATCGCCACGGTTGCCTTGCAGTTGTCGGCGATGTACTGGATCTGGGTGGCAGCCAGGGTGGAGTAGATCGTGACTGGCGTCGCCCCGGTATGGACCGTCGCATAGTCGGCGATCACGTGTTCGGGCCGATTGCCGGCCATGATGGCGACGAACTCGCCATCGCCCACTCCCAGGGTTTCGAGACCGGCTGCCGCCTTGTGAACCACATCGCGGTACTCGCCCCATGACAGACTCTCCCAGTCACCGTCCTTCCAGTGAATGGCGGGCTCATTGGCATAGATGTCAGCGTTCCTGTTGAAAGAGTCGATGATCGTCTTGCCTTCGATCAAGGCGTCGATCTCTGCTCGCTCGGTGAGGGCAGCAGCGTTGACTGTCACGTTTCCTCCGCTGGGTCAGGCAATAGCTCCGGACTCTCGGAGCTTAACGATCTGCGCCTGACTAAAACCTGCCGCTGACGCCACTCGGTCCGTGTCCCCGCCGGGCATCGCCGGGGGCCGGCCGATTTCGGGTGGTGTCGCCGAGAAACGGGGGGCGGGCCCGGGCTGGACCACACCATCGACTTCGACAAAGGTCCCTCGCTCGATGTTGTGGGGATGATTCGGCGCCTCGGTCATCGAGAGCACCGGGGCGACACAGGCGTCGACGCCTTGGAAGTGGGTAGCCCACTCGTCACGGTTTCGCTTCTCGAAACACTCGGCGAAGATCCGCCGCATCTCGGGCCACTGTTCCCGGTCGTTCTGTGGGCCGACATCTTCGGCATTCAAGTCCAGGCCGGCCAACAGCTCGGAGAAGAACTGAGGTTCCAGGGCGCCAACAGCCACGTACCCGCCATCGGCGGTGCGATAGGTGCGATAAAAGGGGGCTGCCCCGTCGAGCAGATTGCTGCCACGCTCGGGCTGCCACCATCCCTCGGCGAGGTATCCATGGTGGGATGCCATGAGCAAGGCCGATCCGTCGACCATTGCTGCATCGACCACTTGACCTTCTCCGGTCGTGCGGGCATGGATGATCGCGGCGAGCACGCCAAGAGCGAGCAACATCCCCCCGCCACCGAAGTCGGCGACCAGATTCAATGGCGGAAGCGGCTGGTCAGGAGGACCGATCGAGTGCAGCGCCCCCGATAGTGCGATGTAGTCGATGTCGTGACCGGCAGTCGTGGCCAAAGGGCCGATTTGGCCCCAACCCGTCATGCGCCCGTAGACGAGTGCCGGGTTGCGGGCCAGACACTCGGCGGGACCCATTCCCAAGCGCTCGGCTACCCCGGGGCGGAAGCCCTCTATGAGCGCATCAGAGCGGGCCACGGTGCGGAGGACGACCTCGACACCTGCCTCGTCCTTGAGGTTGACCGATATCGACTGCTTCCCTCTACTGAGCACGTCGTTGTCGACCGAACCGATGGGGACGGTCTGTCCTCCAATCCGGTCGACCCTGATGACCTCAGCGCCCAGGTCGGCCAGCACCATTCCGCAAAATGGGGCTGGGCCGAGGCCAGCCAACTCGGTGACTACCAGACCATGGAGCGGGCCGGGCATCACTTTCGCCCTTCGATGATTTCGACCGACTCGACGAGAACGGGGACATACTCATGGGACGGATTCATGCCGAAAGCACCGTACAGAAGCGTCCCCAAGATCACATTCGCGCTCTCGTCGCTACGGACCATCGGGTTGAGCTCGGTGGGTTCGGCAGGCAGCGCCACCACAATCGCCTCCTTGCCCGACCACGACGCCACATTCCACAGGTCTGACGAGAAGCCGTAGTTGGGCCGGGGACCGGAGATCTCGGTGCTCCACGCCATCAGAACAGGCTTTTGGTAGAGAGGGATGACCGCGAGATCATCGAGGTAGAGCCGATCGGCCATGTTGTACGTCTCGATCCGATCGGATGGCTCCACGATGGTCTCGGTGGCCCGGATCAACGCCTCGACCTCATCGGAGCAATAGCGATTGACGTTGAGGTCGCCGGCACGGCCGCAGAAGTAGGTGGTGTTGGCCGGCATCGGGTCGGGATGTGCTCGCCAGGAGAAGTTGATCAGCTGCCACACGCCGGGACCACCGAACAGGAAGTCTCGGGTCACGAAATCCGAAGGGGTTCTCAAGTCGGTGAGTATCTCGATGCCTACCGCCCCGAGGTCCTCTCTCACCGACGCCAGGATCTCGGCTCGCGCCGGATCGTCGTTGGTCGACGCCCAGGTGAAAGACAGTCGGGTCCCGTCACAATCGTAGATCCCGCCCTCGCCTCGAGCACATCCGTTGTCAACGAGGATACGCTCGGCCCGGTCGGGGTCGTGAGCGTCCTCGAAGTGAGCCTCGTAGCCGGTGGAATTGCCCATGAACACCGTGTTGTCGAGAGAATCCGCGGTGGGATCGAGCAGCCGAACCGTACGGTCCAGGATCTTCTCCCGGTCGATGGCCAGCGAGAACACTTCACGCAGCCAACGCCGGGACAGCATGGGGTCGTCGTGGTGGAAGTCGATGTGCTCCCAGAACGGGCCAGGAGCCAGGGTGAAGTTGGCGCTCTCCATCGTCTCCAGCCGGGAGAGAGAGGTGATATCGGGACGAGCGGAGAACACGTCGATTTCACCGTCCTCCAGGGCATCCACCATCTCCTCCAGGGTGTCGATGAACACGAACCTGATCGCCTCGACGTCACCGGCACGATCCCCGCTGATGGGGTCCGCAGAGGACCACCAGTCAGGATCACGAGTGATGCTCACCTGGTCTCCCTCCGTCCACTCCGCGAACTCGAAGGGTCCCGAGGCGGGGAGATCGACCACGTCGTCAGCAGACTTCCCCGCCGGATAGACCCTGTCGAAGAGGGTCTCCCATGCACCGAAGGACGAGCGGAAGGAGAGCTGGAATGTCTTGTCGTCGATGACATCGATGGCTTCGATCAGGTCGTATCGGGGTGTGGTGTCGGTTATCTCCAGGTCCTGATGCACCTCGGCGGTGTGGGCAAAGTCGTCCGCGGTGACCGGGTCACCATCGGACCAGGAGGCTGTCGGGGAAATGTGGTAGACGAGACAAAACTCCGTCTCGCATGAGTAGTCCGTCGTGTCCAGAGCCGCCGCCGCCGTGGTCGTCGTGTCAGGAACGCTCGTCGTAGTCGTGGAGATCACCGAAGGGGCCGGCCGAGGTGAGAGCGGTCCACCTTCGCTTGCGTTGCAGGCCGTGACCGCCAGCCCGGCGCAGAATATGGCACCGAAGAGGCGAGTCAGGCGCTCAGCGGTCGATGCGAATCGTTGCGGGCCACGCCGTGGGCACAGAGCCATGTCCACCCATGATCGCATCCACCGCGAAGTCCACATGGGAGCCAAAGCCCTCGATCACCGGATCCCGGAAGAGGGGCACGTAGGGCAGATCCTCGGAGACGATCCGTTCCATCTCCTTGGTCCAGCGCACCGCCTCCTCCACGGTCGAAGAGGCGACGAAGGAATCGGCAGCGGCGTCGAACTCGGGACTGGCGTAGGCCGTCGTGTTCTGTCCACCCACATCGACACCGTTGCGGGAGTGAAACAGCGCCACGAGGGTGAGGCCGGGCATGGCCACATCAGGGCGTCCCCATCCCAGGACATGAAGGTCCCACGACGTCGCGGCTTCCGAGGAGTCCGGCGAGACCACCGTATCGATGATGGTCTCGAAGTCGGTGGGCTCGGTGCTGACACTCATTCCAAGATCGGTCATCCACTGCTCGATCCAAAGGGCGAAGGTGACTCGCATCGGATCTTCCACCGAGCCCGGGGCAGCCAGGATCGTGAGCTCGGGTACGGCAACGCCATTCGGCAGGGTGAGCCCCACACCGGGTGTGATGTCGACGAAGTTCCCCTCATCGTCGAAGACGGCCTCCGGCGCGGTCTCCCAGGTGTATCCGGCGTCAGACAACATCGCGGCCGCCGCCTCGTACCGGTCTGCCTCGTCCATCGGCTCGCCGTTCGAAAATCCGGGGTGAGCGATCTCACTGTTGTGATAGGAGGCGATGCCGGGATGAATCACCGAGTTGGCGGGAAACAACGTCCCGTTGAACAGCGTGGAGGCAAAGAGGTCCTTGTTGATCACCGTCGCCAATGCCTTGCGGAACACGGGATCGGACATCGGCGGCTTGCGCAAGTTGAACCCGAGAAAACGGAATCCGTCCCCCTCACTGATCGACAGGCCGACGTCGCCGTGGGCGACCAACTCGTTGTATTGGGACAAACTCATCCCGTCGGGATCGAAGACGAAGTCGACGTCGCCCGACTGCAGCGCGTCGTAGGCCTCAGCTGTATCTGCATACTCGTGCCACTCGACTGCGGAGATGAATGGCCCGACGACGGCGTGGCCGGTCACCTCCCCGGACGCGTTGCCGCCATACACGTTGTCACCCAACTCGGCGGCGGCGACCCGAACCGAGCCATCGGAGTATTGGGTGGTCTCGGTGCCTCTGGCGAAGTACTCCGGGTTGGAAACGGTAACGGCGGGATCCCCTGGTGCCCACGATTCGAACACGAGGGATCCGGCTGACGGTTCCATGGGTGACTCGATCGCGAGGAGATGAGCCTTCCCCGCCTCGGCGGCCACCCTCGCCAGATGGGACTCGACTTCTTCGTCGGTCACCGTTTCGGGTGTCAGATCGTTGTCGGGGTCGTCGTCGGCGACTGAGGATGCTGCCAGGGCAGCACGAGCCTCCTGGTCGCTGGTGCCGGATCTGGTTTCAATGGCGGCCTCCCTGGCCGCCTCAACATGAGGCTTCCAGAAATGGGAGGGAACCAAGGGTGCCATCGCCACGCCTGTCTGCCAATCGGTGACAGATGGCGAGGTGCTGAACTCGACGCGCACGGTGACGTCGTCTACGGCTGATACATCGGTCACGGCTCCTGGAAAGTGCTCGGCATGACCGGGCCCGAGGTTGAATTCACGGACGACGTCGAAGTAGAAGGCGAGGTCGCGAGCCGTCACCGGTTCTCCGTCCGACCAGGTGACATCACCACGCATTGGCTGTTCCACCACCCAAACCGAGCCACGCTGGGTCGCCGAAGCCGGAGCGGTGCTCGCTGCCAAAGCCGGAATCAGGGCAAATCCCGGATAGGAGAGGGCAAACAACGATGGTTTGGTTCCGGCGAGGACCGCCTGATTCTCCGCGGTCGACTCCGGTCCCATCGCCGCCCACCAGTTCGCCGTGGTCAAACCACCGGCGAGCCCGACCCGCAAGACCGGGCCCTCTACCGCCGGGTCCGGTGGCAGCGTCGTGGTGGTCGCGGCGGGTTGTGTGGTCGATGTCGTCGTGATCGCCGCCGTCTCCCCCGAACATGCCCCGAGCACCAGGGCCGTGACGGTGAGCAGAGAGGTGACGCGGAGCATTCGCACAGGCGCCCGCATGGTATCTGCGGGGTTGTCTCCTACCCGGGATGTCATACGGGCAAGTATCGGAAGACTTCTATCCTCACTGAAAATGTCGTTGGGTAGGAGATGATCTGGAAGGGTTTGGGCGTCCTCCTCGGGAGTGGCGGCCTGATCGTGGCGGGAGTCGTCGGCCTCGCCCTGTGGCTCGTCCCGGACGAACCAGCATTCTCTGAGGGTTTTGCAGAGGCATCCGAAACATCTGACGGGACCCTCGACTTCGTTCCGACCGCCATCGGCGGGGAGCTCGAGGTCAGCGGAGCAAGGGAAGGGAGCATCACATTGGAGCGCAACGTCGACGGGCCCAGCTACGGGCTCGGTGACGAGCGAACCAGGATCTTCTTCGAGCCGAACCCATTGACCATCACTCAGATGTCCTACGACGGGCTCGCCTTCTTCCCCGAGCCCGACGACTGCGCATTCACCGCCGGCGAGAACAACGAGGAGATCGGCGTCGCCGCCGCCCGGGTGGTATGCCCGGATTTGGTCGATATCAGGGACAACGGGACGATCTCGCTCCAGGGGTACGTCGCGCTGCCGTCCGACATGATCGTCGAAAGAGACCTCCCGGAGATCGGAGGCACTGTCACTGTTGGTGAAGAGACCTGGGAGATGGCGGAGGCGAATCTCGGGATCTACCCGCCGTCCCACTTCGGGGCCTCACCCGAGCCTGTCTTCCTCGACATGTGGACGGGGGACCACCTGCGGGGGATCAGCTTCGAGATGGACCGGGAGACGGAAGCCCTGAGTCTGGCGCAGGTGTACAGGCCGGAGGGCCAATCAGATGTCCCCGTCGGAGCGTGCTCGATCAGCACCGAATTCCTGGTTCAAGTCAACCCGAACAACTCGATCCACCGGCTCGACTTCGCCTGTGACTCAGTGGCTGTCCGGGGCATGGGGAAGGTCCCCATCACAGGCAGCGTCGTTTTCTACAAGTCGATTTTCGAGCCCTAATCCACCTTGCGCGGGTCGAGGCTGTGAGGGTCGAAGATCTCCCGCAAACCGGCCCCGATCAGGAAGAAAGCACCGGCGAGGAGTGTGATCCCGGCGGCGCCAGTCGACATCACCCACCAGGGAGTCTCCAGCACCCCGGCGAACAATTCACCCCAAGTGAGACCTTCGAAGACGAGGTAACCGAAGCCGATGTTGTCCCCCACGCCGCTGCGAAAAGCGAGGAACGCCTCTGCAGTGACCGCCCCCGCCACGCCGATCATCGCCTGCACCGCGGCATGCGGCACCAGATGAGGAAGGAGATGACGGGTCACCGTCCGGGTCATCCCTGCCCCCGCAAGACGGGCGACATCGATGAACGGCTTTGCCATCACACCGAGGGCGGCGGCGCGCACCGTGGCGGTGGCAGGGCCCAGCCCGTAGAGAACGCCGAATGTGACTCCCACGGCCAGCGCCCCGAATTCGCCAGGGTCCTGACCGACACCGATGATGTAAACGGCGAGAAGGGCGGGAAGGAACACCATTGCGTCGCTGAAGTGGGTGACGACGCTGTCGATCCAGCCTCGTTTGTAGGCGGCAATCGAGCCGAACAGCAAGGACGCTGCTCCAATGGCCAACCCGGCCGACAGGGCCACCACCACGCTGTATCTGGCAGAATATGTGAACATCGATACCACGTCGCGGCCTAGGGAATCGGTCCCCAGCCAATGATCGGCCGAGGGCCCGGCGGGATGGACCACCTGGGTGTCATAGCCGATGAACGGGTCGTAAACCCTGAATTCACGATCCCAGATCGTGGCTTGGAACAGGGGATGAGCCAGGATCAGCAGGAGGAAGAACACCACCAGGGCTAGGCCAGACACGAGTTTGGCATTGGCCATGGGTTGGACCCGTCGGCTCTTTCGTCTCGGGACCGTGACCACGGCCATTCAGGCCCTTCTCTGTCTCGGATCGAGATAGGCGATGACCAGATCGGCCACGACTCGGAGCCCGATACCCATCACGCCGAGAACGACGAGCACGCCCATGATCAATGGGATGTCCTGAGTCTCCACCGCATTGAAGAACGCCCAGGAGAGTCCGCGGACTTCGAGACCGAACTCAATGATCACCATCCCCGCGATGATCGTGGGTAGGGCCAGGAAGGAGCCTGCGATCGCTGGAGCGAGCGCATTGCGCGCCACATGACGGTCGCGCACCACCTCCTCGGTCAACCCCTTCGCCCGGGCGGTGAGTACGTAGTCCTCGTTCCGTTCATCCTCGATGCCGACCTTCATCATGAACATCACCTGACCGAAGGTGATCAGCACCACTCCCACCAGGACCAGCAGCGGGCTCCCGGTGGCGACGGTCTGAGACATCTCCGACCTGTACAACAGGTCGATCGCCTCGGCACCAAATCCTGCGAGCCCGACGCCTACCACGGCGGCGACAACTGTCACTGGCAGAGCTGATGCCGCCACCCATCGCACCCGATTGCGGTGTGCCCATATGCGAACCAACGCCCCGCCGATCACAGCCCCCAGCAGCGCCAGAGACATCAGCAACATGACCTCGTTCTGCTCCACGGCGACATCCCTCCACACTTCCAGGCTGTCAATGGGAAGACCCATGGCCTCACGCAAATCCCAGAAGGGGTCTCGCAGAAAGAATGCGATCAGGAAGACCAGGAATGGCGGGAAAATAGTCGTGAACAGAACTCCGATCGTGGAGAGAATCGACCTGGTGGGCCAGTTGCGGTGCCAGGCTCCAAATCGGCCCAGGCTCTCACCGATCACGAAGGCGAGCAAAGCCCCCACCGCGAATATGAAGATGGTCACTGGGGCGGTGTCGGCGATCATCGTGGTGACCGGATCGCCGGTGAACGAAGTCCCGAGGTCGAATGTCACCAGACCGCCTACGAACTCGAACAGCCGCTCGGTGAGCGGCCGGTCCAGTCCAAGCGCCTCCAAGGCCGCCTGATAGGCGTCAGGGCCGGCCAGCCTGGCGGGGGTGGCGAAGTTGAACGGCACCCATACCTGGATGAGGATGAAGACGACGGCGAGATAGACGATCAGGGTGATCAACGCCCACAGCCCGCGGCGCGCCAGGAAGGTGACCAGCCAAGGGATACGTGGCCCCCTGACAGCCCCCTCTTGGGTGTCGACCAGGCTCACCCAGTCACGGATCAGATTTCGTTGATCCGGTAGCAGGCGGCGTAGTGCTGCTCACCGACCTCGAACATCTCCGGATGCGGGTTCTCCCGGCACACCTCGGCGGCGAAGGGACACCTCTCGATGAAACGGCATTCGGGCGCGGGGTTGATCGCCTTGGAGATGCCACCTTTGATCTCAACCGGCGTCCGGTGAAACGTCGGGTCCGGCACCGGCACCGCAGACAGCAGCGCACGAGTGTAGGGATGGCGGGGGTTGGCGAGGATCTCTTCGGTGGGCCCGATCTCGACGATCTTGCCCAGATACATGACCGCGATCCGATCGCACATGTAGCGGGCGACCGCGAGGTCGTGGGTGATGTAGAGGTATGACACGCCGAGTCGCTCGGCGAGAGCGGTCATCAACTCCATGATCGATATCCGGATGCTGACGTCGAGCATCGACGTCGGCTCGTCGGCGACGACGAACCGGGGGTTCATCACCAACGCCCGGGCGACAGCGACACGCTGCCGCTGCCCTCCGGATAGCTCGTGGGGGTAGCGGAAGAGGAAGATTTCCGGCGGGGTCAACCCGACGAGGCCGAGCAGATCGAGAACTCGCTCCTCCCGCTCGGGGATGGTTCCCACCTTCTGCACCGCCAGCGGCTCTGCCACGGTGTCGAAGACGGTGCGCCGCGGGTTCATGGACTCATAAGGGTCCTGGAAGATCATCTGGACCCGGGAACGGAACTCCTTGATCTCAGAACGGCTGACGTTGGCGACATCCCGCTGATACTCACCGTCGCTGAACTGAATGTGGCCCTCGGTCGGCTCCAACAGCTTGACCAGCATTCGACCTGTGGTCGACTTGCCACAACCCGATTCCCCGACGAGACCGAGACTCTCGCCGGGTGCGATGGCGAAGTTGATCCCGTCCACGGCGTGGACGAACTCGTTGGGTGCCCGGAACATCCCCCGGGAGATGGGGAAGAGCTTCTTGAGATCGGTGACCTCGACCAGCGGCTTGGTCTTCACCTGGACTGGTGCAGTCACCTCACCAACTCCCTCTCCAGCTCGGGCACTTCCTCGTAGTTCCAGCAAGCCACCCGGTGGCCCTCGAAGATCTCTTCGAGTGGGGGCTCTTCAACGACGCACTTCTCGGTGGCGAACGGACAGCGGGGATGGAAGCGGCATCCCGTCGGCGGGTTCAAGAGGTCGGGTGGCTCACCCTCGAGTGGCGCCAACTTGCGGCGCGGCCCGGTGATCGACGGTGTGGACCGCAGCAGCAGATAGGCGTAAGGGTGTCGGGGCCGGGAGAAGACTTCCGAGGTCGGACCGTACTCGACCAGCTTGCCGGCATACATCACTCCGAGGGAGTCGGTCACCTCGGCGATGACGGCTATGTCGTGGGAGATATAGAGGATGGACATCCCCATCTCGGCCTGGATACGTTTCAGCTCTCTGAGGATCTGGTCCTGGACGATCACGTCTAAAGCAGTGGTGGGCTCGTCTGCGATGATCAAATCCGGGCTGCATGCCAGAGCCATTGCGATCACCGCCCGCTGTCGCATGCCCCCGGAGAACTCGTGGGGATACCGAGCTGCCATCTCTGGCGGCAGCCCGACCGCGCGGAACAGGGCCTCGATGTGCCGATCCTGCTCCTCGATGGTCATCTCGCCCCGATAATGAGTGTCCAGCACTTCGCGAATCTGCTCGCCCACCCGATAGACCGGGTTCCATGAGTTCATCGCACCCTGGAAGACCATGGCAATGTCCTTCCAACGGCGCTCTCGCATCTCCTCTTCGGTCAACTGGAGCAGGTCATCGCCGTTGAGCCGGATCTGACCCGAGATGTACTCCGCATTTGCAGGCAGGAGACGAAGCAACGAGAGGGCAGCGGAAGTCTTGCCACAACCCGACTCCCCGACCAGGCCCACTGCCTCTCCCTGATGGATGGTGAAACTAACGTTGTCCACCGCCGAGACATCGCCGGCTTTGATCTTGTAGTGCATCACCAGATCGTCGACCTCCAACAGCGGCTGGTTGGGATCGACCCGACGTGTTTGTAGGTTCTCCATCGAGAGTGTCATCTCAAGCCCTTTCTCCTACCGGGCGCGCAGTCGAGGGTTGATCACCTCGTCCATGCCCCGGCCCACCACGAAGAAGCCGAAGGCAAGGAACGAGACCGCAAGACCAGCTGGGAAGAGCAGCCACCAATAGCTGGTACCACTGAGGAGGTAGCCCTGCGTCGATGCGGTGTTGATCATGATCCCCCAGGACATCTGGATGTTGAGCAGACCGAGGAAGGACAACGTTGCCTCGAGGGCGATCGCCGTAGTGACCCCGAACATCATGTAGAGCAGGCTGAGCGGGACCACATTGGGGATGATGTGCCGGAAGATGATATGGCCGTCACCACCACCGGCAACGCGGGCAGCGTCGATGTATGACTTGACCTTGATCGAGAGTGCCTGGGATTTGAGGATGATGGCGTCTCCACCGAAGCCACCCAGAACCCCGATCATGATGCCCAACATGATCATGTTGATCTGGACCACGGCGCTCAAGACGATCAACAGCGGCAGGAGGGGCATGAGCAGGATCAGGTCGGCGGTCCGCATCAGGAACCCGTCCAGTTTGCCCCCGTAGTAGGCGGCGATGGAACCGACGGTGGTGGCGATGAACACTGTGGTGAACGCGGCGACGAAGCCCAACAGAAATGCCGCACGAGCACCGTAGAGCAGCTGGGAGAAGATGTCACGACCCTGCGGGTCGGTGCCCAGGAAATGGGCACGTCCCTCCTCGCCACCCAGGGTCGGGGGTGCGGGCTGAGCCGGGATCCTCACCGTGTCCCCGACGTCGACGGTGGGATTCAATTCGAATCTGGCGTCGGTTATGCCAATCTCGGAGGTTTCGTCGACCAGGGCGTCATCTTCGACGATCGTGAACTCGGTGAACACGGCGTCATAACCACTCACCGGGTCGTAGATGACCGGGTCCCACACCGTCGACATGAGGATGGGATGAGCAATGGCCATCAGCCCGAAGACGGCAATGATGATGAGTCCGACGATCCCCATCTTGGACTCTGTGAAGAGTCCCCAGTTCTTGGCGAACGAGCGGCGGAACAGCCGGAGACGGATCCTCCACAACGGCTCCGTGGCGACATCACGACCAGCGAGCAGTTCTTCGAAAGTCGCCGCCGCTTCGGCCTCCTCAGGGATGGTCTCGTCGAGGTGTGTTGTCTCCTTGGTTGCCATTTGCTATCGCCTCAGGATATGCGGATTCTTGGATCGAGAACGGTGTACAGGACGTCAACGACCAGATGTGCGAACAGTGTGAGAACACCGGTGAGGGCGAGGGCCCCGGCCACCAAGGGTATGTCGGAGACGATGATCCCGTCCAGGAACAGTTTCCCCATGCCTGGCCAGGAGAAGATCTCCTCGGTGATGATGGCCCCGCCGATGACCGTTCCCAGCGCGAGTACGAAAGACGTGACCACGGGCAGAAGCGCGTTGCGAGCGGCGTGACGATCCCGGATGACACCTTTCGGTAGCCCCTTGGCCCGTGCGGTGAGGATGTAGTCCTCACCCAGAGTCTCCAGCATCGATGTCCTGGTGATCAACATCACCGCACCGAACAACACCAATCCCAGTGTTGCCACCGGCAGCACCGTGTGCCAGACGACATCGGCCACGTAGGTACGAGCGGGGTGGTAGTACCAAAAGGCGACCAGAACGAGAATTATCAGGCCTGCGACCACACGCTGCAGACGTTGCTGGGTGACCAGGGTCGGCGCCGCTCGTTTGATGATTGACCTCGCTCCGAGGTATACGAAGAATGCGATGAACGTCGTGAGAATCAGCTGCTGGAAGATGGAGGAGGCGTCAAATCCCGAGCCCTGCCAAAGACCGACTGAGATGAAGCGGCCGATGGGAAACCAGCCGAAGAAAAAGCCAAACGTCCACAGCATCACGATGGCGAACCAGGGATAGAAGACCGTCTGTAAGAAGATGCCACCCACGATGAAGCTCTGTTCAGTCTTGCCGCCACGGCCCCAGGCAATGAGCTTGCCGGACTTGAAGCCCATCCAATAGGCGATGAGAGTCGCGGTGAGAACCAAGACCAGCGTGCGGGGAATCGCCTCCCAGAGGATGTTCCAGACATCCTGGGGGTAGCGGCTGAAGCTCACACCCAGTTCGCCCTTGAAGAAGTTCGTGACATATGTCCAGTACTGGATGTGGAGGGGCTGGTTGAGGCCGAGACGCTCCTGCAACTCGAGTCTGGTGGAAAGAGGGATGTTGGGGTCTCCGATCAGCGTGTCGGAGATGTCGCCCGGCATCAAGTGCAATAGCAGCCAGACCACGGAGAGGAAGATGATGAACAGGATGAACATCTGGATGAGGCGACGGGTCAGAAATCGCAGCATCTGGGACGTTCTTCCTTAAGGCTCTTCTCGGGCAATATCCGGATCGATTGAGGTGGCGGCTGGGCCCACCGCAGCAGGCCCAGCCTCTCACCTCTTCTCTTATCTAGCTACTTGGCACTGACGGCGTCGGGGAATCCGTTGTCGAATTGCAGCCCGGAGAGAGTTTCCGTGAACGGGAACTCCACCCTGTTGTTGTAGAACTCGAGGATTCCGGTGTCGAACAGCGGGACATGTGGCTTGTCCTGAGCAATCAGGCGCTCCATCTCCCACATTGTCGCGTACGCCTCTTCGACGGTCTGCGCGTTCGCGAATTGCTCCGCGAACCCATCGAACTCCTCAGAGCTGTACTGGGTGTTGTTCGAGTCTCCACCAGTTCCGAAGAACGAATCATGGAACGTGGGGAACGTCGGGTTACCCAGCGAGTAGCCGAGGATGAACATGTCGAATGGCGAGGTGTACACCGCCGCCTCTTCATCGAACTCGAAGACGATGTCGATGATCTTTCCGAAGTCGGTCGGGACCGAAGAGACCGGGATACCGATCTCACGGGCCACACCAGCGATGTAACCACCGAAGGTGGCACGAAGCGGGTCGTAACCGGCGTTCGGATGGATCAACTCGAGGGTTTCGATGGCCTCACCCTCGGGTCCGATGATGTCGCCGCCCGCAGCCGTGAATGTCAACCCTTCGGCGGGCTCCGCCGAGTAGTTGGCGCCGTCTGCGTCGTACCAGCCAGGGGCTGCGCCCTCGGGCCAGGTGTAGCCGGCATCGGTCAGGAGACCGATTGCGGTGGCGCGACGCTGGTCGTCTTCCAACCCGGCATAGCCTGCTTCGGCCAGCTCCGTCGCAACTTCCTCGTTGTACCAGGCTTCGTTGCCCTCAGGCAGAAGCACATACAGCGGGAAAGCGGCTCCCTGGAGCAGGTTCTCCGTCACGTACTCCTTGTTGATCATGGCCGTGAGCGCGTCACGGAACGCAGGATCGGACATCGGGGCACGGGAATGGTTGAACGCAAGGAAGCGGTAACCGTTCGTCGGGTTGACCACGGCGGTCAGATCCTCATTGTCGGCGACCTGGTCACGAAGACCACGCTGCATACCCAATGGGTTCAACAGCAGGTCGACCTCACCATTGGCGAGAGCCAACACCGCGGCTTCCTGCCCGCTGTACAGCGGGTAGTTGAAGTTCTCCGCGAGTGGTCCAAGTGTGTACGTCACGTCGCCGGACGTGATCTCCTCACCGGTGGCGTGGTAGCTGGCGTTCGCCGTGCTCGCCGCGAAGCTGCCCTCCTGGATCTCACCGAAGACGGTGGGACCGGAAGAAGGGGCGCCGACACCGGACGCGGCGATCAGCGCATCACGCGGGGTATCCGTGGCAGATGCCTCTTCGACGACCGGGCCCCAGAAGTGCTCGGGCAGAATCGGCATGAGGGGGGGTCCATTGCCCAGTCCCCAGATCGCCAGGCCGGGCTCGGTGTTGAAGGTGACCTGGATGGTCACATCGTCAACCGCCTCGACACCGGTCACACCGGGGACATCCTCGGCGGCAGCATCGAGGTAGTCGGGCCAGTTGGCAGTCAGACCAAAGTCCCTTGCAGTCTCGTAGGTGAAGACATAGTCCTGTGCGGTGATGGGCTCACCGTCGGACCAGGTCAGACCCTCTTGCAGGGTGATGGTCCCGACCCAGTTGTCACCATCCTGCACAACGGGCTCGAGCTCGCCCGCAGCCAGGTCTGGAGCCACTTCGAGACCGGGCAGGTTGATGTCGTAGGGTGATCCCAGTGTTGGGTCAATGACATATCCGACCCAGACATCGCTACCGGAGCTGTCGAGATACGACCACGGGTTGTCCGTGGTCACATCTTCGAAGATGCCCAGGGTATAGGTGTCAAAGCCGGCTTCGCCGCCACCATCACCTTCGGCAGTGGTGGTGGTGGTATCACCATCGCCGCCGTCGGCTGTGGTTGTCACCTCAGCATCGTCTCCGTCGGCGGTCGTGGTTGTATCTCCGGTAGTGGAGTCACATGCCACTAGGACCATGGCGAAAACGGCGAGGAGCGCAAGCAGCCTAAGCCCAAAGGGCTTTGTTACTTTCACTTAGTTTCCTCCGAACTAGGGGTAACTGCACCCCTTGCGGGGTGCCGACCTCACACACTAGAGGGTCGAGCCGGATAATGCCCAGCCGGAGGCGTCAGTTGCCCGACGCGGGCTCGTCACCGTCCAGGACCACGTCATAGGACCTCCTCGTCTCCGAGATGATGGCCTCGATGATCCCGGCCATCGGAAGGGCGAAAATGACACCGATCCCTCCCATCAGCGTTGCCCCGATGATGATCGCCCCCACCGAAATGGCGGGGTGTATCTCCATGGTGCGCTCGGTTATCCGCGGCGATATCAGGTAGTTCTCCAGCTGCTGATAGCCCACGAAGAAGACGATGACCCAGACTGTCGTCCCGATGTCGTTGAAGGTCAGGGCCACCAGAGCGGGGAGGACCGAGGCGAGGTAAGTGCCGACCACGGGAACGAATTGGCTGAGGATTCCCACCCAAATCGCCAACGAGATGGCGAATTCCACGTCCAGGGCAGTGAGAAAGAGATAGGAGATCGTGGCCGAGACCACGGCGAGGATGAGTCGTGAGTAGATGTACCCGCCCATCTTCTCCACGGCCACATCCCAGATGTGGAGCGCCCGTCGCTGCTGTGGTTTGGGCATGAACGACAGGACGGTCCGTTGCAGTTGGGGAAGCTCGGCGATCATGTAGAACGAGAAGAGGGCCACGGTGGTTGCGAAGATGAGAAACCCGAACAGGCTGGAGGCAATGCCGACAACGCCACCGGCGATGGGGCCACCGAAATCCCGCATCGAGCCGAGCAGGTCCCTCCCCACCCGTTCGGCATCAACCTCTGAGATGTCGAACCCGAGAGTGTCCCTGAGGAAGAGGAGGAGGGACTCGACCATTCCGGGGATCGAGTTGACCAGACGCTCAACCTGGCCGACGAACAGCGGCACCAGCGCCCCAATGAACAACACGACGAGCACAAATGCCGCTCCGAAGACCACACCCGTGGCCGGCCCACGCCTCCAGCCTCGCTTCGCCAGGAAGTGGACTGGGGGCTCGAATGCGACCGTGACGAACAGCGAGACGAAAACCATGAAGATGACGTTGCTGAGGCGGAGGGCGAGCCAGAGAACTGCAGCTACACCGAGGAGGACGAGGGCGATGATCAGAGTGCGTCTGACGAATGCCCGATCATCGTGGCCGGCCTTGGCATCTGTCACGAGGCCAAGGCTAGGAATCCCCAACCGCGCATCGACGGCATTCCCGATAGCCTCGCCCAGTGATGGACAGGTTTGAAATCGCATGGTCGCCGGAGCCGGAACAGGTCCGGGCGACCAACACCGCCCAGTTCATGCTGACCCACGGAATCGAACAATTCGAAGAGCTCCTCGCCCGATCGTCCGCCGAGCCCGAATGGTTCTGGGAGGCCGTGGTCGACTTCCTCGGGCTCCCCTTCGATCCCACCTGGACGACGGTGCGTGACACGTCAAGGGGTCATCCCTGGGCAACCTGGTTCGTGGGGGCGGGCTTCAACATGTCGGTGGCCTGCGTCGACCGGTGGGCGGGTGAGGATCCGCAGAGACCAGCCGTCCGCTCGCAGAAGGAGAACGGGGACATCAGAGAACTGACATACGGTCAGCTTCTCGACCAGGTCGAGCGACTGGCCGGTGCGATCACCTCGCTGGGCGTGGGACGCGGAGACGCGGTCGCGGTCTTCTTGCCCATGTCCCAAGAAGCCGTCATCGCCCTATTGGCGGTTGCCCGAATCGGGGCGATCTTCATCCCGGTCTTCTCCGGCTACGCGGCTGAGGCAGTGGCCACCCGACTCGACGACCCCAAGCCCAAGCTGATGATCTGTGCCAACGGCTTCGAACGCAGAGACAATCTGGTCGAGATGAAGGAGACAGCTGACGCGGCGGCCGCCATGGCGGGGGGTCTCGACCACATGCTCGTGGTGGACTACGTGGATCGCTCCTCCACCCCGATGACCGAGAGCCGAGATGCCTGGTGGCACGAGGTCGTGCCCGACGCCCCTCCCCTCGCAGCCGCCAAGACCTGGTCGGAGGACCCGGTCCTGCTCGCCTACACATCGGGGACCACCGGGCGACCCAAGGGAGCGGTGCATGTCCAGGCCGGTCTGACCGTGAAACTGGCCCAGGAAGGGGCGTTCCAACTCGACGTCAAGCGAGACGACGTCTTGATGTGGGCCACCGACATGGGCTGGATAATGGGACCGTGGATGGTCATCGCAGGGCTGGCGAACGGCGCCACGATCGCCACCTACGACGGTGCCCCCAATCATCCCGGACCGGACCGCATCTGGCAGGTGGCATCCGAAATGGGACTCACCATCCTCGGCCTGTCGCCCACCCTGGTCCGAGCGTTACAACCCCACGGCGCAGAGGAGGCGCGCAAACACGACCTCTCGGCGTTGCGTCTCTTCGGGTCGACCGGCGAGCCCTGGAACCCGGAGCCCTGGTGGTGGTTGTTCGGCGAGGTTGGCGAGGGGACGAGACCGATAATGAACATATCCGGAGGCACCGAGGTCGGAGCGTGCATCCTCTCCACCAATCTGCTCCAAGGGATCAAGCCAACCGCCCTCGGCAAGCCGGCATTGGGCATGGACGCCGAGGTCTACAGCGACGAGGGAAACCCGGTGCGGGGCGAAGTCGGAGAGCTGGTGATTCGGGGCTCGTGGCCGGGAATGACCCGGGGATTCTGGGGCGAGCCAGAGAGGTACATCGCCACCTATTGGTCCCGATTCGACGACACCTGGGTCCACGGAGACTGGGC